>NZ_WQPK01000045.1 GCF_018785265.1 Collinsella aerofaciens | reverse complement strand
TCTATACTCATGGAAAACCTCCCATTTCCCGATGTCCAAGAAATGGGAGGCAGTTCACTGTCCCCTTTGTGGTGGTTTTGACCGGAAAGCTAGTTGGCGGGGCGGAAGAAGGCTACGGCTACGGCGCCGGGACCTACGTGGGTGCCGATGGTGGCGCCAATGGTGTGGATGGGCAGCTCATTCTCGACATGGCCGGCCCACAGCGCGGCGCTGTCCTCGATGTACTTCTTGAGCACGGCGTCCGAAAGGCCTGTATAGCCCAGCGCCAGCGGCATGGAGAAGTCGACGCCGCCCGCCTTTTCGACCTTCTGGTTGAGCAGGTTGCGGCCGTTCTTGGAGCCACGAGCCTTGCCCAGCTGCACGATCAGGCCGTCCTCGACGGCAACTACGGGCTTCACGTTGAGCAGCGTGCCCACTGCGCCCGCAGCAGCAGACAGGCGACCGCCGCGCACCAAGTACTCCAGCGTCTCGAGCAGGCCGATGACGACCACGCGGTCACGGACGGCCTCGACGGCCGCCGCGATCTGAGCCGCACTGCGGCCCTCGTCCACCAGGCGCAGCGCATACTCGACCAGGACACGCTCGCCCAGGGTGACGTTATTGCTGTCTACCACGAACACGTCGCCGCCCGGCGCCTCGGCAAGTGCGGTACGGGCACTCTGATTGGTGCCCGAAAGCTTAGCGCCCACGGTAATAATCACAGCCTCATCGCCGGCCTCACGTGCCTCGGCAATAGCCTGCGAAAACGCGTACGGGTTGACCTGGCCGGTCTTGGGCAGCTCATCGCGCTCCACGAGCATTTCGTAAAAGCGCTGATGATCGATGTCGACGCCATCCATGTACACATCGGTGCCAAAGGTGACGGACAGCGGCAGAACACGCAGAGCGGGGTGCTCAGCCGGCGACATATCGCTCGCGGAATCGGTAATAATACGAATGGACATAGCGAATCCTTTCTTTCGCGGACCTCTCGCGGGGAATTTTGACAGCAATGCCCCGGCACGGCATACGCACTCAAACGGGACTATGCAGTTGTTAATTGGAAGCAAATGCCTTGGCGGCCTTAGATCTCGCGCAGGGTGTTGAGAATCGTGCGCAGCGACGCATACATCTGCTCGCGCTGCTCCACACCCATAGCCTTACCGGTGGTATCGAGCACCTCGCGAATGATGCGGTCCGCCTCGCTCATGCTCTCGCCGCCCAGAGCGGTCAGGCGCACCGGAGCACGATACTTAACGGCGGCATCGCCCGAATCATCGACCTCGACGTAGCCACCCTCCTCCAGATGCGCCAGCGTACGCGAGACGGCGGCGCGGGTCACGCCTGCCATGCGGGCGAGGTCGGCGCCGGTCAGGCCGTCCTTGCTGCGCTCAAGATAGTACAGGCACATGACGTCGGAGCCCTTAAGGCCGAGCCTTGCGCCTTCGGACGTCTTGATGCGCTGAATCTCCTTGTAGAGCCCGCTGATCAGTCCGACAAAATCCTCAAAACGTGTCTCGTCGTTCTGCTGCATGGGAGACGACCGCCTTTCGCTTGCATGATGCTAACGGGTTAACATCTTAACCGTACCCAGCGGACGCCAGCCCTGCGTGCCTCATTTGTTGACCCATCAACATAAAAACCACCACAAAGGACAGGCGCCTTTGTGGTGGTTTTGGGCATCAATAGGTTCTAGGCGCCGCTACAGCTCCACACAGGGATTGTCGCGGGTCACAAGCGTCTTAACGACAACCGTCGCTCCCAGATAGCGCTCAAGCAGCTCGGCCAAGCGATCGATGGCAGCCTGGCAGTCCCCCATTCGCTCGGGCTCTACGCACTCAATCGCCAGGAATGCGTCGGCCGAATCGTCGGATAGAGCCGTTCGAACGCCATCGCGCCAGTTCCAGCAGCGGCACACGGCGCCCGCATCGTCAATGTAGGCGAGCTCGCCGGGCAGCGTCGGGTCATCCGCTTCCTCGCCAAGTGGCAAGAACGCATCGCCACCGTCGGTCACCTTCAAGCGAAGATCTCCCTCAATCGCATGCAGGTCCTCGCCGCCAACGGGCAGCGCGTAGGACAGCGACACCGTGTTATAGATGTCCACCGCCGGCGTGATGTGGCCCACCGGCTTCCCTTTGAGCACGCGTTTGAGCAGGTTCTCAACTGAGCAACGCGCGCCCTTCTTGGTCTTGAACAGCCGGTACGCGTCACGCCAAGCCTTAACCGGCGCATTCTCGCTGATGGTATCACTCGTCAGGTGGCGTTCCGCATCGATGTTGGCGCGATCGAGCAGCGCCGCAATCGCGTCCACGTCCTCTTGAGGAATCTGAGCCGCGGGCTTCATGCCCTTCACAACCACAACGCCGACCGCTGCCCGCGGAAACAGCTCCCAGAATGAATCCTCGGCAATAAAGCTCTTCATACGCTCTCCCTTCATTGTGCGCGCCCGAGCGAGGGCACCTAAAAAGCGCCCTTACGACGGCCACCTTCAAAGTCCTACGGTGCCGCCACAAGAGCGCTTACGCTGCCCCCATCCGGAGAAGGGGGCGATATGTCAGGCGTATTGTAACCTGAGTCATCCGCGCGAGCAAAACCACCACAAAGGTGCCTGTCCCCTTTGTGGTGGTTTTGGGTCTGAGGCGACGCTAGTGGCGGAGCCCCAGCAAGCCGCGGCCGCGATGGCGGGCGTCGGCGGACACCTGGGCGTGCGGACCGGCAGCCTTGACGGACTCGGGCAGGTGCGAGTACTTCTTCTCGAAGTTCTCCTCGAACATCACCGCCAGATTGTGCGCCGCCTCGTCGTAGCGCGCGGTGCTCTGCCAGTACTGGCGCGGCACCAGGATGCCATCGGGCACACCGTGGCACGTAGTGGGAATGTCGACATTAAAGATATCGTCGTGCACAAACTCGCTGTCCTCGATGGTGCCGTCGAGGGCGCGAGCGACCAGTGAGCGCGTGTAGGCCAGCTCGATGCGATGACCCACGCCGTAGCCGCCGCCAATCCAGCCGGTGTTGACCAGATAGACGCGCGTGCGGCCGTCGGCGATACGCTCACCGAGCATCTTGGCGTAGACCATAGGATCGAGCGGCATAAACGGCTCACCAAACAGCGAGGAGAACGTGGGCGTGGGCTCGGTGACGCCGACCTCGGTGCCAGGGATCTTGGCGGTGAAGCCCGTCACAAAGTGATACATGGCGGCGTCGGCCGTCAGGCGCGAGATGGGCGGCAGCACGCCAAAGGCATCGCAGGTCAAAAACAGCACGACGCTCGGGGTGGTGCCCATGCCCTTGGTCCACGCGTTGGGAATGTGCTCCACAGGGTAGGCCACGCGCGTATTGTGCGTGATCGAGACGTCGTCGTAGTTGGGCTTGCGATTCTCGTCGAGCACCACGTTTTCGCAGATGGCGCCAAAGCGGACGGCGTTGAAGATCTCGGGCTCGTGGAACACGTCCAGGCCCTCGCACTTGGCGTAGCAGCCGCCCTCGACGTTAAAGATGCCCATGTCGGACCAACCGTGCTCGTCGTCGCCGATCAGCAGGCGCGTGGGGTTGGCCGAAAGCGTGGTCTTGCCGGTGCCCGACAGGCCAAAGAAAATCGCGGTCTCGTGCGTGACGGGATCCATGCTGGCCGAGCAATGCATGGGCAGTACGTCATCCTCGACGGGCAGCAGGTAATTCATGACGCTGAAGATGGACTTTTTGATCTCACCGGAGTAGCCGGTGCCCGCGACCAGAATCACGCGCTCCTGGAAGTTGATGACCACCGCGGCGCTGGAGTTGAGGCCCTTGATGGCGGGGTCACACTGGTAACCTGGCGCGGCAAGGACGCAGAAGTCCGGCTCGCCGGTGCGCGCGATTTCGCGGGCAAGCGGGCGGGCGAGCATCTGCTTAATAAAGAGCGCCTGGCTGGCACGCTCGCAGGCGACAAGCAGGCGACGCGTATGGTTACGATCGGCGCCGGCCATACCGCGCGTGACGAACACATCGCGCTCGTTGAGATAGTCGACGATGCCGGCTTTGATGACCTCGTAGCTTTCGACGGACAGCGGGCGGTTGACGGCACCCCAGGCAATCTTGTCGTGCACGTCGGGCGTATCAACGATAAAGCGGTCGTTGGGCGAACGTCCGGTACGCTCCCCCGTCTCGATCACGAGTGCACCGTTGGAGGCCATACGGCCCTCTTCGCGGCGAATCGCATGCTCGACGAGCTCGGCTGCCGGCAGGTCGACCAGCAGGCGGGGCTGGTTCTCGGCGGGATCTTCGACCAGCGTGATGCCAAAGTTGGACAGAACTTCTGCGGGGGTAACACCTGGCATGGGGCCTCCTTTAAAAGCGCGACACGTGGACGCGGCGCGCACTTTACTCACGTTAAGCCCGTTGTACCCGATATGCAAAAACGTTTTTGCGGCAACGGCGAAGCGCCCGCCCAACGGTCAAAAATCGCACGCAAGCGGCCTAGTCATTGGGGACGTTCTTAAACGACTAGTCGTTGGGGACACTCTTGAACAGGCAACAGCCAAGGAGTGTCCCCAGATGCCGGCACTTAGGGACGTTCCCAAAGTGCCTGCACATAAGGAACGTCCCTAAGTGCCGACTACCGAATGGCGCCGCCGAAATTATCGAACAACCTGTTCAAAAACACGAGCGGACACCGCGGTGTCTATACTAGAGCGCAGCAATAGAAAGGACCCCGCTTTGAGCATCACGCCCCTCGATAGCATTCGCCGCGCCATCGCCCGCCGCAACGGCGTCTCCAACCCCGCTGCATCGAGAGACGGCGCCGCGAAGGCCCAGGGCGGCCGCATCGAGAACGGCCTCTTCCCTGCCTCGCACACTGCCGAGGAACTCGCACGCATCCAAGAGCTGAGTCAGCGCAACGCCGGCGGGCCCGATAGCAGCCAAGCCACACGTCGCCGGCGCGAACGCGATCGGGAGCCCGGCCCCGTCCGCCGCATGGTCAACGCTTGGTGGAACCGTCTGCTCGGCGCCGTCTACGGCGGCGGGTTCTCCACGCAAGAGGCTGAATACGAAGAGCACGCCACCAGCCGCGACTATCTTTGGAACACCCTCGGCACCGCCGTGTGGGGTCTGGCGTTTCCGTTGCTCACCATCGTGTCTACGCAGCTCGTGGGCGCCGAAGAAGCCGGCAAGTTCTCCATCGCCTTTGTCACCGGCACGCTCATCATGATCGCGTGCAACTACGGCGTGCGCAATTTCCAGGTCTCGGACATCGACGAAAAGACGTCCTTTGCCTCCTACCAGCTCAACCGCTGGCTTTGCGGAGCGCTCGCCCTAGGCTGCGGCCTCATGTACAGCAGCGCCCGCGGCTACGACACGCAGATGGCGACGATCGGCCTGGGCGTCTACCTGTATAAGGTCATCGACGGCGTCGCCGACGTGTACGAAGGCCGCCTGCAGCAGGCCGACAAGCTCTACTTGGCTGGAATGAGTCAAACGCTACGCTCCGTCGGCGTCATCGCGGTCTTCAGCGTGGCGCTGTTCTTCACGCGTAGCATGCCCATCGCGGCCATTGCCATGGGCATCGCCGCGATCGCCTCGCTCGTGCTGGTCACCGCGCCGCTCGCCCTGCTCGAGACCGAAAAATCGCGCCGCGTAAGCCTGCGCGAGGTCGGCCACCTGTTTGTCCAGTGCGCCCCACTCTTTGGCGCGCTATTCCTGTTCAATCTTATCGAGAGCATGCCCAAGTTTGTGATGGAAGGAACACTGGCCTACAAATACCAGTTGTACTTTAATGCCCTGTTTTTTCCAGCTCAGGCTATTCTGTTGAGCATTGGATTTGTCTATAAACCGCAGCTCCTGCGCTTGTCGAGCATTTGGGCTAATCCTCGCAAGCGTCGTCGCTTTGACCTGATTATTGTTGCCGTTATGGCGCTGATCGTGGTCATCACCGGCGTGTGCGCCGCATTTATGGCAGGTCCCGGTATTCCCCTCATGAGCTTTATGTACGGTCTCAGCTTTGAACGCTACCGTACGCTGGCGCTGCTGATGGTCGTCGCCGGCGGCGTCACCGCGGCCATCGACTTTATCTACGCCATCATCACGGTGCTGCGCCACGCTGGAGACGTCACCAAGATCTACCTGATCTGCTTTGCCATGAGCGTGGTGCTCCCGGTGATTCTGATCAATCTGCTCGGCCTGATGGGCGCCATCGTGAGCTACCTAGCCATCATGGCCCTACTGCTGGTACTGTTGATTATCGAGTACGCCCGCATCCGCCAACGCATAGAGAGGGACCGGAATCCGTACGGCGCCTAATTGCGGCGATGGGAGAAGCTAATTTGCGGTGGAATCACCCCGGCTGGAGTCTCGTTGCGGACACGCAAAACTAAGTGAGTAGACTTTTACCGAATCCCGGACCACACCGACAAAGCACAAGTCCGTGACCAGCGGTTTTATTGAGGCAAATATGTTGGGTGCTCGGCATTTCCAAATAAGTCTACTCATTTAGCCAGCGGGCAGCCAAATGATTATTTAATCCCCGTCCCTGAAAAATCAATTTGCGGGCAGAAGGGCAAAAGTAGTCAAAAAAGGCCCCGTCCAAAATTAGCTACCCCTTGCACCGATTATTCGCCCGGGTTGATGTTCGCGTAGAACTCCGCCCCATCATCGAGCCGCAGGATGCCCACGCGACCGAACTCGGAGCCGGTGGCGGCGGCGCAATCGATATCGATGCGATCGGGCACGCCGGCAGTGTCCTCGCCGCCCAAGCGCACGATCTGCCCTCGTCCCGATTCCTCATCGAGCCCCGCCAGACCACCGACCTCGCAATAGCGCCCAAGCGATACCGTGGGCGTGTGGCCGCTCACCACGACCGGGCCCTTGCCCTCGGCAGAAAGCAGCCCGGTCGGCACATCCCAATAGCCGTGACGAATCCATAGCAGGTCATCGGACGACTGCACCGCGAGCATCTGCTGCAGCAGCTCGCGATCGGCATCCACCGCTCCGACGCCATCGGCACAATCGACGCCATGCTCAAGCAAAAACGCGCGCGCCGCCTTCATCTCGATTCCAGCATGTACCAGCAGATACGGGCGCTCCTCGGTCTCGACCACCGCGTAGAGCGGCAGCGCGGCCATCCATCGCACGAGCTCCTCGTATGCCTCAAATTCCATGTCGTTGAGCTGCTCGCGCGTCGTCCAGCCACCGTTGATATCCCAGGTCTCGGCATCGAGCGGATCCTGACCAATGATGGCATCGAGCATGATCTGCTCGTGATTACCCTTGAGCACGTGGGCGTTGGGCAGCGAGCGCACGAGCTTAATAACGCCGACCGGATCGGGCCCGCGATCGATCATGTCGCCCAGCACGTACAGCGTGTCGTCGGACGTCAACGAGATCTTAGACAGGGCCTCGTCAAGCGCACGCACGTGCCCGTGAGCATCAGATGTCACATAGATCGCCATGGTACGCCTCTCCTTGCATTGCGGCCGAAGCCCGGTGCCGCAACTAAAACTTCAAGTTGAACTTAAACGTTACCCATTGTACTCCGTTGCAATAAAGCTGGAAAGGGTTTCCGAGCAGAGGCAAAGACGGCAGCCGTCTATGACGATATCGCGCACGCCCGCAATCCAACCCCATAAACCCACCATCTTTGGGTACAAATAACCACAGACAACTGACCGTGCCACGCCAACCACCCAGGAGCGGACACTATCCATGAACCAGATCCTTCTCTTTATCGGCCTCGTCATCATTTTGTGCCTGACCATCAAACCCGTCGGCAAAAAACTCCCCTTCCCCACCCTGCTCATCTTTATCGCGCTGGGCATGCTGTTGGGCGTCAACGGCCCGACGCATATCGACTTTAGCGACTACGCACTCACCGAAACCGTCTGCAGCACGGCGCTGCTGTTCATCATGTTCTACGGCGGCTTTAACACCAATATCGACCGCGCCAAGCCCGTCGCTGCGCCGGCGGTGCTGCTGAGCACGCTCGGCGTCGTCATCACTGCCGGCATCACCGGCGTGTTCGCCCACTTCGCGCTGGGGATCGACTGGATCGGCAGCCTGCTGCTGGGATCGGTCGTGGCATCCACCGACGCGGCGAGCGTCTTTAGCGTACTGCGTGAGCACAGCCTGTCGCTGAGAGGTGGCACCGACTCGCTGCTCGAGGTCGAATCGGGCTCCAACGACCCCGTCGCCTACATGCTCACCGCTGTGCTCGCTACACTCGCGGCCGGCGGCGACATCAACATTCCCGCACTGCTGGCCAAGCAGATTATCCTGGGCGTGGGCCTGGGCCTTGCCATCGGCTGGGCGGCGGGCCGCCTGATTGAACGCGCGCACGCAACGGCCAAGGACGCGCAGACCATCTTTTTGTTCGCCGTGGCCATCGTCGCCTACGCGCTGCCGAGCTACCTGGGCGGCAACGGCTTTTTGGCTGTATACCTGGCCGGCATTGTGCTGGGTGCCAGCGACATCACCGGCAAAGTCGAGATGGCGCACTTCTTTGACACCCTCACCGAGATGGCAGAGATGACCATCTTCTTTTTGCTGGGCCTGCTCGTTACACCCGCACGCCTGCCGCAAATGCTGCTACCGGGCCTGGCACTCATGGCGTTTATGCTCTTTGCGAGCCGCCCCATCGCCGTAGGCATGCTGCTGGCGCCGTTTAGGACGAACCCTCGCCAGGTTGCACTCGTAAGCTGGGCGGGCCTGCGCGGAGCAGCTTCGGTCGTCTTTAGTCTCTTTGCCGTGGTGGCCGGCGTTCCCGGCGGACACGACCTATTTGACCTGGTGTTTGTGATTGCCGTGTCGAGCATTGTGGTGCAGGGCTCGCTGCTGCCGGCGGTGGCAAAGAAGCTCGATATGTTCGATGCGACCGGCGACGTGCGCCGCACCTTTAACGACTACCGCGACGAGGACGGCATGTCGTTTGTAAAGCTCAAGGTGGGCGCTGGACATCCGTTTGCCGAACGCTCACTCGCGGACATCGGCAGCGCCACGGACATGCTCGTGGTCCTGGTGCTTCGCGACGGCGCGCACCCAGTGCTGCCCAACGGCGATACCGTGATCCAGGAAGGCGATCTGCTGGTGATGGCCGCGCCGACGTTTGAAGAGCGTACCGAGGTTACGCTGCGCGAGGTCACCGTAACCCCCCACGGTCGCCTGGCCGGCCAGCGTCTTCGCGATGTGCCGCAAGGCAAGCATCCCTTTATCGTCGTGATGCTCAAACGCGACGGCCAGACGATCATCCCCGACGGCAACACCCTCATATACGCCGGCGACGAAGCCGTCATCGCCACACTAGCGTCGTAGCCATCCCCACTCATAAGTTGCGGTGAAATAGGGACTGAATAGGCCTTCTACCGGCCTAAACGGTCCCTATTTCACCGCAACTTATTGAGGGGATGGGGTTGAAGTCCAATCGCGGCTACCAGTCCTCGTCTGCGTCGTAGTCATCGTCCGCGTCGTCGTCGACGGCAAAATCGCGGAGGTCGAGGCCTTCGCGTTCGGCTCGGGCTAGGAGCTCTTGGGGCGACTCGTCCTCGATATCTACTACGTCGAGCATGGCGGCCGGAAAGCCCACGCCCGCTGCACTCCCCGCGCGATCGAGCAGACTCTCGCGCAGCTGGTCTACATCAACTTCGATCTTCATGGTGCAACCTCCTATCGAGCCAAGCCCCTACTCACTAGCACCGAGCGCGTCCACAGCAGCAACAAAAGCCGCAACCTGCTTGTCGTCCATCTGTGCAGCCAAACGCCCCACGGGCTCATCGTAGGCGAACTGCACCTTATCGATAAAGCAATCCCAAGCACGCTCGTCCACACGCACGGCGGCCTCGCAATACTGACTGAGCTTTTTGAGTCCATACCAAAACGCATTCACATGGCGCGCAGGGTCCTCATCCAGCACGCCATCGTAACGCCGTCCGTTAAACTCCTGCATGCGTGCCACGGCAACCTTGAGCGAATCGCCGCCCTCAGTCGAAGCCTCATCCACAAGCTCGGGAATCGCAGCCTCGCGCCGAACATCATGCCTGGTAGCGCCGTCGTACTCGCCCACCAGCACGTCTTCGTCAAGCCGTGAATCGTAGTCTAAATAGCTCGAGCCCCGGCAAATCCCATGCGGTGAGCCAGAGCCAAACGCACAGAACAACCCACCGTCGGCAACAACGCGACGGTAGGTATCAAACGACTTCTTAACCTGAGCGAGCAACTCGGAAAGCTCCCTGGCATCGCACGCAGTCTCGATCGCAACGCACGCAAGCTCGGGCAACGATACCGGCTCAACCGTGCTCCCCGCAACGCGGGCGGCACGCTCGGCCCGGTACGCCTGCGCCGCCAAGCGCGCTCGCTGCGCAGCGCCGCGCACGTTGGTAAGTTCACGCTCCAACGCCACATCACCAGCAACATCGCCCGCAGACCCGGCGGCGCCCTGCAACCCCGTCGCACTCAGCTCGGACTCAAACGTCGCTGTGATCATGCCCGCAAGGTCCGTTGCGTCGGCGGCACAACGAAGTTGCTCCAGCTGCGTGCACAGCAGGTCGGCATCCAGGGGCACGGCATCCACGACGCGCACGTCACGCAGGCGTGCCACGTCCTGCAGCACCATAGCCCCCGCGGCATCATACGCCGTACGGACCCTGGCCGCCGTATTCGCACGTAACTTTACCTCGATAAACGCAAGTGTCTGTTCCAAACGGGCCAGCAGCTCGGCCTTGTCCTCCATGCGCAAAAAGGCAGCATAGCGACGCTCCATCCGCAGCGGGCCAACAATGCCCGCCTGCTTGCGAGCGCATGCAGGCGCAGCGCCCTCAACGCGGCGAACATACCCGTCAACAGCCCGCACGGCAGACTCGCGCGCAGTGTGCTCGGCAGCCTCGACGCCCCTAAGCACGCCCAGCAGCTCACGGGAGCGCGCCTTGCGCACCAGTTCCCCGCGATCGTACTGCTCAAGCGCCGCCTGACGCTTGGCTACCGATTCAAAGCCAAACAGCTCGTCGAGCAACTCGCCAACGCAACGCTCGTCCGCCATGGCAAGGCCTCCCTACTCGAACACGCCAACACGCCCGCGGACCTACGCGCACGCAAGCCCGCACGCCCGCACTCCTACAGATCTAGCGCCTTCTTCGCGGCATCAACCGGATCGCCATCCATGTAGAACACCGGGCTCAAGCCCGAGATAATCTCGGACGAAACGCTCTGCAGGCCCGCGATGGCACTCAGCGGCAAAATCACGCGCTTGGCGCCGGCGTTTTTGGCCACGCGCATAATGTCCTCGAGCCCGCGGATCTCGTCCATAGAGCCCGACATGCGCAAGATTCCCGGAATCGCCAGCGCAGGCATCACCGGGCGGTTGCACGCCGCAGAGCAAAGTCCCACAAACTCGGCGAGCGAAACTTCCTCGGACAGGCCCTTGCTCTGCAGGTCGTTGTAAAACAGCAGGTAGTCCTTGGAGCCAATGTGCATGCCCAGCGCCACGCGGTTCGCCAGGTTCACAAAGTTGTCGAACGCGGCTTCCAGCGTATCGCGCACTGGCTTGTTAAAGGCCACGCCCTCGTACTTAAACTTGCACTCGCCGGCAACGGCCTTGTTCTCCAGCTTGTATACGGCAACCTCGCCGCCCTGCGACCTGCCCACGCCAAATACGTGGCCGGACAGCAGCGGCCCGTCGGGAATCAGCGTGTCCTCGGTCTGCTCGGGCACGCGCACCACGTGCGCGTCCTGCGGGTTGTCGGCATCCATATAGCCCAGGTTGACGTCGATAAACTCGACGCCCGCCATAATCTTGAGCTGCTCCTTTACGCGGCGACGGCCCTCAATGGCGTAGTCTAGCAGCCAGCGCACTTCGTCCTTGTCCATGGCCTCGTCGGGGAACAGCAGTTTGGCAAGGCCGCTAAAGGTCTTGCGCACGGCGATCTCGTCGCGCTTGTTAAAGTCGCTGTTGAAGCGGAAATACCGGTCGATATGGTGCGTAAAGTCCTTGCGGCGCATCTCCTTGCAAAACTCCGACAGACAGTCGGTAATCAGACCGTAATGCCCGGTCAGCAGGCTCGAGCGCATCTTGGGAATCTCCCAGCCCGGCAGGTAATAGTGGATGCGGTCGAAGAAGGCCGAATCGTTGTTAAACTCCGGCGGGAACGGATCAAACAGGTGCGTGGTCTTAAGGACGTTTTGCACGGTGTCGTTGATGTTGCCCTCAAAGACCATGGAGGCATCGGCGTTAATCTGGTCGCGGCCGCGCGCGTAGCTGCCGCTCGCCATGTAGTCCTTCATGATCTGCACGGCGTTGGTGTCCTTAAACCGCATGCCGGCGACCTCGTCAAACGTCACGCAGTCCCAGTGACCTACCAAGCCCACGCGGTCGGCGCGCATGGAGTTCATACGGCCGAACAGGTTGGCCGTGGTGGTCTGGCCGCCCGAAAGCAAAATGGCGTAGGGCGAGACCTCTTTGTAGATGTGGCTCTTACCTGTACCGCGGGGACACAGCTCGCACAGGTTGTAATTGCGCTCGATGAGCGGCACCATACGCTCGATAAAGTGCAGACGTTCTTTCTCGGAAATCTCGCTGGGCTCATAGCCAGCGGAGCGCAGCAGCATGTTGAGCCACTCGTCGCGCGAGAAATACTGGCGCTCTTCGACCATGGCATCCAGGTCCAGGTTGGGCATCTGGATGGGCGTGAGCGACGCCACACTAAACGGAGAGTCCTCGGGCCCGCGCTTTTTGCGCTTGGCCTTGGCGCGGCGCGGCGCATCGTCGCCAAAGACCTCCATGCCAAACTCGTCTTCCTCATCCACGGGGTGACGATACTCGATGCTCATGATGCACCAAATACCACCCTGCAGAATCTTGGAATAGTCGCGCACGTACTCGGCCGGCATCACAAACGGCTCGATGGTCAGATTGGCAAACGATGCCACGTAGATGTCTTTGTACTCGTCGAGCTTGGCCGTCACCTTGTCGATGATGGTAAAGCGGCCCAGTTCGCGAATCTTGGACTTAATGCGCTCGGACTCGTCGGGACGCACGTAGTTATCGGTGAGAATCCTGCGGATGCGATCCAGGCCCTCTGCCACGGCTTCCTCGTCATCGGTCGAGCAGTACATGCCCAGCAGGTACTCCAGCACAAAGGTGGGCACGTTGGCGCCGCGCTTCATAAAGGCCGTCAGGTCCTTGCGCACGATCTTGCCGCCAAAGTGCTCGAGCAGCTTGCCGTCCAACCCGTCCATGTCGTAGCCCTCATCCTCGGGAGCCTCGGCCGCAGCCTGATCATAGCCATCGGTCGAGGACTCGTCCTCGGCGGCCACCGCAGCCTCAGCGGGCGCGGCAGCAGTCGCCGGCTCCGGGGCAGACGCAGCGGTCTCGGCCTCCGGGGCCTTCGCGGGCGCGACCTCAGGCACCGCAGCCTCCGCAGGCACATCCACGTCAATCGAGGGGACTTCCCACAGATCGTCGTCATGGCTATCAAACATAGGGCACACTCCTAAAAACCAAAGTCAGCAACAGGGGCAAACGAAACAGCGATGGTATACGTCTCGCGCCAAACGATCTTGCCCGTTTCGCGCTCGCGGCAGACCAGATAGTACGGACCCTTGGCCGAGAATCCATCCGCTGCACGCAGCGCAAACTTGGCATGCACGACGCGCTCCTGCGAGTTAGCAGAAGTCTTGTTGGCATGCGCCTTGACTGTATCGCTCACCTCGTTGCCGCTTGCGTCGGTAAACACCAGCTCATACTCGCACGGCAAAACCTTGCCTTGGGCGGGTTCTTCCTGGATCAAGTTGACCGAGAAGAGCGAGTTGGTCACTCGGCGTCCCTCGCTTAGCACGCGCAGCGTCGCCACGCGCGTATCGACAAAGTCCTTGGAACCCGAGCGCGCACGCCAAAATCCGATAACGGGCACGCAGAGCTCCTGCAGGCTCATGCCGCCGTGGACGTAGTTGTTAGTGCCGCCGGGACGCTTGAAGTGCACGTTCTCGCGCGGGGCAAATCCCTCAAAACCGGCACCTAAACGTCCCATGCCAACATTAACAAACACCTCGCATGCCTCTTCCGAAAGCTTGGCCACGGCCTCGTTGGGCACCACCAGATGACGCTTGCCGTGCATGACAGGAGCGTCAAGGAAGGGAAGGTCTGGCTTGCCGAGCATCTGGCACTCGTTGAGCTCACGACGCGTGTAGATGAAGCCGTGATCCGCCGTCATAACAACACGCGCGCCCGGGGCGTCGGTGCACACGCGGCGCGCCAACGCGGCAAGTTCCTCCACGGTGTCCGCGCAGGCATCGAAAACGTCATCCTGCGTAGCTGCCTTCTCGCCCGTGGCATCGATCTTGTTGTGGTAGAGATAAACGAGCCTGGAGTCTTTGAGCAGCGCTTTGCGCTCGGTTCCCGCCATGTTGAGGTATGCGCTCGAGCGCAAAGCGCGGGCCGTGGGCTCAACGTGGGTAAGTACGGCCTCGCGCTGCGGAGTCGTCGCAGTGGGCATGCCGTCAGCCAACACAAACGCGCCATCCTCTGCAAGCTCAAGCACCTGGTGCGGCAGCAGCGCAGGCATGCCCACCTCGGTAATGGAGGGAAAGACCGCCTGCATGCTAGAAACCTTGACGTTGCCGCCGCGTTCGCGCTCGAGCAGCGCCGCAACGTCGCGGGCAACCTCATAGCGCAGCGCATCGCTCACGATAACGACCGTTGTTTTGGCAGAACCCACAAAGGCGGGCAGCACATGCCAGTAAAACTCATCCTGCCGTGCGGGACCATCGATGTAGCCGCAATCGGCCCACTCCCCTTGCGCAGCAGCCGCCCAGCAGACATTGGCATCCGCCAAGAACCAGTTGCTGTAGAGATTCTCCGCCCAGTCCGCCACGGCGCGGGCAGGTTCCTCGAGCGCATCGCACTCGACGGAGCGTGCCCGCAGATACGCAGTGCACATATGGCGATAGGCAGCATCCATGGCATACCAATCGGACGAATAGGCATCCCACACCTGCTGGGGCTGCGCCAGATGGAAGCCGCCCGCGTGCGACTGCCTAAACGCGCACATATCGGCCACAGCGGCAAGCAGGTCAAAGTAGCTCTCGACACGACGGTACCAGCTTAGGTCGCAGCGACGCGCCGCAAAGGCGCGTGCGTCCTCAACACGGTCTGCACCCTGGGCAAACGAGCTGAACAACTGCGAGAGCACAGCCTCATTGACGCACGGGAACACATCAAGCGAGGCCAGCACATCGATCGGCAGAGCCTCAAACCGCGCAAAGAGCCCGCGGACATCCTCCACCAAACGACAGATCTCAAATAGGTCCTCGCTCGATGCCTGGGTACCGGCGGCCTGGTCCCACGTGCGCACCGCCTCAAGGCAATAGGGACCGTAGGCGGGAGCCACATAGCTTTCGAGCCCCTTGAGCGCTCCCTCGGGAAGCGCGGTTGATGCCGCCGTAAGGAGCACATGGGATGCAAGCATAAGCAATGAGTCACGCTCGTAAAGCGGCCCATCAAACCCATAGCAACGCACAATGAAGGCAGAGAGGGCATCGCGCACGCAGTACTTGCCCGCCAACTCAGCCAGCGCCTCGGGACCCTCGTGCAGCAGCATGGTCATACAGCCACGCAGTACAAACGCGGGACGCGCGTCACCAGGCTCTTTACCGCCAAAAATCACCGTAAGGATGCCGAGTTCGATATCGGATGCGCCCGAGGCATGCGGAACACACGCGGCAAACTTAGCGCAACGGGTCTTGGCATCAAAGAACGCCTTGTGCGCTCGCAAGCTCTCGCGCACGGCATCGATATTCTCGATACCCAGCTGATCGGCCAAAAGCGAAAGATAATCAGCTTGAAACCGGTCAGCATACAGCTCAACATCGGCAAGCCAATCGCCCTCAAGCCTGCCGCGCGGGCAACGGCGATACAGCAAGATATCGCTCACAAGGTCATCGCGGTTGACGAGCTTCTTGACGGCAAACATGCGGCCCTCGCAGGCCTCAACAAACCGCACTGGGCGCTCAAAGTCACCGTAAGCGGGCATAACGCCGTCATCAGTCCCCGCACCGTCGAAGCCCTCGGCGGCCAAACGTTCAAACTCAGGAGCAAACTCGCCGTCTGCATCGTGCCAAACCACCACACGACGCGGCACGCATGCGGGCAACGGTTGCAAAAACCGCAGCTTGAGCTGTTCTTCTACATCGATCTTGGGCATGAATATCCTTACCGTATCTGCAGTTACTTAATCTTTGCTAGCACATCCTGAAACTTGGCGTAGTTGACCTTGACGCCGTCATCCAGGTCGATCTTAATCATCTGGTCTGCCAAGTGGTGCAGCTTCTCCTCGAAGGCAATAGTCTCTTTGAGCTGGTCGTTAAGCTTTTTGACGCGCTTGTCCAAGCGCACGCGCTCGCCGCGCTCGGCGGTGGCAAGGGAATCGTTGGCATAGCCGATCTGGGCACGGTAGCGCTCCTGCTGCCCATGCACATAGTCGGTGCGGATGCGAGCCAACAGGTCGGGCTGATAGCGATGCATGTAGACAAGGCACTTAAAGCCATTTTTCTTGCCGCTGTCGAACAGCCAGTAGATGGGGCGCTTCTTATAGGTCTGGCAGTGGTCCCTAAAGAAGTCCTTCAAAAAGTAGGCGCGGATGACCTCGCGCGAGGCGCCCTTGCCGCCGAGTGCCTCGGCAATAAAGGCCAGGTTCTGCTCAAGCGTCTCCTCACCATACACGGTGCGCACAAAGTCGATAAAGTAGCGCACGATGTCGTCGTCAAAGTACTCGTCATCGGTAATGGGCAGCACGTTGTCGCTATCGGGCATAAAGGTCACATGCGCGGGATCGGGCATCTTGGCCAGATAGTCATCGACTGTGGCGCCTTGGTCGGCCAGAACCAGCCCGTCCACATCCAGCGAATAGCGGCCAAACATGCAGCCCACGGCATAGCTTATAAGCGAGGCGATCTCGTCGCGCTTGGTGCGCACGTACTTGTTGCCCTTGTAGCTCTCCGGAATCTCTTCTGCCGTATCGAAGATGCGCGCCACCGAGACGTACTTGTCCTCGACCTCGATGGGCACCTCTCCCTCCATGTTGTAGATCTTGGCAAAAATCCGGTTGAGTTCCCCCTCGTTGGCGCGAAGCTGCTCAAAGCGAGCGTTGACCTCGGCCTTGCGAGCCTCGTATTTTTCTTGAAGTAAAGTGGCCATATTTGACCGCCCTCTCATTTAAAAACGCCGACTAATATTCATTTAAAAGGTCACTTTCGAGAGACAGCGAGTCTCTTTGCGATAAAAAACGTTGGAAGCTCATTCGACACGCCGTTCTTTGCAATCAAAGATGAAGCATCTCTTACTCACGGATTTGCGTCACCAGTAAGTTCCCATTTTCGATTAGAACGTGAATAAGCAATAAGCCCTTGGGCCTTCAGCTCGCCAAGCAATTTATCTAAATTACGCTTAGATAGCTCACAGTCCTTCCCGAGTTCATCTTTATTTGAGCAGGACCCACTCGAGATTCGAGACAAAACCAATTGACGTTTGTTTTCCCACTCCCGTTCTGAGGTCTCTTTCTTTCGGGCAATTTCTTCCGCCTCATATACAGCCTCTGACTTAACCACAGCAATCCAATCAATGAGAGTGCTGCATTTAAGAAATAAACGAGAACTCACCTCAAATGAATCCGCTCCAATGAGATCTTTTCCTGGCATACCGTTTTCAAAAGCAATGAAATCTACACCGTTCTTTTCGACCAATTGAAAGCGACAATGTGCCAACGAATTTCTAATAATCCGAAATAAATCAAGCACAAAATTGCTGTTGATGAGCGCCACAACGCGATTTGAGGTACAAGTTGAAGCAAAATTGCCAGGCATATCAGCATCAACAAACCTATTTTTCATCTCTTCTTTTCGTGTGGCCGTAAATAGCGTCGACCCATCGCAGAGATTGGCCACTTCCAATAATCTTCGGTGAAGGTACCCGGATTTAGGAGGAACACTATCGGCCCATCCATAATCGAGAAGCGATATCCCTCTGCTACTCACACCTTTACAAGGAGATTCAACCAGAAAAAACTGAATAATAGAACCCATGACGTCATTAGGGTCATTAACCTTAACAGCCTTTATCCAGCTTGGCTTAGGTTCGACATATTCAATTTTAGTCTTATCGACAGGCTTGTGCCTCTTCTTTTCAGCCATGACGATCACCTAGACAAGAGGATTACGTTTAAAATCCCAGGAGGTTTCAAACGAATCGTAGTCCGCCTTTGAAATTGAGCGAGAGTCTTCAACGAGTGAGCAGACAGTCGGTTCGGCATCCTCATCTTGGATAATCGGCAACTGACCGATTTGGCCTACCTCAAAGTTTAGAGTCGGCGACATAAACGCCAAATCAATTTCGGCAATGGAACAGTTGCAGAAAGCCTGGATGTATCGAAGCTCGTTCGGCTCCGCAAAAAGACATGCACCAGCTACCTCAAATAGCATCCCTCGAGGCGCAAACCTAAAGGAAGCAAGGCTGGAAGAAATTTTAGACCAGGAAACCGCAGGCTTGAAGTAGTCGCCCTGGTTCTTGATTACAAAATCAGGTGTAGAGAGATAAGTATACTTGGCCAGAATCGCTTCCTTCATCTCCCGACCGTCATCAAACCAATTAACCACCTCGTCGTAGTCACCCCACCACTTTCGATAGGAGCCGCCCCGAATAATCGGGAACCAGCGGGAACCACTCTGCTTTGCCTCGGACCTGCCGCCGCAATCTCGCGATGTGTTGGAAGGCGCCACTTCCCACCATTTCCTCAAAAAGCGGCCATTATCACTCGTCGCCAAGCCCTGACGCGGAGTAGCAATAGCATCGAGCCTTTTTCCTTTTGAGAATGATTCAACAAGGGCATCACTGGCCCAGTAGGCAATGGGGGTGCCGGGAATCTGTTTGAAGGTCTCGGCGTCGCGGCGGTAGAACCAGCCGCAGTCGGGGTTTCGGATCGCTTCGAGGGCCTTCGGAGCCTGAACGGCAGCACCAACGAAGTCCGAAAGGCGCACGTAGCCGCCCTTGTAGCCCTTGATGAACGAGTTGTGGAACGTATAGGTGCAGATGGGCACGGTCGCGCCGGCGAAGCCCGAGTACTCGAGCTGAATGAGCGAAGTCAGCGTTCTGTTGTCGATAATCTCGTTGCGGAGCTTCTCATAGCTTCCGATGAACATCCAGACGAAAGGCGACATGACGCCGCACTCGCCGTGGTCCTTGGCGAGATTGAACATGCGAACGACAAAGCTGGAGAACAGGTCGCTCTTCACGTCGGGGTAGTTCTTCTTGACCCACTTGGACATGAAGGGGTTAAAGCTGCTGCTGCCCATATACGGAGGATTCGCAACGGTGCAGATAAAACGACGGGACAGCTTCTCGCAGATGGCGGCAGCGCTTTCGAGCTTAGTTTTGGCCGTAGCGGCAAAAAGGTCATCGGAACAACTCGCGACGGCAGCCTTGAGCTCGTCGATCTCGTCCTCTGAGGGATTGAGCAGCGAACCGATCTCGCCCAAATGACTCAGCTCCTCGGCGAGCTTCTTGTTACCCGGCAGCTCGTCCTCCCCTAGCGGGATGCTCGAGAGCACGGTAACGTCGGCGCGAACGCCACGCCTAAAGAAGCGACGGTCGTGCTCGCGGGCGCACATGGCAAGCGCCAGCTCCGCGATCTGTGCCGCGCGGGAATCGATTTCCATACCTGCAAGGTTTTTAGTAAGAATGAGCTCGGGAATCTCGCGCTCACGATAGCCGCGCTCCTCGTACATATGGAAGAGCAGCTCAAACGCATAGACCAAGATATGGCCCGAGCCGCATGCGGGGTCGCAGAGGGTTATCTCCTCGGGACTCGAAATGCGGATGAAGTCCTCGTGCTCAGCATCGGGCTCGATGTAATACTCCATGCGCTCGCGTAGCGAACTCCCCGGATTGTTGAGCATCCACAGACGGCCGAGCGAGTTCTCGACCATATAGCGCACGATCCACTCGGGGGTGAAGAGCTGCGTGGCGGGCGCGATGTCCTCCGCCGCTGCCTTGCGCTTGGACTTGAAGAACTCGTCTTTAACGTCAGCGTTGTAGTACTGATACATCCAACCCAGAACGGTCACGCCCTCGCGCCAGTCCTCGTCAGCGAGGACGGCGTTGAGCTTGCCCACCACGCCATCGGACATCATGAGGCCCTGGGGCAGCAGCAGTTCCATGGCTCCGCCCACGCGTTCAAAGACGCCTGGCAGGCAATCGGCAAGCTCCTCGCACTGAGCCACAAACAGGTAACGCCACAGCGGTTCATCCAAGCCCGCCATCTTGAGTTCGGCTATGCGATCGGTATCGACCGTCGTTATTTCCACGTCCAGTGCGTTCTCCACGGCCTCGCTGCCATGGCTGCCGTCCGCACGACTTAGCATGCGCATACGGCTGGGAAGCCATCCGCGTGCATCCATGAAGCGAATGGCCACGATGCGGTTGAACCAGGTGTAGGCAGCACGGTCGCGCAGCGCCTCGTGACCCACCCCTGCCTGCATGCGCAGCAGTTCGTCGCGTTGCTCGACCTCAGCCGGACTTAGGGGCAGGCCGTTGACGGTCTCGGATCCAGTGGGCGCAGGTGCAGGTTCGGTGATGCCGTAGCGCACCATCTGCGCCTCCACGCCTTTGATGAGCTCCGTGCGGGCCCAAGTGCAGAAGCTCTTAAGAGCAGAATCGTTCATGGTTGATGAGCCTTTCTAAACGCCATAAGCCACCGGTGCGCGCTTTGGCGCCAGTGGCTCTGCGGGCTAGTTGATACGAATCTCGTCGTTTGCAGCGAGTGCTTGCATAAGGCGGGAGCGCAAGTCGTCCACATAGCGCTCCACGTCCTCTGTGGACAAGAGACGACTCGGCTTGACCAGATCGGCTCGGCGCACGGTCTTGATCTTGCGCTGGGGCACGGGCGCAGGCGTGGGCGCTGACGACGCAACGCCCTTGTTGGAGATTTTCTTGACCACCTCACCCGTACTCGTGACTTCGGTGGTGCGGCGCTCGTTGTCCATACGTATGCGGGCCGCATCCACAGCGTCGTACATCCCGTTGGTTGCTGCGCTGAGCCAATTGCCCCAGTTAGTCGCGGCAACGCTCAGCTCATTGAGGCTTTGAGCGCTGTGGGCACGGTTTTTGAACGACTCGTATTTGGTGCCGGCGTCTGCTATGGCATCCTTGGCTTGTTTGACAAAGCCCTTTTGGCTCTCTGCTTGTGCCTGCAAGTCTTGCAGATCGCTCTCGATGCGATGCAAAAGCTCATTGCGGCGGATGCCCAGCAGCTTTTTAATGTCGTCCTCGACGGGATCCATAAGCGGTTGAAGGTCTTTAATGCGGCCGTAGGGCTTGGGATCTTTGAGGATCTCGCGCACCTTTGCCACGTTCTCCACCGCGCTGGGAATGTCATCGGAGGCATACTCGATACCCTCGGTGCGGCTCAAGAAATCCTTGGCGTGGTCAAATGCCGTTCGTTGGTTGGACTCGAAGAACTCAACCACCTTGTCAAAATCGTCCTTGGCATCGAGCAAACGGTCCTCGTGCTTGGTAAACGTGGTCAAGAACGCCTCGGACTCGCTCTGGTCCTTAAGAACGTCGACGACCTCAGAGCGCATCTTCTCGCACTCACTCTCGCCAGGATACGGATAGAGCGGTTTGATGCCCGTATAGAAGCCGTGCGCCATATCGAGGCAGGCTTGACGAAGGCTCTCAAGGCGCTCTTTAAGCTCGGCCACGAGCTTATCCTCATCGGAGGGCACGGTATCAAGGTCAAACAGGTCACGCATAAGATCGCCCGTATCGCGCAGCAAACGGTCACTCATACGCACGCGTAGACGCACCTGCACCTTATCGGCATCCTTGCGCAAGAACGCCACCATTCGATTGTCGTTGGCTTGGATCGTCTGACCGCCAAACAGCACTTGCGCGCGTTGCTCAACCACAAGCTGCGCCACCACATTTGCGATATTGACCTCGCGCCAGCCATAGGGCTTTTGCTGGTACTTGCGCTGAATATCACCCATAGCGGTATCCAAATGACGCTGATGCTGCACTCTGAGGTAATCCTCGACATCCTTGAGGGCGCGCGCATTCCCAGCGTCCATGCCATCAAGCCCAGCTTGAATATTGCCCGCCAGCGTGGAGCGGATATCGGAATCGCCCTCGACCGGCGCGCCGATATAGCCAGCCTTACCAAAGATTACGTCGCACAACTGCGCGAGCACCTGGTCGAAGACCTGCGCAGGCTTGGTGGCACGGACCTCAACCATGCGCCCGTTGACGGCGCATCGTGCATGAAGCACCGCCTCGGTCAAAAGGGTGTCAGCCTCTTTCTCGTTAGAGTCCTTCTCACGCATTTTGGCCTCGACAATCTGGCGGGTGCTCGGCGGTAACTCCTGCAGGTTGCGCGTCTGGGCGTACATGCAAATCTTGGCGGCGTTGACGAGTGGGGTCCAATAATCCACCTCGTCGCTCAAGGCCACGATGGCTTTATCCACAGATTTCAATGCTAACTCGGCATCGTCGGCGCAGCCCAAGTCACTGGCCATGGTCACCACGGAAAGTTCCATACCGCCCATGCTGGATCCATGAATCGAGCCATCCACGTAGCGGTCAAAGGGGAAGTCGTTGGCCTCGCGGGTGAGCTTGCGCGCAGTGTAGATGCTCTCGAACAGGCGCTTCTTGATAGACTCGATCACCTTTGCGTTGTCGATCGGGGTCTGCGCGATCTCCTGTGCAATTTCCTGCTCCTCATCGGTAAGGAAGCTGTAGGTATCACCCTGGCGCGCAACGTAGTTCTCGCGCTCCAAGCGGGCGAGGGATTCCTTGACGCGGTCCTTAAGGGCGCGCTTGTCCACGTCAAGGCTATCAATCATGAAGATGGAGATGTTCTCGACCGAGGCCTTAACGTAGCCGATGTAGCGGATCAAGTACAGGAGCTTAAGCACCCGAACATCGTAGCTCTCAAGACCTTCTGCGTTTTCAGCTGCGCGCTCCGCGCAGACGACGACCTGAATGATGCCGTGCTCCAGGTCTTTAGAGATTGTGTCGAAGAAGCGCCAGAAGGGCACGAGAGCGCCGGTCTGCTCATGCTGGATAGCCTGAGCACTCTCCTGGAAAGCGCTCAGCATGGAGCGCTCGCCCGTGGACATGTGTTTGGCCTTGACGCCGTGCTTGCGCACCTCGGTCATGACGTCGGGCAGCAGCTTGAACTGATAGCCTACAAACGGGTAGCTGGCGACAAACTCCTTGGCGTTGGCATAGCCCGCAAGATCGGCGCGCGAGCCTTCAAATGTGAAGTTGTTTTTGAGGACCGCGGAGTCCTGCTTATAGAGTTGGGCAAGCGCATCGGCCGCCGGTGCGGTCTTCTCCAAAATACGGCGCTGAATGACCTCGTCAGCGCTGGAGCTGGAAAGCGAAAGGCGAGTATCAAATCGACCCAAGATCTTAGAGAACATGCTCGTATCCAGCCCGCCCGGTAAACCGAGATTGTAGATGTCTTCTTGACTCGAAACCATCACCCAAACACGGCCACCACAAACTGATCCAAGTTCCTCGACTACCGTCTGGAGACTCAACAGACGATCCGAATTGCCGCCGTTAGCAATAAACTGGCCAACCTCATCAACCATGAAGACCAAGCGAAAATCGCCACCATTGGCAGCCGCCTGAGCGTCAATGTACTCCTTAACCTTTTGAGCAAATTCATCAGGCTGAAGAAGCTCGTCATCAGGAGCAGAGACCCATGCACTAATTTCATCGTCGCTCATGCCCAGAACAGATTTAAGAAGCTTACGAAAAGCCTTGTTATACCTATAGGTCTTGCGATTTTCAAGCCATGTATTTCTTGTTAGACGCTCAAATTCGTCGCGAAACTCTTGAGTTTTACCTATCTCATCGATGTACTCCTCAAGCTGAGCAAGCTTGGGCTTAACGCCGTAAAACCCTCGCGCCTCATAAAACACGCGCTGGAATCCATAGAGAACAGCAACAGATGCCTTATCGCCCTTCCACGACCCCGCCTTGGTGTCGATATTGAACAGTAAGGTTTGCGTAGGAACGGAACAGGCGTGCTCCATAGAAGCAAACACCAACGGATCGGCAATCTTGCCATCAAAAAAAGAGATAGCGCGCTTCCCATCAACATTGAGATTCCCAAGCAAATAGCTCAAGATTTTAAGAAAGTGTGACTTACCGGACCCATAAAAACCGCTGACCCATACGCCCATTTTGTTGGTAGGGTTATACAGAGAATCGCCGTAGGCTTTAAATAAAGTTGCGAAGTGACCTTGCAGCTCGCGCGTCACCACATACTCGCTAAGCTCTTGCCTAATTGACTCGTCTTTCTCATCGTCAGCGACAACAACACCATTAATGGAACGGTTGATGTCCTTCGCGAAGAGATTGCGAACAGTTGTGTTATCCATTGTAAACTCCTTAAAGCTGGAGAACGGCAGTCAACAAAGCGGGCGGAAAGTCGCACTTAAGAGATATCGATTGCGCGATAGTAATTCTCTGCTGCAAGCCTGTTAAACAAGGTGACAGATGAACCGTTAAAGGTGCCGGGGTAAGCCGCAATAACGGGGACATCAGAAAAGTCAGACTGCATTGAATCGAACAGGTTATGGACTCTCAAAAAGGGGTAAACCTCGCCAACCCCAACGAGCAAAATCGCATCGCCCGGTACATGTGGTTGCGTCAGGTCCAAAACCACATCGGAGACAACATCAGGCTGGCAATAATCAACCACGTCATCGAGCACTGCCTTTGAGCCAAAATCAGTTTCTTGCTCTTGCATGGCTTCAAGAACATCGAGGTCATCAAGAATCGCCAGCACAACGTCATAGAGGTTTACGACCTTGAGCGCACAGGGGAGCTTGCCAGCCGCGGAGTCATGCGCCAGGGTGTCAAATAACGCGCGGGCCTCAAACTCGAGCGCCGGGTCGTAGCAGAAGGTATGAAATCCAATCTCGTTGCCGATGCCTTTGTTGGAGAGAAAATCCTCGTTGCTCAGACATGCGCGGAGGAGCTGAGAGCGCCGCTCGAACTCCTGGCGGGCGCGTTTGGCATGGGAATGGGCTGCCACGACGCGGTCGCGGGAGCGGATACCGATGTTGGCGGTGATGTCGGTCGCCGGAGTTATCGCGGGACCGTCGGCGGTGCTGATGTGCGCCATGCTAGATTACCGCCCTTCCTGTAAGGGCAACGACAAGCGACTGTTCGCCAAGCCGCAGAAGGGCATGCTCAATATCGGGGTCAAGGAAGAGCGCAGACAGGCGCTCGGACTCCGGGCCCTGGCCCTCGCTGATAAGGCCGGCATGGCGGAGCGTCTGGCGGAGCGAGCCCTTAATGCGCTTGACCGTGGCCTCAGTCCAGCGGGCCGCGTCCGGATACTCCGTGGTAAAGCGTGTCATAAAGGCGTTGAGGTCAACCGCCGTAAAGGCATAATCGAAGTTTTGTAGGCGCTCCCCTACCTCGATGAGCACGAGCTCGCGCACGATATCGTAGCGGCAGATCATGCTGTAGAAGATGGCCTGGTCCGCCTGCGTGGGAGTGCCGGATGCCATGAGCCTGGTTAGGGATGACGCAGCCTCGACGGCGGTTTTGGGGTCGATGCCGCGCGCGGCGCATACGGCGTCCGTGGGCACCATGGCGTCAAGGCGGCGAAGGCACACGGTTGCGCGGTTGGCGACCATGCGCTCCGTGGGATATTGAAAGAGGTTCTCGCTCTTTACGCGTACAATGACCTGCTCGTCGCTTGCGCCCTGCATACGAAGGGCAGCAACGATGCGCATCTCATGCGGGAGGAATTGCTCGCGGGTGAGCACCCCCCCCCGAACGCTTTTTGTGGTTACATCCACAGTACACGCTCCAAGGGTGTCAAAGGCTGTCACAAGTGCGCCGCAACCCGGCAGGCAGGCGCGGCGCACATGACAATAATCATACCTGTTGGTAAAAAAGTTACCACGCCCAGAGTGTCAAATGTTGAGCAACAAAATTTAATCCGGTTAACGGTCATTTTCGCAGCTTAGAAACTTTAACGAGGTCGCCCCAAATCACACTTGCCAGACAACCGCGCTTACGAATGCAGGCACGCATACGCACAACGCCACCCTCCGCTACACTCAACATAGAGTTCTACATATGATTCTATGTAAGGAGTTTCATATGCCTGTCGTAAAGCCTATTTCTGATCTGCAGCGCAACTCTGGCGCTATTGCAGAGAGCTACCACAAGACCAAAGAGCCCGTCTACCTAACCAAAAACGGGTCCGCATCGCTTGTCGTCATGGATGCCGAGGCCTATGACGAGCAGACGCGCGCACTAACCGCCATTCAGGAGCGCGAAGATCGCATTCAGCGCTCCATCGCTCATGGTTACGACGACCTCACCAACGGTCGTGTGCGCCCCTGGAAACAAGCGAAGGCCGAGGCGGATCGGATGCTAGCCCCGAGCCAAGCCCCTCCCCCATGTAACCATCCTGTAAATCATAGCGGCGCAGTCGAGTTTTACCGTGATACGGTCGCGCCTGGCGCTCCACTGTGCTAAAGTATCCCGAACGTTCAAACGACTACGAGGGGGAACTAGAAGATGGCACGTGTGCACAACTTCTCAGCTGGCCCGGCCGCGCTGCCCGCAAGCGTGCTCGCCGAGATTGCCGACGAGATGATGGACTACCGCGGTTGCGGCATGTCCGTGCTCGAGATGAGCCATCGATCTAGCATGTACCAGCAGATCATCGACGACGCCGAGGCAACCCTGCGCCGCCTGTTGAGCATTCCCGACAACTACCGTATCCTGTTTTTGCAGGGCGGCGCCACGCTGCAGTTTGCGGGTATCCCCATGAACCTCATGCACCGCGGCCGCGCCGGCTACGTCGTGACGGGCAACTTTGCCAACAAGGCGTACAAGGAGGCCGCCAAGTACGGCGAGGCCGTGCTGCTCGCGAGCTCCGAGGACACCAACTTCGACCGCATTCCCAGTATGGCCGATGTCAACGCGCGCATTGCCGCCGAGGCCGAGGGCGATGGGCTCGACTACGTCTACATCTGCCAGAACAACACCATCTTTGGCACCATGTACCACGAGCTGCCCGATTGCGGCGACGTACCGCTGGTAGCCGATGTCTCGAGCTGCTTTCTGTCGCAGCCGCTCGACGTTGAGCGCTACGGGCTCATTTACGCTGGCGCACAGAAAAACGCCGGCGCCGCGGGCGTGACCGTGGTCATCGTGCGCGACGACCTCATCACAGATGGCCCCGCCTTTGCGCAGACGCCGCAGTACCTGGACCTTAAGACCCAGGCCGCCAAGGGCTCCATGCTCAACACGCCCAACACCTTTGGCATCTACGTGTGCGGCAAGGTGTTCCGGTGGGTCGAGGAGACCGGCGGACTTGCCGCCATGGCCGAACGCAACTGGGCCAAGGCCAACCTGCTCTACGACCTGCTCGAGCACAGCGAGCTGTTCCATGGCACCGCGCAGGCCGACAGCCGCTCCATCGCCAACGTCACCTTCCGCACCGACGACGCCGAACTCGACGCGGCCTTTGTCGCAGGCGCGGCCGAGCACCAGATTCAAAACGTCAAGGGCCATCGCCTGGTGGGCGGCATGCGCGCGAGCGTCTACAACGCCGTGACCATGGAAGACACGCAGGCACTGGCCTCGTACATGAAGGACTTCGAAGCGCAGCATAGTTTGAGTCCGCGATCTAACTAGCCCGCAACGCGCGGGCCGACCAGCCACTTCAAACCACTTGTTTTAGACAAACCTGCTAAGGAGTTTTTCATGCGCAAAATTAAAACCATCGACGACATTACCAAAGACGGCAAGGTCGAGTTTGGCGAGGGCTACGAGTTTGTGGGCACCGCCGAGGAGGCCGACGCCATCCTGATGCGCTCCACCGACCTGCACGGCTACGAGCTGCCCGAGGGCATCCGCGCCATCGCCCGCTGCGGCGCAGGCGTCAACAACATCCCCGTTGAGGAGTACGCCAAGAAGGGCGTCGTCGTCTTTAACTCCCCCGGCGCCAACAGCAACGCCGTCAAGGAGCTCGTCCTGGGCATGCTAGTGCTCTCGAGCCGCGGCGTGGTGCAGTCGATGAACTGGGTGCGAGACAACGCCGACGACCCCGAGATCCAGGTCGATGCCGAGAAGGCCAAGAAGGCCTTTGTGGGCCGCGAGCTCAAGGGTAAGCGCATCGGCGTCATCGGTCTGGGCAACGTGGGCTCCAAGGTCGCTAACGCCTGCGTCGACCTGGGCATGGACGTCTACGGCTACGATCCGTTCATTTCCGTCGAGCACGCGTGGGTGCTGAGCCGCGAGGTGCAGCGCGTGGGCACGCTCGAGGATCTCTGCCGCGGCTGCGATTACCTCACGGTGCACGTGCCCAGCAAGGCCGACACCATCGGCATGATCAGCACCGAGCAGATTAACCTGCTGGCACCCGACGCCGTGCTCATCAACTACGCACGCGAAACCATCATTGACGAGGACGCCGTCGACGCCGCCCTGCGCGAGGGCAAGCTCAGCTGGTTTAGCTGCGACTTCGCCACGCCCAAGACGGTCAAGATGCCCAATACGTTTATCACCACGCACTCGGGCGCCGGCACCGGCGAAGCCGAGGCCAACTGCGCCGACATGGCCATCAGCGAGCTCAAGGATTACCTGGAGAACGGCAATATCGCGCACAGCGTCAACTATCCTGCCTGCAGCATGGGCAAGGCGCGCGCCGCAAGCCGCATCGCCTGCCTGCACGCCAACGTGCCCAACATGATCGGCCAGATCACGGCAATCCTGGCCAAAGACAACGCCAACGTGCAGCGTATGACCAACGAGTCCGCCGGCGAGAACGCCTACACCATGTTCGACACCGACGAGCACCTGGACAGCAGCACCATCGAGGCGCTCAAGCAGATTCCGTCGATGTATCGCGTGCGCGTGATCAAATAGCGCCGGCTGACCTGACGGGCAGCTCCCCATGTGGCCTGCCCGTCACTGACATTGAATGCCCGCGGGGGTGCCTTTCGCACGAGAGGCGCCCCCGTTTTTGTGAGCGCTCCATTAAATGCACCGAGCCGCTTCTTGGCATACAATCTGTATGTTGACCTAACTATCTGTGAGGTGCCTATGGTTGATACAGATTTTGCCTGGCGGCTTACGCAAGGGCTCGTGCGGATCGACAGTTCCGACCCAGGTGCGTATGAGGGCGAGATTGAACGCTATATCAAAGCGTTGGTTGAGGAACGGTTGGCGCAGCTGAGCCATCCGGTACTCGATGCCGTGCAGGTTGAGGAACTCGAGGTGCTGCCCGGGCGCCGCAACCTTATGGTCACCGTGCCGGGACTGAGCGACGAGCCACGGCTCGTCTATATCTGCCATATGGATACCGTTACACTGGGCGATGGCTGGGACGCGGACATTCCGCCGCTCGGAGCGATCGTGCGCAACGATAAACTCTATGGCCGCGGTGCCTGCGATATGAAGGGTGGCCTGGCCTGCGCCATTGCCGCACTGGTCCATACGCTCGAGCGCGTGGCGGCAGAAGGCAAGCTGCCCCGCCGTGGCTTCTCACTCATTTGCTCGGTCGACGAGGAGGACTTTATGCGCGGCTCAGAGGCCACGATCGATGCTGGCTGGGTCGGCTCGCGTGAATGGGTGCTGGACACCGAGCCCACCGACGGACAGATCCAGGTGGCGCACAAGGGGCGTACGTGGTTCGAGATTGAAATGACTGGCGTGACGGCGCATGCGAGCCAGCCCTGGAAGGGCGCGGATGCCGTCGCCGCCATGGCCGAGGTCGTGTGTTCGCTCCGTCGCGCGTTTATGGCGCTGCCCGCGCACGATGAGCTGGGGCCTTCGACCATCACGTTTGGCCAAATCGAGGGCGGATATCGCCCCTACGTCGTACCCGACCGCGCCAAAGTCTGGGTCGACATGCGTCTGACGCCTCCGACCGATACGGCCGCCGCGACGCGCATGGTAGAGCAGGCCATCGCCGTCGCCGAAGCCGCCGTTCCCGGTTGCCATGGCAGCTACACCGTGACGGGCGACCGCCCCGCCATCGAGCGCGACCCGAACTCTCCCCTTCTAGCAGCGCTCAAGCGTGCCGCCGATGACGTGACGGACGCGGACACGACCGTCGGCTTCTTTACCGGCTACACCGACACCGCCGTCATTGCCGGCAAGACAGGTAACCGCAATTGCATGAGCTACGGTCCCGGGTCGCTCGCGCTCGCGCACAAGCCCAACGAATATGTGCCCCACGCCGATATCGTTCGTTGTCAGCAGGTGCTAATCGCGCTCGCCGATAACGTGCTCTGGGACGCGAGCGGCCAAGTTGGGGCATAATAAGCCGCGAACAAACCGACTCGTGCGTTAGGACCGCCCATGAAAGCACTTCCGTTTCCCTGCATCCGCCCGGCTCAGGACCGCGTGCTCGAGGCGCTGCCTGCAATGGGCAGCATCCTGAGCGGCAACGATGCTCTGCGCGGAGCCATTGCCGATGGTCTGATGCTCAAGGACCCGGGTGCGGCGTATTACGTGTACGAATGCTCGGGCGAGCCGGGACGTGTGACGGGTGTCGTGGCGATCTGCCCGGTTGGTGCGCTGGCGGGCGGCGACGCGGTTGCCGCCGATACGACCGCCGCTGCGCGCGCAATCGCCGACCTCAAGGTACAGCCCCGTCCCGTAACGCTTGTCTACGAAGCCTCTCCCGTCATGGATATCATCCTCGGCGCCGCAAAAGAGGGCGCTTCACTCTATGCCGTCACCGACCCCGCCGGCATTACGCACCGCGTGTGGGAGGTCAAGCGCGAGGACGCCGTCGGGGCCATCCGCGCCATGCTCGACCAGGCGCCGGAGCCGGCACTGGCCGACGACCCTGCCTACGCTGTCGCACTAGTCGAGGCATCACAGCTCCTGACCGACGATGCACGTGCCGCCGGCACCTACACGGGCAAAGAGCCGTTCAACTTTGCCGTAGCTGCGCTCTTCCCCGCCGCGCAGGTCAGCGGCGGCGCGGCGCAGGTTCCGACGGGTCTGCTCACGCACCAGGTCGCGCGGTTCTAGCAAGACCAGACCGTCCAGCATAAAAATCGGCAGCCCAACAAACAGGGGGCGGAGATGCAGCAGGTACATGCATCTCCGCCCCTTTTGCGTCGAGAAGTTATGCCGACGACCCGTGCCGCCGCGCTCGCGTTATCCGCGCTGCGGACCCGCAGTAGCCACGAGCGGTTCAAGCCCCAGCTCGCGCGCGTAGTCTTCCTGCGTAAAGACTTCGACCAGTTCAAACGTATCGGCCGCATCGTCAAACGCAAAATGCAGCACTGAGCAGTTGCCCGGCACGCGTTCGCGCTCGTCGGCCGCCGCGCCCCGCACGTGGTCCAAAAACTCCTTGATAGCCGAACCGTGGCTCACCGCGAGCACGCACTCGTGGTCCGGACGTCGCATAAGATCGGTTATCGTCGCCGCCATGCGCTCGCGCACCTGCATCTGGCCCTCGCCGCCAAACTGACGATAGAAATCTCGCCACGGGCGCTCGGGCATAAGCATCACGCGCTCGGCCTCAAAGTCGCCAAAGAACCACTCACGCAGACCGTCCAGGCGCTCGTACGCCAAGCCCGGCCACAGGTTGGCGATAGTCTGCTCGGTGCGATGAAGTGTGGAGGTGTAGGCATGATCGGGTTCAATGCCGCGCGCACGCAAGAACATGCCGGCACGCGCCGCCTGGTCGCATCCCAGCTGCGTGAGCGGCGAGTCACTCCAACCCTGAATAATGCGCTTAAGGTTGAATATTGTCTGCCCATGACGAACCAGATACAGGTCTTTATTCATAGGGGTCCTTTCGTTCGTTACCAATCAAGGAGCGAAAACGCACCGTCGCAATAGCCAAAATGAAGCACGGCACCGTTGTCGGGTAGCTCTCCCCTGCCAGTCACATACTCAAGAAACTCCTGGCAGGAAGAGCCGTGGGAGACTGCCAGCACACAGTCGTGCTGCGGCCTGGCCATGATGTGGGACAGCGCCGCGACCATGCGCGACTGGAGCTCGCCTTCAGACTCGCCACCAAAGGCCACCGGATAATCACCCCAGGGCTGCGGCGGCATCTCGCGATTTGATGTACCCTCCAGCGAGCCCAAATGCCACTCGCGCAGGTCATCGACCAGCTCTATCGAGCGGCCCTCACCAGCAATTAGCTCAGCCGTACGCCGCGCCCGGCCCAACGGGGAGGAATACACACGGTCAAAGGTCACGCCACGCGCCTCAAACGCCGCGCGCGTCGCCAGCGCCTGCTCGCGCCCGCGCGCCGTAAGCGGCGAATCGTGCCCACCCTGCAAAATGTTCTGCACATTGAGCTCAGTCTGCCCATGCCGCACCAAATACAAATCTGCCACACGTCCTCCCCTCGCACCACCGCAAAGGGGACAGGTACCTTTGTGGTGGTTTACCGCCGGATCACACCGCGGTGACGCTCAACTACACCAGTACGTCGACAAGCGAGCGCTTGGGTACGTGGTGCACCTGCGCCTCGTCGCGCCAATAATTGATGGAGCCGTCGGGGTTGGAATCGATCGCATCGATCACCTGTGTCTCGGCCGGAACGCCAAACGCCATGATCAGCTTGAGCTCATACTTGTCGTTATCGAGCCCCATGGCATCGATCGCGTGGGGCGTAAAGGCCTTGAACATGCAGGCTGCCACCTCGGGCGTGGCGCTGCGGGCGGCGAGCATCATCGTCTGCGCGGCAATGCCCGTGTCGACCTCGGTAATGGGAGCGGCTGGCTTGCCCGGAACGGCGCGCTCAGCAAGAATCGCGATGTAGCCGGTCGGGCGCTCGCCCTCATCGGGACCCGGCCAATCCTTGAGCGCACCGGCCCATGCAAGCTCGTCAAATACACGCGCGCAGTCCTCTGCACCGCTTACCACATGAAAACGCAGACGCTGAGCATTGGCACCACAGGGAGTCAGGTGCGCCAGCTCCGCCAGCTCAAGCAAAAGCTCACGCGGCACGCGCATGGACTCGTCAAAGCGACGGCACGTGCGGGCGCAGCGAACCAACGCATCAAACGCGTCCAAGCCGAGCTTTTCGCAACCCTGCTTTGCCATCGACTCAGCGCTTACCGGCGCTGCGGGAACTGCTTCGTTCATAGGGACCCCCAATTTCGGGCAATTGTTCTTAGGAAAATCTAACCTAAAACGTAGGCAATAACGAACAGGGCTGCAATGTTCTACACCTGTTGAATAGAAAATCGCGACGTGGGGAACAACGGAAACAATTCGGGGCCTTTGGGTTACGTTTCGCCCTCCCCGACCCATACGCCAGCGCCTTTAGGCGATACTGGTTGTAATGATCAAGGCTTACGCCGCACGGAAAGGAGACATTATGGGCATCTTTAAGAACGATGACCAAAAATCGAGCCAGTTTGGATTTGACGAGAAAAGCATGGCGGGCAAAGCCGTCAAGGCCGTACGCTGGATTTACGCCATCACGGGCGTCTTGGCGCTCGTCGCCGGCATCGCACTGCTGTTTGCGCCCGCCAAGTCCCTCGTCTTCCTAACGACCGTCTTGGGCTTCTACTTTGTGATCACGGCCGCGATCAGGCTGTTTACCGCTGTTTTCGAGCCACTGCTGCCCACCGGCTGGCGCGTGACGAGCATCATCTCCAACCTACTCATTATCTTGGGCGGCGTCATAATCCTGCGCAACCAGGCCTTCTCGACCGCGACGCTCACCACGATGGTGGTTATCGTGGCCGGCTTTGGCTGGATCGTCGAAGGTGTCATGTCCATTCTGGAGTCCGAGCTTTCGTCCAACCGTGCCCTCGCCATCCTGAGCGGCGCGCTCTCCATCATCGCCGGCATGTTCGTGTTTATCTATCCGCTGTGGTCGGCCAAGATGCTCGTCATCTTTAGCGGCGCCGCACTGCTGGTGTTTGGCGTAACGCTGATTGTTCGCGCTATTCAATTTGGCAAACTGGTGCACTAGATGCCGCGAACGCTCTTTATTGATGCAGACGCCTGCCCGGTCACGCGCGAGTCGATTGACTGCGCGCGGCGGGCGGGCGTCGCCGTCGTTATCGCCGGCAACAGCACACAGAACCTGGAACGCCACATTCGCCGCGACGATCCGCGCGACGTCGAGCATGCGCGACGCGGATTTTGGGTCACGACGCTCGATGTGAGCGTGGGCGCCGACAGCGCCGACTTTGCCATTGTCGAACGCCTGCAGGCGGGCGACGTAGTCGTGACGCAGGACATTGGCTTGGCGAGCATGGTGCTCGGGCGCGATGCCGCCGCCATCGGCGTGCGCGGGCGCGTCTACGATAAGGCGACCATCGACATGCAACTGTTTATTCGCCACGAGGAAAAGAAGGTGCGCCGCGCCGGCGGTCGCACTCGCGGTCCGGCGGCATTTACCAGCGAAGACCGGGCCCGCTTTAAGCGCAACCTCACCGAGCTGCTGCGCTAACCAAGGTAGATTTTCGGGACATGCCCGGAAATCTACCTTTTTGTTTTGAGCGGTGTGAGCGCTCGGAATCCATGGCTCAACAAAAAACGGGCTTCAAAATGCCATGCGTCGCCGCATTGCGCAGGCGCCGAGCATGGCTATTTGAAGCCCATTTTTTAGGCCTACTTAGAGGCCGAAGGCGGATAGGATAAGGCCCCAGCCGGCGCCGATGACGTACATCATGACCAGGAACACGGCGTTTTCACGAGCGCTGCGGTTGGTGCGGAACAGGACAAGATAGCCCACGCCGGCGGAAATGAGCGTGCCGGCGAGCATCGGCGCCAGCTGTAGCGCGCCCTCCAGGTACAGCTGCGTAATGACCACGCTGGCCGAGCAGTTGGGGATCAGGCCGACGAGTGCCGAGCCCAAGACGGCGAGCGTCTCGTTGCCACGCAGGAACTGCTCGATCGCGGACTCTCCGAAGGTCTCGAGCACGGCAACTAGAATCAGCGTCACCAGGAAAATAAAAACCGAAACCTGCACGGTGTGCGAGATCGCGCTGCGGATAATCGACAGGACGGGCGCACCTTCGTGGGAGTGACCGTGGTCGTGCCCATGGCCGTGGTGGTGCTCATGCTCGCCTGCGTGACCGTGGTCATGGCTGTGTCCGTGGTCGCGCTCGTGTTCATCTTCATCATCATCGCAACCGCAATGGTCGCGCTCGCACAACTCGTGGATGTGGTCGGCGCTCACGCCCGCCTCGGCCACTTCATCAATGATGTCGCCCCCGGTATGGTCGTCGTGCGCGCAGTTCACATGAGCCGGATTGGCAGCGGTCCCCAGCACGGTACGGCGAATCGCCGCATGCGCGCGGGCATTACGACGAAGGCCGCGGATAGCCGCATCCACGATAAAGCCCGTGACCAGCGCGATCAGCGCCTTCGAGGCGAGCAACATCGCCATGGTCTGCACGGGAACTTGCTCGGCGAGCAACAGCGGCAGCATCTCATCGGAGGTCGAAAGGAACACCGCCACCAACGTGCCCAAGGTCACGACACGACCGGCGTACAGCGTTGCCGCCATTGCCGAAAAGCCGCACTGCGGCACCATGCCCAGCACCGAGCCAACCACGGGACCCGCGGCGCCGGCGCGCTTGATGGCCCCGTTAACGCGGTCGCCCGCGACGTGCTCCAAGGTCTCGAGGGCCAGATACGTCACCAACAAAAACGGCACCAGCGACAGCGTGTCCTTGCCGGCGTCGAACATAATATCAATCAGCAAATCCATGAAGGATGGAACCTTTCGTGTCTTTCGGCAGCATTGTAAAAGTCCTAGCGGTCAACTAGGGTATTGTAGTTGACCTAGGCGTGGTGCCAATAGTTGCCCATGGTAAACTATCATCTCGCCATAACTCAATGCCACCGAGCCGCGCGACGCGGCCCGTCCAAGGAGCAGTTATATGAACGTTTCACAAGCACTCGAATACGAGCGCCAGCCGTTTATTCCCATGTTTATCTATGGCGATCACGGCGCCATGGAGTCCGAGCGCCAGAAGGGCGAGGAGGCCCTTAAGGTGCTCGAGACCGAGTACTTTACCGCCGAGGGCGACCCCGGCTTCGACTTTGCAACCGTGCGTGACCTGGCCGACCGCAACCGCGACCTGTGCGACCAGATCGGCGAGGCGCGTCTACGCAACGTAACGCCCGCGACGCTTTCGCGCGGCCTGTCCGACGCCGACACCTGTGCCGCCATCGGCAAGATGCAAAAGCGCACCGCCGCGTCCGTTATGCGCGAAATCCGCGGCGACCGCGACGCGCTCGGCGTGGCCTACGCCCGCAAGCCCATCCAGGGCACCGTGCTCGGTATCGACATCGAGACCACCGGCCGTGCACCCGAGCGCGGTTATATCATCAATGTGGGTTGGGAAATCATGGAGCTCACCAGCGACGCCGTCCCGCACGACGCCGAGGCACACTACTGCGGCCTGCCCGATATCTACCGCGGCGAGGATGTGCCGTTGTCGAATATCCACCACATCACCTGGGACGACATCGACGGCAAAAAGCCGTTCCGCGAGAACAAGGAACTGCAGAAGCAGCTGCTCAAGCTTATGAAGAAGTACCCGTACATGGCGCACAACGCCGCCTTTGAGGACAGTTGGTTCAAGATCCACCTGGACGGTTACGCCGAGGCACGCCGCGCCGGCAAGATCATCGTCATCGACTCGCGCCAGATCTGCCGCAGCCTGGATGCCGACGTCCGCTCGCTCCCCCGCGAATCCGCGCCCGCCGCGCTCGAGAACTGGGCGCGCCGCCGTGGAACCCTCGCCGCCGACGCCAACGAGCAGCATCTGGGCCTCGACGACACCGACCTCATGCTCCGCACGGTTCAGGCCGAGTTCAACCTCAAGAACCTATTCGCGAAATAACCGATCCATCTGCGGGAGCGCCTGCCAGGCACAGCGCAATCCGTCTGGGCACACCGACACGCAGTAAACTAGGGCGCAGCCTTATGGCTGCACCCTAGTTTTCATCAAAACGAGCAAATACGCGTGCTTCACATAGTCGGCAGGTTGGCCCACCTACATTTTTCGAGTTGTTCGGCCAGCTGAACCACTAGTCAAGGCCCCTTGAACCGCAATCGAAGCTAAAATCGCCTTAATTTCGCAACCAAGCCCCATAAATCTACCTGAATCAATTCGAATAGGACGTTGCGATCGCACCATTTGTATAGGATAAGGCCGAATAACTCAAATTATGTTGGTGAGGCATCTGAGCGGTCGGCAAAAACGCTTAGAAGCTACGAATCCGCAACTAAAGTTCATCAAAAAGGGGCAGCCGGCAGAAACCTCCCCAGCCAAAGCTGCTCCCTCAATACGACAGCTCAAAAACCCACCGTTCGCAGAAGATAAGCCGCGCCCCAATACCGTTGCCCGAAGTTTCGGGCGTATGCGGCGTCCGCTATGCCATCATGCGCGTATGGGAATCATTCTGTCACATACCACGGCACGCGCTGTATACCAAACAGCCAACTCGCTCGCAAGCTACGCGACCGGTCCCATACCTATGGAAAAGATCAGGGTGTCTGCGCCGACCACGTCCGACCTGGAAGCGGCACGAGCATGGCTCAACAGAAAGAATGTCGATTCTGAACGTATCCATGTGCTGACGTTTTCCAATAATGCCAAAAGGCACCGCAAGGGCTGCATCTGCCACTGCACGCGCTATACGTTTGATGCAGAAAGCTACCTAGAACTCGAGCCGAACGTCTACATCGTCGACATCAAGCTGTGCGCGTTAGAAGCAACAGCCGACCTCAACCTTTCGGAGCTCGTTGAGTATTACTTTGAAATCTGCGGCTCCTACGCGCTTGGAACGTCCGACGAAACTCAATATCGCGAGCGCCCAGCCCTAACCAGCGTTGAAGAGCTCAGAGCCTTCTTTTCAGAGGCACCGGGGTATCGTGGATCTAATAAAGCACTTAAGGCACTTTCTTATGTACACGAAGGCTGTCGCTCCCCACTCGAAACGGCGTTTGTCATGATGCTGACAATGCCCAAGTCAATGGGTGGCTTAGCCATACGCGCTATCAAAACGGATTATCCGATCCCAGTCCCCAAAAGATACGCCGCCCTAACGCGACGGACGGTTTTCTACCTCGACGCGCTGCTCGAAAATTCGATGACCGATATCGAATACAACGGCTTTTACCACGACGAACCCGAGCAGCAATCAATTGACGAGGAGCGCCGAAACACGCTGCGAAACATGGGATATGCCGTTATCACAGTTAATCGTCATTCGTTTTTCAAGCAGTCCGCTTTTAAACGGGTCATGGAAGCGATTCGCATTCGCGAGAAGATATGGCCCGGTCGACTCCCGGATAACTTCGCCATCCTGCAAGAAACTCTTCGTCAATTTGTCTTGCGGCGCTACTTCGAATACGGTCGCCGCGTCCTGGAGTCACTCAAAGAAGAAGAGGCCGCCAAGCGCGAAATTGCAAGCCAATATCCGCAAGCTGATGACCCGAGCATCAACGATGTGCCCGAACCCGACGACATGCAACACGTCGGGGCCCTTGCTGAGGAAATCAATGGGGCTTGGGAATGCGACATGTTCGCAAAAATCGATGAAAACCGCACGGAAGACGACACGATTATTGATCTAATTGAGAATTCGCTCTTCTAAAGGCGATCTCTGCGGATGTCCACCTACATTTTTCGACTTATTCGGCCACCGATGTGCCAGATTGGCTGCAGCAATGCTCAATATAACTTTAGATAAAACTGATTCTGCAGGAACTCCCGTAGAGGAAGAACTGATTCTCGCGGTATTTGACACGATAAAGTACAAATATGAACAGTTCTAATGCTTCTCAAGGTGGCTTTCTTAGCATGCTAGCCGAACATCTCGAAATATGTTGGCGAGCATTGCGTCGATGTCTCCCAACCCACAGAAAATCGCAGAGGCGGCAAGCAGTCATCGAAATTAACGCAAATTGTATTGACATATGAACATACACTCATATAATCGAAAGCAAGTTATATGAGCGCATGTTCATATGAAAGGATATTGCAATGAGCATCCGCGTTGATGAAACGAAACCCGACATCGAGGCCACCGAACCCGCGATCCCCACCACCTGCTCGCCCGAGGACCTTCCCGACGAGGAGCTTCTCTACGACCTCGCCGACCTGTTCAAGGTCTTCAGCGACACCACGCGCATCAAGATCCTTTACGCCCTCATGGGCCGCGAGCTCTGCGTGGCAGACATCGCCGAAGCGACCGAAACCTCGCAGTCCGCGGTGTCGCACCAGCTGCGCACACTCAAGCAGTCGCACCTGGTTAAATTCCGGCGCGACGGGCGCAATATCCTATACTCGCTCGCCGACGACCACGTCTACACCATGCTCAACCAGGGCATGAGCCACATCTGCGAATAGCGACCAACCACGGTACCAGCGCGGCCTGCACCCAAGCCGCAAATACGGGGAAAGGAATCCACCATGAAAAAGCAGTTCAAGCTCGACGAGATCGACTGCGCCAACTGCGCGCGTAAGCTTCAGGACGAGCTGGCCAAGCTCGAGGGCGTCAAGTCCGTTTCGGTCAACTTTATGACCCAGAAGCTAACGCTCGAGGCCGATGAAGCCGAGTTCGACGAGGTCCTCGACCGCGTTGTGGAGTTCACCGCCGACGCCGAGCCGGACTGCGAGATCATTCTCTAGCTCAGGTTTACGCCAACCCGCAAGGCCGCGCTTGCCGCGGCCTTTGCTCGCGAAATTGTATGAGCGAGTGTTCATACATTCAAATGGGAGGATACGAGTCATGGCCACCGCCGACCCCAAGAAGAAAAAGAAGAAGCGTAGGAAAAAAGAGTCGCTCGAGCATAAGCGCAACCGCATCCTGGTAGCGCTGGGCATTTTTGCCGTGGTGTACGCCCTCGATGAGCTCGGCACCCTCACCGCCGCATTCGGTACCCCGGGCGACATCTACGCCAGCTTTATGCTGTTCCTCATACCGTTTTTGATTGCCGGCTACGACGTGCTGCAAAAGGCATTCAATAACATCCGCCGCGGCAAGGCCTTCGATGAGAGCTTCCTTATGGCAGTCGCGACCATCGGCGCGTTTGCCATGGTGCTCTTCCCCGACACAGACCCGCACATGGCCGAAGGCGCCGCCGTCATGCTGTTCTACCAGGTCGGCGAGCTGTTCCAGGCATACGCCGTGGGCAAGAGCCGCAAGTCGATCAGCGCCATGATGGACATCGCGCCCGACTACGCTAACGTCGAGCAAGCCGACGGCTCACTCGAACAGGTCTTCCCCGATGACATCGCGGTCGGCACCGTGATCGTGGTCAAGCCCGGCGAGCGCGTGCCTATCGACGGCGTCATCGTCGAGGGCGAAACCCAGCTCGACACCGCCGCACTCACGGGCGAGTCAGCTCCCCGCCCCGCCAAGTCCGGCGACGATATCATCAGCGGCTGCATCAACATGACGGGGCTCATCCACGTGCGCACCACCAAGCCATTTGGCGAATCCACCGTCGCGCGCGTCCTGGAGCTCGTAGAAAACGCCAGCGAAAAGAAGGCGCGCACCGAGAACTTCATCACGCGCTTTGCCCGCATCTACACGCCCGCCGTCACCGGCGCTGCCGCGGTGCTCGCGCTCGGCGGCGGCTTGGTCACCGGCGCCTGGTCCGACTGGATCCTGCGCGGCCTGACCTTCCTGGTCGTCAGCTGCCCGTGCGCGCTCGTGATCAGCGTGCCGCTGAGCTTCTTTGGCGGCATCGGCGGCGCGTCCAAGCTGGGCGTTCTCATCAAGGGTTCTAACTACCTCGAGACGCTCGCCGACGTGGACACCGTCGTCTTTGACAAGACGGGCACCCTCACCAACGGCACGTTCTCGGTGGTCGCGGTACACCCCGAGGCCGGCTATACCGAGCAGTCGTTGCTCGAAGTCGCAGCCCTTGCTGAGTCGTTCTCCGATCACCCCATCGCGCAGTCCGTACGTGTCGCCTACCAGGGCGAGGTCGACCCCAAGCGCGTTAGCAACTCCGCCAACGACGCGGGCCACGGCGTGACGGCAACCATCGACGGCAAGCACGTCGTCGTTGGCAACGCAAAGATGCTCGCCGCGGCCGGAGTCGAAGCGCCCGATTGCGAGGTCGTCGGCACCATCCTCCACGTGCTAGTCGATGGCATCTATGCCGGCCACATTGTAATTGCCGACACCATAAAGGCCGATGCAGAGCAGACGATCCGCGACCTGCACGCCGCCGGCGTCAAGCGCACCGTCATGCTCACGGGCGACCGCGAGGAAGTGGCTGCTGCGGTGGCCAAGCGGCTGGGGCTCGACGAGTTCCACGCGCAGCTGCTGCCGGGCGACAAGGTCGAGCGTGTTGAAGCGCTGCTGGCAGCCGAATCGGGCAAGGGCAAGCTCGCCTTTGTCGGCGACGGCATCAACGATGCGCCCGTGCTCACCCGCGCAGACGTTGGCATTGCCATGGGCGCTATGGGTTCCGACGCCGCGATTGAGGCCGCCGACGTGGTGCTCATGGACGACAAACCGTCCAACATCTCCCGCGCGATCCGCGTGGCGCGCAAGACCATGTCGATTGTTTGGCAGAACATCATCTTTGCGCTGGGCATTAAGTTGCTGATTCTGGCGCTTGCGGCACTGGGCATCGCCAACATGTGGCTTGCCGTGTTCGGCGACGTAGGCGTGGCGATCATCGCCATCCTGAACGCCATGCGCGCGATGGGTGTCAAGAACCTGTAGCGTTTGTGGTCTGTCCGGTCGGGGCCGGGCTTGGTTTTGAAAACGTCCTCGCGCATGAGGCCCGTCTTTCCTGCTCCTGCGGAGCAACGGAAAGACGGGCCTCGCACTGCGGAGTGTTTTCAAAACCAAGCCCGGCCCCGACCTGCGTTGACACAGCTGGCGGTTCTTGGGCATCGCTTGCTGGTGGGGTTCCTTGTCTGAGTTGGACTTGGTTGGCGGGACTACTGGTCCCGGTCGCTGGTTCGCGCTTTGCGCGAACTCCGCGCCACTGTAAGTCAGTTAGGCTTCCGTTGTTGGGCCCGCCACATCTTCCCGTCCCAGCATCGCCCTCAGCTTCTCAAAGCTCTCCTCGCTCAGGCAGTGCTCCATGTGGCAGCCCTCTTGCGACGCGACCTCAGCCGAAACACCCGCATCCTCCAGCAGCCCCACGAAAAAGCAGTGACGCTCCCACATTTGGCGAGCGACCTCCAGACCACACTCCGTCAGATGAACGTCGCGCTTGCCCATTTCGACATAGCCGTTGCTTTCCAGCGTCGCCATGGCCTTGGAAACGCTCGCCTTGGTTACGCCGAGGTACTCCGCGACGTCGATCGAGCGCACGATGCCCTGACGTTCCGACAGAACGTAGATCGATTCGAGATAGTCTTCTCCGGATTCACGTAGGGCCATGGGCCACCTTTCGCGATGATTGCTAGTTAGCCTTTGGATACTTTCCACGGCTAACTTTACCGCAAAAGTTGCCCATGTCTTACTACTTTGTCTAAAAGTTAGCCGTGTTTCACAAAACGTGCGGGACGAAAACAAAATGGGGACGCCCCGCAAGGAGTGTCCCCCAGCTGCCGGCAGAAAAGGAGCATCCCTAAGTGCCGAGCCGCAGTTATAACAGTCCAAAGTGCTTCGCGGCGTTGCAGATGCCGTCGTCGTCCACGGCGGTCGTCACATAGGTCGCTGCAGCTTTCACCGTGTCCTGCGCGTTGCCCATGGCCACACTTGTGCCCACGGCCGAGAACATCGACAGGTCGTTCTCGCCGTCGCCAAAGGCAATCGCCTCGCTCGCGTCGATACCAAGCCGCTCGAGCGTCGCCGCCACGCCCAGGTCCTTGCCGCCGTTAGCGGGAATAATGTCGCAGAACAGGTCGCACCAGCGCGTGGTGAGCGAATGCGACACGGCGTCGGTCACGATATGTTCGTCGGCCGGGTCCACAAAGGCGCAGAACTGGTAGACCGGTGCGTCAAAGGCGTGCTCAAACGGCTCCTCGTGGTAGACGATTCCCGCGTTGCTGCCAGCCGTCACCACGCGCTCGGACAGGCGGTTCACAAACGAGTTCTCGCCCTGCATGCACAGCGAGTCGTAGCGCCCCTGCGCCACCTGGTCCACAATCACCGCAACGTCGTCCGGATCGATCGGGCAGCTGCGGTAGACGCCCTTGGCATCAAAACAGTGCTGGCCCGAAAGCGTAATGTACGCATCCCAACCCAAGTCGAACAGCCAATCCGGCATCTGGTAGGTCGGGCGACCCGTGGCGATTACGCACGCAATCCCCTGTTCGTGAAAGCTATCGAGCACCCGCTGCGCCGACGCCGGAATCCGATGGGTCTTAAAGCTCAGCAACGTGCCGTCGATATCGAAAAACGCAGCCTTAATCATCCTCGCCTACTCCTCGCCCTCGAGCTTCTCGCTCGCCTCGAGCCACGCCATCTCCAACTCGTCCATGGCAGCGTGGGCCTCGTCGATCTTTGCCTGCTGCTCGCCCAGCGCCGTGTAATTGGTGGGGTCGACCTGGGTCATCGCGGCCTCGGCCTCCTCCACGCGTGCGCGCTGCGTCTCCATTTTGCGCTCGAGCGAGCTCACCTCGCGGCGGAGCTTCTGGCGTTCGGCGTTGGAAAGGCCATTGGGCTGGCCGCTCGACTTGGGCTTTTCGGCCGCAGCCGCCGCGGCACCGGTGTCAAACGTGCCGGTCTTGGCACTCGGCGCACCCACGGGCTCGTCTTCGGCGGTGGCGTTGCACAGGCGCAGGTACTGGTCGACGCCGCCGGGCATATGCGTCAGGTGACCGTCGATCAGCGCCCACTGCTGGTCGGTCACGCGCTCCATCAAGAAGCGGTCGTGTGTCACCAGGATCAACGTGCCGGGCCAGCCGTCGAGCAGGTCCTCGACAATCGCGAGCATGTCGGTATCCAGGTCGTTGCCGGGCTCGTCCAGGATGAGCACGTTGGGCTCGTCCAGGATCGTCAGCAGCAGCGACAGGCGACGGCGCTGGCCGCCCGAAAGATCGCCGATGCGGCTCCAGAGCTGCTGCGTCGTAAATCCCAGGCGCTCGCAGAGCTTCTCGGGCGAAGTCTCCTTGCCGTCGATGACGTAGTACTTCTTATAGTTGCTGAGCACCTCGCGGATCGTGTCGCCCATGTAGGGCTCGAGCTCCTCGAGCTGCTGCGACAGCACGCCAAAGCGTACCGTCTGGCCAATCTTCACGCGGCCGCGCGTGGGCGCAATTTTACCCTGGATCACATCAAGCAGCGTCGACTTGCCAGCGCCATTCTCACCCAAAAGGCCATAGCGGTCGCCCGCACCAATGAGCCAGGTCACATCGGTGAGCACCTGCTTGGGCGCGCCGTCGGTATCGGCATAGCCGGCATCCACGTCGACCACATCGATAACCTGCTTGCCCAAGCGGCTCACGGCCAAGCGCTTGAGCTCCAGCTCGTCACGCACGGGCGGCACGTCGGCGATCAGCTCACGAGCGGCATCCACGCGAAACTTGGGCTTGGTGGAACGAGCCTGGGCACCGCGGCTCAGCCACGCGAGCTCCTTGCGCGCCATGTTGCGACGGCGCTCCTCGGTAACCGCGGCCATGCGGTCGCGCTCTACGCGCTGCAGGATGTAGGCCGAATAGCCGCCCTCGAAGGGATCGACCTGGCCATCGTGGACCTCCCACATGCTGGTGCAGACCTCGTCCAAGAACCAGCGGTCGTGCGTGACCACGAGCATGGCGCCCTGACCGCGCTGCCAGCGGGCCTTAAGGTGACGCGCGAGCCAGTTGATGGTGCGCATGTCCAGGTGGTTGGTGGGCTCGTCGAGCATGAGCACGTCGTAGTCACCAATCAGCAGGCGCGCGAGGTCCACGCGACGGCGCTGGCCGCCCGAAAGCTCGCCAACCGTGCCCTCCCAGGGCACATCGCTAATAAGACCGGCGAGAATCTGGCGCGTGCGGGGGCTCGACGCCCACTCGTACTCAGGCGCGTCGCCCACAACGGCATGATGCACGGTATCGGTGTCGACAAGCTGGTCCTTTTGGCCGAGCAGACCAATCGTGGTGCCGCGACGGTGCGTCACGCGGCCGTCGTCGGGCTCCAGCGTGCCGGCGAGCACGCTCAGCAGCGTCGACTTGCCGTCGCCGTTTTTGCCGACAATACCAATGCGGTCGCCCTCGCCCACGCCGAGCGTCACGCTATCGAAAATATGCTTGGTGGGAAACTCTAGGCTGACGGAATCGCATCCCAAAAGAATCGCCATATGCCCTGCTCCTTCTTAGAAATTCAACGTTGTCCATGATAGCAGCGAGCCCCACCCCAAACCACCACGAAGGCGCCTGTCCCCTTTGTGGTGGTCGTTTCGGTCGCAGAGCAAAAGGCGGGCCATCTCCCACAAGAGATGACCCGCCTCTCCAATCAGTCCCGCGGCAACCGTGGCCGCCGCGGGCCTCAAGCATGTCCCGGACTAGGAGAACATGCCGATGAGGTAATCATTCAGCCGCTTATCCTTGGGCCGTTGGAAAATCTCGTCGGTCTCGTCGTACTCGACCATATCGCCCATGTAGAAGAACGCCGTGCGGTTGGACACGCGCGACGCCTGCTCCATGTTGTGCGTCACGATAACGATGGCGCGGTCAGCCACGATCGATGACATGAGGTCCTCGATCGCCAGCGTCGAGATGGGGTCGAGCGCCGAGCAGGGCTCGTCGAACAGAATCACGTCGGGGTTGAGCGCCAGCGTGCGCGCGATGCACAGACGCTGCTGCTGACCGCCCGAAAGCGCATAGGCGCTCTTATCGAGCTTGTCTTTGACCTCGTCCCACAGCGCCGCGCCGCGTAAGCTTTCCTCGACCATGCGGTCGAGCTCGTCACGGTCGGTGATGCCGTGGCGCTTGGGCGCAAACGTGATGTTGTCGCGAATGGACTTGCGGAACGGGTTGGGCTGCTGGAACACCATGCCAATGGAACGGCGCAGCTCGTAGGTGTTTTCGGTCTTGGTGTTCACGTTGCGCCCGCGATAGTTGATCTCGCCCTCCACGCGGCAGCCGCGAATCTCGCGATTCATGAGGTTGAGGCTACGCAAGAAGGTCGACTTACCGCAGCCCGAAGGCCCAATGAGCGCCGTGATCTCGCCCTTGTGGAAGTCGAGCGACGTATTGTGCAGTGCATGGTGGTCGCCATAGTACACGTTGACGTCCTTGGTGGAGAGCACAACCTCGTCGCTCACGGCCTTGCCGCTCACGCGCACGCGCTTCTCGCTCTCCCCCACGCTCGACAGGAAGTCCCGGGTGTCGGACGATGCCGCTTCGGTTGCGGGCGTTACATTCATCTCGCTCATTCGGCCGTCATCTTCCTTGCCAGTTGCTTGCCCACAATGCGGGCGATTACGTTAAACAGCAGCACGCAAATCATCAGCAGTGCCGCGGTACCCCAAACGATCTGCTGGGCCTCGGGGCTGCCTTCGCCATAGATCTTGTAGATATGCACGGCGAGCGACTCACCGGGGCGGAACACGTTCCAGGCGCAAGTAGGGCTCGACAGGTTAAGGCTCAAGAAGTTGAGGCGAACCGGCGAGCTCATGCCCGAGGTAAAGAGCAGCGCCGCGGCCTCGCCAAAGACGCGGCCGGCCGAAAGCACGATGCCGGTCACGATAGCGGGCATGGCCTCGGGAATCAGGATGTGCAGCGTGGCCTCCCAGCGGGTGAGGCCCATGGCCAGGCACGCATCGCGCTGGGCCTGCGGCACGTCCTCGAGCGCCTGCTGGATCACGCGCACCAGAATGGGGATATTGAACATGGTGAGCGCGACGGCGCCGGAGATGATGGAGTACTTCCAGCCCAGCTGCACCGAGAACACCAGAAAACCGAACATGCCGACAACGATGGAAGGCAGCGAGGACAGCGTCTCGATGGCGGTGGAGGCAATGTCGCGGACGGGTCCGTCGGGTGCGTACTCAACCAAAAAGACTGCGCCACCCAGGCTGATGGGCACCGAGATGATCAGGGTGATCAGCAGCAGGTAGAACGAGTCGAACAGCTGGTAGAGCACGCCGCCCTGCGTTCCGTTGGCGCGCGACGGCTCCGTGAGAAAGCCCGGCTGGAACAGCGTCGAGATGCCCTCGAACAGGATATAGGCCACCATGGAGACGACGATGAGCATGACGATGGCGACGATCGCCGTCAACACGCCCGTGGCGAAGCGGTCCTGCTTTTGGACACGCCCGAGCCTCGCCTCGTCGATGTGGATACGCGTGCTAGCCACGAGCCTTCGCCCCCTTGCGGCCGATAAGGTGGATGATCAGGATGAAGATGAGACTCATGCCCATCAGCAGCAGACCTAGCGCCCACAGAACATCGTCCTGGGCCGAGCCCTCGGCATAGACCGCCATGGACGTGGTGAGCGTGGTGGTGATGGTGGACGCCGGCGACAGCAGCGACGTCGGCATGGCCTCGATACCGCCGATAACCATGCGCACGGCGAGCGTCTCGCCAAAGGCGCGGGTCATGCCAAGGATGACCGCGGTCATGAGCGACGGCATGGCAGACTTGAGCACCACGTGCCAGATGGTCTGCCAGCGGGTGTAGCCCAGCGCGAGCGAGCCCTGACGGTAGCTGTCGGGCACGGCACGCAGGCCATCGACCGAAAGCGTGGTCATAGTCGGCAGGATCATGACGGCCAGCACGATGGCGCCGGGCAAGATGCCCAGACCCGTACTCACGTGGAAAACGCTCTTCATAAGGCCGACGACCACGTGAAAGCCAATCAGGCCAAAGACGACCGAGGGAATGCCGGTCAAAAGCTCAATAAGCGGTTGAAAGACCTTGGAGCCAAATTTGGGTTGGATCTCGACCGCAAAGATGGCAGAGCCGATGGCGATGGGCAGCGCGATAAGTGTGGAGAGCACCATGACCGCAAACGAGGTGACGATCAGGGGCAGGGCGCCGGTATAAGGTAGGCCGTTTTCGGCCGTGTTGGCCAGGTCCCACTTGGTGCCGGTAAAGAACTCGACGACCGAGACGCCGTCCTTGAGAAAAGCCGAGAGGCCCTTTTGGGCGACCATAAAGATGAGCGCGGCAACGACAAGCGTCACGAGCGCAACGCACGCACCCGTGACGCCCAGGCCCACGTTCTCAAGGTCGCGTTTTGGCAGCTGTTTTGCCATTGCAAACCTTTCCGGGGGGCGATTATTTATTTAGCGGAGACCTTGCCGCTGGCGTCCTTGACGACCTTCATGGCAGAGACGGGGATAAAGCCCTGCTCCTCGACGAGCTTGCCCTGGACGTCGTCGGAGAGCATGAACTCCAGGAAGGCCTTGGTGGCCTCGTCGGCGTCCTTGGAGCAGTACATGTGCTCGGTAGCCCAGATCTTAAAGGAGTCGTCGGTGACGTTTGCACTCTTGGGCTCGACGCCCTCGACCTTGATGGCGTTGAACTTGGAGTCATCGAAGTGCGAGAAGTCGAGGTAGGAGATGGCGTTATCGGTGCTGCCCATCTGAGTCTGGACGTCGCCGGACTTGTCGAGCTCGGCGTCGCCCTTAAAGTCGACGGCCTCGTCGCCAAAGACGGCGGCCTCGAAGGTGGCGCGGGTGCCGGAGCCGGCCTTGCGGTTGAGGACGACGATGGTGGCGTCGTCGCCGCCGACCTCCTTCCAGTTGGTGATCTGGCCAGAGAAGATGCCCTTGAGCTGCTCGAGGGACAGGTCGTCGACCGTCACGTTCTTGGAGACGACGGGACCCATGCCCACGACGGCAACCTCGTGGTCGACGAGGTTCTTGACCTGGTCGGCCTCGAGCTTGGTCTCGGCGAAGACGTCGGAGTTACCGATGGTGACGGTGCCTGCGGCGACAGCGGTCAGACCCTTGCCCGAACCGTTGCCCGAGCCGGAAACGGAGACGTCCGGGTTGGCATCCATGAACTTCTCGGCAGCAGCCTCGACGAGAGCCTGGAACGAGGAGGCACCGTCGTAGGTCACCTCGCCGGAGACGGACTCGGCAGTAGCAGCGGCGCTACCCTTGTCGGCGGCGTCGGATGCGCCGGAGCCGCCGCAACCAACGAGACCGAGACCGACGATGCTGGCAAAACCACCAGCGAGGCCGAGGAACTGACGACGAGAATAAGCCTGATCGAGCATGATCTTCCTTTCGTACATGCGACTCGCGGGTACCCTGCCCGCTTTGCTGTTTGGAAAGATACGACCCCGACCGGGCAGCACCCGCGCCAACTGCGGTTTTTTACGGGCATCTGATAGACCCTTACCGCAAGCGCAGCACGGCCTTTACAAACGAATAACAAACCCGGCATTTAGCGTGGCGCGCCTTTTACACCAGAGGAAGGTAGTCATTGGAGACAGTCTTGTTTGACTAGTCATTTAAGAACGTCCCCAACGACTACCCCAGCAACGCCGATGTTTTGGCAACGACAGCGAAAGCCCGCCAGAGAGAGCAAGGTGCCATGAAACAAGGTGGCATTGATCTTTTGATCATGCCACCGAAGTTGAAAGGCAGATTGCCGCTCTGGCGGGCTTGCAGCGTCGACTGGTTACGCGGTTTGGTAAAACCGCGTAACTATAGTTCAAGTTCGTTGAGGCGCAGGATCGCCACGATATAAATCTTGAGCGCCTGCTTGAGCTGTTCCTCGTTGGCGCACTCGTTGGGACCGTGCATCTGGCCGCCCCACTCGGGCAGCTCCAGGCCGGTCTCTTCGGGGCCAAACGAGACGGCGCGGGCAAAGTTGCGCGCATAGGTGCCACCGCCCATGGCAAAGGGCTCAGCATGCTTGCCCGTAAACTCGTTATAGGTACAAATAAGCGCCTTCACGGCCGGATCGTCGGCAGACACCGAGAACGGCACCTTAGCGCGACCCAGCTGGCACGTCACGCCAAAACGGCCCACGAGCGGGTCGAGCTGCTCGCGGATGGTATCGGCACTGGTGCTATCGGGGAAGCGGACGTCGATGACCTGCTCAATATGGCCATCCGCCACGCGGATGACGCCAGCGTTGCAGGTAAGCGGGCCAAACGCCGGACTCGTCGCATCGATACCCAGGCCGCGGCCATAGGCATCCGCATGCACAAAGGCCAGGAACTTGACGAACTCGTGCTCGGCAGGCGTCAGCAGGCGCTCGTCGCGTGCACCAAACGCGTCCTCGGCCTCGCGCAGATACGCCACGATCAGGCCGACGGCGTTAATCGTTCCCTCGGGCATCGAGGCATGACCGCCAATGCCATGGGCAAAAATCTGCGCGTGCCCGTTATCGAGCGCCGTGATCTCCAGGCGGTCGGCGTTCTCAACGGGCGCCGGCAGCTCATCGGCGGCAATCGCGAGCTCGCAGATGGACTGCGACGGAATGGCGTTGCTCGCCTCGGCACCGCTCCAGGACACAATGCGCCCGCCGTCGATCTTGGGGCTCACAAACGTCGCCCCAAACTGGCCCTTCTCAGCATTGCAGACCGGGAACTCGGCATCGGGCGTAAACAAAAAGTCGGGGTCTGCGTGGTCCTCCAGATAATGGTGAACGTCGGACATGCCCACTTCCTCATCGCAGCCCAGCAGCGCGCGAAAGGTATAGCGCGGCACAATGCCGTGCTTGAGCAGGTAGGCACCGGCGTAGAGCGACAACACCGCCGGACCCTTGTCATCAATCACGCCACGGCCGAGCAGCCATCCCTCGCGACGCTCCATCGCAAACGGGTCGGTGTTCCAGCCGGGGCCGGCGGGCACCACGTCCACGTGGCAGATGGTCGCGAGCTGCTTGTCGCCGCGACCCGGGATATCGGCAATGCCCACATAGCCCTCGTCGTCGCTCGTCTGGTAGCCGAGCTTTTGCGCAATGCCGAGCGCGCAATCGAGCGCATCACGAACCGGGCGGCCAAACGGCGCGCTAGGCTCCGCATCGGCAGCAACGGCTACGGACGGATAACTCACCAGCTGCTCGATATCGGCGACGACATCCTCCCAGACCTCGTCGACATACTCAGCGACGCTCTGCTCCACCTGATTCATGGACTGCCTCCTTACCAATGAGCGACGGGTACGCCCGCCCCTCACATCAAGTACTTATATAGCGAAAAGTTTAGCAAGCTCGGCCACCGAGTGCACCACTGCATCGGCACCCGCCGCCTCGTGCTCGCCCGGCGCCGCCGCGCCCGAATAGATACCGATGCACGGTACGCCCATTGCGTGCGCGCCCTCCACATCGTTGAAGCGATCGCCGATCATCACGGCATCGCACGCCGTCATACCGAGCTCTGCCAGGGCATCGCGGACCGAATCGGCCTTGGTCTCGCGCCCCTGCAGCGGATTCATGCCAGCCACCGCCTCAAACTGAGAAAGACCCAGCTCATGCACCATGTCGATACACTTCGCCTCCATGCGCGACGTCGCCACGGCCAAGCGCTTGCCCTGGGCGACCAACCCATCCAGCAGCTCGGGGATCCCGTCGAACACGGGATACTCCTCCGGTCCCAGCTCGTCAAAAAAGGCGCGGTACTCGTCGGCCACCACAAGCGAATCCTCGCGGGAGAAGCCATAAAAGTCGTGAAAACTCTTCCACAGGGGCGGCCCGATCATGCGACGCAGGTCACCCATCTGCGCCTCCGAAAACCCGCGTGCAGCCAGCGTCTTGCGCGTCGAGGTCATCACCGCCCGACCCGTATCGGCCACCGTGCCATCAAAATCAAACAGCACGACCGGCCGCTTGCATATCTCCAGCGCCTCCATCGGCATCCCTCTTCCCCAGTTGACGATTTCCACACCGACACTTCAAACTGTTGACTATTCAACAATTTAACCTAGCAATGTAGAGCAACTCCACTATACTTGTCGCACTTTGCTCTCAGAAGGCCGCGCCGTCGCGCCCCAACGAAAGGTGCAATTATGTCTTTTGCCATCATAACCGACTCCACGTCGGACATCTCCCCCGCCCGCGCCCAAGAGCTCGGCATTTACGTGATTCCGCTGCATGTGATTATCGAGGGCGAGGACCTGCTCGACCAGGTGCAGATTACCGCCCAAGAGTACGTCGCCCGCATGGCCGGCTCCGAGCAGCTGCCGCACACCTCGCAGCCGAGTGCCGGCGAGTTCAAGGAACTCTTTGACCGCGTGCGCGCCGACGGTCACGATAGCGCCATCTTTATCTCGCTGTGCAGCGAGTGGTCCGCCTGCTATGCCAACGCCAGCCTGACGGCCGAAACGCACGAGCTCGACGTGCGCTGCATCGACTCGCGCACCGGCTCGGGCGCCGAGGGCCTGCTGGTGGAGTACGCGCTGGCCATGCGCGAGGACGGCCGCAGCCTGGACGAGACCGAGGCGCAGATCCGCGCGACGCTGCCCGACGCCCACCTGCTGCTGATTCCCCGCACGCTCGAGAACCTCGTTAAGAACGGCCGCGCGCCCAAGCTCGCCGGCCAGCTCACGCAGATGCTCAACATTCGCCTGGCCGTTTCGCCGGAGTGGCAGTCGGGCGAGATCAAGGCCATCAAGAAGGGCCGCGGAGCCAAGCGCATCGTTGCGAACACCATGGCTAACTGCCTCGAGTTTTTGACCGAGCACCCGGGCTCAAGCGTTCGCGTGCTCACGACCGGTGCTGCCGAGGAGCAGGAACTTGTCAACGAGGCGCTCGCGGGCCAGGACTACGTAGACGCCGGCACCGGCCCCATCGGCTGCACCATCGCCACCCATGTAGGCGTCGACGCCATCGCCATCAGCTACTGCCCCCGCTACCAGCCCATCCACTAGGGGCACCTTTACCACTTGCGGTGGAATAGGGACTGTTTTTGGCTCATCAGCCGCAAATCAATCCCTATTCCACCGCAACTTAGAAGCAGTTCATTTGGGACGGGGCTAAAAAGACTGGTATCAAACGTTTCAGACCAGTCTTTTTAGCCCCGTCCCATTTTAGCTACTCTACATCAGCCCGCTCAGGGCGATGTCGACAGCCTCGTTGAGGTCATCGGTAATGTGTACCAGATCCGGATCGAGCGGGCTGATCATACCGGCGCTCATCACCGGGCCGTTGAGCCAGTCGAACAGGCCCTGCCAGTACTCGGTACCCACCAAAACGAGCGGCATACGCTTGACCTTGTGCGTCTGCACCAGCGTGAGCACCTCGAACATCTCGTCGAGCGTGCCAAAACCACCGGGAAACACGATGGCGCCCGAGCTGTATTTGACGAACATGGTCTTGCGTACAAAGAAGTAGCGGAAGTCCATACCGAGGTTCACGTATTTGTTGAGCCCATGCTCGTGCGGAAGCTCGATACCCAGGCCGACTGACTTGCCGTTGACGCTCGCCGCTCCCTTGTTGGCCGCTTCCATGATGCCGGGGCCGCCACCGGTGATAACCGCCACGCCGCGCTGGGCAATCTTACGGCCGACCGTGCGCGCCGCCTTGTAGAGCGGATCGGTCTTGGGCGTACGGGCACTACCGAAGATGGTCACCGCAGGCCCTAACTCGGCAAGTGCGCCAAAGCCATCGACAAACTCGGCCTGGATGCGCAGTACGCGCCACGGATCGGCATGCAGCCAGTCGGTCGACTCCTCGGGCGCCAGTAGGTTGGCGTAGGTGTTGTCCTTAGGAATCATGGGGCCGCGCATGACCACGGGACCGCGGCGGTACGTCTCGTCGTAGGCAGGCTCGCCCTCGACATTCTCGTTCTTAATCATGGGTGCTCCTATCGAGAAAAAGAAAAACGGGCGGGGTCGACGCCATGCGCCAAACACCCGCCCGAACATCAACTATTCGGTATGGTACCCACGAAGCATCAAGCGCTTGCAAGCTATCGGTCAGCGGTCGTGCAGCCAGCGTCAGAGAATGTGACGAGCGGCTGCCGCTCAGCCTTTGCCGTTGCCCACGCTCTGCAAGCGTGTCTGTCGCCCTTAGTAATCCACCGCAGCAGGACTGTTCATCCAGTCGCCCACGAACGCACCGTAGCGGCCCTCGATAATGGCCTGACGGGCACGCTGCATAAGGTTGAGCAGGTAGTAGATGTTGTGCATCGACAGCAGAATGCCGCCGAGCATCTCCTTCTGCGTGACCATGTGACGGATGAGCGCACGGCTGTAACCGCCCGTGCACACCGGGCAGGTGCAGGTGGGATCGATGGGGCCGTCGTCATGCGCAAAGCGGGCGTTGCGGAAGTTAAGGCGACCTTCACTGGAGAATGCCGTGCCCATGCGGCCGGTGCGCGTCGGCAGCACGCAGTCGAACATATCGATGCCCACGCCCACACCGCGCACGAGGGTGGTGGGGTTGCCGACGCCCATCAGGTAGCGCGGCTTGTGCTTGGGCATGTACTCGCTCACAAGCGGCGTCAGGGTCTCGAACATGGTCTCGTGGTCCTCGCCCACCGAGTAGCCGCCGATGCCGTAACCGGGGAAGTCGCCGCACTCCTCCAGATGGCGCAGCGAGCGCAGGCGCAGATCTAGGTGCATGCCGCCCTGGACGATACCAAAGAGTGCCTGGTCGTCGCGGGTATGCGCCTTATAGCAGCGCTCGGCCCACATGCTCGACAGCTCAACGGCGCGCTCAACGTAGGCGCGCGTGGCGGGATAGCCCGGGCACTGGTCCAGCTGCATGCAGATGTCGGAGCCGAGTTTCATGGCGATTTCCATGTTGTCCTCGGGCGTCCAGAACACGTGGCGGCCGTCGTAATCGTTGACGATAAAGCGCACGCCCTCATCGGTGAGCTTGACCGCGTCGTTGTGGCTGAACACCTGGAAACCGCCCGAGTCGGTGAGGATAGGGCCGTGCCAGTTCATAAACTTGTGCAGGCCGCCCAGCTCGGCGATGGTATCCTCGCCGGGACGCATGGACAGGTGATAGGTATTGGCAAGCACGATCTGGGCGCCGAGCTGTTTGACGGTCTCGGTAGGAATGCCCTTGACGTTTGCCTTGGTGCCCACGGGCATGAAGATCGGTGTCTCGATGTCGCCGTGCGGGGTGTGCAGCACGCCGGCACGCGCATGCGTCGTCGGGTCCTCGGCGATCAGGTCGAATTTAAAAAGGCTCTGGTCCATAAACTGGAACTCCTTGGTTGCGGTTCATACGCAAACCATTATACGGGCAACCCGCAAGAAGCACCGACTCGACAGAAACTGATGCATTAAACGACTAGTCGTCGGGGACAATCTTCAGCGCCATCTTGCAAAGAAGTGTCCCAATCTGCCGGCACTTAGGGACCGTCCCCAGGTGCCGGCAAGAGCGTCCCTTTCGACTAGTCATTTAAGAACGTCCCCAACGACTACATCTGGGATTATTTCCAACGGCCAAGGCAACGCCGATGCTCTGACAACGTCAGCGAGCGGTCGCCAGAGCGAACAAATTGGCATGAAAAGAGGACGGCATAGACCTTCTGGTCATGCCGTCCTCTTTGAATGACAAGTTGTCGCTCTGGTGACCGCGCAGCGTCGGCTGGTCCGCCGTTCGTTAGAACGGCGGAACCTGAGACGTAACCCCTAAGGACGCTGGCCCATGCCACCCTCGAGGGTGACGGTCTCGCCGTTCATGTACTTAAAGTCGGGGCCGCAGAGCTGAACGACCACGCGGCCGATTTCCTTCTCGACGTCGCCGTAGTGACCAGCCGGCGGCATGTGGACGTTGGCCTTGAACGCCTCGGGATAGGCATCCTGGAAGTTCTCGAGCGCAGCGGTCCAAGCAAGCGGGCAAACGATATTGACGTTGATGCCGTCCTTGCCCCACTCGTTGGCGGCAACGCGGGTCAGGCCGCGGATGCCCTCCTTGGCGGCAGCATAGCTGCACTGGCCATAGTTGCCAAACAGGCCGGCGCCCGAGGCGAAGTTGACCACGGAGCCCTTGGTCTCCTTCAGGTGCGGATAGGCCTTCTGCATGTACAGATAGGTAGCATACAGACCGGAGTAAATGGCCAGGTTAAACTGATCCATGGTGTGATCGGCGATGGTCACGCCCGAGGCGCTGGCCTGAGCATTGTTGACGACGGCGTCGATGCGGCCGAACTCCTCAATGGCCTTGTCGATGACGTTCTGGACGACGGCCTCGTTGTCCTGACCGGCTGAAACATCGGCCTGAACAGGCAGAACCTTGACGCCGTACTCGGCCTCGAGGGATTCCTTGGCAGCCTCGAGCTTGGCGACGTTGCGGCCGGTGATGACGAGGTTTGCGCCCTCCTTGGCAAAAGCGATATCGATGCCGTAGCCGATGGAGCCAGCGGAGCCGTCCTTAAGCGTGGCCTTGCCGCCGCCGGTGACGATCACGGTCTTACCAGTGAAAAGTCCCATACAAAGTCCTTTCAAATCGCGACGGGCACGCCCGCCGACTGCGCGTATCCAACTTCACGCGCCAAAAGCTGAAATGCAACTTTAGCGGGTTCAAGTGAAAAATAAAGACCGCAGCAGGCGAACGGCACCACGTCGTTCGGCGAAGGGATTGTCAAGTACAAACCGGATAAAGCGGCCGAGTTATTGTTATCAGATCGAGCCATCGAACACGTTTTGAAACTTTGCTGCGGCGCGCGGGATGTCGGCGCGAGACTTTATCATAGGGTGACAAACAACGATGAGGAGCACATGCCTATGACAGACGAGCTGGACCCCCAGACTCAACAGCATATTGATGATCCCGCAGACGTCACCGCAGATACTGACGCTGTGACCTGCGATGGTACCGACGTCGACGGCCCCATCTTGGACGAAAGCGCTGCGGCGGAAACCCCCGAAACAGAAAACGCCGATGAGCAAAACGACGATGCGCCCGCTCAGGACGACGCCCCTGTACAGGACGACGCCCCGCAAGCAGCGGGCCCCATCGAGGTGTCTTCGGAAGAAGAGCTCGATGCCGTCATGGACTCCATGATGGATGCTGTCAAAGCGATGAAAGACGCCGTCGCCGATGCCGATATTGATGCCGAGGAAGAGGAGGCCGCCGAGGCGGCCTCGACCTTTGTGCCCGGCGAGACTCCGGTTGCCGACCAGGGCAGCACCATGCCCTCGTTTCTGCAGCTCGAGCACCCCACGATTGGCGCCGATGCGGTCGATCCGCACGCAGCAGGCTTTTCTGTGGTCGAGGGCGGTACCGGCAATATCGCCGTGCCGCAGACTGCCGATGCGGACGCTGCCGACACCACTCGCCCGACCGCCCCGCACTCCCCCGCCGCGAGCCGCGATCTGGGGACCGCTGTCTCGAACACTGCGAACGCCGTGGGCACCTTTATCGCCCAGGGCGCCTCGGCCATGCGTGAGATGAATGCCGCGAAAAAGGCACTTGCCGATGCCCGCACCCACCTGGCCGAACTTGAGCAGCGCATTGCCAATCAGGCCGAGGAACTCGAGACGCGCCAGGATATCGCAGGCCGCTACGAGCAGATCGTCGCCGACCAGCGTCAGGCGATCGCCACAGCGCAAAAGACCGCTGCGGCAGCCGAGATTGACCGTGATGCCCACGGCGCCAAAGCGACAGAGCTCAATGGTCAGCTCGAACAAATGAAGACAGAGGATGACGCGACTGAGCTCCGCCTGAAGGCCGCGCTCGACGCCGTGGAGGCCCGCGAGGCGAGCTCTCGCGAGACCGGCAACCGCCTCGTTCGACGCCTTGAGGATTCCAAGCGCATCCGCGACAAGGTGAAGGCCGAGCGAGACGCCGGCATTGCGGCTGCACAACAAACCGTCGACGCCACGCGCGCCCAGCTCGAGACGCTGCGTCATGAGTATGCCGAGCTGCAACGCAATCCCTCAGCAAATCCCGCCAACTATACGGTGCGCACCAGCGAGCTCTCGATGCAGATCTCCGACACGGCGGATGCCCTGCGTAAAGCCGAAGAAGATGTCCCGCGCATCACCGCCGACCTTGAGCACTCGCTTGCCGCAGCCGAGCAGGCCGTCGAGCAGGCACAAGCCCCCATCACCGACGCCAAGCGAGCCCATCAGGCCGTGACGGCAGAGGCCGATGCCGCGCGCGACGAGCTGCAGACCGCAAAAACCGTCGCCGCGACGCGCCAGCGCGAACTGCGCGAGAAGATCGCCGCCGAGGACAAGGCACGCCGCGACCAAGAGCAGAGCATAGCCAACGCCCAAGCAGATGCCGCGCATGCGCAGTCGATTATCGAACAGGCGACCGAGGTGCACGACCACCCAGAGATCACTGAGTCGCTTGCAGGATCCTTGGCCCGAGACAAAGCCGAACACGCCGAGACCGAGCGAGAAGTCGCCCAGCTCGAGGCCACCGAGGACGCGGTGCGCGAGCGTACCCGCGACTCACGCATCAAATTCACCGGCGCCATCGTCTGCATCGTCGCCGCAATCCTGGTGATCATCCTAGTCTGGCTGTTCGCGAGCAAGTAAACCAGCTGCCAAAAAACGCTCAACGCAGTTGCGGTGAGATAGTTCCTGTTTAGCCTCAAAAAAGGCCAATTCAAGAACTATCTCACCGCAACTTATTAGATTGATGCAAGGTAGTCATTGAGGACGTTCTTAAACGACCAGTCGAACAAGAACGTCCCCAACGACCACATCGACAACCAAAGAAATGCCGATGTTATGGCAGAGTCAGCGAGCGGGTCGCATTTGAGACAAGGTGACGTGAAACGAAAGGGCGCTGACCTTCTGGTCGCGCCCTTGAAGTTGAACGTCAGGTTGTCCAAATGCGGCCCGCGCAGCGTCGAGCAGTTACGCGGTTCGTAGAACCGCGTAACTAACAAATGAGCATCGCGTCGCCGAAGCTGAAGAAGCGGTAACGTTCTTCGATAGCAGCAGCGTAGGCATCCATGATCTGGTCGCGGGTGGCAAGTGCGCTCACGAGCATCATGAGCGTGGAGCGCGGCACGTGGAAGTTCGTGATCAGCGCGTCGACCACGTGATAGGTCGAGCCGGGCATGAGGTAGAGCTGCGTTGTCGCGTTCTCGCGCACCACGATGTCGCCGCGGCCGAGCGTGTCGGCCCCGTCCTCGCGGCCCTCAAAATAGCGCGCCGTCACAGCCGGATCGGACACCGGCGCGTCCGCGTCAAACGCGCTCTCGAGCGAGCGCACCGCGGTGGTGCCGACGGCGATCACACGATGACCCTCGGCCTTGGCCTTGTGCACGGCATCGACAACCTCCTGCGACACGTGGTAGCGCTCGGTGTGCATCACGTGCTGCGTGGGGTCGTCCTCCTCCACCAGACGGAAGGTATCGATACCCACCTCGAGCTCGACGGCGGCAAACTTGGCACCCTTGGCCTCGATAGCGGCCATGAGCTCGGGCGTAAAGTGCAGACCCGCCGTGGGAGCGGCAGCCGAGTGCTCCTCCTTCATGGCGTAGACGGTCTGGTACTTCTCGGGATCGCCCTCGTAATCGGTAATGTAGGGCGGCAGCGGCACGTGACCGGCGGCGTGAATGGCCTCGTCGAGCGTGCGCGGCTCGCCGGCGGCATTGCAGCCGGCCGGCTCAAAACGCACCAGGCGGCCGCCGCGGCTATCGGTGACAAAGTCGACAACCTCGGCCGTCAGCACCACGGGAGCCCCCTCGGGCGCATGGGCGCCACCGGCGCGATACTCAATATGAGCACCGGGCTTCAGGCGCTTGCCCGGCTTGACCAGACACTCCCAAACGTGACCCAGCGGGTCAACATCCTCGCGGCGCTTGAGCAGCAGTGTCTCGACCACGCCACCCGAGCCCGCCTTGCGACCGATAAGACGGGCCGGCATCACGCGCGTCTTGTTGATGACGAGCACGTCGCCCGGCTCGATATAGTCGATGATGTCGCGGAAGATGCGGTGCTCAACGGTACCGCCATGCTTTAGCGGCGTTCCCGCCTGAGAGCCCTTGCGATCCACCACCAGCAATCGGCAGGAATCGCGCGGCTCGGCAGGAGCCTGGGCAATCAGTTCCTCGGGAAGGTTGTAGTCAAAATCATCGGTACGCATAGACACGTCGGATACTCCTTATATAGCTAAAGTCCGCTCTACATCCTAGCAGGCTGACGTCCCAAATGAACTACTTTTTGGCGGCTTTGCGCTCGTCGCGGATGCGGGCGCGGTCCATGGCCGCCTCGACAGCCGAGAAGCGGCAACCACAGTAGTTCTGCCGATACATGCCAAGCTCGCGCGAACGGCGTGTCGCCTCGGGGTAATACGGGCGAAAATCGCGAATCACCGGGGTGAGACCGCGGGCGGCAGCCAGACGCTCCAACACATCATTGCAGGTTTCGAACAACTGGTACGGCGAGACGGCGAGCGTCGTGCCCACAAACTCAAACCCGCGCTCCTGGGCCACGCGGCACGCCTCGGCCAGACGCAGGGCATAGCACGCGCGACAGCGACGGGCTCGGTCGGCACCCAGCGGCGCCACGCCGGTCTCCCAGCGATCGCGGTCCTCCCCTGCCTCGATGAGCTCGATGTCGCCATCGGCACACCACCGGCGCAGCTCGTCCAAGCGGCGCTGCCATTCATCGCGCGGTTGAATATTGGGGTTGGTCCAGCAAATCGTGGGCTCAAACCCCTCCTCGCGCAGCAGGCGAACCGGCTCAAGCGAGCATGGTGCACAGCACGCATGCAGCAACAACGACTTCATCGACATCTCCTCACCCAAAAAAGCGCACGCCAAAGGACGTATCCTCGCAGGCGACAATGCGGCGGTCGCGCAAAATGGTCCGCACGTAATACCAGTCGCCCACACAGCCTGACAAATGCAAGCCGGCCGCCAGATAGCACAGCAGCGGATAGCCCGAAAACGCAAACCCCAGGGCAAACGCTGTCGTCACAACAACCGTCGGCGCCAGGCAAATCGCCATATACCGCCGGCGCGAATACACAATCCCCTCGGCGCAGGCATAAATCATGCACGTCTCACGGTTCGCTCCAAAAGTCACGTGCGCACCCGCAGGCGCAAACAACTTAAAGAACGCTGCATGCACCAGCTCGTGCACGGCAAATGACGCCGCAGAAACCGCAGCCAAGCCGACTATCCAGCCCACGACAGCCATCCAGCCGCCCGCGTCAGCCGCATCCAAGTCTGCAGGCCCGCCCAGCAGCATAAACACCGGCACCAGGCACACGGCAAACACGCCGACTACGACCATCCCCCACACGAAGCAAGCGTGCAGAAAATCCTCGTCTTCAAACGCATGTATGTTGGAAATCTCATTCATAGCATCTTAGGATAGCGCCCCTGCCACGCACCCGCCCGCATGTGCGATAATGTCGAACGATATGCACGAATTGACCACCGCGCCGCCGAGCCCCGCGCCCGGCCGCGCCCTCACCATATGCGAAGGAGTCCCATGGCATCCAAATACTCCATGAACGACCGTCCCAGCTGGCCTCGCCGCGCCATCGTTACCGCCGGCGAGCCCTACGGCAACAAGGGCCTTCACTTTGGCCACGTTGGCGGCGTCTTTGTCCCTGCCGACTTCTTCGCCCGCTTCCTGCGCGACCGCCTGGGCCGTGAGAACGTCATCTTCACCTCGGGCACCGACTGCTATGGCTCGCCCATCATGGAGAGCTACCGCAAGCTCAAGGAGAACGAGGGCTACGACAAGTCCATTAGCGAGTATGTCGAGTCCAATCACTCCCGCCAGGCCGCGACCCTCAACAACTACAACATCAGCTGTGACATCTACGGCGGCTCGGGCCTTGAGCCGGCGGCCCAGATCCACAACGAGGTGACCGCCGAGATTATCGAGCGCCTGCACGAGCAGGGCACCATCTCCAAGCGCTCCACGCTGCAGTTCTACGATGCCAAGGCCGGCACGTTCCTCAACGGCCGTCAGGTGATCGGCCGCTGCCCCATCCAGGGCTGCAAGTCCGAGAAGGCCTATGCCGACGAGTGCGACCTGGGTCACCAGTTTGAGCCCGAGGAGCTCATCGCGCCTAAGAGCCAGCTCACCGGCGAGGTGCCCGAGCTGCGCCCGGTCGACAACCTCTACTTCGACCTGCCGGCCTACCTCGACTTTATGAAGACCTATACCGCCAAGCTCGCCCAGAACCCGCAGGTTCGTTCCGTGGTCTCCAAGACCATGGAGGAGTGGCTGCTGCCGGCTCAGCTCTATATTCAGAACAAGTTCCGCGAGGCCTTCGATGCCGTCGAAGATCAGCTTCCCGAGCACACCGTCCTGGAGCCCGAGGGCAACAAGAGCAGCTTTACCGTCACCTTCCCCAGCTGGAAGGAGCGCGACGATGCCCACGCGGTGCTCGCCAACGGCGGCGTGCGTTTCCGCAGCGGCAAGGCGCTCGTGCCCTTCCGCATCACCGGCAACATCGACTGGGGCGTTCCGGTGCCCGAGGTCGATGGCGTCTCCGACGTCACCTGCTGGTGCTGGCCCGAGAGCCTGTGGGCGCCCATCAGCTATACGCGTACCGTGCTCGCACGCGATGCCAAGGCCGCCGGCGTGACCGAGGGCGTCGCCGCCCAGGATGCCGCCCTCATGGGCGAGCCCGCCGCCGATTCCACGCAGGTACCCGCTCCCACCTACCAGCACAGCTCGCTCGACTGGCGCGACTGGTGGTGCTCTGACGACGCTCAGATCTACCAGTTCATCGGTCAGGACAACATCTATTTCTACTGCATCGCTCAGACCGCCATGTGGGAGGCCCTGGGTTGGGACCTTACGCAGAGCACCGTCAGCGCCTGCTATCACCTGCTCTACATGGGCAAAAAAGCCAGCTCGTCCTCGCAGACGCCTCCCCCGCCGGCAGACGACCTGCTCAACCACTACACCTGCGAGCAGATGCGCGCGCACTGGCTGTCGCTCGGCCTGTCCGAAAAGCCGGTGAGCTTTAGCCCCAAGGCATACGACACGCGCGTGACCGGCAAGGACAAGGACGGCAACGAGGTACGCGCCTGCGACGACAAGCGCGTCATCGATCCGGCCCTTAAGGAGAGCGCGCTGCTGACCGGCGTGTTCAACCGCCTGGCCCGCAGCTGCTTCTACGGCGTTGCCATCAAGGAAGGCGACGAGAGCCCCTGCCGCAACGGCTGCATCCCCGCCGGTGCCGCTTCTGACACCGTGGTCGAAGCCGCCCAGCAGGCAGCCCTCGCCTTTGAGCAGGCCATGTACAAGTTCGAGACGCACCGAGCGCTCGCCGTGTGCGACGACTACCTGCGCGCCGCCAACAAGCGCTGGAGCGACGCCTCCAAGGCCGCCAACAAGCTCGAGGGTAATGAGGCAAACGCCGCGATGACGCAGGCCCTCGTCGACGCCTTTACCGAGCTGCGCGTGGCGACCGTCCTGATGCACGGTATTGTGCCGGCCGGCTGCGAGCTCATCTGCGAGTACTTCGACGTCGACCCCGTCGCCTTCTTTAGCTGGGACAACATCTTTGCCTCCACGGACGAGTTCGTGGAGAGCCTGGGCGAGAAGCCCGGCGAGCACCGCGTGAAGCCGCTGCCCCCGCGCTTCGACTTCTTCAGCAAGCACGAGAGCCAGTACTAAAGCACGCTAGTAGCAACGCGCCCGGGAATGATTATTCTGGGACGGGGATTAAAAAATCATTCCCGGGCGCCACAGTACAGTCTTTTTGTGACGGGAGTCATGGAATGATTATTTAATCCCCGTCCCAGAATAATCATTTAGGTGGAAGGAAAGACGGATGTCCAAGCCGCGTCGTCGTAAGCAAAAAAAGCAGGTCAAGCCCGAGCTCAAGCTTAGGCAGTTTGCCGCCACCGAGCTTTCCGACCAGCTTGCCGCCCAACACTCCGCCGCCGACCTGCCGCGCTTTATGGTCGACACGGTCGCCGGCGCCTATGCGCCCGCCGATGCCGAGCTCATGATCGAGGGCTTTGGCGCCGCAGCCACACGCCCGGTCACGCTGCGCGCCAACACGCTCAAGGCGACCGCCGAGGACATCGCTGCGGCGCTCGGTGCCGCCGGCATCGCCCACAACCCCGTCGCTTGGTACCCAGACGCCTTTATCCTGCCCGAGGCCCAGGTTTCCGATCTGTGGGATCTCGACATCTACCGCGACGGCAAGATCTATCTGCAGAGCCTGTCGTCCATGATGCCGCCGTTGGTCCTGGGCGCTCAGGCCGGCGAGGACATCCTGGACATGTGCGCAGCCCCTGGCGGCAAGACGACGCAGATCGCCGCCCTCACCCAGGGCCAGGCACACCTCACGGCCTGCGAGATGAGCATTCCCCGCGCCGAAAAGCTTGAGGCCAACTTGGGCCGCCAGGGCGCCAAAAACGTGCCCGTTATGCGCATTGACGCACGCGAGCTTGACGAGTTCTTCCGCTTTGACCGTATTCTGCTCGACGCCCCCTGCACCGGCACGGGCACCGTCATCAGCGGCAACGAGAAAAGCCTGCGCGGCCTCACCGAGCAGTTGCTGAGCAAGTGCGCCCGCTCGCAGCGCGCGCTTCTGGACCGCGCCATGGGAGCCCTCAAGCCGGGCGGCACGCTCGTCTATTCCACTTGTTCGATCATGCCGCAGGAAAACGAGGACGCCCTGCAAGAGGCCCTCGACAAGCATATGGACTGCGAGCTCATCCCCCTTGACGGCACGCCGAGCGAAAGCGAAGCACGCCGCGCCCAGGAAGCCGGCGAGGAGCCGCGTATCGAGTGCAACGCTCTCACCGAGGCCATTGCCGCGGGTCAGGTATCGGCCATCGCCAACGGCCTGCCCGGCACGCTCACCATTCCGCCTAGCCGCGACTTTGAGGGCTTCTACATTGCCCTGATCCGAAAACGCAGCTAGCGCACGGATCCAAAACTCAACAAGCTATTTCTGTGCGCGTTTGCCCTGCTGGTCGCGATGCTGTTTAAGCATCGCACGCTCCTTGCGCTCGGCCCTTTTGCCCTTAATGGCCGTGACCACAAAGTAGATGACCGCGGCGGCAACGATTGCGCCCACACACAGGCCAATCGAGCCAAACATTGCTGTCAATTCCATACCGCGTCACCTCTCTTTTAAACGGGGCTTTCAAGATAGCACCTCGATCCCCGCCACCACAGCTCCTTCACGTTCGTCAGCCCTTCGGTCTAACGGATGGCGCAGCGGGGAAAAATCAACTCGTCAAACGATTTAGCATTCGCAATTTCGGCTGCATCGCGCCGGCCGTCATCACACAGAATCGAGTCTCCATGGATACCCTCAATGATCTAAATGAGCGCGTCGACGCCTTCGTCGGCACCAGCTCCTTCGACACGCCTGCCGCGGCAAACGACCAAGCTCCCATCGATGTACCCGCCGAGGTTCACGAGGACATCGTCGCCTCGGTCGATTTCTCCGAGGTCGAGCTCGCAGACGAGTTCACCGAGCCCCAAGTAGCCGTCACGCCCAACGGCCTACTCCCTATGGAGCCCCTGCCCATCGACGGGCGCATGCGCAAGGCGGCCCTTCGCATGCCCGACGAGATCGAGGAGGCCAGCGGCTTTACGCTTTTCGGCCGTCGCATCAAATCGCTCATCTACACCACCGACGTGGCCGTCATCCGCAACTCCAATGCCGATGCTGTCTTTGCCGTTTACCCCTTCACGCCGCAGCCGGCCATTACGCAAGCGCTGCTGACCGTCGCCGAGTGCCCGGTCTTTGTAGGCGTGGGTGGCGGAACTACGACCGGTAAGCGCTCCGTGCAGATGGCAGCCGTCTCCGAGATGCAGGGCGCGGCGGGCTGCGTGGTCAACTCCCCCGCTACTGCCGAGATGGTCGAGCACATCACCAACATCGCCGACATCCCCGTCATCGCCACGGTCGTTCGCTGCGACGACGATGCCCACGCCAAGGTGCGCGCTGGAGCCAAGATTCTCAACATCGCCGCCGGCAAGAACACGCCCCAGGTCCTACGCGAGCTGCGCGAGCACTATCCCAACCTGCCGCTTATCGCGCCGGGCGGTAAGACGCCCGAGAGCATTCGCGAGACCATCGCCGCCGGCGCCAACGCCATCATCTGGACGCCGCCTTCGGCCCAGCAGCTACAGACCGACATGATGCAGCGTTATCGCAAGATGAAGGAAGACGCCACACCTGTCATCTCGCGCGACGACGTGCCCATTATCGACCAGGTCGCCGCCGCCGAGGTCAGCCAAGTCGAGAACATGAATCCCGATGTGCCGATTCCCGACGAAGTCATCGAGCGCGTCGCTTCGATCCACGAGCGCGTCGAGGAGCATCGCGCCAACCGCGGCCTCAAGCCGTCGCTGCACGGCTTTTTCTTCCGCGGAAAGAAACGCTAGCCGCAACAGCAAGGCCCGCTCCACAAACGTGAGACGGGCCGTTTTCGTTTGAGCAATCATGCAGCGACGTGATGGGGCAAATTAATCCACGCGCTTGTCGCCCATAAAGAAGAGCGCCACCGTACCGGGTCCGGTATGCGAGCCAATCAGAGTACCGATGTCATTGATCTCAATCTTGCCTTTAAGCTGCGGAACCTGTTCCTCAATCAGCGCCGTAACTGCCTCGGCATCCTCGCGGCACGCCGAGTGCGACATGATGCACTTACCCGAATAATCCGTACCGCCCTGCACGTGTGCCATCATGGTCTTAGCCATCTCGGAAATCGCGCGCTTCTTGGTGCGAATCTTCTCACGCGGCGACAGCTTACCTTCGCAATCGACCGTCATAAGCGGGCAAATCTTAAGCGCCGTGCCAATGATCGCGCTCGCAGCCGAAATGCGACCGCCTCGTAGGTAGCTCGACAGATCGGTCGAGAAGAACCAGTGGTGCAGGTTGAGTTTGTGCTCCTCAATCCAAGCGGCCGTCTCGTCGAGTGAAGCCCCGCTATCGCGCACATCGGCGGCATATTCCAGCAACAGACCAAAGCCCGAAGACGCCCCCAGCGAATCGATGACGCGCACCTTGCCGCCCTCGGGATAGCGATCCGCAAGCATCTGCGCCGCAACGCAGGCCGATCCATACGTGCCCGAAATACCCGACGACAACGTCAGGTGCAGCACGTCTTTACCCTCGGCAACAAACGGCTCCCAAAACTCCTCGTACTCACCCACGCTCACCTGAGACGTCTTGGGCATGGCGCCCGCGGCAATCTGGGCAAAAAACTTGTCCGGCGTAATCGACTGATACAGATCGTCCGTATAGACAACATCGTCGATCCCGTAATGAAAACACACGACAGGAATATTGCGCGACGCAAAGAACTCACGGGTTCGGTCGGCGGCGGATTCACAGGTCAGGACAAAATCACTCATATGAGGCTCCTTACTCATTGCTGCGCAAATTATCGCACAGTGAGCCTACATACGGTACATATGTCCACTATTTACCAAATCGAACCAAAAATAGCGAACATCTTTACCACCATCGTCTCCACCGGCTCCACGCATAAATATCTGAGAAAACACCTTCTGTCGTCTCCACCCGACCAACACATCTACCTCAACTAAATCGATTTACCAAACCGTTCGGCCAACAATTCGACCTCCCACCCCCAATCGAAACAAAAGCGGCGCATACTGATAAACGTTTGACGCTGTTTCATCAGTTTTACCAGCCCCATCGGAAGGTGTTTCATGGTCGCATTCGATCGCAACCCGCAAGACTTCAAGTATCTGCGCCTGCTGTCGAGACAGTTCCCCACCGAACAATCCGCGTTTACCGAAATTATCAACCTCTCGGCCATCCTCAACCTACCCAAGGGCACCGAGCATTTTATGAGCGACGTGCACGGCGAGTACGAAGCCTTTATGCACATCCTCAATAACTGCTCGGGCGTCGTGCGCGAACATGTCGACGAGATCTTTGGCGACACGCTCTCCTTTGACGAAAAGGGCGAGCTGTGCACGCTCATCTACTACCCGCGCGAGAAAATCGAGCTGGTCCGCAGCCAGCGCGAGGACTCGCCAACCTGGTACAAGACGATGCTTGACCAGCTCATCATGGTCGCTCGCTCGCTTTCAAGCCGCTACACGCGCTCCAAGGTGCGCAAGGCCATCCCGCGCGACTACGCCTATATCATCGACGAGTTGTTGCACACGCACCCGGACGAGAACAACTATCGCGTGCGCTATCACGAGCGCATCGTGGAGTCCATCCTGGAGACCGCAAGCGCCGACGACTTTATCGAGTCGCTCGCTTCGCTCATCAAGCGCCTGGCCGTCGACCACCTGCACCTGGTGGGCGATATCTTCGACCGCGGCGGCGGCGCGGCCAAGATTATGGACCGCCTGCTCACCTACCATTCACTCGACATCCAGTGGGGCAACCACGACCTGCTGTGGATGGGCGCTGTGGCCGGTGAGCCTGCCTGCATCGCCACGGTATTGCGCAACAACCTACGCTACGACAGCTACGAGATCCTGGAGAACGACTACGGCATCTCGCTGCGTGAGCTTGTCGCCTTTGCCGATGCCACCTACACCGCCGGTGAGTCCATCACCCCGCTGATCAAGGCCATCAACGTGCTGCTCTTTAAGCTCGAGGGCCAGATTATCCAGCGCCACCCCGAGTTCGATATGACCGACCGCCTGTTACTCGACAAGATCGACCACGACACCGGCACGGTCACGCTCGCCGACGGCAGCGTGTGGCCGCTCACGACCAACGACTTCCCCACCGTCGACCCGGCGGACCCCTACACGCTCACGTCTCAGGAGCAGCACATCATCGACAAGCTCGTGTCCGAGTTTGTAACCGCCGATCACCTGCATCGCCATATCGATTTCCTCTACACCCACGGCTCGATGTACAAGGTCGCCAACGGCAACCTGCTCTTCCACGGCTGCGTTCCGCTCAACGAAGACGGCACCTTTAGCAGCATGAACTGCCTGGGCACCTGGCACGCTGGCCGCGATTATCTCGATTTTTGCGACCACATCGCCCGCCGCGCGTGGCGCGTGGGCGACCGCGATGCCCTCGACTGGATGTGGTACCTGTGGATTGGCTTCAATTCACCCGCCAGCGGACGCCTGGTGCGTACCTTTGAGCGCGCCTATATCGCCGATAAGAGCACCTGGGTCGAGCCGATGGACCCGTACTTTACGCTTACCAAGTCGCCCTCGGTCTGCGATGATATCATGCGCGAGTTTGGCGTCGCGCCCATGGCATGCTCGCCGACCGGCCACATCATCAACGGCCACACGCCCGTTAAAACCACCAAGGGCGAGCAGCCCATCCGCGCCGAGGGCAAGCTGCTGGTCATCGATGGCGGCTTCTGCCGCGCTTACCATCCCAAGACGGGCATCGCCGGCTATACGCTCATCTCGAGCTCGCGCGGCTGCCGCCTCAAGTCGCACCGGGCCTTTACGACGGTTGCCGAGGCACTCACGCGCAACGTGGACATCGAAAGCGAGACCAACCGTTTTGACCAAGCAGACCGTCGCCGCATGGTAAGCGACACCGATACTGGCGCCAAGATCCGCAGCCAAATCCAGGACCTGCGTCAGCTGCTCGATGCATATAGAAACGGTGCTATCGAGGAGCGCGCCTAGCACCACCCGCGGGGATTGGCTAAACTTGCTAAGTTTGTCATCCCCACGGCGCCCCGGCGCCGGCTTAAGGCAGGTACCATGCAAAAGCTCCTTGCGCAGATCATGAAATTTGGCGTCGTCGGTGTCATTGCCACGGTTATCGACTTTGGCATTATGAATCTGCTCCACTACGGTCTGGGCCTCAACATCCTAATCGCCAACACCAGCGGCTTTATCATCTCACTCATCTTTAACTACCTCGCAAGCATGAAATACGTGTTTGCGCACAAGGAAGGCATGAGCCGCCGCCGCGAGTTCATCATCTTTGTCGTGCTGTCCGTGATCGGTTTGGTGCTCAACGATGGCATCGTGCTGGCGCTCAACGCCGGCCTGGGACTCGAGGCCAATATCGCCAAGATCTGTGCCACCGCGCTTGTCATGGTCTACAACTTTGTGACCCGAAAAATCTTCCTGGAGGGCGACGAGACAAAATAGCTCGAAACCCCTGCAGCATTACGGCGCCCACGGACGACGCGCACTCAGCGCAGTATCGTCCGTGGGTGTCGCTCGTTTACGGGCAAATTTTCAACGTTTGCGGATTAGCTCTTGAAAATTTGGCGAGTTCATATAGTTCTTGGCAAAGACCTTACGTTTCCCTTGTAAAAGCTCTAAAGTATCCTCTGCTCGATTCATCAACGCATTGGATGTGATTACGTGCGCAAGGCGCTGGCACAACCTCATACCAAGCAGTTCCTCAAGTTTGCTGTCGTGGGTCTTATCTCCTTTGGCATCGACTGGGGCATGCTCATTGCGCTCGTCGAGCTGTTCCACCTTGACTTTTTGATGAGCACCACGGTTTCGTTTATCACGTCCGTCGTGGTCAACTACTGGCTCAGCATGAAGTACGTGTTCGACCACCGCGAAGGCATGAGCCGCAAGCGCGAGTTCACGATCTTCACCATCCTGTCGGTGATCGGCCTGGGCCTCAACGACCTGTACATGTTTGTGGGCGTCACGTTTTTGAGCATCGGCTACCAGGCCATGAAGGCCATCGCCACGTTCCTCGTCACCTGGTACAACTACTTCAGCCGCCGCTTCTTCCTCGAGGGCGCACGGTCATAGTCGATTCACTATTTGCTTGAATGTATAACCGGTTGGAATTCCCATTCCAACCGGTTTTTTGTTTGCAGAGCCTGCCGAGGAAAGCGCACAAGGCGGGCCGCAGCGTCGGAATGGGTAGTAGTTTCCCCATGGTCGCCCCGCGGAAAGCGCGTCCCAGATTGCAGCCTCAGAACGGGACACAGCTTCCGCAACGTGGCTCTAGCGGAAAGCGCATCCCAAAATCGATGCCCAATACGGTCCGCAGCTTCCCAATGGGCGCTGCTTCGGAAAGTCTATCCCGGAATGAGCCCTCAGAGCGGAACACGCTTTCCGAAACCCGCCCCAACGGGAAGCTGCGTCCCGGAATTCGCCTACAGGGCGGGATGCAATTTCCGGTTGAGCCTCGATTGGGAAATGACGTCCCATTCGTATAAAAACGGGCGTCTCGGATGTTTGTCCGAACCGCCCGTTTGATGCGATATGTCGAGGCCCCTAGCCTGTCACGTAATACCAGACCACGTTGTCGCCGTTTGAGAGAACGTAGTTGCTGCAGGCTGTCATGGGCGTTGTGCCGTTGACGGAATAACACCAGCCGCTACCGCTTCCATAGTTTTCATCCTTCTCGGCCAGGCCACCGATGGCGGCAACATAAGTGCCAAACGACGAGCCACGCGCATTTATAGAAATACCCAGCGCGCAGAGAGCGTCGTAGGCAGTTGCTCCCTCATTAAAGGTGTAGGTACCACCAGCGGACACAGGATTGCCCACAGCGCTCGAAGTAACCGAGACAGTCACGGTAACGTAGCTAGACTCCTGAGAGACGCTCTGGTTGCCCGAGGGGGCATTACTGTTATCAGGAACGGCAGAAGGCCCACCGGACGTTGCCGAATTCTGAGAAGCCGACTGACTGTTGTCAGTCTTTTTATTTCCTGCTCCTTTTTCGCCGGACTTCTTGCTATCCGAGTTCTTGTCCGATTCCTTGTCCGAAGACTCGGAATCTTTCTTGGAGTCAGATTTGTCAGAACCCCTAGACCCGTCATTCGTATCATCAGAAGATTTGGAATCCTTGGACCCGGCCTTGCCCGAAGCGACAGTCGAGCCGGACCCATTGCCATCCTTGGCGACGATGCTCTCCCCCGCCACGGTCTGGACGATCCAATCAATGGACCAAGCACCGCTCTCGGAGGGATGAACAAAGCCCAGAGAGACCACGATCAGAACGACGCATGCGGCAGTCAGAACGCCAAGGAGCGCCTTCCGTCGAGGAGCGGACGCCGCCGAAGCGGCGCCCTTTTGCTTTGGATCATCGAGCTGGATAAACGAGGAGTCGGGCTGTTGCCCGTTGGTCTCCTTGGGCTTATCGGGCATTACCGTCACCCTTGCCGCGCTTGGTCAGCACGAAGACGGCGATGAGCGCAAGGCCAATCACGCCGGCGGCGATGCCAACGATGGCGAGCGGGTTGGTGCCCGTCTCCTGCTCGGAAGCACCAGAGGACTTCTTAGCAGTGGTCGTGGAAGCAGCGCCCGTATCGGACTTGGAATCGGACTTCTTGTCGGACTTGCTGTCCTTCTTCTCAGACTTCTTCTCATCCTTCTTGTCGGACTTATCGGAGCCCTTCTTGTCGGACTTGTTTTCCTTGGTCTCGGTCTTGGTCGACACCGTCGTCTTGGTCACCGGCTTCTGACCCGGGGCGATAGCGCCGCCGGCCTGCGGGCCCTTAGAGCCGGAACCAGCGCCGGAACCCGTACCAGTGCCCGTGCCGGTACCAGTACCAGAACCGCTGCCGCCGCTGGAGCCAGAACCGCCATTGTCACCAGAATTGGTGGCATTCTTGGTCCACTTGGCATACAGCGTCAGATCGGCCGTCACCGGCGTACTGAAGTCATACGCTTGCGTGCACGCCTCATCGGTATACCAACCGCCGAAGGTATAGCCCTTGCGACGCGGTTTTACAGCAGGCTCCGTAGCAGTTTTACCAGCCTTAATACGTTGGGAATCGAGCACAATAGAATCTGCACCATTTGCGTCAAACGAGACAGTATAGCGATTGACCTTCTGGCCATTTCCCTTAATCGCGAACAACTTGCCCGAATCGTTAGCGTAGTAGAGTGAACCATCAGAACCGACCGAAATCGACGACATGCAGTACTGCTGGTTCTCGGCCGACGGTCTATAGAGCAGCTCAGCCTCTTCGTCACCTATGCGATAGCGATAAATGCCGCCAGGATTATTGTTGGACGTAAAGTATACATAGGTATGACCATCTTGAATGGAAACCACAGGCTGTGACTTAACATCGCCGCTGCCCGTAAAACCACTTGCAGAAGAATCCTCGCGGATGAAGTTACCGTCTGCCTTATAAATTGAATAATCGACCGTAAGCGTATCGGCGTCGATAATTGCAAGCTGACCATAGTGGCTCGTAAGACTGTTTTGGGGACCGCCCATAAAGGACTCAATCGACGTGCCGCCAACTACAATCTTACCGTTGACAAACACGGGTGTAGAGGTCGAGCTGCTGCCAAACGTAACTTTACCCAGTTCTGAAAGGGCCCCATCATTAGCGATAGCAATTTTATGGAGCGTGCCATCGGCACTCACAACGTAAGCAGTAGCCCCATCAACAAGCACGTTCGCGCGAACGCGATCGGCGATCTTAAGCTTTGCTACGGTCTTTCCAGTCGAAGGATCAACCGTGCTGACAGTGCCTGAATCATCCGCGATAACGCCATAGTCGCCCGAGAACGCCATGCCAGCCCAGTAATAGCCCGTGCTGTTTTCATTCTTGTGCTGCCACATGACTTTACCGTCAGAAATACGAACACAAAGCAGGTAGCCGTCACTCGAGTCAATCCAATCGGCCGAAGCGGTACCAAAATAGGCATAGCCATCGCGAACCGAAACAGAAGCAAGCGACTGCTGCGCGCCATCGGGACCGGCCGGCAACCCATCGGTAACCCAAACCGTCGCAAGCACATCAACCGTTAAGGCCTGAAGACGACCGCCTGAAAGCGGAACAAGCACAACACCATTGGTATATACCATGCGTGAGGTGGAATCAATTGCAGCAGCCAAAGGTGACTCTAGAACGGTCTTGCCCGTCTCGACATCCTTTTTGAGCAATTTAGAACCAACTGCCACATAGAGATAGTCACCGATCAGCAACGCATCGGAAACACCCTTATTGCCGTCCGCACGCGTCTTAAGCTCGCTTACCCATTTCTCATCTGCATCCTTAGTGGGCACAGGTGCGTCGGTAACCTTGTCGGCACTTGTAAAGCCCGACCAGTCGCTATCCCAGTTAGGGCGTGCAGCGCTCGGATTAAGAACAACGTTGTCGACACCGGGCAAAGTATCCCCAGGGGCGTAAGCCCAAACGACCTTATCGCCCGACTTAAGCACGTAGTCGTTATCGAGTTGAGTTCCAGGAACGCCGTTGACAAAGAACGACCAAGCGCCGGACAGCTCGGTACCATCAAGCGGAGAAACGAGGCTATGGACACCCCAATAGCCGAATTGGTCGTACATCTTGGACTCGATGCCAAGGGCGTCGAAATAGGTAGCGGAGGCATCCTTGATCGACGTGCCCTTAACAAACACCTGGGTCGACGGGCTCGTCCAACGCTGAGCCATCCCGGCCTTTTTGCCAATAATCTCCATCGTGACGGAAACCTGCTCGGGCGCGGGGTCGCCGTACTTCGAGTAGCACCAGACGACGGAGTCGCCGTCCTTGAGCGTGTAGCCGCCCGCGCCGACCTCGGAGGCGCTGCCGTTGACGAACAGCTGCCAGTACGCGCCGGTCGCCGAGTCGTAGCCGAGCTTGCGGTCCTTATCGAAGGGCGACGTGATCGTGTTGAGCGCCCAGCCCCAGGTGCCGTTGGGATCGTAGTCGGTGGTCAGGCCGGCCTGCTTGAAGAGCTGCTCGGAGAGGTCGGCCGCGGTCGAGCCCTCCTCCAGCGTGATCCGCTGCGCGGCGGCCCAGGTCTGCTGGGCGCCCTTGGCGTCGGTGCCGACGACGGAGCACGTGGCAGAGACCTGAGCGACAGGCGCGGGGTCGCCGTACTTCGAGTAGCACCAGACGACGGAGTCGCCGTCCTTGAGCGTGTAGCCGCCCGCGCCGGCGTCGGAGGCGCTGCCGTTGACGAACAGCTGCCAGTAAGCGCCGGTCGCCGAGTCGTAGGCGAGCGTGCGGCCGGAGTCGAAGGGCGACGTGATCGAGTTGAGTGCCCAGCCCCAGCTGCCGTTGGGGTTGTAATCGGCCTTGAGGCCGGCACGCTTGAACAGCTGCTCGGAGAGGTCGGCCGCGGTCGAGCCCTCCTCCAGCGTGATCCGCTGCGCGGCGGCCCAAGTCCGCTGGGCGCCCTTGGCGTCGGTGCCGACGACGGAGCACGTGGCAGAGACCTCCTGGCTCTCTGCCTTGGCAGGCTGAGCCTTGGCCTCTCCAGCGGCAGAGACAACGGCGGTGTCCTGCTTCGAGGCATCGGACGTCGATGCAGCCGGTGCCTCATTGCCGGCAGCGCTATCGTCCTCAGTCTTGTCGGTAGGGCCCGAAGCTGTCGCAGTGGCATCTTGCTCGGCAGTGCCCCCATTCGCCACCATGCCGCTCGCATTGAGGTCGGCAGCAGGGCTTGTCGCGGACTCACCAGAGCCGTTCTCGGCAAGCGGTGCCGCCTGAGCCACAGCCTCGGCAATGCCCTCGGCGCCCTCGGCCCACAGCTGAGCCGGCGTGGTGCCAAAGGCCATCGCGAAGGCCAGGAATGCCACCAGGTAGCGCTTTGCCACGCCGCGCGCGATTACGCCACGGCGACGAAGCGAGGCACGCTGGCACTCGTCCTCAAACATATCCATTTGTCTCCTACTGTCTGTACTTGGAGCGTTGCCTTGAGACTGCCCCACGTCATCGCGCATGTTGCGCTCGAGTTCCCCCATCGGGGTCCCCCTTCCCTCCAGAGCCCTATGCACACCGGCGGCATACGCCGCAGCCGCATGCAAGATGGGAGGCGATCCGACTTAACCTTAACGGCTCAGGCGCGCCGTCCGATCTGCGACGCGAACATCCCGAGCCAAGAGGAATTACGGTTACTGGTACAGCCGGGGACTTGCACCCCGATTCTCCCAAACGCGCAGGAAAACCGCGCATTCGTGCGTCTCCGCACCACCATCTAGGCCATCGATTATTACCGTCAAAATGGTATCACGCAAAAGGGCCTCGCACGCAGGCGAAGCCCATGGTAAAAGCTATTGTTTGCGATAGGAAAATGCGGTGACGGTCGCAGACTCTAGTGCTTGCCGCCGTGGCTGTTGAGCCAGATATTGCGGCCCAGCATAAGTGCCAGCACCAGCGCGCTCACGTAGCCCATAAAGCCAATGACTGGGATACCAAACACAACCGGCTCGATGCGCGCGTAGTACACCACCGACGAACCGATAAACAGGCCGGCAATCACAATTGCCATCGACATGCGGTCGATAATTCCGCCCAGCTGTCGCAGCGCCTTATCGCTGCTCATGATCTGCGTGTTTACCTTAAGCTGTCCGCGCGTGAGCATGCGCGATGCCAAGCCCAGATACTCGGCCGCCTCGAGCGAGCCTTTTGCCGCGCGATAGCTGCTCGCGGCAAGATCGCGCCCCATTTCGCGGACGCGTGCATAGGTGCTCTTCTCGTTTTTGATGTGCGTCTGGATGATCTGGATCATGTTGACGTTGGGCATGTACTCGGTCAGCAGGCCCTCAAGCGTCACCATGCCGCGCGCGAACATCGTCACCACGCTCGGCAGCTCAACGTCGTTTTTGCGCGCCAGGTTTAGCAGCGAGGTCAAAAACTCGCCGATATCAAGATCTTTAAGGTCAAGACCCGCAAAGTCGGCGACGATAAAGTCCAAGTCGGACAAAAAGGCCGAATGGTCGAGCTCGGCCGAGTCGCCGCGCGTCACGGCAAAGCGCATGAGCGAATCCTTGAGCTTGGGCACGTCACCCTCGGCCACGGCGAAAATCATGTCCTTGACGATGCCACGGTCGTGGCTCGACATACGCCCGACCATGCCCAAGTCGATAAAGTAAACGATGCCGTCCTTGAGAATGATGTTTCCCGCATGCGGGTCGGCATGGAAAAAGCCGTCATCAAGCACCTGCGACGAGTAGTCCTCGACAATCGCGGCACCGATCTTTTCCAAGTCATAGCCCTCGGCCACCAAGCGTTCAGGATCGGCGATCGAAATGCCGTCGACGTAGTCCATAACCACCACGTGTTCGGTGCACAGGTCCAGATAGGATTTAGGGCACGTCACGCCATGAACGCTCTTATGGAACTCGTAGAAGTCGTTGAGGTTTTTGGCCTCGGCCAAAAAGTTGGTCTCCTCGCGAAACGAGGTCCACAGCTCCTCGACCACGCCGTGCAGGTCAACGAATTGATCGGTGTTGACGAACTTGGAAACGATACGCACCACCGAGCGGATGATATCGATGTCCTGCGCCATAACCTGCTGCGCACCGGGGCGCTGCACCTTGACGGCCACATCCTCGCCCGTCACCAGACGAGCGCGGTGCACCTGCGCGAGCGATGCGCTACCAAGCGGATTGGGATCGATCGCATCGAACATCTCCCCCAGGCGCAGGCCGTATTCTTCCTCCAGACAGCGAAGCACTACCTCGTACGGCACCGGCTCCACGTCGGAGCGCAGACGACGCAGCTCGTCGCAAAAGCGTTGCGGCAGAATCTCGGACCGGTTGGCCAGAATCTGCCCCATCTTGACGAACATAGGGCCGAGTTCCTCGAGCAGGCGGCGCAAACGAACCGGCGTGAGGTTATCCCACACGCGGTACTTTTTGACCAGGCGAACAATCTGCCCAATGCGTTCGCGACGACCCGCCGGCGTGAGCTGGTATTCCTCGTCCGGTGCCATCGCGTCGGGCTCCTCGGGCACCATATCGACAGCGCGTGGCTTCTTGCGAGCGCCCGAGACGGCAGCGTCGACCTCATCGACAACCGCCGCCTCGTCACCCAGAGGATCTAGATTGTTGTAATCGGTGGTGGAATCTGCCATCTGCGCTGCTACTCGGCCTCTTCGGTATCCTTCGCATCGTCGGGCTCAACGGACTCGACGGGCACCGAGGTCACGTTGTCCTCGACCGAATCGACGATGTCGCGCACATGGGCCAGGAAGGCCGTACGCTCGGGCGCAGTCATAACGCGGACGCGAGCCAGAATGAGCTCGTCGAGCACGCGTTGGGCCGCGGTCTCGCCCTGCATGCCCAGACGCTCGGTCAGGTCGGAGATGGTACCGCCGGCCTGCTCGAACATGTCGGACACACTGCGGGCGATATCGGGGGTGGCGGTGTCCTTGCGGACCTGCTCGCCTTTGGTATTAAGGTCGTCGAGGACCTTCTTGCCGCCTTCAACAGCAACGGCGGCAGCGCCAAAGCCCACGTTAATGGCGCCGTTAACAAGCTGATCGAGTTTCATAACCATGGTTGTCTCCAATCACAAACAACTGCATTGGCGTTCTTGTACCCAAGATTGAGTGAAAGCGACAAAGCGTTTTAGCACTATTCGATCGACGGGAAATCCCTACCTCACGTTGTCGTTCATCGCGAAAGAGTTCTTCATGGCGCAGCTCGTGGTGTAGAGCACCTTGCCCAGCAGGGCATCGGTCTCCACGCGCACAAGCTCGGCAAAGGCCTCGTTGGCGCGTGCAAGCTCGGCAGGCACCTCGGCCTCGGGTAGCGCGGCTACGGCAGCATCGACGTCATGGATCTGCTTGTGGCCCATGCCACCGACCTTCTCCTGATAATCCTCGACCGCGCGACCGCACTCATGGAAGCGGACGTCGGCCAGGGCGCCGATCAGGCGGTTGGCCCAGTAGAAGTTTTCGGACGTCACGCGAGCCTGCGTGTCGGCATAGTACTCGGGCATGGTCTCGACGTTGGCGTACAGCGGGACCAGCGCGTTAAACGAGTTGGAGCCAAAGGCCATCCACTGCACGGCGCGATACGCCGGCTGCGCATAGGGGCGCAGCTGCAACACGGCGAGCTGGCTGTTGCGGTTGATGCCGATGGGGCGATAGGCGCCGCGCGTGGCGGGCGTGCCCTTACTGCCGTAGCAGTCGTACTCCGTGCCCTGGTAGTGGCTCGAGAGTACGTACTTAATGTCCTCGATGGTCACCTTGCGCTCGGGCACACGGCTCCAGGGGATGTCGTCGCTCTCGGGCGTGTAGTCGGCGTCGGGGCCGTCCCACACATCGCTGGGGTTGAGGCAGCGCTGCATGTACCAGGCGCGCGGCGTGTTGTAGACGTGGTCGCTGTCGCTGTGCGAGCCAAAGGCCTCGCGCGGGTTAAAGACCGTCGCCGGGCCGTCGCCCTCGACGCCCAGCGTCAAGTCCAGATGCCACTCGGCCATCCAGGCGCGCAGGTCGGCGGAGCACATGTGGTCGGCCTGGTCGCCCTCGGCGTCGTCCAGGTCAAAGCTGTCGATACCCAGCTGGTTAGGCATGGTCACATAGGCGTCGTCGGGCACGCGCTTGGCGATCCAGTGATGGCCGCCGATGGTCTCGAGCCACCAGATCTCGTCCACGTCGCTAAAGGCGATGCCGTTGTTCTCGTAGGTGCCGTAGCGCTCGAGCAGGTCGCCCAGGATACGGACGCCGTCGCGGGCGGACTTGGCATACGGCAGGACCAGGGTCACCATGTCCTCCTCGCCCAGGCCACCAGGCTGCGCCGGCACATAGCCGTCCTCACCCTCGTTGCCCTTGGCGGGCACGTAGTCCACGAGCGGATCGGCGCCGCGAACGCGCTCGTTGGTGGTGAGCGTCTCGGTTGCGGACATGCCAACATTGAGCTCGTTGAAGCCCGCCTCGGCCCAGATGCCGTGACCGGGAATAACATCGGGGACGCTCGTGTAGCGCATGGGGTTGTCGGGCAGCTCAACGGTCAGGTGGCTCAGGACGCTCGTATAGACGCGCGGCTGCTCGTCGGGATGCACCACGCGCATGCGCTTGGGCTCAAATACCCCGTTGGACGAGTCCTCATTGCGGGCGACAAGCGTCGACCCGTCGTAGCTCGCATTCTTACCAACCAAAATCGTTGTGCACGGCATGCGCATCCTCCTTGAGCGAAGAAATCAAACGGCAACAGTGTATCGCTTCGGCACAAAAGGGCGAAACCACGACCCCTCGAGACCCCTCAGGACCCCTGTGTGCAAAAAATGCCAAATATGAGTACTGTCACCAATTTAGTAGTAGCAAATTTCCTTATAACGAGTGCCAGAAATCCCCATTTGTCCAAAAGCAAGACAACGTTATTCCCCATAGGTTCAATAAAATGGGCTCCCTAGCGATAATGAATATCGCTAGGGAGCCCAAATCTCATAAAATATATGTGACTATCTTGGCAACAGTACTCATATTTGACGTTTTTTGCACAGCGGGTATATAGCTGACCCTCTATACAGCCCAAAACGCCTATTTCGATGCACGCTCCGCTGCCTCGATCACGTGTTTGGCGAGAATCGCCGTCGTTACAGCCCCCACGCCGCCCGGCACGGGAGTAATTGCGCCAACAACCGGCTCCGCAGCATCAAAATCAACGTCGCCGACCAGTTTTCCAGCGGCCTCATCCCAATTAATGCCAACATCGATGACTGTCTGGCCCCCACGAACCGCATCCGCGCCAATCGTGCGCGCGCGTCCAACGGCCGCAACCACAATATCAGCCGCACGGCACTCGGCAGCCAAGTCGCGCGTATGCGTGTGGCACGTCGTCACCGTGGCATTGCGAGCCGTAAGCATGGCGGCAACGGGACGACCGATCACCAGCGACCGACCGACGACCGCGACCTTTGCCCCATCCAGCTCAACGTCGTAATGGTCCAGCAACGCCAACACGGCCTCGGCCGTGCAGGGAGCAAAGCCCTCGCCTCGCCCCGAAAGCGTGGTAAGCAGCGAGGCCGGTGTCATGGAGTCAACGTCCTTGGCGGGATCGAGCGCTGCGGCGACGGCGTTCTCGTCAAGGCCGGCGGGCAGCGGGCGGAACATCAGACAGCCATGAACAGCCGAATCGGTATTGATGTCCTCGACGGCCATCAACAGCTCGTCCTGCGAAACATCGGCAGGAAGCAAAACGCGGCGAGCCTCAATGCCAACCTTCTCGCAGCGCTTGAGGGCACCGCGCTCGTAGGACAGGTCGTCCTCGCGCTCGCCCACACGAACGATGGCCAGCGTCGGTACAACACCGCGCTCGCGCAGGGCTGCACAGCGAGCAGCAAGTTCCTCGGTCAAAGCGCGAGCAACGGGAGCACCCTTCAGCAGTTCAGCCATGGCTATCCTCTCTTCCTTGCAGCGTCGGAGGCGCGGCGCGCCAGCGCATCGGCGCGCGGCAACCATGTGTCGAGCAACTCATCACACGCCGTCTCGAGCTCCTCAGCACGAACGCGATCTTTCATAGACGTGGTGTTCGCAAAGAGCGTCAAGCTCGCGCCCTGCATAGCGGCACGGCAGAACACGGCGCCGCACGCCACATCGGACAGCAGCTGACGTGAACCCTTGTCGGCCATGTCCTCGAGCAGCGCCAGCGCACGCCCGCAGGCATCCATAATGCGATACGGCGGCATAGCGGCCACATGCAGCGCATCCTGAATCGCGGTCGCTCGAGCCGGATCGTCACGCGGAATACCGTACGCCGTGGACACCTGCCCGTAGGCACGAACGTCCTCGGCGACCAGACCCACAAGTTCCTGCGCCAACTCATCCGCCTGGGCAAACGAACGCGTCAGATCGTCTGCGCGATCGGCAAGCGCAGGGTTTGTCGCCCCATAGCGAGCAACCATCCCGCAAAGCGAGGCGCCCAGTGCACCTACAAAGGCGCTCGCGCTACCGCCGCCGGGAACCGGCTCGCGTGCGGCAAGCGCCTCGGCAAAACCGCGACAGGTTTTATCCATCATCTCTTGGCTCATACGCACACGCACCTTCAAGTCATATATATCGGTCGGGCGGCCGACGTCGGCCGACCGCATCGATCACGTAATGGTGCTAAGTCTAGCCCATAAGTACGCGAGCGTCAGCGCACCTGGCCATCGCGGATTTCTATGGCACGCGATAGGCGGCGGCAACGCAAGCATGGGACACATGGCCCACCTTTCGGGACTTCCGGACGTCACAAACTGGGGCATATCTATAAACAAGGAACCTGTTGGGGCAACGCCCGCGTACACGCGTCCCTTTAAAACAACGGACACCTCACCCCGGGGAGAGCCGACAGCACCGGCCCTCCCCTCTTTTGGACCCGTGCATATTGCCACTTAACGGCGCAAATCCGGCCCTCAGAATGGGACACATGGCTCACCCGAAGGAGCCGTCCACGCGTACAGTAAAGGCAGGTAATCCATGGACGATTACAGATCGAGGAGGACACGACCATGAAAAAGAAGGCCTTTGCGATTCTCACCCTCTGCATCAGTCTCTTTGCCGCAGTTGCCCTGGTGGGCTGCGGTGGCAGCGGCGACGCTACCGGAAGTGGCGGTGGCGGCGGGGCAGAAAAGCCAGCCGTGGATATGAGGACCGACTTCATTTGGTTTAAGGTCGAGGTTCCCGAGGGCGTCGAGATTACCGACGTTGCCGGCGACACCGCCGACAGGGCCCAGTTTAAGTTCACCGAGAGCGAGCACGCCAGTGATCGCTTCATCCCCGTCTTCGACTCTGACAAGAACGCCGACGAGCTGTTCGACTACGAGGCAAAGTGGAACGCCAGCTTTGAGTGGACCGAGAATGACCCCGTCAAGTACAACGGCAAGACCTGGCGCAACGCTTCCTACACACACTCGGGCGGCGTGACGACCGAGTACTTCACCGACGTTGACGGTGGCAGCGTGTATGTGCGCATCGACAACGTCGAGGAGCACAAGGACGCCGTCGAGACCATGATGAAGTCTCTGGAATTTGCCGACGACATCGCCGAGGCCAAGACCGAGGCCATGGACGTCAAGCTCGACGATATCGAGATCAAGCGCTAAGTAACTGGCGAGCGCAGCGGGAAACACGGGCGCAGTGCTAACAAGCGGCGGTACCCCAGCGCTTCGTACCCAGGGAGGGCCGGTAAACCGACCCTCCCTTTCTTATGCCGGTAGCCAACGAACGCGAGGATGCCGGACGCCGGAACCGCTCCAAATGTAGCAACAGTACGAAAACGACAAACACCCCAACACGTCCGCCCGCCGATTTATTGCGCCGCGCAGACAATTAAACCAGCATCTTTAAACATCTGAGCAGTATAGTGACCAAAACTATCGCATAACCGCACTCTACGAATGGAGAAGTTATGACCGAACACCACGCCATCAGCCGCCGAGCATTTACGTTGGGCCTTGGACTCGCGGCGTTGTCGCCACTTGCAAGCCTGCCCGAAACCGCGGCATTGGGCATCGGCCCACGAGCGGCATTTGCAGACGACGCTGCCACAGCGTCGGTCAGCCTCGACAATTTCGTCATTCGCCTTCGCCCCGCGGGCTATTTTCGTACCGCAAGCGTTAACGAAGACGGCAACGTCATCGGCAACGTCTGCCATCTGTTTAATGACGGCACGTCCAGCAAGCTCATCCTTGAGAACGTAACGACCAAGAATGACGATACAAACTGGTATGCTATCCGCACCTTGCTCAATTTCGAAGAGCATAAAAAGACGGGCTACAGCATTTGGTCGGTCGATGGCGACTCGGACAAAGACGGAAAGGTCATCCACGTATGGAGTGGCGAGCATGGCGGCAAGCCCAGTCGCTCTTTTGCGTTCGAGCGTCAATCAAACGGAACCTATATCATCCGAGACCGCACGGTCGAGAAAGAAACCGAGAAAAAAGACATTAAGTACCTGGCAATAGAATCGAACGGCGAAGACCAGGACAACAATAAGATCTGCCATAAGAGTAAGAGTAAGAGCATTCCGTGGGAGCTCGAACTTATCGGTTACGACATGAAAAAGAACGATGCCACGGTTAGCAGCCTCGACTGGATTACGTACAGCAGCTACGTCGACGGACCATGTTGGATGAAATACGTCGACGACAACAAGTTCCTCGACGAGCTGAGCATCCCGGGCACGCACGATTCGGGCACCTGCAGCGTGGACAACGACACTGAGCCCCAATCCTCGCAAGTAAAATGCCAGCAGGATTACATTCCCACGCAGCTGCTCGAAGGCATTCGCTATTTTGATATCCGTCTCGGAAAGGGCGACAACCCTGGCATCGACCATGGGATGTACTACCTGCTCAAAAAAGACGCGTACTTTTTGCATCTTTCCGATGTCATAGGCTACTTCAAAACGTTTTTGAACGAAAACCCGACAGAAGCGCTCATCATGCTTGTATCACGAGGCAACGACGAGGCTACCGACGAAAGTGTTACGACGGCTTTCGCCAAGGTTTTGGACGACAACCCCAAACTGTTCTATACGTCGAGCCGCGTTCCCACACTGGGCGAGGTGCGCGGAAAGATCGTCCTGCTACGTCGATTTGGACTCGACGGCGACAGCGTAAGCGGCCACACGTGGGGACTCGACCTCACCGAATGGGATAACAAAATCGCAGCGCACACCGACAGCAGTTCCATGTGCCTCGTCCAAGACGCGCGGGGCTTTGAAGCCGCGGGGGAAACAGGCGACAAAGAGCCCTATTGCACCAAGGTATACGCCCAGGACAAGTACAAACTCACGGGAACCGACAAGCTCAGCTGGGTCGATAATGCGCTGAAGGAAACGACCGGGCGCACGCGCAACGAGGTAGATGTCGAGGACGATAACGGGGCCAAGGAGAAAGTCCTGGAGCGTTGCTGGTCTATCAACTACACCAGCTGCACGGGCTTGTCGCACGGAGGCAATCCTTTTACCTCGGCACGAGTAGTCAACGAGCATCTGTATAAGAGCCCGTACATCAATCCCAGCGGCATCGAGGATACAAAGTCAGATTACCTCAAGCACATTGGCATCATCGCATCCGACTTTGTTGATGCGGCGCTGGCCCGGAGCATCTACCAGCGCAATTACGATACGGAGCACAAGCAGACGGCTTCGTACTATCTCCCGTACTATCTCCCGACCCGCATGCGCATGACGTACGGCGACTCGCTGAGCGATGCCTCATTCCAGAACGGCAAGACCGTTGGCGAGGGTCATTTCCGCCTCGTCGACAGCAGCAACGTACTCAACGTGGCAGCTTCGGGCCATGCGTTTGCCATCGAATATGTGGATGTCGACGCCTTAGGCAACGAGACCGTTACGGAGCTGCGGGGCTCCGTGCCCATCGATATCGATCCACGCGCGCTGACGCCCCATTTTGAGGGACTCGAAGGCCTTAAGGCCGGCGAAGACGTGCGCGCCAAGATTGCGGCATCACTCGAGGGCAAGCTCGAAACCGATGCCTGCACGGCCCAGCTCGAGTTTGTGCACGACGCGAACGGCGCTCCGGGAACGGCGATGGCCGAGGGCGAGGCATTTACCGCGGGAACGTACTGGGTGCGCGTGAACGGTCTCTTGGGCGACGCGGCGCAGAGCTACACGCTCGCCAGCGATGGAGCCGCAAGCTTTACCGTAGCGGCCTCGGGCAGTGCAGGCGGCACCGGTAGCGGCACGGGTTCCAACGCAGACGGCGCCGACAAGAACGGCGGCGGCAACAAGAGCAAGGGCTCGACCGGAAAACTCGCCGACACGGGCGACGGCTCTGGCGTTGCCGCCGGGCTCGCTGCCGCCGCCGTGGCGACAACGGTCGCCGGCGCGGCGATGCTTGCCAATGACCGCGAAAACGTTGGGGACGACAGCGAATAGGCAAGCCCGCCTTTTAGACACATCGACTCAATTGGGGGGGCGCAGAATACCGTTCTGCGCCCCGATTTTTACCTTAGCCCGAACACCGTTATCGGCTACATCACCATGTTCAGCGCATTCACGAACTCCTGAGCTTGGGAGCGGCTGCTCAGACTAAAGACACAGGCAGTCAACAGCCTGTTACGTAGAAAAACACTGCGGCCCTTGATCCTGTTGACCCCCGTGATGTCCTTAAGGTAGACAATCTCGGTGTGCTTGCCGCCGAAAGTGCCCTTCTTGAGCACCTCGATGCGGTTAGGGTAGATCTTGACGTCTTTAAACCCGCCCGAACCCTTGTCCTGAAACAGCAAGGTGTTGTTGTCCATGCGTGTCACTCCCATGGGGTTCGCTAAAACTGCCTCTATTGCCACATTTTAGTCACTTCGGGAATCCTGCACGAAGGCGCTAGGCGACATTGAAATTCGAGTCCGCGCGAGGCTTTAAACTAAATGCAATAAAGATGCATTCCACAAGAGGAAAGTGGGGCGACAGTGATGGGCGAACTGGTAAACCGTGGAGAATCGGCAATCGTGCCAGAAGTTTTTTACAAGCAGGTTTCCTCGATTCTCAACGCCGCTCGCGACAAGGCCTATAACGCCGTTAACTTTGCGATGGTTGAGGCGTATTGGGAGATCGGCAAGAGCATTGTTGATGAGCAGGGCGGAGAGGAGCGCGCCAAGTATGGAGAGGCGCTGCTCAAGGCCCTCGCAATCAGACTTACCAAGGATTTTGGTAAAGGTTTTGAAGCAAGAGAGCTGCGTAAAATGCGTCAGTTCTATCTTGCATTTCCAATTCGGGACTCACTGCGTCCCGAATTGAGTTGGACACATTATCGCAGGTTAATACGCATTCCTGACCCCGAAGCTCGCACCTGGTACATGAACGAATGCGCCGATTCTCGCTGGAGCACGCGTCAGCTCGAGCGCCAGATCAACACCATGTTCCGCGAGCGCCTGCTTGCCAGCAAGGACAAGGAGGCCGTCACCCAGGAAATCCAAAAGAGCGCCCCGGCTCGTCGCCCCGAGGATATCATCCGCGATCCATATGTACTGGAGTTTTTAGGTTTCTCGGACGATACTGCGTTTCGCGAGAGCGATCTAGAGCAGGCGCTCATCACACATCTTCAGAAGTTCCTGCTGGAGCTTGGCCGTGGCTTCGCTTTCGAGGCGCGCCAAAAGCGTATCACCTTTGATGGGCGCCATTTCTATATTGACCTTGTGTTTTACAACTATCTGATGCGCTGCTTCGTGCTTATCGACCTTAAGACGGACGATCTTACGCACCAGGACTTGGGCCAGATGCAAATGTATGTGAACTACTACATGCGCGAGCTCATGAACGAAGGCGACAATCCGCCCATAGGCATCGTGCTCCGCGCGGACAAAAGCGATTCGATTGTCGAGTACACGCTGCCCGAAGACAACGACCAAGTGTTTGCCGCCAAATACCTGCCGTATCTTCCAAGTAAGGAAGAGCTGGCGCGCGAGCTGAGTGCCGAGTACCGCGCCATCAACGAAGCGACCAATGGCGAAACGCAAGGGTAGCAGCACGTTGCGACCGAAGCCACCGCAGCCGTCGCAGGCGCACTCGCGGTTGCGACGCACGCTACGAAACAATACCGGTCATGGACGCCGGCAACGACATTCTAGCCGTGGCTGGCGAGCGTGACCTGACAGGCAAAGACGCGGCCTTCGTCTGATGTGGGTCCATTGGCTGCCACAGAAAAGGGCCGGTTGCAGCCGGCCCTTTAGACGATAATACCTGCGTTGCCCGCGCTTCCGAAGTGTGACTAGCTGAGGAGCGGGTTCCGCGGCACAACCTGATTTTACCCAGTGAGGAGGCTCTTTTGCAGCCGCTCCACTGTTTATTTACATCTGGCACCCTCAAACAATCAGACGGCAGCCCGCACTCCTGAGAGCTGCCCCGCACCCCCGGCCATCACCTTACGGCAACAACCGGTGCTACTCCCCTACTTCCCAAATAGCGCACCCAGCAGACCGCGGCGTTTGGGCTTCTCCTCTCGGTAGGAACCCTCGACGGCGGCTGCAACCTGGCGCGGTTGCTCGCCGCCTCCACGGCGCACGATCTGGTACAGGAAGGGCGATTTAACGTATTTGACCTCGACGGGCGTGGCGTGCACGGTGCTCTCACCGGACAGATGCAGGCTCGGGCTGAGCGGCGCCACGATATGCGTTTCGCGCTTGTCGCTAAACACCACCGCGGCCGCGCGGCCCGTCTGGCCGTTTACGGCAATGCGCACCTGCTCGCCATCGCGGCCGTCTGTCGCCGGACGATCGACAAAGTAGACCGGCACCATCACCAGGCCGTCCTTATGTTTGCGGGCCTTGCGCGCCCACATGCGAATGCTCTTTTTATTGAGCCCCAGTACAGCCTCGGCATCGTTGCCCGCAACGTCGAGCGCCAACTTATCAATGACCACCTGGTCCTTGGTAGACGCATCGACTGAGACAACGCGAAAGTCACCTTCCTGCATGGCGGGATCGAACGGACCGACCTTGGCAAAGTCCCACGGCTCCAAAATGCCCATGAGGCGAACGTCCAGGTAGTTTGCCCTGGGGTATGCCCAGTCGAGCACCTCGTAGTACACCAAGGCCTCCTTGCTCAGGCCCTTGCCCGGGAAGCTCGCCATCATGCGCAAGTCCGCCAGCGCCATGGGGAAATAGAAGAGCATCATGTCGTTTTGGATCGCGTCTTCCACGTCGTGCCCGGCAAAGGCATCCGGATACTGGCGCACCAGCTGCAGCGCGTTGGCACGTGCCTGCTGCGGCGAGATTTCGCAGGGAATACCCTGCTCCGGCACATACTCTGCACCCACGCCCATGGTCAGACGCTTGCTGAAGGTACCGGGCTTGAGCAGGTCGGCAATGCCGATCTTGTTGCCGCAGGACGGGCACTCAAACACACGCTGCGTTGACTCGCCCTCAAAGGACGCTCCGCAGAAGGGACAAGGAATGCTCACGTGCGTCGCTTCTTGGAACTCCTGCGCCGTGCCGCGGTCCTCCCACAGCAGATGTTCCAGGACCGACTGATTGCGCCAGTGCGAATTGAAGAAATACCAGTCCGGGTCCTCCGGGCGCTCGAGTTGCGACACATGCGTGAGCTTGAGCAGTCCATCCACTACCGTCAACGGCGTATGGCGAATGCCCAAAGCGCTCTTGGGCTCTCCGGCGTCCGCCTGCCACGGAATGACCGCACCGCAATAAGCGCACTCAAAGCTGCGCTTAGCTTGGTGCGAGTACATAGGGCCGCCGCAGTTTTGACATTTAATGGCAAACATCTCGTCCATGGAAACGTCCTCCTTTGCACAGGGGCTGTCGACATTAAGTATGTCGAGCAAACAGGCACATGCCCATACCCATGTGGCCCAAAATGGACCACCCAGGCAGACGAGAAGGCTCGCTCGTTAGCACCGGCAGACTATTGCTGCATTTTCTGAGCATCGGTGCACGGCGCCCCCGCGCGAGCTACACTATCCCCTTAAACATGATTGTGAGGACGACCGCTATGCTATTTGTAAATCGGCTGGTACATACGCTTGTTCCCGGCAGCGAGAGCGAGCCGGTCGATGCATCTTGCCGCACCAACGCGGGCTTTTCCGCAAGCCTCGTCTGCATTGGCCTCAACATCACCCTGTGCTTGGCCAAGGGCATCGCGGGCCTGCTCGCCGGCTCCGTCTCCCTCATCGCCGACGCTTTCAACAACCTCTCCGATGCCTCGAGCAACATCGTGAGTCTGCTCGGGTTCCGCCTTGCCAGCCGCCCGGCAGACGAAGGCCACCCCTATGGCCACGGTCGCTATGAGTACCTAGCCGGCCTGTTCGTCGCCGTCCTGGTTTGCGCCGTCGGCATCAATCTGATCCTCGAGTCGGTCACCAAGATCATCAAGCCCTCGCCCACCGCTTACACGTTTATTTCCCTTGCGGCACTGGCTACGTCCATGCTCGTTAAGCTCTGGATGGCAGCGTTCAACCGCACGCTGGGCGATCGCATCGACTCGGAGACGCTCATCGCCACGGCACAGGACTCCAAAAACGACGTCATCACCTCGGGCTCGGTCTTGGTGGCGGCGCTTATTTCGCAGACGACAGGCTTTGACCTCGATGGCTGGGCAGGCCTGGGTGTGGGCATCTTCATCTGCATCAGCGGCATGGGCCTAGTGCGCGACGCCATCAGCCCGTTGCTGGGGCAAGCGCCCGACCCCAAGCTCGTCCAGGCAATCCGCGACAAGATCATGTCCTATCCGCAGGTCTTGGGTACGCACGACCTCATGGTGCACGACTACGGCCCCGGCCGTCAGTTTGCCAGCGCCCACGTAGAGATGCCCGGCGAGGGCGACGCGTTTGAACACCACGAGATCCTGGACACCATCGAGCACGACATCAAGCGCCAGATGGGCATCGGCATCACGCTGCACTGCGACCCCATCGCCACCACCGGCGACGACCTGCGCGGCTGGGTCAAGCGCGGCGTCATTCAGATCGATCCCGCGCTCTCCATCCACGACCTGCACGAGCACGACGGGTTCGTTTCGTTTGACCTGGTGCGTCCCGACGGCTTTGACATATCCGACGAGGAACTGCTGGAGCTCGTCACGCGCATCGTGCACGAGCGCCGGCCCGACGTCTCGTGCGTCGTCACGTTTGATTCGGGCTTTAGTTCGCCCGAGCGTCCGGCCGAACAGCTTTAGCCCCGCTCCGCTCGTCCGCTAGTTTCCCTGCGCGCCCGAGATGCCGTTTTGCAGGGCGTTCCAGGCATCCGTCGCCATGCCGCCCAAGTTCTGCGCGGTATCGCCCAGGTTTTGTGCCGTGTCGCCCAGCTCTTGCGCCTTGTCTCCCAACTCCTGTGCCTTGTTGCTCAAGTCTTCCAGCGTATTGGAGCTCGAGCTATCGGTACCGCTTTGGCCGCCGGACGAGTTGCCCGAGCTGTTCTTGTGCGTGAGTTGAATTTCGAGGTTGCCGCTGTCGTTATAGTAGGCAGAAGTAACGACCCAGTTGGCATCGACGACGGGCGTTGAGCCATCATCAGTCAGGACCACGGCATTCGAAAGATCGGCGCCGCGCGACTTGAGGATCTTCTTGGCGTTGGACCAGTACTGCCCCGGGATATCGCTCAAATCAACGGTGCTAGACGAGGCGGGCTCGGTTTGCTCGGCAGTGGCATCGGCCGTTGAACTCCCTCGCTTGTTGAGCATGCCCGACACGATGGCAAACACAACCGACAGCGCAAAGAAGATCGCCAGTACGATGAGGATCTTCTTGATCGCGCTCGACGAACGCGACGGCCTCTTCTCCTCGTCCTCGCCATATTGCGGAATCGACTTGGGGTACTCGCGATACGGCTCGCGCGACTCGTAGCGAGGCTGCGCCGTGCGAGGCATATACGTCGTCTGCTGAGGCTGCGGAATGGGATTCTGCGGCAGGTTGTCATAGGGATTCGGCGTCGAGGCAGCATAAGAATCCTGCGGCGCGCAATCAAACGGATCCGGAGCTGCGTTGCCATAGGGGCCTTGCGAAGATGCAGCGTAAGAATCCTGCGCCGTGTCGCCATAGCCCATAACCCGGGTGGGCTCGGCAGAAGGCTGCGTCGCGGCGGGGTCGGTATAACCGGGGTTGGAAACAACGCGGGTCGCATCGGCGCTATCGCCAGCCTGCGCGGAACCGTAGCCGCCCATCACGGTTGTCTTGTCCTGATCCATGCAACGATTCCTTTCCGTCGCGCGTGAGCCTCAAGTTATCCATGCATTCTACCCGCGCAAAAGCCTATGATGGGCAGAGCCCGTCGGTATCTACAAGACATGCGCGAGCCTAAGGATAAAAAACCCCGCCGGGCCTTGTGGGCACGGCGGGGCGGGCTAGCAGCTATGAGCAGCGAGCTTAGAACAGGCCGGTGATGTTGCCGTCGTTGTCGACGTCGATGTTCTCGGCCGCGGGAACCTTGGGCAGGCCCGGCATGGTCAGGACGCTGCCGGTCAGCGCGACCACGAAGTGGGCACCGGCGGAAACCTTGAGCTCGCGCACGGTGATGCGGAAATTCTCGGGAGCGCCCAGGGCCTTGGCGTTGTCGCTAAAGCTGTACTGCGTCTTGGCCACGCATACCGGCAGGTTGCCAAAGCCGTTCTCGCGCAACTCGGCGAGCTGACGCTTGGCAGCCGGCGTAAAGTCGACGCCGTCGGCGCGGTAGACCTTGGTGGCAACAGCCTCCAGGGCGTCGGCCACATCGGCACCGTCCTCGTAGGCAAACTTGAGCTCGCTCGGCTGCTCAATCAGACGCATGACCTCATCGGCCAGATCGAGCGCGCCCTCGCCGCCCTTGGCCCAGACCTCGGACAGCTTCACATTGACGCCCAGCTTCTGGCACTCGGACTCGATGAGCTCGAGTTCGGCCTCGGTGTCCGTCGGGAAGCGGTTAATGGCGACCACGCAGGGCAGACCGTAGACGTTTTGGATGTTGTCGACGTGACGCAGCAGGTTGGGCATACCAGCCTTAAGGGCCTCGAGGTTCTCCTCGTTAAGATCGGCCTTGGCAACACCGCCGTTGTACTTAAGGGCGCGAGCGGTCGCGACGACCACGACGGCGTTGGGACGAACGCCCGTCATGCGGCACTTGATGTCCAGGAATTTCTCGGCACCCAGGTCGGCACCAAAGCCTGCCTCGGTAATGGCGACATCGCCAAAACGCATAGCCATACGCGTGGCCATGATGGAGTTGCAGCCGTGGGCAATGTTGGCGAAGGGACCGCCGTGGACAAACGCGGGTGTACCCTCGAGCGTCTGCACCAGATTGGGCTTGAGCGCATCCTTGAGCAGGGCCGCCATGGCACCCTGAGCCTTAAGGTCGCGGGCGCGGACAGGCTCGCCGGCATAGCTATAGCCGACAACGATCTCGCCCAAGCGCTCCTTAAGATCGTTAATGCTCGTGGACAGGCACAGGATCGCCATGACCTCGGAGGCAACGGTGATATCGAAGCCGTCCTCGCGCGGCACGCCCTGGGCCTTGCCGCCAATACCGTCGATGACATGGCGCAGCTGACGGTCGTTCATATCGACAACGCGCTTCCAGGTGATGCGCTTAACATCGATACCGAGCTGGTTGCCCTGCTGAATATGGTTGTCGAGCATGGCGGCCAGCAGGTTGTTGGCGGCACCGATAGCATGGAAGTCGCCGGTAAAGTGCAGGTTGATGTCCTCCATGGGGATGACCTGGGCCCAACCGCCACCGGCGGCACCGCCCTTCACGCCAAACACGGGACCGAGCGAAGGCTCGCGCAGGGCCACGGCGCTCTTGACGCCGCGACGGCGCAGGCCGTCGGCCAGGCCAATGGTCGTGGTGGTCTTGCCCTCGCCTGCGGGCGTGGGATTGATAGCGGTCACGAGGACAAGCTTGGCCTGGTGATCAGTTGGCTCGTTGAGCAGAGAGTAGTCGACCTTAGCCTTGTCGAAGCCGTACGGAATCAGATGCTTTACGTCGACGCCGGCGTTCTTGGCAACCTCGGTAATGGGCAGCGGCGTGACGGAACGTGCGATTTCGATGTCAGTAGGCATGGGCAGTCCTTTCGTTACCGGATGAGAAAAAGACCAATCCAGCATAGCACGCGCGCGCAATAGTAAAACGCCCGTAACCGACGAACGGCGATATGTTTACCCGATGCCCAGCGATAGCCTACAGACCAGCCAAAACAAACCCATCTCTAAACAGTAGGTTCGATACCCAAGTGCTCAAAGGTGCGAAGCGTTGCCTGGCGGCCCTGGGGCGTGCGAATCATCAAGCCGCACTGCAGCAGATAAGGCTCATAGACATCCTCGAGCGTTCCCGGGTCCTCGCCCACCGCGCTGGCAAGCGTCGTCAGGCCCACGGCACGGCCGGAGAACGTCTTGGCAAGCGTCTCCAAGATGCGAATGTCCATCCAGTCCAGGCCGAGCTCGTCGATCTCAAAGAACTCGAGTGCCTGACGGCAGATATCGAGCTCGATAGGACCGCTGCCGCGCACCTGTGCATAGTCACGCACGCGTTTGAGCAGACGGTTGGCCAAGCGCGGCGTACCGCGCGAACGCGAGCCGATCTCGAGTGCGCTGGGATGGTCGATCGTCACACCCAGAATAGTCGCCGAGCGCGTCACAATCTGGGCGAGCTCCTCGACCGTGTAGTAGTCCAGGCGATACGAAATGCCGAAGCGGTCGCGCAACGGGCCGGTCAACATACCTGAGCGAGTCGTTGCCGCCACCAGCGTAAACTTGGGGATATCTAGGCGAATCGAACGTGCGGCGGGGCCTTTACCGATCACGATATCGAGCGCAAAGTCCTCCATCGCGGGATACAGAACTTCCTCGACCGAACGGTTCAGACGGTGAATCTCGTCGATAAACAGCACGTCACCCGGCTGCAAGTTAGTCAGGATGGCCGCCAGGTCACCGGTGCGCGCGATGGCCGGGCCGCTTGTCGTCTTGATCTGAGCGCCCAGCTCGTTGGCGATAACCGTAGCCAGCGTGGTCTTGCCCAGACCCGGAGGGCCCGAGAAGATCACGTGGTCGAGCGTCTCGCCACGACTCTGCGCCGCCTCGATCAGCACGCGTAGGCTCTGTTTGATGTGCTCCTGACCGCAGTAATCGTCCAGGCGCTGGGGGCGCAAAGTGCGGTCGACATCGAGGTCCTCGGCCGTCAGCTCCGAGCCCACCATGCGCTCGCCGTGCGCCATGGATGCCGCCGGCGAGTTGCCGGGCGTCGCCCACAGGTCCTGAGAGTCATCGGCTTCCCACATCACGCATCCATTCCAAGTCGCTTAAGCGCCGCGCCGAGCAGATCCTCGACACGCATATTCTGCCCATCATACCCGCTCAGGGCAACATCGGTCTCCTGCGGGCTAAAGCCCATGGAAAGGAGCGCCGCACGAGCGTCATCAATCGCCGAAGGAGCGGCGGCGGGAACCGGCATCGCAACCTGGCCGGGAATCACGTCGACCGGCACAAAGCCCTTGTCCTTGGCAAAGGTGCTCTTGAGCTCCAGGATCAGACGCTGCGCGGTCTTTTTGCCCACACCGGGCACCTTGGCCATGTCTTTGTCATCCTCGGCCATTACCAGGGAATACAGCTGTCCCACGGTATAGGTGGAGAGCACGGCAAGCGCCAGGCGCGGGCCGACACCCGACACGGACACGAGCCGGTCAAACATCGTGCGCTCGTCCTTGGAGGCAAAGCCAAAGAGCGTCACGGCATCCTCGCGCACCTGCATACGGGTATACAGGCGGACCTCGCCGCCGGGCGTAGGCAGCGTAGCGGCAGTGCTGCCCGAAATACCGAGCTCAAAGCCCACGCCCGATACATCGACAACGGCCGAGCTCATCGTGGCCTCGACAAGCGTTCCATGGAGCTGGGAGATCATCAGTATCCGGTTCCTCTCTGTTGATAGAACTCGCCGCCGGTAAGTGCCCGGGTGCGGCTGAGGTTAACGTGACAGATGGCGCAGGCCAGGGCATCGGCGGCATGGTCGGGATGCGGGTCGTGATCGAGCTGCGTGAGCGTACGAACCATATACGCGACCTGCCGTTTGTCCGCGGCGCCGGTACCCACAACAGCCTGCTTAATCTGCATAGGCGTATACTCGCCAATCTCGAGCGCGCATTCCGAAAGCGCCACGAGTGCAGCACCGCGGGCATGCGCCGTAGGGATGGCCGAGCGAACGTTGGCGCCAAAGTAGATGCTCTCGACAGCAGCTGTGTCGGGTCGATAACGCTCGACGACATCCTTAAGGTCACGGGCGATATGCGACAGGCGCACCGCAAGCGGGCTGCCCGCGCTGGTCTCGATGCAACCGTAGGCACGGCAGCGAACCTCGCCACGCCGCTCCTCGATAATCCCCCAACCCGTATGAGCCAAACCGGGGTCAATGCCCAAGATAACCAAGCCGACCTCCCCTCGCCACAAGCACAGCGCAAGACAGGGCCCCGCGCATCATTCACGAACGTCTGTTCTAGAATAACACAACGGGGCCAAGATGCTTAGTTGAAGTATCGGGGTTGGAAGCGAATCTTATCCCATAGTTAGTTCTGCGAGAAAAAGGGGAACTGCCTCGGATCTACTGGCGGGTGCGGCATCGGGCCACCCTGGGGACTACCTTGCGAGCCGCCCTGACCGCCCATCATCTTATCGATGGCGTCCTGAACCTCGCCCTCGAACTTTTTCATTCCCTCGTGTAAACGACGCTGACCGTCCTCAGAGCGCAGCTCCTCCATCTGCTCGGGCGAAATGCCCAACAGGTCACCCAATATGCCCATCATCTCGCCACGCATGCGCTCGCTTGTATCCTCGTCGGCAAAGCGGTTCACCTCGGCGCGCGCCAGCGCATCGACCGTCATGCGTTCCTTGCCGCTCAGCCCCAGGTCGGACCACGCGAGCATGTACGGCCAGGCGCGCTCAACAAACGAACGGGCCGAGACGATCGGCGCCGTCGGCAGCATGCGGCGGGCGGCCTCGCCCTGACGCACGAGCATCAGCAGCAGCGAGCAAGCCTCGGGCTTGCCGGCGGCCATCGGGATGTCGTCGAAAGCTCGATTGCGGTCCACGTGCGCCTCGAGCGCGCCATCGACCTCACCCGGCTCAAGCCCGCCGAGCAGCTGTGCCGCGCGGTCGAGCATATCGACCGGACCGTCGAGCGTCGAGAGCGCCTGCGCCAGCACGCGCTCCATACAATCTTCCACCGCGTTGAGCGTCACGAGCTCTTGGGGCACCACGGCAGACGTGCGGTTGCGCACACGCGCCACAAACTCAAGCGTCGACAGGTACACATCGCCAAAGGGCGCAAAGTCGCCCTGGTAACCGCCGCAAAGCGCCGGCGCCGCCAGCGCATACTCGGTTTTGGACAGCGGGCTCAGCGCCATCGCACCCAGCTCGAGCGCCGTGTCCTCCAGCATGAGGCCCAGCGTGCGCGAGCGCAGACGCTCGGCATCGCCCGCCGACACGTCGCGATCGAGCACACGTGCCGCATCCGGTGCATCGCGCTCGACAGTGCGAATGTGCAGACGCTCGGCAATGGCGCGGACGGCGGCACAGCGGGCAGCCTCGGCCTCCTCCTGCGCCGGCGTAAAGATACGGTTGCGCCCCAGCACCAGGCCAATTACGTTACGCGGACCCAGAGCGTCAACGGCCAGCGCCGCCAGCAGGGATGACGGCAGGTCACCCTCGAGTGCCACCACAGCACGCGACGCACCGTGGGCCCGAGCGTTGTCGCGCACGGCGAGCACCAGCGCCTGCCACAACCACTCCTCGGAACGGAACTCGGGCAGTTCGTGATCTTCCAGGGCATCGAGCATCACGCCGCGCTGAATCTCCTGAACCAGCAGGCTCTCCTCAAAACACGGCGCCTGGGCCACCACGCGACCGCAGTCGTCGAGCACAAACGAACCGCCGGTATACACCGACTCGTCATAGGCACCGACCGGCGCCATGCAGGCAAACCACACGCTGCGCTTGGATGCGATCTTGCGGTAGGCGCCGCTGCGAACGGCGGCAATGGCGGCAGTCTCGCGGTCGGTCATGTCAAACGCGTTGAATTGGAAATACGCGATGAGGTCGACGCCGGTCGGCAACATCTCGAGCTCGCGGTCCAAGTCAAAAATCACGGCGATGCGCACGCCGTCCACGTCGAACACCGGCGGCGCCCAACGCGTGTCGTTGTTCTCGCCACGCTGCAGGGCAATGCTCGAACGCGCCGGCACCACATGACCGTCCTTGAGCATCATGTAGTCGAGCAGCGGTTGGCCCTCAAACGAAACCGCCGCGGGCACGATGCAGATCATGTCAAGCTCCTGGATACGCTCGGCGACACCAGTCAAACCGGCAAGCACGTCGTGCTCAAAGTCGGCAGCGCCCACCAGGCCACCGGGCATGGCGCCCATAAAGAGCGGAGCCGGAACGCACAGCACGCGCGCCCCGCGCTCGTGGGCCAGACGAGCCTGGTCCTCGATGCGGCCGCAAATGCCCTCAACATCCCCAAGGCGCATATCGATCTGTGCAAGCGCGAGCTTCATGGCTCAGCCCTTTCCGTCGTAAACCATCGAAATCGTAGTAAAAGCGCCGACCGCATAATGCAGCCGGCGCTTGCATGTGCATATGCTAGCTATGATACCCCGAGCGGGGGCGCGCTCCTAGAATGTCGCGGACCACAGCCCGTGCAGGTTGCAGTAGGCATAGACGGTACCGGTCTTGGAGCCGCCCGCGAAAAACGTCGCGGGTTTCATGCCGGGCTCAAGGTAATGGACCTCTAAGCGGCCCTCGGCCTCAAGGGCGATCCACTCAATGTAGTGCTCGGGCAGGCTGGGGTGCTCGACCGAGCCAACGCGGGCGCGAATCACGTGACCGTCGCGCTCGGTCTCGACAACAGGCACGTGCTTCTCATGCGCCGCGTCCTCAGTGTTTGCGGTCAGCTCCGTGCAACCGGCAGGGGTCGCAACGCCGTCGCCAAGGGCGGCGATGAGCTTACCGTCGGGGTCCTTAAAGAATTTCGCCATGATGTTCTCCTTTGCTGATGTGCCAATGTTCTTGATGGTTCTTATGCCCAAAGGCAGACAAACCATCCACGGCATTGCAAATGAACACATAACGGATCAGGCAAGCGGTCGGGCCAAAATGCGTCGACCGTCCTGCCCACTCCAGCAGTCCCACCCCGCGCGCGGCTAGCGCCCGTCGCCGCCGAGCAGCGCCAGGACATCCTCGCGCGTGAACAGTGCCGACGAGATGCCGTCGCCGCCGAGCACGCTGTTGACCAGATCGCGCTTGGACTCCTGCATCTGCATAATGCGCTCCTCGATCGTGTCCTTGGCGATGAGCTTGTACACGGTCACGGTATGTTGCTGGCCAATACGGTGTGCACGGTCAGTCGCTTGGTCCTGCGCCGCCACGTTCCACCACGGGTCGTAGTGGATGACCACGTCGGCAGCCGTCAGGTTAAGGCCCACGCCGCCCGCCTTGAGCGAAATCAAAAAGACCGGAACCTCGCCCGCTTGGAACTGCGCGACCATCTTGGCGCGGCTCTCCTTAGACGAAGCGCCCGTGAGCTTAAGGAAGGCGATGTCCTCCTTGGCCAAGCGCTTACCGATGATATCGAGCATACCCGTAAACTGGCTGAACAACAGGATGCGATGCCCGCCGTCGAGCGCGCCGTGCACGAGCTCCATGCACGTATCGAGTTTGGCGCTCCCCGCCTTGTAATCCTCGTAGTGCAGACGCGGGTCGCAGCAGATCTGGCGCAGCTTGGTGAGCTCGGCGAGCACCTTGAGCTTGTCTTTCTTAAACTCGGATGCCTCGCGGTGCTGCACCTGCTGGGCGATGCGGTCCTGGTTTGCCAGGTAAAGCTTGCGCTGCTCGCCGGTGAGCTGCGCCATGACCGTATCCTCGATCTTCTCGGGCAGGTCGGCCACCACGTCTTCCTTGACACGGCGCAGCACAAACGGCGACACGAGCGCTTGCAGGCGGGCGGCACTGTCGCCCTCGGCATGCTCGACCGGGCTTTCGAAGCGCTTTGCAAACGATTCACGCGTGCCCAGCAGGCCCGGCATCAAAAAGTCGAAGATGCTCCAGAGCTCGGATAGGCGGTTTTCGATGGGCGTGCCCGTCAGGGCAAAGCGCACGCCGGCCGGCAGGCGCTTGGTGGCACGTGCCACCTGGGTGAGTGGGTTTTTAATGTACTGGGCCTCGTCGAGCACCACGCGGGCAAAATCCTGCCCGGCGTACTCATCGATATCGCGGCGCATAAGGTCATACGACGTCACGACCACGTTATGCTCAGCCGCGCCGGCAATCTGCACGCGACGCTGCGCCTTGGCGCCCACGATTGCGCAAACATCGAGCGAGGGCGCAAAGCGCTCCAGCTCGGCAGTCCAGTTGTACACGAGTGAGGCCGGGCATACCACGAGCGTGGGCTTGGTGTCCCCCGCCTCCACGCGCGCCAGGATATGCGCGATCATCTGGAGCGTTTTGCCCAGGCCCATGTCGTCGGCCAGGATGCCGCCAAGGCCCAGGTGTTCGAGCGAGCCGAGCCACTGGTAGCCGTCGACCTGATAGCCGCGCAGTGTGGCCTTGAGCGAGACCGGCACCGTAAAGTCCATCTTGCCGAGCGTGTCCAGACGCTCGACGGTACGGCGGAACGCAGCGTCGCGATCGGCCTCAAGCGCCGGCGTGCGCGCAAGCATGCTATCGACGAACAGGGTACTCGACGCGGGGAGCGACACGCCGTCGAGCAGGTCGACAGCATCGACACCCAGGTCCTCGGCAAGGCCAAACGCGGCGCGGGCGCCCTCGTCCAGGCGAATGATGTCGCCGGACGTAAGGCGCGCAAACGTCTGGTGGCGCTTGTACGAGTCCAGATAGATGGCAAGGTCGGCCGCCGAAAGACCGCTCGCGCCCAATTCAACATCGAGCAGGTTGCTCTTGACGGTCGCACGCACCGAAAGCTTGGGCGCGGGACGGACCGAAATCTGGCGCAGACGGTCGCTGAGCATAACCTCACCCAACTCGGACAGGGCAGACAGGCCCTCGGTCAGCAGGCAGAACAAGCTCTCGTCATCGCGTTCCTCAAACGCCAGACCGCCCTCGTAAAAGTCGAAATACAGGGCCGCCGTATCCATAACGCGAAACTCTGCCACCTCGTCGCGGGGCGGCACGCCCGGGCGCTGCTCTTCGAAGGGGCTGCCCGGAGCGCCCAGACTAAAGAGGTCTGCCGACCAGTCGCCGTAGGTAACCGTAATTTTGCAGGTCACGAGCCCATCGTCGACGCCGATTGCCATAGCAAAGCTCGGCTCGGGCGCCACGGTATCGAGCGCAGCGGGCGCGGTAAGGTCGGTATAGTCGCGCAAAATGGGCAGAGCCATACGACAGAACTCCCCCACCTGGTCGGCAGCGATATGGACTGGCGTGCGACAGGGCAGCAAGCGCGATAGGAACGGCGCCGCATGCTGGGCAAACGCCACATCGGTGCGGCGCGCACGGCGGGTGTCGACCAGATAAGCTACGTCGCCCGAAGCAAAGCAGTATGCATCGGCCGGCAGGCGCAGATCGTAGCTACCACCAGCCGCCGGCGCGATTTTGGCGGCAAGGAGCGGTGGGCGCTTAGCGGACGCTTCGTCCTCCCCTTGCGGAGACAGCTCAACCGCCACGTCATAGGTGCGATGCGTCGTCGTCCCCCGCGACCAGGCGGGCTCAAAAGAGATGGTCTGGCCGCGCAGCAGGTCCAGCACATATACGATGCTATGCTCGGACAGCGGCAACTGACGCTCGGCGACAAAACCGCTGCGGGCAAAGTCGTACGACGCCGAACGCGAGGTTGTGATGTCATCGAGATAGGCAACTGTCGTCACAACAAGGTTGAGCAGCTTTGTCGACACGTCTTCGAAGGCTTCGGGCGTATGGACAAACGTGAGCTTCTTGCCGTACGAGAAGGTGCCGCCGCGCACGTAGGCATCGGCCATGCCGTCGATGTCCTTGACCACGTAGGACACCGATCCACAGCGAATGCGAAGCTCGAGCGCCCAGCTAAAGCGGTCGGCAAACAGTGGATTGTAGTACGGCACCAGCGAGGGTTCCAACACCGCCTTGGGGGCATCGGGATCCACACTGCCGGCGAGCTTGCGGCGCATGCTCGCCAGCTCATCCATGCGCGCGTCCGAAAGATCGGAGAGCGCCGCCATGAGGCTGGGGCTCGTGGGGACGGGCGCCGGAAAGGGAAAGTTGGGGTTGACGGCCGGCGCTTTGGGCGCGGTGCGCGCGGGCTGTTTCGGCTGCGCCGTAAACGTGCGAACCGGCGTGCGCAGCCCCTCAACAGACTCAATGCCACTGGCATCCAGGTACGCCAGCGCTGTGGCGATGGCATGCTTGCACATACCGGGGTAGCGATAGGCAGCGGGGCAATCGCAGTCGTAGTCGATCACCTCGTGCTCGTCCATGTCGAGCGCCACGTGCGTCTTGTACAGGTCGCCGCGCGAGCCGCGCACCGAGCCCTCAACCGTCACGTTTTTGGAGAAGCGCGAGCCGCTGTCCTCAATCGACAGCACGGCGCCGTTGAGCATGAGCGAACGGCCCTTCATAAAGGTACCGCTCAGCGCCGCCTCTTTCCGGAGCGCCTGCACAAACGTCCCCTGTGCCATCACTTCCTCCAATCTCGCGCAGACCTGCAACGCCGTCCCTAGATCACCGTCACGCGACCCTGGTTACCCACAATTGCCTTGGCCTCGGCCAGCAGCGGAATCGAGCGCGCGTTGACCTTGGCAGGCACCTCGGCGCGCAGCACGCGTCCGTCCACCTGCTCGATAAAGATCTCCACACGGTCGCCGCCCGGGTTAGCGGTGAGCACCGTGGCAAGACGCGCCATGTTGCCCTGGCTAAAGCGGCTGTTGGGCACCATGACCTCAAACACCTTGGGCTTGTTGTTCTCCTCGTTGAGCTCGAGCGGCACGATCTCCTGCGCGATGATCTGGTCGCCGCGGTCCGAGCGCTCGAGTTTGCCCTTAATGCGCACAAACGCGTCGGACAGCTGCACGCCGGTCTCGGGATCGACCTCGCCGTACAGATACCCCTCGGCCTCCTTGTAGGTCTTGGGGAACACCACGACGGTGGCCTCGCCTTCCATGTCCTCGAGCTGCACGATGCCCATGGGGTCGCCGTTTTTGGTCACGCGCTTGGACACGCTCGAGACCATGCCGGCCCACCACAGCGCCTTGCCCTCGGGAATCTCCTGGTTGATGGTGCCGCCCGTGGGGTTTTGCACCTCGTAGCCGGTATCGATCTGCGAGAACGAGAAATCACGCGCTTTGCCGAGTGCATACTCAAACGGGCGCAGCGGGTGGTCCGAGACATAGATGCCCAGAACCTCCTTCTCCTGGCTCAACTTAAGGTGGCGGTCCCATTCCTGGCCATCCGGATCGGGCACGCTCACCTCAAAGCCCGAGCCTTCAACGTCGCCAAACATATCGAAGAACGACGTCTGGCCACTCGCGCGATCCTTCTGGCGCTTTACCGCGGCATCGATGATGTTCTCGGGGTTGTTCTTGTCCACAAAGTGCATCATCTGGCGACGCGGATACCCCGTGGAGTCGAAGGCACCTGCCTTGATCAGCGATTCGATCACGCGACGGTTGGCCTGGCTCGAGTCCACACGCTCGACAAAGTCGTGCAGCGTCTTAAACGGACCGCCTGCCTCGCGCTCGGCGATAATCGCCTGCGCCACGCCGGTGCCCACGCCGCGAATGCCGGCCAGACCAAAGCGCACGCCCTCCTTGGTAGCCGTGAACTCGGTACCGGACTCGTTGACATCTGGCGAAAGCACGGGGATGCCGTCGTGACGGCACGCCGAGACGTAGTGAACGATCTTGTCGGTCTTGCCCGTATAGGACGTCAGAACGGCCGCCATGTACTCGTGCGGATAGTGCGCCTTGAGCCACGCCGTCTGCATAACCAGGATGGCGTAACCAGCGGAGTGCGACTTGTTGAAGGCGTAAGATGCGAACTCGAGAACATCGTCCCAAATCTTCTGGGCGACCTCGCGCGTGTAGTTGTTCTTGATAGCGCCGTTCATCCAGTGGTCGTAGGTGGTCTCGTCCGAGCCATCCTCCCAGTGGAGCACCGTCGACGTGAGCAGCTTGATCTTTTTCTTAGCCACGGGCTTACGGATACGCGAGTCCGATTCGCCCTTGGAGAAGCCGCACATCTCGACGGAGATGAGCATAACCTGCTCCTGGTAGACCATGGTGCCGTAGGTTTCGCCCAGGATGTCGTCCAGACGGTCGTCGTAGGAGACGGCCGGCTCCTTGCCGTTCATACGGTTGATGTAGGACGAAACCATGCCGGCGCCCAGCGGGCCCGGGCGATACAGGGCGATCAATGCTACGACGTGCTTGTACTCGGTGGGCTTCATGTTCTTGATCGTGGCCGTCATGCCGGCGGACTCGACCTGGAAGACGCCGGCGGTGTGGCCGGAGCCCATGAGCTTAAAGATCTCGGGGTCGTCAAAGGGAATCTCTTCCTCTTTGATGTCGATGCCGAAGTTCTTTTTGATGTTTGCCTTGGCCTTGGAGATAACCGTCAGCGTGCGCAGGCCCAAGAAGTCCATCTTGAGCAGGCCCATGTCGGCAACGGTATGGCCCTCATACTGGGTAATCTCGACGCCGCCCTTGGTGTCGAGCTTGGTGGGCACGTGCTCGTTGACGGGGTCACGGCAGATCAGAACGGCGCACGCGTGCACGCCCTCGCCACGGGTGAGGCCCTCGATCGAGAGCGCCGTGTCGATGATGCGACGGGCGTCGTCGTCCTTTTTATAGGCCTCGGCAAAATCGGGGTTAAACAGATCCTCTTTGCCGGGTTGCTTGTCGAGCACCTGCTTGAGCTTGACCTTGGGGTCGCTCGAGACCATCTTGGACAGGCGCTGGCCCATGTAGACCGGGTAGTCCAGGACGCGCGCGGCGTCGTTGATGGCCTGCTTGGCCTTAATGGTCGAGTAGGTGATGACGTGGGTGACCTTCTCGGGACCGTAGAGCTGGCGAACGTGCTCCACGACCTCGAGGCGCCGCTCATCGTCGAAGTCCATATCGATATCGGGCATCTCGGTACGCTGCGGGGACAGGAACCTCTCAAACATCAGGCCGTTCTCGAGCGGGTCGAACGCGGTGATGTTCATGGCGTAGGCAACGATAGCGCCGGCGGCCGAGCCACGGCCGGGGCCGACGCCGATGCCGTTGTCCTTAGCCCATTGCACGTACTCGGCAACGATGAGGAAGTAGGCGGCAAAGCCCTTGTCGCAAATGACCTTGTATTCGTACTCAAAGCGCTCTTTGATGTTGACGCCGCCGATCTCGCGCGTGGCCCAGTCGTCACCGTAGTGCTGGCGCAAGCCCTTCTCGCACTCGCGGCGGAACTGGCTCTCGTGCGTCTCGCCGGGATCGAGCAGTGGGAAGCGCGGCAGGATGATGGAGTCCCAGTCGAGCTCCACGTAGCACTTGTCGGCGATCTCGAGCGTGTTGTCGCAGGCCTCGGGGCAATACGGGAACATCGCCCGCATCTCCTCCTCGGTCTTCATGTAAAACTCCGAGCCGGTCATACGCATGCGGTTGGGGTCGTCGACCTTGGCGTTCATGCCAATGCACATGATGACGTCCTGCACGGGCGCATCCTCGCGGCGCAGGTAGTGGAAGTCGTTGGTGGCGATAACCTTGACGCCCACCTGTTTGGCGATGTCGATGAGCGTACGGTCCATCTGCTCGTCGGTCAGGCCGTTGTCGGTGGTGATGCCGTGTTCCTGGATCTCGATGTAAAAGTCGCCGGGGTCGAAGGTGTCGCGGAAGGTCTCGGCCCACTTGATGGCGCCTTCCATGTCGCCGCGGTCGATGTATTTGGGGATGATGCCCGCGATGCAGGCGCTGGTGCAGATCATGCCCTTGGCGTGGCGGCGCAGGTTGTCGAGCGTCACGCGCGGCTTGTAGTAAAAGCCTTGCACGGCGGCCTCGGAAACCGTCTGCATCAGGTTGACGTAGCCCTCCTGGTCCTTGGCCAGAAGGATCATGTGGTAGAGCTCGGGCTTGTGGTCGCGGGCAAGGGTCTCGTCCGGCGTAAAGTAGACCTCGCAGCCAAAGATGGGCTTGATAACCAGGGGCGGCTTGAGCTCGTCGATGTTGCCCTTCTCGTCCCACATGGCCATGTCCTTCACATACTGGGCATGCTCGCGCGGGTTTTCCTCGGGATCGGGCTCCACCAGCTCGTCGCGGCGGTCCTTTTCCAAGAAGGCCTTGTCGTGGCTCCAGGTTTTGTACTCGGGCGTGCTGTGGTTGACGGCGTCGCAGGCCAGCGCCAGGTCGGGCACGCCATACATGTAGCCGTGGTCGGTAATGGCCACGGCGGGCATGCCCAGCTCTACGGCACGGTTGACCATATCCTGGATACGGGTTGCGCCGTCGAGCATGGAAAAAACAGTGTGATTGTGCAGATGGACGAATGCCATGTGATGAGCTCCGATGCGGGTTCGTGTTCTGACTGAACGATTTTACCCCACGGCACGGACAGCACCCGAACCTAGCCAAACCAACACGGGTAGTCTTTTTGGGACCTTCAAAAAGGGGAATGAGGGCATCCAGATATATCGAGTATTACTGGAACCCCGGCGATGCGCGGAATGATTTGTGACGAATAGTCATATCCATCAAGAAGGTTCGACGCTTCGGATAGCTCGTCAATCGATATATCAATTCTTGGAGACCTGCATTCCTACCATTTTTAATGAAACGACGGCGGTAATTGCTATCGCGATTGCGCCAATAATACCGAGCGCTATCTGAATGGGATATAACCCCAACACATGTCCAAATATGGAGAAAAACATTGCGGAAAAGAGAGCCCTTACCAGAGATGCGATGGAAAGGATCGTCGCGCGGAAATCGTCCGCTATCGCGTCTTGGATTAAGTTTTCCGAAGTGATGTACACCACTTCTGGGAGAAAACAAAGCACCATGCTAAGGCCAAACAAACACAGCGGATTTGAAGCGAACCACGGAAGAATCATGAAAAGGCCAGCCTCAATTAGCATCGAGCCGCGCATGGTATTTCTTTTCCCGAAACGCGATGAGAAGAAATCTGCTGCAATGTAGGCCGTCGCATTTACTGCATAGGATGCACCGAAAAAGATTCCTATTATGGAGACGGGAGCATCAAATGCGTCGAATACCAACTGATTCAAGTTGTAATAACTCCCGTAGAATCCGTCGAGCATGCTTGTGCCGATGAGGAGAAGCAATACCGCAAAAGCGGATTCTCCAACGCGCCAGGTCTCGCGCCTGAACATCTTGGCTGCGTCAAACCTCCCCTTTTCTGATCTTTCAGAACGGGTCGTTTCCGTCCTCTCAATGGGATACAGAAGGAAAAGCTGCAGGAGATAGAAAACGGAGACACATACGTAGAGGGCACTCCAAGATACTTGGGCAATGAAAGATCCGAGCACAATTGCCATTCCCGTAGCGATTGATTGCGCGGCAAGCAGCCGAGCGTTGATGGTGAGGAAGCGCTCTCCTTGACCGGCATTTCGGGCAATTTCATATAAAAGTGCTTGTTCGGATCCCGATTGAAGGGAGTAGGCGAGTGCCTCAACAAGGGAAAGCACGACAAGAAAGGGGCCTGAGAGCAACAGCATGCCGGCGGTATGGAAGAAAAGCAGCAGCACGCCCACTTGAATCGAAAACTTCTTTCCAAAGAAATCGCCTATCAGCCCTGTTGGCAGCTCGAGGACGACCGTTGCTATGTTGAACAGGGCTTGATAAAGCGCGATTTCCGTAACAGGCATTCCTTTCTCCGCAAGGAAAAGTAGAAACACTCCCCGATTTAAAACAAATCCCGTGAGAACGAAAAAGGCGGAATAGACGTGCAGTTGCGTAGTGGCATTCTTATTCATTTGGCACTACCAACAACTATTTTTGTCGGGCCGCTCGCTACTGATTCGAAGCCTGAAGTGTTCACAGTTGATGTGAAGAGCGGTAAAGCTTTTGCACAGGGTATCAATGGAATACATCCGAAGCGTTTTCGGCAGTATCATCGGCGAAGGCGGGATTAGCCTTTACGCGGCGCTCACCCTCGATGTATTTGACGATTTGATCAATCGTCTGGTTGGCGTGGCTCTTGAGCTTGCGCTCATAGAAGAAGAGGCCGAGCTTGCCGCGCGTGCCAGACGTGTTGCCCCCCACACCCTGAAAATCCTCGGTATAGGTGAGCTCGCAGGCACCATCGCCAGCAGGTGCAGCCTCATAGCGCATGGTATTGATGCCCGCCGCATACTGAAAACGGACCTCATAGAGGCACGGGTAGTCAAAGTGCCTGATCTTAACCTTGATCGCCGTGCCCTTGGCCTTGCCTTTTGCGGACTGGGCGCGCTTCTCGTACTTATAGCCGTTGAGCTTGTTGCGGCTGGGACGCTTGCCCGTGGCGTTCTCGATATCCTGCATGATGGACCCCGCCAGAGCGTCAAAAAGCTCCTCCGGTGTCACCTTAAGCGTTTTGGTGAGCTGCATGATGGCTCCTTATTCGTTTGAACCGTTCGAGTCATTGTAACGCCCCAGGCTCTCCCATGCGTTGCGGTGCCATTTGGACGATTGAGGGCTTTACAGCCGCAAAACTAACCAAATAGCACCGTAAAGCCTGAGGTGGCTAGAGGTTGTAGGTGACTACTTGAGGTTCGGCGGGTTCGACGAAGATGGCTGGATTCGCCTGCTCCACGCGGACGAACTTGACGGTCACGGCCTCAAAGCCCGCCTTGTGCAGAGCATCAGCGTAGACGCGCGCCTGCAGGGCGTGCTTCTCCTGCAGCTGTTCAGGCGTCTCATCCGGCGTGCCGCCCGTCTTGTAGTCGATGACCAGCGCGCGCGACGAATCCGCCGGGTTCGTCGCCAAAGCGTCGATGGCGCCCTCGGCATAGGCACCGTAGCGGGCGATGTCCTCATCCTCGCAGCCCAGCGAAAAGAACGGCACCTCGGCGCGAACGCATGGCCACGCGAGCAGGTCGGCACGAACCGACGACTTGAGCCAGCGATCCAGAGCGACATCGAAGCGCTCGCGCTGTTCCGGCGTCAGGCGCCACAGGTGCGCCAGCGCATCGGCACGCGCAGCGGGCAACGCATCGGCACCCATCTCGATCAGCCACTGGCAGGCGGCATGGAACGCCGAGCCCAGTGCCATGGGGTTGCCGGCAGGCTCAACGGCGGCCACGTCTGCATCCGTCATCTCCGAGCCATCCGACTCGGCATCATCGCCGGACTCGTCCATGGGAACACGAGCCTCGGCGGCACGGTCCTCGGCCTCGGCATGCAGCGCCACGGCAATCGACGAATAGCTGTACGAATCACGCACCGGATACGGACAGATGCCCATGCGCACGCCCGCCGCCTGGGGATATACGAGTTCAAACGAATCGGGCTTGGGGTCGGCAGGACCGGGGACGGTTGAGCGCGCAGCATTATCGGCGGCATCGGCATCGCCACGAACAAGCCTGCCCTCGACATCCAGCGAAGCGTTGGCCTCAAACGCCTGCTCGCCAAACGTAAAGTCCGCCAGCGAGATGAGCTCGTAGTCGCCCGGCTTGGAGTTGTCGAACGCTAAACGGTCGCTATCGAGCTGCGGCATGTCCAGGCTGCCGGTCGGCAGGATGCGGCGCAGCACGTCGTAGGTCAGATCCGTCTCGACATCGAAGGTCGGCGCCGTCACCTTGCCGCGGCTCACGCCGGCGTCCATCGCCAAAATGACCAGCTCACGCGCTCGCGTCATGGCGACATAGAGCAGACGAGCCCGCTCCTCAAGCGAAAGTTGCAGGTCGTCGTTGCGCAGGCGGGCAAATGCCTCGGCGGGAGAGCCCGTCGCACAGACGTCCTCCATGAGCTCCGGCGGCAGCCACAGCGACGTGCCCTTGCCCTTAAACGCGTGCTCAAACTGCTTTTTGACGTCGTCGCCCTTCACAAAGGTTTCGTCGGTGAGCTTAACGCCGTCGAAGCGTGCCGGCAGCGCCACGACCTGCGCTCCTCCCTCGACGCGACCCATCCGTGCCGCACCCGAGGACTTACGCACGCCAAAGCACTCGGCGACCGCCACGACCGGATATTCCAGACCCTTAGAGGCGTGAACCGTCATGATGCGCACCGCGCCGTCGCCCTCCTCGTTGAGGGCACCCGGGGCTTCCTTGCCCGCCAAGAAGCGGTCGAAGGCCAGCGCGATGGAACGCGGCGAGTTGCCGAACTCGGCCTCCGCCTCGGCCACGGCGTCGAGCGCCTTGAGCACGTTGGCGGCAATGGCCTTGCCCTCGGGACCGCGCTGTGCCAGACGCACAAACCAGCCGGAGGCGTTGACCACGTCGCGCGCGATGGCGGCGAACGAATCGCGGCCCACGCGACGAAGCGCATACCGCAGCACCTCGCGGGCGCGCGTCACGAGCGGCAGATCTTGCAGACCCGGCACGTCGAAATCACTCATGATGCCCGCGTCGATATTCCGGCGCGAGGTCTCCCCCGTCTCGCTATCGAGCTTGGTCGCCAGCGCCAGGAACTCCTGAGCGCCGAGCGCAAACATCGGCGAGGCGAGCAGCGGCATAAGGCCCTGCGCCGTATCGGCCGGATTGGCGAGCGCACATACCAGGGCGCGCACCGTCTGCACCTCGGCTGCTTGGGCAAAGACCGAGCCGCCCGCGATGACGCAGTCGAGCCCCTGGTCGCGGAAGGCCTGGGCGTAGACGTCGGCGTTGGTCATGCGGCCAAGTAGCAGCACCATGCCGCCCTGAGGCTGGCCGGCATCGGCAAGCGCGCGGAAGCGCTCGGCGATCGCACGGGCCTTGGCCTGTGTGCGCTCCTGCGTACTGCCGCCGGCAACAAAGAGCGCCTGACGACGCGAGGCGCCTGCCACCAGCGTATCCTTGCGGCCGTCGCTCGCCTCAAGATCCAAAAAGCCCTGCATCAGGCCGCCGTCATCGCCGTCGAAAACGCGTGCCACATAACGCAGCACCTCGTCATGGCTGCGGAAGTTGCGCACAAGTTTGACGAGTTCGCCAGCAGGTGCGTCGGCCACTACAGTCGCCTCGGGCGCGGCAGACGAGCCCACCTTGCGCTCCTGGCGACGGAACACCTCGACCTCGGCGCCGCGGAAGCGATAGATGGACTGTTGTGCATCGCCCACGGTGCACAGCGCGCGCTCCCCCGCACCCGTCAGGTAACGAATCAGATCGACCTGCATCTGGTCGGTATCCTGAAACTCATCGATCATGACCATCTTAAAGCGGCCCTCGTACGCAGCACGGATGGCAGGGTAATCGCGCAGGGCCTCGTAGGCCATACGCAGCAGGTCGTTATTATCGAGGGCGGACTGGGCAGCCTTCAGTGCGCGATACTCGGCCTCGACGGAACGGGCCAGGCCCACCAGCGCATCGAGCGCCGGGCCACCGCAGGCAAGCACGATATTGATAAACGCATCGGCGGCCTCGGCCTTGAGCAGCTCGACCTGCTCCTTGGGGAATGCCTTGCTCGCGCGCGGCATGGTGCACGACATCATGAGTCGTGCCGCATCGGCCATGGTCTTGCCGCTCGCCTCGAACGCGTCGATGGCATCGAGCGCCGCCTGCGCCTTCTCGGTCGAGGACTTGCTTGCGCCCAGCGCCGCGCGATAGGCATCGGCGAGTGCCGAGGTATCGGCCTGGCCGCGCGCCACGCGCACGTCGTCCATACCGCCCGGCAACTGGCTCGACAGCTCCAGCAGGTCGCGCACCAGACCCTTGATGGTCGTACCGCCGCCAAAGGAACCGCCCTCGCCCGCCATGGGATACCAGGCATAGAGGGCCTTGAGCGATGCCGCGAGCTCGGGGGCGGCATCGGGTGCCGTCGCGCGACCCAGCACATGCTCAACAGCCTGGTCCATGAGCTCGTCGGTATCGGTGAGCACCGTGAACTCGGGGTCGATGCCCAGCTCCAGCGCGTGCGCGCGCAGGATACGCGAGCACATGCCGTGAATAGTCGAAATCCACGCGTCGTCGACGGTCAGTGCTTCCTCGTCCATGCCCTCGTCGATAAGCGCACGGCGCACGCGGTCGCGAATCTCGGCCGCTGCATCTTTGGTAAAGGTAATGGCGAGCACCTGGTCCAGATGCTCAACGAACGGACCGGATTCGGGCGAGAGCGCATAGACGATGCGGCGCGTGAGGGTAAAGGTCTTACCCGAACCGGCGCCCGCCGAGACAAACAGCGGGCGGTCGAGCGTTTTGACAATCTGCAGCTGTTGCGGCATCAAAGTCGAAAGATCCATGGTCTACACGTCCCTCCTTACAAACGTTCCTTCGTGGTTATACGAGCAGCGCGCATGCGCGGCCTGAGCCGACGCCGGGTCGACGGCGGCAACGTTGCCCGCCTCGAGCTCGCGCAGGCGCTCGGCGATGCCGGCCTCCACGCGATCGAGCAGGGCATCGAAGTCCATGCTGCCGCCCTCGCCCGGGAAGCCCTTCTTGAGGCCCGGGATGCGACCGTCACCGCGCTCTTCCTCGAGCAACTCGGCGCTCGCCGCACCGCGCAGCGCGGGCTTGCCGCCCTTGGTCGAAAAATAGAGCGCTGCACGGGTATCCAAGCCCAGTGCCCGACGCATGGCCTGCGCGTAGATGAGCGTTTGGGTATGGGGCGGCAGCCAGCGCGGGTCGTCGATGGGAGCCTCGCCCGTCTCCTCGTCACGCACCGTGGGGTCGGCAAGCTTAAACTCCTCGACACCCGAACGATGCTTGTAGTCGATTACCACGGCGCGGTTCTCGGCGTCCACGTCCACACGGTCGATGCGCCCGCCGAGCGGCCAACCGGCATACTCGACCTGGAGCTCGTTGAACGCAAACTCCAGGTAGCGCGGGGCAAAGGGGGCAAGTGCCTCGGACTCGTAGGCAAGCACGCCCTCCAGCTGCGGCAAGATCTCGGCCACCTGGCGCTCCTCCACCGCAGAGAGCGGCACCAGCGGGCCCTCCGTGCCGCGCTTGCCGGCGTGCTCGGCCAACGTCTCGTCAAAGACCTCGTGCAGCAGCTCCTGAGCACGCGGCAGATTCTCGGGCGTCACGCGCTCCATGCCTTCTTGGGGCAGACGGGCATGCAGATGCTCCAGCACGTCGTGGACAAAGTTGCCCTTCTCCATGTTGCCAAAGCCAGCGTCGATCGACTGGGGCTTGACGCGATACGAGACGAACCAGCATAGCGGACAGGTCGAATAGGCCTCGATCTGCGAGGCAGACGTCAAGCGCGGCACCAGCGGCGCATCCTCGCCCTCGCCATCGCGACGGCGCAGGACCAAATACGGCACGGCCTCGGCACTCAGATGCTGAGGGGCTTCACAGGTCACGCGCTCGCGCTTGAGGCCTTCACCTGCCGCGGGATCAAAGTCGGCGATGATATCGCCCTCGCCCACGCACGTGGGCTTGGCAGCGCCAGCGGCCTCGGCATGTGCCCGCAGCTCGGTCCATACGGCTGCCGGGTAGCACTCGCGCGCCTGGCGATCGTGCGTCACGCGGGCGAGCGCGACCGGACCGCTCGCCGCCTGCATCGCACGGCCAAAGCGCACGCGCAGCAGGGCGGCGGGCTCCAAAGACACGCCGTCGCGGCGCAGCTCGGCCGTCAATGTGGCAAGCGGGCCCTCTTCGTGCGAAAGCGGATAGCTGTCCAGGTCGACATCGGCAAACAGCACGGCATCGTAGCCGCCAGGACGCAAAACCGACGCATCGGCAAGCGACACGAAGTGCACTTGTGCCCGTGGCGTGCGATCGACCTCGTAGGTCGCGTAATCGTAAGCGGTACTGCGCTTGTCCACCTTGGTTCGAACGCCGTCGAGAACCGGCACGGTCGCGGCCTGCGACACGTCGAGTGCGCGAGCATCGTTCATAAGGATGTCGATGGCATGGCGCAGCAAAGCCGTCTCTGCCTGGCGACGGGCCTGGCCGTCAAGGCCGCCTAGAGCGCGATCGGGCAGCGCCTCGGCAACGGCGAGCATGGCCTTGAGCGCCGTCACGGGTTTGTCGCGCCACAGCGCCTGGAACACGTCCGAGACCACACACGGCACGTTCTTAAACCAGTTTTCGTCGCTCGCCGCCTTGCGCGCGCCCCTCACCTGACCCTGGACGCTCTGCAGCAGGCTCTTAACGCCCGCAGTGGTCTTGTTGCGCGACAGGCGTATGTTCTTGTCGAAGCCGCGGGCGCTCGCGGCGTCGGCACCCGAAAGCGGGCTATAAATCCAGTCGGTAAGCTCCGGAGCGGGCCACCACTCGGTCTTGGAAGCGGTGCCCTCGTCGGCGGCTTTCATACGTTCGATCAGGTTGGCGAGCGCCGTAAACTGCCTGCCCGCGATGGACTGGGAAAACGCCGTGAACTCAGTCGTCTCGGCCGCAATGTGACGCGCCGCCAGACGAGAGGCGAGCTCAACGAACAGCTGGGGTGCCCGGGCAGAAACAACGAGCACGCGCACAGGGTCGGCAGGCGTCGCGACGCCGTCGACCTCGGAACCCCGGCACGTTTTTACCAGATCATCAATTGCGTCCGCATAAGCATGAGCACGGGCATGGGGGCCAGCGACCTCAATAAAGGCAGGCTGAGCGGCGGTCCCGCAAGCGGCATCAGACGCGCCGACACCCTCCCCTAGCGGCGCGATCTCAAACAACACATCGCGGGCATCAAATGCCGCGGCAAGCTCCTCGCGCATCGCCGCCTGCTCGCGGGCAAGCAGCACGACGACCTCTCCCCCATTGTTCGCCACGGCAGACAGCAGCTCGAGCAGACCGTGCGTAAACGACGTGATACCGCGCACGCATACGGCGCGAGTGCACGCCGGCAGGCTATCGGCCAGGACACTGGTCATAATGTCAGCTGCCTCGCAGGGCTCAACCATATCTCGACGGTCCAAACCGCCCGCGTAGGCACGCAAAAGCTCGAACACACGAGCCTCGGCATCGCTTTTTGGCTCAGGCCGGCAGTTGTCGCCACGGCATCGTTCGGCACCCGTCCCCGCAACGCCCGGCAACACGTCGCGGGCCATGCGCGCGAGCATGCGCACTGTGCCCTGGCTGCGCGAAAGCGGCTGCAGAGCGGCGTCGTCGCGGCGGTCGATCATGTCCGAGAACAGCATCTGGCGCTGAAGGTTGTCCACAAAGCTGCGGCCATCGCCCATAAGCTCCCACAGCGAGCTGAGCCACGATGTGGGCGTCTTGTAGTCGACACCCAGTGAAACCCCGGCTTCCGCCGCATCATGGCGGCACAGGTCGAGCTCGGCAAATGTTGGCGCCAACAGAACAGCGCGCCCGTGGCGGGCAACCAGGTCGGCCAGTAGCGCCGCCTCGGCATCGCTCAAATCCGTGCCGGCATTGGTGGTATAGATTCGAACAGGCATGGTCCTCCGCTCAAACTGTTCGCAATAATCAATGCATCCATCCTACCCGCCCAAGCGGACAGATTTGTCCCACGCCAACAGATTTGATCCCTTGAGGACGGAGGAAAATGGATCACAGAGGGGGTCAGTCTAACCCGGTGATTCGTTTTCCTCCGTCCCCAAGGGATCAAAAAACCGCCCCCGGAGGGACGGTTCTTCGTAATTCAATGTTGTCGCTGGCCTACTCGCCATCCTCCAACTTAATGAGGATCTTGCGGTAGCCACCGTACTCGCCGTTCAGCGCCTTTGAAACGCGGCTCACCGTGGTGGACGAAGCGCCGGTACGGGCCTGAACCTCAACATAAGGCTCGCCCTCGTCCAAATAGCGCGCAACCTGCAAACGCTGAGAAAGGTCGCAAATCTCGCGCGGCGTGCAGATATCGGTCAAAAACGCTTGGATATCCTTCTCGTCGTCCAAAAGGCTAAATGCGTGGACCAGCTGCTTGACATCAGGCTTGTCAAACATGTTCTCGATATTCATCGATCACCGCCAAACCCGCCAAAAGGCATCGAAGTTGATACTGACATCGGGCATCGTTCACCCGTTCTATGCAATAGGGCAACGCCTGTGGCTTTTGCCCGTAGCAGTGTAGCACACCACCAAACTAAAGCGACAAGACTCTCTGCCAGCGGCGCGTTTTTCAGGACGAACGCCGTTTAGAAACCATATGCGCACGTAAGCTCCACGAATATTTGAGACAATGGGCGCCCAAACACCGCGGCGCGCCCGCGCAACCATCCAGGTCGCCGCCGTAAGCCGCTTCACGCGACGCCAGCAATCCCGGCGCAAGAAAGGATTCACGCCATGCGCTTTATGCTTAACTGGCTCTTCACCTCGATCGCCATCGCGATCGCCACGTTCCTCGTCCCCGGTATCCAACCCTTCGGCTTTGCCGAGACCTGGGTCTGCTTTGCCTTTGTGGGACTGTTCCTGAACATTGTCGATTCGTTCGTCAAACCGTTCCTCACGGTCATCTCGCTGCCGCTCACGATCATTACGCTGGGCATTTTCCAGCTTGTCGTCAACAGCTTTATGCTTGAGCTCGCGAGTTACCTGTCGGTCAACCTGCTGGGCGTCGGCATCTCCATCGCCAGCTTTGGATCGGCCTTTATGGGCAGCATCCTGGTGTCCATCACGCGCAGCATCCTCGACAGCATCGCCGAGGACTAAAACGGCCATTCCGGCCGTGTCCGTCTCAACAGCCCAAAACGAAGGCCGCCCATCGCAAAAATGGGCGGCCTTCTTATTTGCCAAGTCTCAAAGGGCGAGAAAATCTACCATTTCCACCCCGTCCCCAAATGCAGGTGTGGGTTAGATGACGTAGTCGTAGCCATGGTTGGGAGCGACAAGTTGATCGAGCGTCACACCGTCGAGGTAGTCGTTGATGAGCTTGTCCAGGTTCTTCCACACGTCGAGCGTGGGGCACTCATCCGAACGCGAGCAGCCCTTGCAGTCGCCATCCAGGCAGGCGACCGGCGCCAGACTGCCCTCGGTCAGGCGCAAGATCTCGCCCACCGTGTATTGCTCGGGCGGGCGCGTGAGCACATAGCCGCCGCCCTTGCCGCGCATGCCCGAGAGCATGTTGGCGCGCACGAGCGTAGCCAAAATGTTCTCGAGATATTTCTCGGAAATCCCCTGTCGCGCCGCGATCTCTTTGAGCGGGATGCGACCGGCTGCCTGGTGCTCGGCCAGATCGACCATAACGCGCAGGGCATATCTGCCCTTAGTAGAAACCAACATGTATAGTGCTGCCTTTCGGTCATTTAGTCCGTAGAAATTCTAGCCGAAATATTGGTTTTGAAAATACCCGTTCCGGTCAAGATGGTTAATCGACTCGTAATAATCTTCTATTTCCTATTGCGTTACTAGGCTTTACTGTCTACTATGCTTGCCAACAGCAAAACGAACAACCCATAAGGTTTGTGGGTTTCGCTGCTACACACACCGTAAAACCACACGGTATCCAGTCATTTGAACACTTTGGAGGTTCACCATGAGCAATGTTTACACGTCCATCGATCAGCTTATCGGCCACACTCCGCTTCTGGAGCTCACTCACTTTGAGGCCGATGAGGACCTCAAGGCCCGCGTGCTCGTCAAGCTGGAATACTTCAACCCCGCCGGCTCCGTCAAAGACCGCGTCGCCAAGAACATGATCGACGAGGCCGAGAAGGCCGGCAAGCTCGTGCGCGGCGGCGACTACACCATCATCGAGCCCACGAGTGGCAACACCGGCGTCGGCATCGCCTCGGTGGCGGCGGCTCGCGGCTACAAGGTGATCATCACCATGCCCGAGACTATGTCCGTCGAACGCCGCAAGCTTATGCAGGCATATGGCGCACAGCTCGTGCTCACCGACGGTTCCAAGGGCATGAAGGGCGCCATCGCCAAGGCCGAGGAACTGCAGAAGGAGACGCCAAACAGCATCATCGCCGGCCAGTTTGTGAACCCCGCCAACCCCGCCATCCACAAGGCCACGACCGGCCCCGAGATCTGGGATGACACCGACGGCGAGGTCGACATCTTCGTCGCCGGCGTTGGAACCGGCGGCACCGTGACCGGCGTGGGTGAGTTCCTTAAGGAGCAGAACCCCGAAATCAAGGTCGTCGCCGTCGAGCCCGCCACTTCCCCGGTGCTCTCCAAGGGCCAAGCCGGCCCGCACAAGATCCAGGGTATCGGCGCCGGTTTTGTGCCCGACGTCCTCGACACCCAGGTCTATGACGAGATCATCCCCGTCGAGAACGACGACGCCTTTGCGACCGGCCGCGCCGTGGGCCACAAGGAGGGCGTGCTCGTGGGCATTTCGTCCGGCGCCGCCGTGTGGGCCGCGCTGCAGCTGGCCAAGCGCCCCGAGAACGAGGGCAAGACCATCGTGGCCCTGCTCGCCGATACCGGTGAGCGCTACCTGTCCACGGCACTGTTCCAGGACTAGAGCCTGTCGCCCATAGGTTGAGCCCACGGACGAGCCGGTCTCCTCTCTCTCCCGGCAGTCTGAGCCCATCTCATTAGGGCGTCCCACAGGACGCCCGAACTTGCTACAATGTCTGCGGCGCGGAACCAGCCTCCCGCGCCGCTTTTCTTTTTTGGCCACATGCCACCAAGGAGAACCTCCCCATGCACAACAAGCGCGTGCTCGTCGCCATGAGTGGCGGCGTCGATTCCAGCGTGACCGCGTATCTGCTCAAAAGCCAGGGTTACGAATGTGTCGGCGCCACCATGCGCCTCACCTGCCCCGCGCCCGATCCCGTCACGAGCACGAGTAAGGTCGACCGCGACATCGCCGATGCAAAGGCCGTCGCCGAGCGCCTGGGGATACCCCACCATGTACTTAACCTGCAGCAGACCTTCGACCGCAATGTTATCGAGCGCTTCGTGACCGCCTATCAGGAGGGGCTGACGCCCAACCCATGCATCATCTGCAACCGCCACATTAAGTTTGGCGCATTGCTCGATGCAGCGCTCGATATGGGCTGCGACTACATCGCCACGGGCCACTATGCAAAGACGAGCCAGGCGCCCGACGGCACCTGGCAGCTGCATCGCGGCGAAGACCCCAAGAAGGACCAGAGCTACTTTTTGTATTCGCTCACGCAGGAGCGGCTGTCGCGCACAATCTTTCCGCTGGCCGGGCTGGACAAAGAGCGCGACGTGCGCCGCATTGCCGCCGAGCAGGGCTTCATCAACGCCAAGAAGGCCGAGAGCGAGGACATCTGCTTTATCGCGGACGGCGACTACGCGGGCTATATCGAGCGCCGCTGCGGACATGCCGCCGAGCCGGGCGATATTGTATGGCGCGACGGCAGCGTGGTCGGACGCCATAACGGTGCGTTGCGCTATACCATCGGCCAGCGCAAGGGCTTGGGCGTCGCGATGGCGCATCCCGTGTATGTGACGGGCGTCGACGCCGCCAACAACACCGTGCATCTGGGCGAGGCCGAGGACCTAACGGCCACAGCACTCACGGCCGACGACTGGATCTGGAGCGCCCCTGCCGACCGCATGGAGGCAGAACTCGATGCCGGCGGCATTCGCGTGGGCGCCAAGTACCGCTACCGTCAGAAAGACCAGGCAGCAACCCTTACGCGCGGCGAAGACGGGCAAATGCTGCTAACTTTTGACGAGCCGCAGCGCGCCATCGCCCCCGGCCAGGCTGTCGTCGTCTACCGCGGCGACGTCGTCCTCGGCGGCGGCACCGTTACGGCAGCCATCAGGTAGCCGCGGGATTATCGCCGCACGTGTCGAAGCACTCCAACAGCAGCATTCACCTCGATAACGCGACGCTCCAGGCCGCGGCGAATGGACTCGAGCCGACCCTCCGCCGTGGCCCACTTGCTCTGCGAAAGAATCATTATCGCTTCATCAACAAATCCGTTGAGCCGCGATGAGTCGAACCAATCGAGCGAGTCCGCAAGCGCCAGTTGGACGGAAGGATTGGGTCCAAACGGCTTAGCGGCAAACCCAAACTCCCCAGCTGCGAGCACAGCAGTTGGCACGTTATACCACAGACAGTTGCCGCTATCGAACAGCGGTGCATGCCTTATCTCCAAGGTATCGACATTGCGGATGATGCCGAAGTTTCGCCAATGGCGATCGCTGTTGGCCAAAAGGGCGTCGCAAACGATCATCTGCGACATAGACCTTCTCACGGCAACCTCGTCTGCTCCATGCTTACCAAGGAAGCGGCAGTACCGGTCGTACGTCGAGTTTCCTCGCTGGCCGCCAAGGGCGTTCTTAACGTAAACAGCCGGAACATATTCCTCGCGGCCGTCAAGAAAGTCGTCGCACAGACACACAGGGCCATCGAACATCCGCTCAACCGCATAAGGAACAAACTCACCCTCTGACAGCAAGCGACGATGTAGAGCCGTTGCAACCGCCTCGTTAAAGGGACGTTGATCGTCCATGCCGCATCCCTTGACCAGAACGCGAACGCCGTTGCGAATCATCCACGATTTAGGGAGCTCACCCTCGGACGTGTTATCCGGATTTTTAAGACCGATGCCTTCCAACCAACCCGAACGCTCTTCGGGCGCCGATCGCTCAAATTCGTTCTCGAAGTAATTGAGGTTTCGCCATTCGAGCCCGTCGCATTCTGCCGGCCGCAGCCAATAGCAATCCGAAAGCGAGAGGCCCAGGCACTGAACCGGCACCTCAACGCCGTTGACAATCCCCAGCTCGCGGTAGCGCGAGATAAGCCCAGGGCGAACATCGGGCACCGACCGATGCCCCCACCACGCGTTGAGCTCCCGCTTATTCACCGTTGGAGAAGAACTCGAGCATGTGCCAAACGGCATTCGTTGCGCATCGAGGACCTCGGCGATTTCGAAGGGAAACTCGCGCGTCGGATCAAATGAGACATGCGCGACCTCATGGTCGGCCGACATCAGCGTAAACTTGCGTCCCACATCGGCTGCAGGACGGCGCCCTCGTTTGCGGACCTTTTGATAGGCGATCGCAGAATTGTACTCGACCATCTTCCGACCGCCCACAATATCGCACGCAAGCGTCCCCGATGCGGCAAGTTGCGATATGCGGGCTTTTGTAACGCCCAGCAAGCGGGCCGCATCACCCATAGACAAGTACTCAGATGTATTCATATGCCGCATCACCTCGTTAAGTATTCCAAACGTAAAGTTAATTAGTTACATACAGCATAATACTAAACAGACTGAAGCGAAAAAAGGCCCGAGCAATCGGGCCTTAGAGCAATTGGTCAGCCGAGTCGCAAGCTGCTCCTCTAGCGTTGTACGTAGGCGCGGACCAGCTCGTAGGTATTGCGCACGCCGTCGATGTGGCTGCGCTCGTAGTTGTGGCTCGCGTACACGCCGGGGCCGATCAGACCATGGCGAATGTCGTAGCCGGCCGAGAGCGTGGCCTCAACGTCCGAGCCGTAATGCGGGTACACGTCGATGGCGTAATCGAGCTCCAGCTCGCGCGCGATATTGGACAGCGTGGTCACCAGATCGTAGTTGTAGGGGCCGCCCGAATCCTTGGCGCAAATCGACACCATGCGCTCGGTGCAGCCCAGGTCGTCGCCCACGCAGCCCATGTCCACGCTGATCATCTCGCGCGTGTCGGCCGGCACAAAGGCACCGCCATGGCCGACCTCCTCGTACACGGTAAAGAGCAGCGAAACCTTACGCGAAAGCGTCACCTCGCCAGCGGCGACGGCGCGGGCGAGACCCAGTAGAATCGCCGCGGACAGCTTGTCGTCAAGGAAGCGACTCTTGATGTAGCCGCTCTCCGTCACCGTGGTACGCGGATCCATAGCGATGATGTCGCCGGTCTGAATGCCCAGCTCAAGCACATCGTCCTTGCTGTCGACATTCTCATCGAGCAGGATTTCCATGTTCTTCTCGATGGTCTTGACCGGCTCGTCGGCCACATGCGCCGAAGGCTCGGTATTGAGGACCACGCCCGTGTACACATTGCCGTCGCGCGTGTAGACGGTGCAGTTCTCGCCATCGGCCGTAGACCACTGGTGCCCACCAAGCGTCGTGGGACGCAGGCGGCCATTGTCCTTAATGGAGCGCACCATGGCGCCCAGGGTGTCGACATGGCTCGCCAACACAAGCGGCTCGCCCTCGCCGCCAAGCTCAACGAGCACGTTACCCTTATTAGAACGCTCAGGCCCAAACCCCATATCGCGCAACGTTTCCATCAGATAATCAGTCGCCGCACGGGTATAGCCCGTCGGCGAAGCAATAGAAGTCAGTGTCTTAAGCTGTCCCGCGATATAGGAGAGCGTCTCCTCTAGAGAAGCATCGATTACAGAAGCCATGTGCATCCTTCCAAGCAAAACTAAGACCGAGTCCCGATTTTAACCGTTCTGCACGCGCAAGGCTCTGGGAGCCGAGCCACCTCCAGACGTCCTCGCGCCGATTTTGCGCACGCGCACGGCTTACAATCCCAATCTTGCATAAATCCTATCGGTATCTGCATAGAAATGAGGAGTCTTTTTGCTTCGTCTCAGGGTACCCCACCTTGGGCCGTGCAAAAAACGGAGTATTCAGCACCGTGGGCCCCAACGGCCCCATCACGAACGACAAAACGACGTGGTTACAGCAGTGTTGCAGGTCGTCGCAAAGCAAAAACTCAGTAACAACCCCCTCCACTCATCGATAGCCCGCCCACAATGGCTGTCGATGGGCGCCTGCGGGCCACTACGGGCCATTCAAAACGTTATGCATTTTTAAGAGCTTGCTGAATACTCCCAAAAATGCACGCTGGGAAGTGCACCACCTATCCGCAGCGGGCAGTACGCCTTGGTTTTGTCCGTCTCAGGGCATCGGCGCAGCACAAAAAGCCCCGCCGTGCGTAGCACGGCGGGGCCAGCGGCACGTCAAAAGACCATACACCTACGGGCGAAGGACCACCAAACTGGGCTAGGCAGCCGGGCAGATCTTCTTGAAGAGCTCGATGACGTCGTCGAGCGTTGCCTCGCGCGGGTTACCCGGGAAGCAGGCGTCGGCCATGGCGTCCTTGGCCAGAACCTCGATCTCGTCGGCCTTCATAGCCTCGCAGACGTGCGGGATATTCACGTCGGCGGAAAGCTGCTTGACGGCGGCGATAGCGGCGTCGGCAGCCTCGTCGGTGCTCATGCCCGTGGTGTCAACACCCATGGCAAGGGCAACCTTGGCCAGGCGCTCAGCGCAAACCGGCTTGTTGAACTCCATGGCGATCGGCAGCAGCATGGCGCAAGCGACGCCGTGCGGGGTGTCGTAGTGAGCAGACAGGGTGTGAGCCATTGCGTGGTCGATGCCCAGGCCAACGTTGGAGAAGCCCATGCCGGCGACATACTGGCCAAGGGCCATGCCCTCGCGGCCGGAGCCGGGCTGGCCGGACTTGGCCTCGGCGACGGAGTCACGCAGGTTCTCGCTGATCAGCTTAATAGCCTCAAAGTGGAACATGTCAGAGAGCTCCCAAGCACCCTTGGTGGTGTAGCCCTCGATGGCGTGGGTCAGAGCGTCCATACCAGTGGAAGCGGTCAGGCCGGCGGGCATGGAAGCCATCATGTCAGGATCGACGACGGCAACCTCGGGGGCGTCGTTGGTGTCGACGCACACGAACTTGCGGACGTTCTCGGGGTCGGTGATGACGTAGTTGATGGTCACCTCGGCGGCGGTACCGGCGGTCGTCGGCACGGCGATGGTGAACACGGCGTGGTTCTTAGTGGGAGCAACGCCCTCGAGGCTGCGGACATCGGCGAACTCGGGGTTGTTGATGATGATGCCGATGGCCTTGGCGGTGTCCATGGAGGAGCCACCACCGATGGTCACGATAGCGTCAGCATCGGCGGCCTTGAAGGCCTCGACGCCGTCCTTGACGTTCTGGATGGTGGGGTTGGGCTTAATCTCGGAGTAGAGGCTCCAAGCGATGCCGGCAGCGTCGAGCTCGTCGGTCACCTTGGCGGTAACGCCAAACTTGACCAGATCGGGGTCGGAGCAGACGAAGATCTTCTTGTAGCCGCGACGCTGGAGCTCGCCGGGGATCTCCTTAATGGCGCCGGAACCATGATAAGAGATGGTATTGAGAACGAAACGATTAGCCATTGATGGCCTCCCATCGTGTGCGGGGCACCCATTACGCCCCACGCTATGAGTCCCATCCTAACGCTTTTGAAACAAAAAACGCGTGAGAACGTCAAACTATTTAAAGCGTTTCAACAGATGATGAAAAATAATGCGGCAAAGGGACAGCCCCTTTGCCGCATTAGGTTACTTTCGGCAGCCCTCTTTCCAAGCCTCGGCCGCAACCTTCCAGCGTAAGCGCAAGTCGCGCTCGCGGTCGATGAACATGATGGCAAACGCGACAAACAGCAGCAAACTCGCCACGACGATGGCGTGCAGCCCCATGCGCTCAATACACCAGTTGCCCAACACGGCGCCAAACACAAAGATAAAGATCACGCCAAAGTACAGCAGGCCGTTTTCCAAAAAGCCACGCCTGTGGGTGATGATGTAATCGTCCACGTTTTGCAGCGCGTTGCGCAAGTTGCCGATGCACATGGTCGTAGCGATACCGTGACCGTGAATCTTGCGGAAGCTCTCGACCTGCATGCCGCAGGCAAACGAGGTGAGGCAGTTGGCGAGCAGGTTGAAATTGCCGCCCGGGATAAAGCTCACGCCCAGCAAGATGACGGCTTCAAAGAACACCGTCACTTGGCGCCAGTGAATCACGCTGCCAAACCGTTCGTGTACCAGGTCGGCAAGCATAATGCCCACGGCAAACGACACCACGGGGAAGAAATAGCGTCCCGCCAGCTGCCAGTTGCCCTCCGAGATGCTTACACCCACGAGCAGGATGTTGCCCGTCTGCGCGTTGGCGAAAACATGATCGCGCCCAATGTACGAATACACATCCATAAAGCCACCGGCAAGCGCCAAGATGATGCCCAGCTCAATAGACTCCGATATCTGTTTGGCACGCTGCATCGTCGTGCATCCTCCTTGTTGACGACTCTCTCGTGCGTTGGCGGAAACATAGCCGCCGTTCATACTGTAACCCATTGACAACATGGCGTGCGCGCGAGACGGGTTCTCCAACGCGCAGATACACAGTCTGGAAACAAACGGCGGGCGCGGCGACGCTCTCACTCACCAGCCCATGTACTCCCCCAGTCTTTTTAGCTCCGTCCCAAAAAGACTGGTTACAATTACGTGCAGCATACAGACACCGGGAGGGATCGTGGCAAAAAAGCCTCAGCACGCTCAGAACAGCCAACGCGGACAGCAGGGCAAACAGGGCCAGCAGCAAAAGCGCGGCGGCAAGGCGCAGGCCACGGTCACCCGCGCCAAGCATTCCCAAGCGACGCCCGCCCGCCCCTGGCGTCCGGGCCGCGATAAATTCCTCCCCGTCAGTCGTGCCGACATGGATGCGCGCGGCTGGGACCAGTGCGACTTTGTCTACATCTGCGGCGATGCCTATGTGGACCATCCCAGCTTTGGCATGGCCATCATCAGCCGCGTACTCGACGCGCACGGCTACAAGGTGGGCATCATCTGCCAACCCGACTGGACCGACCCCGCCAGCATCACTGTGCTCGGCGAGCCGCGCCTGGGCTTTTTGGTCAGTGCCGGCAACATGGACTCCATGGTCAACCACTATTCGGTGACCAAACACCGCCGCCACACCGACGCCTATACCCCCGGTGGCGAGGAGGGGCGCCGTCCCAACCGAGCCGTCACGGTCTACGGCAACCTCATCCGCCAGACGTTTAAGGACGCCCCCATCATCATCGGCGGCATCGAGGCAAGCCTGCGCCGCCTGGCCCACTACGACTACTGGCAGGATAAGCTCAAGCGCTCGGTGCTGCTCGACTCGGGCGCCGACATCCTCATCTACGGTATGGGCGAGCACGCGATTGTCGAGATTGCCGACGCGCTCGACGCGGGGCTGCCCATCGATCAAATCACCTATATCAACGGCACCGTCTACCGCACAGGCTCGCTCGACGAGGTCTACGACTACGACCTGCTACCCAGCTGGGACGACCTTACCGCCGACAAGCTCAACTACGCACGCAGCTTTAACGTGCAACAGCAGAATATGGACCCCATCACCGGACATCGCCTGGTAGAGCCCTATCCCAACAGCGTCTATGTGGTGCAGAACCCGCCGTCGGCGACGTTGACGACCGATGAGATGGACGAGGTGGCCGAGCTCCCCTACGCACGCGATTGGCATCCCGACTACGACGCGGCGGGCGGCGTGCCGGCCTTTGCCGAGATCAAGTTTTCAATCAGCTCCAACCGCGGGTGCTTTGGTGAATGCTCGTTTTGCGCCCTCACCTTCCACCAGGGCCGCGTACTGCAGATGCGCAGCCACGACTCGATCATGCGCGAGGCAGAGCTGCTCACGCGCGATCCCGAGTTTAAGGGCTACATCAACGACGTGGGTGGACCGACGGCCAACTTTAGCCGCCCCGCCTGCGACAAGCAGCTCAAGCACGGCGTGTGCAAGAACAAGCGCTGCCTGTGGCCGAGCGTGTGCAAGAACATGGTGGTCGACGAGAGCGGCTACACACAGTTGTTGCGCGACCTGCGCCAGCTGCCGGGCGTCAAGAAGGTCTTCGTGCGCAGCGGCATCCGCTTTGACTACACCATGGCCGATGCCTCGGACGAGTTTTTTCGCGAGCTGCTGGAACACCATGTCTCGGGCCAGCTGCGCGTAGCGCCCGAGCACGTGAGCGACGCGGTACTGTCCGTGATGGGCAAGCCGAGCCGAACCGTCTACGACGCGTTCTGCCGTAAATTTGAACGCCTGAACCGCGAATACGGACTCAAGCAGTATGTGGTGCCGTATCTGATCTCGAGCCACCCCGGCTCGACCATGAAGGAAGCCGTGGACCTTGCCGAAGCCGTGCGCGACATGGGCTACATGCCCGAGCAGGTGCAGGACTTCTACCCCACACCGTCCACCATGTCGACGTGCATGTACTACACCGGCGTGGATCCGCGCACCATGAAGCCAATCTACGTGGCGCGCGACCCGCATGAGAAGGCCATGCAGCGCGCGCTCATCCAGTATCGCAAGCCCGAGAACTACAAGCTGGTACGCGAGGCGCTGGAAAAGGCTGGCCGTCGCGACCTGATCGGCTACACCAAGCATTGCCTGATTCGCCCCGTGCCGCCACGCCCGGGCGAGACATCGGCCAGCGGCGGGCACGGCACTGGCAAGAAGGGCGGTAAGGCCCACGGCGGCGTCGCCGGCAAGGGACCCAAAGGCAGCAAGGGCCACGGCGGTATGTCCCGCGCGCAGAACACCGCAGGCCGCAACCGTGCAGCTCAGGGGCGTCAGGGCGCCAACGGCGGCGGCCGCCGCAACTAGGGCAGCGGTGCGCTCGCTGCGTCCATCCCACACGCGTGGCGCAGTGAGCGCATCGCCTCCACGAGGATGATGCCGGCGATGGCAACCGTGACCGCCACGTTGAACGGCGTGTTCACAAACCAGAGCAACGTCATGAGATACGACCCGGCGTTAAAGGCAAAATGCAGCAGGATCGTGTAGCGGAGCTTTCCGGTCGTCACGAGCACCCAACCAAAGATGAGGCCGGCGACACCCGCATAACAGCCCTGCACCCAGTTCATGTGCATAAAGCCGAAGACCGCCGCCTGCAGCACGATTGCCGCGGCGACACCCCAGGTGCTCGGAGCCGCCCAGGGCACCATGGCAGCGTCTTGCGCGTTTGCGCGGCGCCGGCGTTTCCAGAGCGGACGGCACTGTGGATTAAACGCGCGCAGCGAAAACTCAAAGATGACGCCGCGCACCAGGAGCTCTTCGCAAAACGGCGCGCCGAGCACCGTGGTCAGGACGGCAAGAAGGCTGGTATCGCCCATGCCTGTTTCCTCGACAAGCTCGCTGTAATCGGCCGCCGCCTCGGGCAACAGCGACAGCACAGCGTCGGTCACGTAGCCAACGACCACCTGCAGGGCAAGGCCGATCACGATAACGCAGGCGATGCGCCTCCATGCTTTGTCTGCTCCCCCGCCAAGCGGGCGCTCGCCCTGCCAGCGCGCCATGAAGGAGCGGGGCCACAGATAGCGCCACCACAGCAGCGCCATCAAAAACGATGCCGTCTGCGCGGCGGCTTGAAACCATTGAATATCGAGGTTGTCAATCGGGAAACCCGTCAGCTCCGACACGATGTCCAGCGCGGAGAACAAAACCATGCTCAGGGCAATATCGGCAGCAACAACACCAAAACAGGCAAGCGCCCACGCTATCGCATTGAGCATGCCAACCTCCTCCTTCGGTGGCTAGTCATTTAAGAACGTCCCCAACGACTAGTCATTGGGGACGTTCTTCAACGACTAGCTGTTGGGGACAGTCTTTGCCAAAGGCCCCGTTGGGCGAAATGTCGAACGGAAAGGTGCCGCAGCGATTGAACGCGGCGATAAACATGCGGATGGCGTTGGACGGCGTAGTGCCCACGAGCTGAGTTGCAGCCGCGAAGGCTGCCTTCTCCTCGGGCAAGACCTTCGCGACTACGGGGGTCATGTGTTCTGCCATGGCGCTTCCTTTTTGAAACGACGGTGGTGCGGATAGATGCGGGCCACGCGGCTGGGCGACGGGCTGTGAAGGCAACCCGATTGGCCCGCATCCGGAGTTTGTTTCTGCGGCGTTGGTATTACTTAGTAATCTTAAGTATTACCACGCAGATAGAATACCACACCCAACCCCATAGGGACGGAGAAAAACGAATCATTTTGTTGCTGAGTTAGTATTTAGAGCGTGATGATGTCCGAGATATTGAGGGCCTGAGCGTCGGCGCCGTCGTGTGTGGCGAGCAAGAGCGTACGGCTGTCGAGCAGGTCGAGCACGACCTTGGTCGTCGCATCGCGCGCAGCGGTATCTAGACCGGTAAAGGGCTCGTCAAGAATCACCGCGTCGCCCGGACACAGCAGGGCTCGGGCGATTTCGACGCGACGGCGCTGCCCACCCGAAAGCTCGGCCACGCACGCATTCGCATCGATTCCCGGCACCAGCAGGCGCAACAAGGCAGCGGCACTCGAGGCGTCCACGTGTGCATCGGCGCATACCAGCACGTTATCCAGCGCCGAGGCGGATTCGACCAAGCGTGCATCCTGAAACACCATCGAGCACGGCGCGCACTCCCCCGCTGCCAGGGCAAGCAGCGTCGACTTGCCCACACCCGAGGCCCCCATCACGCAGGCACGCCCACCGGCGGGCACGCGAAGCACCAGTCCGTCGAGTGCCGGCGCCCAGGGCGCGCGATCGCCCACGGCAAGCGCAAGCTCCGCTGCAGTGCCACCGCTCGCAGCCCCCGCACACCCGCGCAGTCCATGCCCATGCGCCCGCACGGCCGCGCGCCACGCCACGGGTCCCGAAACCCGCAGCAGCCACACCAGCACGCGCTCACACGCCCACGAGGCGGCAACGACCAGCACGGTCCACGCCAGCAGGTCAGCCGTCTCAATCAAAAGCTTTGCCTGATAGATGCGCTCGCCCACGGTGCCCGCCGCCATGCCGATCAGCTCGGCCGCCACGCCGGCCTTCCAGCTCATGCCAATCACGGCGCGGGCGCACGAAAGCACAAACGGCAGCACCTCGCGCCAGGTATGGACGCAAAACAGGCGCCAGCCGCGCACGCCATGCAGACGGAACATCTGCTCCAGCGGTTTATTCACCTGGGCCAGCCCCTCGGCCAGCGAGAAATACACGCCCGGCAGCGCCATCAAAAAGACGGCGGCGATGCTCACGCGCGCCGACCCCAGCCAAATAAGTAGCAGGACCACTACGCAGGCGACCGGCGTCGCCTTTACAAACGACAGCGCCGGAGCCACCAGGCGCGCAAACGCCCGCGAACGTGACGAAATCCCGGCAAGTACGCCACCACACACCGCGGCAAGCGCCAGCCCACCCAGTATCCGCGCGCCCGAGCCCGCCAAAATCGCCCAGGCACCGCCATCGCACACCAGGCGCAGCAGCGCCAAGGCAACAGCACCCGGCCCCGGCAAGATCAGCGGCTGCGCCACCAGCGCCGCCACCAGCATCCACACGGCAAGCCAAAAGGCGGCAACGGCACCTGCTGCCGCCACCGCCTTCATACGCTCTGTCATTTGTTGAGCAAACGCACGCACGAGCTACTCCATGTAGTAGAAATCGTCAGCCGGGAGCTTGCCGCCCACGGCACTCGCGTCCGCATCGGCCAGCACCTGCAGGTACCCACCGAGCGCCGCCTTCATATCCTTCCCCGTCTGGCACACAAGCATGCACCCGGGAATCGCCTTTTCGGCAATCGTGGCGTTATCCACGATGCCTGCATCGACCACGGCCTGCACCCAGTCCGCCGGCGCCGCGTTCACGGCCTTCACGCTCGCCGCATGGCAGCTCAAGAATTCCGCCACGGCCTCGGGATGCTCCTCGGCAAAGGCACGGCGTACCACGGTCACACCCGTCAGCAGGCGCGAGCCCGTGTCACCTGCCAGCTCGTCCCACGCATCGGTCAGGCTCACCGGTGCCGACAGCTTGCCCTCGCTCTTGGCGATGGCAGCGGTCTTGAACGGCTCGGGCAGCACGCCCACGGCGGACGGGTCGGCAAGCAGGGCCGACAGCACCTCGGTGGGCTCGCTCTTAAACTCGAGCGTCACCTGACCGGTCAGGCCCGCGCGCTCCAGCAGGTAGTTCATGACGTACTCCGGCGTGGTGCCCTTGCCCGTCATATAGACGGTGTGGCCCGCCAGATCGCCAAACGAGGCCACACTTGCGTCGCCCGTCACCACGCTCAGCACGCCAAGCGTATTGATATCAATGACCTGTACCGCACCCTCGGTCTTGTTGTAGAGAACGCTCGCCACGTTGGCGGGTACCAAGGCAATGTCGACATCGCCCTGAATCACCTTGGGCACGATCTCGTCGGCGGCAGTGTTGATCGCAAAGTCGAACTCATTGTCTGTCTCGCCATCGGCTGCCTGGTCCATAAACTGCACCAGACCGATCGACGTCGGACCCTTGAGCGAGGCGACGTGCACCTCGACCGGCTCTGCGGCAGCACCGGCGCCGTCCGTGGCAACCGAGCCCGCGGCGGACCCGGCACCGGCAGCCCCGCCGCCACAGCCCGCGAGCGCAAGTGACAGGGCGCCCGCGGCGAGCGCCGAGGCAAACCCCCGGCGCGACATCTCAACATCAAACGCGCGCATCGCTAGCATGTCCCCTCGTTAGGCATCGACCAGGCATGATGGTCGGTATGCAGCAACTCCTCGGCCAGCGGCGAGAGCGGCGCGCCCAAAAACTCGCGGTAGCACGCCTGGACATCGGGATTCTCGTGCGAGAAACGAATGTCCGCCTTCGCATCCAGGCTCCACAGCACCTGGCCACGCTCAGCCGCCAGCTCGCAGCCGTCGTGGATGGGCTGACCGCCGCCACCGACGCAGCCGCCCGGGCACGCCATGACCTCAACAAAGTCATATCTCACACGGCCGTCGCGAATCGCGTCGAGCAGACGGGCGGCGTTGCCCAGCCCGTGCGCCACGGCGACGCGCACCTTGGTACCGTCGATATCGGCCACGGCCTCCTTCCAGCCCTCGAGTCCGCGCACGTCAGTGAAGAAGTCGGCATCCGGGTTCTTGCCCGTCACCAGGTAATATGCCGAGCGCACGGCGGCCTCCATCACGCCGCCCGTGGCGCCAAAGATCACACCCGCGCCTGTGCCAAAGCCCAGCGGCGTATCGAGCGGCCCCTCAACCAGCGTGTCCACGCTCACGTGGCTCGCGCGGATCATGCGCACCATCTCGCGCACCGTCAGCGCAACGTCCACATCGGGTGCGCCGCCCTCGCCCACCATGCTCGGCAGCGCGCACTCGGCCTTCTTGGCCGTGCACGGCATAACGGACACCACGAACAGGCGCTCGGGCTCCACGCCCAGCACCTTGGCGTAGTAGGTCTTGGCAATAGCGCCGAACATCTGCTGCGGCGACTTGGACGTAGACAGGCTGTCGACAAACTCCGGATAGCGCGCCTTCACAAAGCGCACCCAACCCGGGCAGCAGCTCGTAAACATGGGCCAGCCGCGGCTGTCACCCTCGCCCTTGGCGGCGGCGCCCAAGCGCTCGAGCAGCTCGGAGCCCTCCTCCATAATGGTGAGATCGGCCGAGAAATCGGTGTCGAACACGTACTCAAAGCCAACGCGACGCAGCGCGCAAGCCAGGCGCTCAACGGTGGCCTCCTCGCGCGGAATGCCGAGTTCCTCGCCCCAGGCGCTGCGCACGGCAGGCGCGATCTGCACCAGCACGATCTTGTCGGGATTAGCGAGCGCGTCGAACACGGTCTCGGTATCGTCGCGCTCGCGCAGTGCGCCCGTCGGACAATGCGTAACGCACTGGCCGCACGCGACGCAATCGGTCTTGCCGATCGGCGCGCGCCCGCGGGTACCCACAGCGGTATGCGTGGCGCGGTTGGTCAGGTCCCAAATCCCTAGGCCCTGCACGCTCTCGCACACCTTGATGCAGCGCATGCATTTAATGCACTTGTCGTTTTCGCGGATGATGGGAAAATCGAAATCCCAGCCCTCGCCCGCCAAATGCCTTTGATACGGCAGATAGAAAATGCCCAGGTCGTTGGCGATGGTCTGTAGGTTGCAGTTGCCGCTGCGCACGCAGCTCGTGCACTGCGAATCGTGCTGAGACAGCAGCAGCTGCACGTTGGTGCGACGGGCCTCGCGGGCCTTGGGGCTGTTGGTGTGGACCACCATGCCGTCGAGCACGTAGTTGTTGCAGGCTGCGACCAGCTGATCGCAGCCCTCAACCTCGACCACGCACACGCGGCAGCCGCCAATCTCGTTTAGATCGCGCAGGTAGCACAGGGTGGGAATCTGAATGCCGACGGACTTGGCCGCATCCAGGATCGTGGTGTGCTCGGGCACCACGACTTCGCAGTTATCGATAATGAGCCTGACCATGTTGTGCGCTCCGTTTTCGCTGTAGTCGCCGACAGTGGTTTTGTTGAGCTCTACCATTCCAGGTTCCTCCCTCCGCGGAACGCACCAAAGCCAAAGTGGTCGCAACGCAGGCAGCGACTCGCCTCTTGGCGTGCCTCCTCCTCGGTAAGGCCCTGTTCGACCAGATTCCAATCGTGAATGCGCTCGCCGGCCTCGCGCTCGCCCAGCTCGCAGCGGCCGCACTCGTGCTTGCCCTTAAATTGCACGGTCGGCAGCTCCACGTCGAGCTTAATCTTGTGGTCGAAGCCCAGGTAGTGGTCGATATTTGCCGAAGCCACGCGGCCGGCGTTGATAGCACGGATGACGGTGGCGGGGCCGGTCTGGCAGTCGCCGCCGCTAAAGAGGCCATCGAAGTTGGGCACGGCGCCGTCCGAATCGGTGACGACGCGACCCCACTTGCAGGCGATGCCCATGTCCTCAAACGGCTTGGAGTCGATGTCCTGACCAATGGCCACGAACACGCGCTCGCAGGGGATGACCTGCTCGGGCGTGGCGGCGGCACGCGGGGCCGGGCGCCCACGGCGGGGCTCGCCGATAATCTGCGGCTGCACGCGCAGGCCCCTCACACGACCGTCCTCGCCCGTCTCGATGGCGAGCGGGGCCGTCAGCTCCAGCACCTCGCAGCCCTCGGCCTGGGCACCGGCGATCTCGGCGTCCTGGGCCGTCATATCGCAGATGCGGCGGCGGTAGACGATGCTTACCTTTTCGGCGCCGCAGCGCACGGCAGAGCGGGCCACGTCCATGGCCACGTTGCCGCCGCCGATAACGCACACGCGCTGGCCGCTCAGGTCGGGCAGCGCGTCGTCACCGATGGCGCGCAGCATCTTGACGGCCGACTCCACGCCGGGAGCCTCTTCGCCCGGAAGGCCGAGCTTCTTGTCGCTGTGGGCACCGATGGCCAGGTAGACGGCATCGAACTCGTCGCACAGGCGAGCGAGCTCCTCGCCGTTCACGGAGTGGTCGAGCTCCACGTCGATACCGACGCTCAAGATCCAGTCGATCTCGGCCTGCAGGCGCTCGCGCGGCAGACGGTAGCTGGGAATGCCATAGCGCAGCATGCCGCCCAGGTGGTGGCGCTGCTCAAAAATGGTCACCTTGTGGCCCATCACGGCCAGGTAGTAAGCGCAGGAAAGACCGGCCGGGCCGCCGCCGATCACAGCGACGCGCTTACCGGTGTTGTCCACTACATGCGGCTTGTGGTCGTTGAGGTCGCTGTGCTCAACGGCAAAGCGCTTAAGAGCAAGGATATTCATGGGGTCGTCGACCATACCGCGGCGGCAGTGCATCTCGCAGGGATGCTCGCACACCAAGCCGCAGACGAGCGGCAGCGGGTTGTTCTTGCGGATGACCTTGACGGCATCGGCATAGCGGCCGGCCTCGACGAGCGAGATATAACCGGGAATGTCGACGTGCGCCGGGCAGCCAGAAACGCACGGGACGCGGGCCTCGCGGTCAAAGCCGCAGGAGTGCTCGCGGATGTGATGCTCAAAATCGTCGCGGAAGCCGCGAATGGCCGTGAGCGCCATGGCGCCGGCCTCGTAGCCGATGGCGCAGTCGCTCGAAAGGTAGATGGTGCGGGCCGTGCGCTCAATCAGATTGAGCGTGGACTCATCGGCACGCCCTTCGAGCACATCAGCGAGCAGGTCGCTCAGCGCGCTCAGGCCCACGCGACAGGGCGTGCACTTGCCGCAGCTCTGGGTGGAGCACAGGTTGACGAGCGCTGCCGTAAACTCAACGGGACACGGAGCGAGCGAACTCACCGCCAGACGACGTCCGAGCGCATCGTGCAGGTCGTCCATGACGGCCTGAGCGTGGCTGCGTTCCATAACATGCAGTCGAGCCATAAGATCCCCTCTCACATGGCAACCCGGAGGCGAGGCCGGGCGAAATTGCTACACGCACAACACTGACCTAAAAAGTTGTGAGGTCTCCATACGGTTCGGCAGGCGGTATAAAATGTCACCCTCAGCGGTGAAAAAGAACATTACCGCAGATAAATGCCATATTTGATAAAACGCGTTACCAAATGACAATGCCCCGCCCACGCAATCACGTGGACGGGGCATTGATCATGGTATGCGGCCAGCGACCCTGTTGCTTTTACTTAAGCTCGGGCCAGTAACCCTTGTTGGCCTCGATCATGTCGTCGAGAACTTCCTTGGCGACCTTCATCGAAGGTACGGTCTTGTTCAGCGTAAAGGCCTTGAGCGCCTTCTCATACGAACCCTCGATCGTAGCCTCGACCACGAGCTTCTCGGAGTTCAGCTGCTGCATCATGAGGCCCTGCTGGAACAGAGGAATGTTGTCGCGGCTGATGACCTCGGGGCCGTTCTTGCCAATGTAGGCAGGCAGCTCGACCATAGCGTCGTAGGGCATGTTGGGGATAGCGCCCTTGTTCTCGCAAATGACCAGGAAGCGCTGCTTGGTGTCGTTCTTCAGAGCGATGGCCAGGTCGGCAATCCAGTCGCCGTGGCTGCCCGCATAGAACGTGCTCTCGTCGATCTCGCCCGTCTTCTCGTAGTGGTCGATGCCGTCGAAGAGGTTCTTCTCGCGCGTCTCCTCAACCTCGTTCGCGCGGGTGCGCTCGGGGTTGGAATGCTCGACGAACTCCTTCTGCTGCAGGTAGTAGTTCAGATACGTGTTGGGCAGGTACTCCGGGAAGCACTCCATGATCTCGTACTCGCCCTTCCAGACGTAGTACCAGCTGCCCTTGGTGTGACGGTTCTGCTCGGGGTGCTCGTCAGTGGCCTCCTCGGGCTTCTTTGCCATGAGCGAGCCCATACCCTTGAGGTAGGAATCGGGCAGCAGAATCTCATGCTCCTTGATGTACTCGCGCAGCTGCGGGAGCACCTCCTCGCCCTTGTGGCGGATCGAGGTGAACCAACCAAAGTGGTTGAGGCCAAAGTAATCGTACTCGACATCCTTCTTCTCGATATCGAGCGCGGCGCAAACCACGTCGATAATCGCGATCGGCATGTCGCAGATGTTGATGATGCGAGCGTTGGGGCGCAGCACGCGGCAGCCCTCGGAGACGATGGCGGCAGGGTTGGAGTAGTTGAGAATCCAGTAGTCCTTCTTGGCGTACTTCTCAACGTCATCGATCAGCTCGACCATGGGGAAGATGGTGCGCATGCCGTAGGCAAGACCGCCGCAACCGCAAGTCTCCTGACCCACGCAGCCGTGACGCAGCGGAATCTTCTCGTCCTGCTCGCGCATGGCGTAGCCGCCCACGCGCATCTGGGCAAACACGAAGCTCGCGTCGGTAAAAGCCGTCTTCTTGTCGGTGGTCACCGTGAGCTTGATGTCCAGGCCGAGGTCCTCGTGCAAAATCCAGTCCACGAGCACGCCGATCTTGCGCTGGCGCTCCTCGTTGATGTCGTACAGACGAATCTCGTCAACGTCGAGCTCGTCCTTGCGCAGGGCGATTGACTTGACGATGCCGGGGGTAAAGGTGGATCCGCCACCACACAGAGTAATGATCATTGTTTACTGCTCCTTCTCAATTGCGTTTTCGACCTTGTCGCGCATCTCGGCGACCTTCATGCCAAAGATGATCTGGATATTATTGCCGTTGCGGTTGATGCCGCTGTTGGGCACGTGGTTGATGAGGTCCTCATTGATGAGGTCCGGGTTCTTAACGTTCACGCGGAGACGCGTAAAGCAGTTCTCGAGCTCCTCGATGTTGTCCTTGCCACCAAGACCTGCGACCAGGTCGGCAATACCTGCATCGACGCCCTCTGCGGGAGCCGCGGCAACAGCGCCCTGCTTCACCGCAACAGATGCGGCGGCCTCGCCCTCGGCAACGGACTCGGCGAGCTCGGACTCCTCCTCGCGACCAGGCGTGTGGAGGTTGAGCTTCTTAATAAGGAAGGTGAAGAGGAAGAAGTACAGAGCGGCGTTAACGACTCCAAGCACCAGCATAACCGGCCAGTTGGTCTTGTCGACACCGAGGACCAGGTTGGAAACCACGATGTTGATGATGCCGCCTGCAGTCGAAGCGGGCACGGAGAGGACCTTGAGCAGGACCAGGAAGATGCCGGAAAGAACCGAGTGAACGACAAAGAGCACGGGAGCGGCAAAGACAAAGAGGAAGTCCATGGGCTCGGTCACGCAGGAGAGCACGGCGGTGATGATCAGCGGGATGATAACGGCCTTGGTCTTGTCCTTGTTCCCCTTGTAAGCAGTGAAGATAAAGGCGAGACCGATACCGATGTAGGGCCACAGGTTGTTGAAGGTATAGCTGTTGAAGTAGGTGCTATCGGAGAAGGGCTGACCCGTCATTGCCATCTCGGCAACACGGATGGGATAGGCGCCGGCGATAACCTGATCACCCAGTGTAAGGGTGCCGCCCACATCGGAGAACTGGAACGGGGTGTAGATGAGGTGGTGCAGATCGGTGGGAACGAGCAGCTTGTTGAGCATGCCGTAGATAAAGAGGCCGATGTTGCCCGACGCCTTAATGATGCCGGCAACTGAGGAGATGGCACCCTGAACCGGAGGCCAAACGATGCAGAAGCCAGCGCCCATGATCCAGGAGATGATGATCATGATCAGGAACGGGAAGCGAACGCCCGAGAACATCGAAAGGGCAATGGGGAACTGCTTATTCGAGTACTTGTTGAACACGGCACCGGTGATGCAACCGAGAATAATGCCGCCGAACACGCCGGTATCGAGCACCTGAATGCCCATAACGGTGGCCTGGCCGGTTCCGGTAAGACCGAGCATGCCGCTCGCATCGGCAAGAGAGCCGGTGGCGTTGAGCACGATGTTGTTAGCCTGCAGGAACAGGAAGAACGACATCAGGGCAATCAGCGAAGCATGGCCCTTGTTCTTCTTTGCCATGGCGCCGGCGATGCCCACGCAGAACAGAATCGAGAGGTTGTTGATGATAAACATCAGCGACTGATAGACAACGGCGCCCACAAGCTGGAACGGACCGGAGCCCAGTACGGGGACCAAAGCGCAGATGGTCTTGTTGGTCAGAATGATGCCCACGATGAGCAGGATGCCGGCAACCGAGAGATACATCATCGGCTGAACGATCGACTTCGCGAACACCTCCAACGGCGCTTTGAAATTGAACTTCTTTTTTGCGGTCATAGCGGTACTCCCCTTCCTTTTCCGCAAATTAAGACAGATGTGCCCTGGACAAGACCGTGAGCCTTGCCTTATATCAATCGATGTGTGGGCACGTTATGCCTAGAGACCAGGTTCTCCAAGCAGGTTAACAATGTGATATGCGAGATAACTCTTCTCAGCATCGGTAACGACAACGTTATAGGTAGACGACAAGTGGGCGGCTATGGCGTCCGCGCACGAGAATGCGCAGGGATACGCCGTTTCATCGATTCGGAACAGCGCGTCTCCGTTGATTTGCCCTGCCGTAGGATCGAGCGCTCGCTGTGCGAAAAACTGCAGGTGACGAACGAAACGTTCGTAAGGCAGCGAGGTGTCATCGAGAGTCGTAGCATAGCGCTTGGAAACAATCGCGAGCACGTCGCGAACAAGCTGGACCGAAACAATCAAACGATCGGAGCGTTGCGGCATGGTGGCGTTGACGATATGCAGCGTAATAAAACCCTGCTCTTCTTCGCTCATCTGGATGCCCATATACTCCTTGATAATCTGCAGCGCACGGCCCGCAAGCGCATACTCCTTGCGATAGAATTGCTGGATCTCGAGCAGCAACGGATTCTCACAGGAGACGCCCTTGCGCTCACGCTCCAAAGCAAGGCTGATATGGTCTGCGAGAGCAATGAGAATCTTGTCGTTGATATCAACATTGAGCTCTCGACGGAGCATCTGAACGATGTCCTCGGAAATCACGAGGTTGACGGTGGGGATGGACTCCAAAAGATGTGCCAAGCGGTCAATCGTACGCGAATCCTGAGAAGTTCCCTCCTGCAACGCGTAGGTCTTTTCGACCGACGTCTCATCGATGGCATCGCCGGCATGGCGACCAAAGCAGAGGCCTCGACCGATGACGATGAGCTCGGAGCCATCGTCCGAAGTGACCATTGCGACGTTGTTGTTAAAAACTCGCTTGATAACCACGGTACCCACCACAAGAATTTACTCGGAAAGCCAGACGACAGGCTCTTTAACAGCAACAGGGCCGGAAGCATGCTCGCGAAGAGTCGAGTTCTCCGAACGCTCGCACACGATAACGAAGACCGTGGGATCAAAGCCGGCAGCGCGAACCACGTCGAAATCGACCTCGACGAGGGGCTGGCCCGCGTCGACATGGTCACCCTGGGCAACAAGCGCATGGAAGCCCTTGCCCTCAAGTTTAACAGTGTCGATTCCGATATGCAGCATCACCTGAGCAGAGCTGTCGTCGGACATGATGCCCAGCGCGTGCTCAGTCGGAAACAGCGCCGCGACGGTGCCGGAAACAGGAGCGCACACCGTTCCCTCTTGGGGAACCACGGCAACGCCATCGCCCACCGCACGGCTGCTAAAAGCGGGGTCATTGGTATTTTCTAGATGAACAAGCTCGCCGGAAACGGGAGCGAGGATTTCGAACTCGGAAGCCGCAGTCGTCTGCTTATCCGAGCCACCCATTAGGCGAGAAAAGAAACCCATGGTGGCATGTCCCTTCATAATTATAGCCCAACCAAAATCAAGCGAATGCATCCATAGAGACACACCCGTTCAAAGACTTTGGTTAGGCCCACGTCCGAGGGACTCGGTAACCTTCCGCATTTCTTTTTACGTGAGCTATTGTAGACAAGCCCAAAGCCGGAACAATCATTATGACCGGCGAACGGTATTTTTTCTCCGATAAACGGTATTTATGCGGTACTTAGGGACGTTCCTTTTCTGCCGGCACTCGGGGACACTCCTCACTCTGGTGCATTGGGGACAGGTTTGTTTGCACCAGGTTGGTGCAGATTAACCTGGTCCCATTGCACCAATTTCGTATGCGCTAGATAAAGAGCTCGCATTCCTTCCGCACGACGCAAACCTTGCTCAGCATCTGGGAAACAGCGGATAGCTTGTTGGGATCAGCCTTACGAGCACCTCGCGGACATACGGCAATGCAGCGCATGCAGGAGATGCACGCCTCGCCAGCTGCTCGTTTGGGGTCACCCTTGTCGATAGCACAAACGGGGCACGCCGCGGCGCATGCACCGCAGGAAACGCAATCCTCTGTTGCCTCGGGTGCCATGCGGTGACCTCCAGCTTGTTTATAAGGACGATTGCCGGGGATAGAGGGCTCGGACGCATCCTCAGCCAACAGCTTTTGCTGAATTTGCTGAGCAAACTCAGCAAGCTGCGCCGCATCCTGCGCATCCGGACGACCGGCAGCAAACTGTCGCGCAATGGAATGTTCTGCAATGGCCGCAACTGCCGCGATCACCCGGAATCCCGCATGCTTCGCAACGTCCTCCAGCTCTACGAGCGTGTCCTCAAACGCGCGGTTTCCGTAGACGCACACCAGAACGGCCCGCGCTCCGTTGCCGTGAACCATGCCCAACCGGTCAGCCACCACAGCCGGGATTCTACCGGCATACGCCGGCACAGAGATTACGGCCACGTCGTCCTCAGTCATCGAGACAGCGCTGAAATCTAGCCCGCTATCGGTCAGATCGACGGTAACGGTATTCTTGTCCAGTGCCCCGGCCACAAGGCCAGACACCTTCTGCGTTCCACCCGTCGGACTAAACACAATTTCGAATACGCTCATCGAGACACCCTCCCCCTACGTCTGGCAACGCGTCAAGCCGTTTTCACATCCAGCCAGAGTATACGGCACGTGGGATCCCCATTTTGGTGCATCAAACACCCCAATGCACCAACCCTACGCTGTCTGCCTCTTCGTTTTGTATAAATTACGGTACAGATTGTATATATTTACGGGATACCGCTGTGTTCTCCTGAGGTACCCCATCCTAGCCCGTGCAAAAAACGGAGTATTCTGCAACGTAACCACGCCAGCACCGCCGCGGGTGGGCAAAACTGTAGGGCGCCGTATCATTCTAAGTCCCGATATGGCGAGAATGACGCGCCCCTGCTCCGGAAAACGGCGAAATCTGACTCAGAACGCTCGCCAGGGATATCCGAAGGCCACCGTTGGCGACGTCGGATCATATGCAGACAACTCGAACTGCAGAATACTCCAAAAAATGCACGGCGCACCCCATGGGACCCATTGCCGCATGGCAGAAAACAGGTCCACGGCATCCTCTAGATGCATTCCCGAGGAAATCACATTTGAACTAGCGATCGGATACGACAAACAAAAAGGGCCCCGAGCGTAGTTGCTCGGGACCCTTGGTTCACCTCGCTCTAGCGGGCGATGCGTATGTTACTTGCGCTTGCCGCCGCCGTCACCGGGGCGACGGGAGCTGCCGCCGCGCTTGCCGCCACGGCTGTTGCCATAGCTGCCACGGTTATCGCGACCGCCGGCACGGCCGCCACGGGAGCCGGCCTGGTTGCCACCACGAGCGCCACGATAGCCGCCACGACGCTCCTCGCGGGTATCGTCGTAGTTGCGCCAGTCATCGCGACGATCGCGGCTGGCACGCGGGTCACGACGATCGCGCGACTCGTTAGAACGACCAGCGCCGCCGCGGCCGCCATTGCCGCGAGCACCCTCGCGACGCTCGCCGCCGCGGCTACCGCGCTCTTCAAAGCGCTTGCCGCCACGGGACTCACCGCCACGGGCAGCACGCTCACCACGACCCTCGCCGCCGCGACGCTCATCACGGCCACCGCGCTCGCCATCACGACCGGAACGACAGCGGTCGCCCGAACCGCGCTTGCCACCGCGCGAACCGCGGCCCTCGTCCTCGCGCTCGACACGACGACGGCCACCGCGATCCTCATCCTCGCGACGACGGCGATGTGCCTCACCCTGGAACTGCTTGGCACGACGCTCGGCACGGTTACCGCGCGCAGGCTGCTCAGCGGCACCAGCACCAGCGCGCTCCTCGGCAGCCACCTCGCGAGCCACGCTCTCAACAGCCTCGTCCACGCGAGCCTGAACGCCCTCGCGCACGCGGGTCTTGCCGCTGCGCTTGGGACGGCTCGGACGCTCGCCGTCGCTGCGGCGCTCGTCGCGACCGCGGTTGGAACGGCCGGCCACGTCGCCGTAATCATCGCCGTTGCGCTTGCCGTCGCGACGCGCCTGCTCAAGCTTCTTCTTGCTCTTGGACTTGCCGCGCTTAGTCTTCTTCTTCACCTTAAAGGCCGCAGGGTCGCGCTCGGGATCAACCGCAGGCGGGTTGGGACCCACATGCAGGTCGCCGGCCTCGTAGATGTCGGCAGTCTTGTCCATGAGCTTCTCGATCTCGTAGAACTCGTCGACGTCCTGCTCAGTCACAAACGTAATGGCCCAGCCCAGCTCGCCGGCGCGGCCCGTACGGCCAATGCGGTGGATATAGTCGGTCGGCTCGGCCGGCACGTCAAAGTTCACGACGTAGCGCACGTCGCTAATGTCGATGCCGCGGGCGAGAACATCGGTTGCCACCAGCACGTCGACGGTGCCGTCGCGGAAGGCAGAAAGCGCGCGCTCGCGCTGGGCCTGGCTACGGTTGCCGTGAATCGCGGCGGCCTTGATGCCCTTGCGCTCCAGACGACGGCAGCAGCTGTCGGCGCGGTGCTTGGTGCGCATAAAGACGATGGTGCGCTCCGGGCCCTCCTTCTTGAGAAACTCGGGCAACAGGTTGTTCTTGGCCTCGATGGACACCGGGAACACAAACTGGTCGACGGTGTCGGCGGTCGACGTGGCCGGCGCGATCTCCACGCGGGCCGGGTCGCTCACCAGGTCGGTGATCTCGCCCACGGCCTCCTCGTCGAGGGTCGCCGAGAACAGCAGCGTCTGGCGCTCGGCCGGCGTCTCGCGCACAATGCGGCGGACGGCGGGCAAAAAGCCCATGTCGAGCATGCGGTCGGCCTCGTCGAGCACCAGCACCTTGACCTCGTTCAGGTGGCAGGCGCCCTGCTCGATCAGGTCGACCAGACGGCCCGGCGTGGCGACCAGGATATCGCAGCCGTACTTGAGTGCCGCGGTCTGCGGCTTGTAGCTCACGCCACCCACGACGGTCACGGCGACATGGCCGGTGACGTCGGCGATCTTGCTTGCGACCTCGTCGATCTGCTGGGCAAGCTCGCGCGTGGGGGTGATGACGAGCATCACGGGGCCGCGGCCGTTGCCCTCGGGCTTCTTGGCACCGCGACGGCGGTTGCGGCCGCCGCGCTCGCGCACGGGCTTGGGCGGAGCGATGTGCTCCAGATTGTTCATGGTCGGCAGCAAAAAGGCGGCCGTCTTGCCGGTGCCGGTCTGGGCGGCGGCAAGCAGGTCGCGGCCCTCGAGCACCACGGGGATCGAGCCGGCCTGCACGGGCGTCGGCGCCGTGTAGCCCAGGTTCTCGATAGCACGGAGCATCTCGTCGGAGAGGCCCAGTTCGTCAAAGGCGGGCAGGCTCTCGGTAGCGGACTCGACGGCCTGGGCAGCATTTGCCTCGTCGGCGGCATCGAAGGCAGCCTGGGTCATGACCTCGCGGGTCTCGTCCAGAATCTCGGCGTCGGTGACGTCGGATACAGAATTACGCATATGTTGTTGTTCCTTATCTGCACGCGTCATGAGCGCGGCATGCGGCCGCGCGGGCGTGCTTGGTAGTGCGCTAATACATACAAAAACGGGTGCGCACAGAGAGGACGTTGCTCAGCACGCTGGCGATCGCTTTGGCAGCCCTGTCACGCGCCGTCCAGACGCAGCAGCTCTAAGCGATGGAGCAGATTCGCCGCCGGTTAGTATACCCGTGCTTCGCATGCCCCCACGTAAACCACAGATGACGAGGCGGACGGGGTGGGCCCGGCTGATTGTCTCAATCTGTAACATCTACAGGGCAAATCTTCCTCTACGTGTTACAGATCGAGACAAACGGTCGACACGGTTCACGAGCGTCTCAATCTGTAACAGTTACCGAGTAAAATCGCTCCTAATTGTTATAGAACAAGACAGAGGGGGATTTCCGTTCAGTCCAAACCAAATCTCTCGCTCTTCCTGCAATTTCGAACATGTGGCCTATAATGTTGCTTTGGTTACGCTATATATTGCGCAGCCATTTAATACGTCGCCCACCGGGGGCCATTAATTCCTATCGCCATATTGGCTAGGAAGCAATCAAAGGAGGTATCCGTGGCAGCAGAGACGCCTTGCTCGGTCCTCTATAACGATATTCGCTCGTTCGGCGGTCTTAAACATCTCGAGATCGCCCGAATGCTCATCAATGGAAACTCTTATCTCGGCAGTACCCTGCTCGAGAAATGCTCTTCCAACCGCTCGTATCTCACCCGTTACATCGTCCATCGCAAGCCTGACCAGTGCGCGCCCTCCATCTACAGCGACTTTACCGTCACCACGCTCAACCTTTCCTCGGCAATCTGCAGCAAGCTCGGCGGCGGCGAGTCCGCCTATCGGGCAATCGCCGAGCACTATCGCGGTCCGGCCGCCAACGAAATGATGTCGGCTCTCACCAGCTACAAGCTGGACAGCCGCCTATATGCAAATGCCCTCAATCGCATCGACAACTTTGACGGCAATGCCGTGCGCGAGAAAAGCACGCTTTACCTTATGCTCTTTGTGGCAACGGGGGCGCTCGCCGATCCCGTTCAGGGCGTGGCCACCGTCGAGCGCTTTTGCGACAGCAAGACGGGCGAGCACTTTGGCACCACCGAAACTACCGTCGGACGTGGCTTTATGAGCAGCCTGGAGCAGCCGCGCACCGTCGCCCCCAACCTCGGTCTGCTCAGAACCCATGCCGACAACTGCGCCGACATGCAAATCCATCCCCTCACACGCGATCCGCACGGCACCGTGATTGGTTCTCTGCCCAAAACCTCGCCCAGCATCACCGATGTGGGCGCCGACGCATCGCGCGAGCATCTTCGCATTTGGCTTGAGGGTGAGCACTGGTACGCCCAGGGCCTTGGATCGACCAACGGCACGGTGCTCGAATCGGGCGCGCGCGACGGCGATATTGTGATTGAGCCGCCGCGCGACCAACGCGAGCCCGGCAAGATCTATCCCCCCGTGGAAATCGCCAACAGCGACAGACTTCATTTGGGTCTCTATACGACATTCCTTGTCATTGTGGACTAGCGCGGACGGCGATCGAAAGACGGTCGCCGTCCGTCTTTCGTCTTCTACCTTCTGCGTCGTAAACGACAATGCACAGCGGTATACGTGGGCAGTGCGGCTATCATGGTACTTTACCGATATCCGCACTGCTCACGTATACGTGCGGCAACCCATGCCAGACAAAGGAACGCCATGGATACTACCGATAGCGCCTATGGCGACAAACTCATCCGTCTCGATACGTTCGATACCGCCGTGGCGGTCGACCCCAGCGCCGAGGACGACGCCAAGCGTCGGTTTATGACGCTTATTCTCCAGACGGCCCACCGCAACAACGGCAACATCGGGCACGTGCTGCGCGCGACCAACACGAGCGGCGAGGTCTTTGCCGTCAAGCTACTCAAGGACAACGCCATCCTTTCCGGCCAAGCCCCCGACCGCTCCGCCGAGCAATCGGCAGCGCACCTGGCCAACACCGCTGCGCTGTTCGAGGAGTACCGTCATCTGTGTACCGTCTCGCACCTGCGCGGATTTCCGCGCGTCTATGGCTACGGATCGTGCGAGGATGACCCGCTCATCCTCATGGAGTGGGTCGAGGGCACCTCGCTCAAGCAGGCGCTGCCCCTGCTTCCGCACGACGCCTCGGGCGGGCTGACCACCCAGATGGTCGCCGCCGTCGGAAACGCCGTGCTTCGTGCGCTCTTGATGACCCAAGGCCTCGTGAATCCGGTCATTCATCGCGACCTGTCGCCTGCCAATATCATGTTCCGCACCACCAGCCGAACGCTCGAGCAGCAGATTGCCGATTGCTCCTTTGACCCCTGCCTCATCGACATGGGCTCCGCGACCATGGCTCTCGGCGACGACACGATCACCCGGCGCGCCGACATCTGGCGCCTTGCCACGCCCGCATACGCCGCGCCCGAGATGCTCACGCAGGATATCGAAGGCATCGCGGCCCTTCGCCGTTCGCCGGCAATCGACGTCTATGCGCTTTCGAGCATTTTGTACCAGCTCTACAGCGGTCGCAAACCGTTTGACTTTGAGTCGACGGACGCCGCTGCAACCGGCTCGTTCTATCTCGTAAAGACCAAGACCAAGCCGGCACCGCTCGAGCCGCGCTGCGAGGGCGATGAAGCGCTTGTCCAAATCATCATGAAAGGCATCTCGGTCGAACAGGGCGATCGCCCTACCGAGCAGCAGATGCTCGAGGTGCTCTCGACATACCTCCCCGCTGCAGAATCTGAGGACCGCGAGGGCGCGGGCAATGACGCCGTAATCGACATCGACTCCGGTACGCACCTTAAGGTCAACGTCGCCGGCGAGCGAGCGCGAGAGATTCTAGAGCAGGCCCGGCACGATGCCATGACCCGCCGCCGCTTTATTATCGGTGGCGTTGTCGCAGCCGTTGCGGGGCTCGGCGTTATCGGGGCGGCAACCCATGGCTTTGGCATCCCCGACTACCTGGACGGCATCCGCAGTTCACTTGACGACTACACTTGGGATCAGCTGCAGGAGATTTCGCTCAAGATTAAGGCCACCGAGACCCGTAGCGAGGCACGCGAGATTGCCAGGCGCTATCATCTGCTCGATGCCGATGGGCATATCCCCTATCCGTGTACCAAGCGTGTCACGCTCACCAACGGGCTGCAGGTTGGCGCGCAGCTTGTGGGCATCCGCCACGATGAGCTTCTGGACGGGACGGGCAAGGCCGGATTGACGTTTATGTTCGATGCGGGTATTGCCGAGCGCAACGCTGCGGCTGAACCGCCGAGCGCCGGCTGGGCAGATTGCGAGCTGCGAGAATGGCTCGACGGCGACGGCCTTAAGCTGCTGCCCAATGAGCTACGCGCGCTCATTAAAGGTGTCAAGAAGGTCTCGAACAATGTGGGCGCTGCCAACAGCGCGGCGTGTCTGAGCGAGTTGCCCGCGACCCTTTGGCTGCCCGCCATGGTCGAACTGTGCGGTGTGCAGCCGCCCGATTCGTTTGCCGAGGACTATCACTACCTGGCAGACATCTACAACGGCGAGGGCAAGGAGTATCAGCTCTTCCGCGAGCTCAAGGTGAGCCCGTATTCCACGAACGAGACGATGGTCCGCCAGTGGAAAGGCAAGGACACCTGTTGGTGGGAGCGCACGGTGAGCCCCGACACATCGGAGAGCGAAGGCACGCTCTATATGAACCGCGTGGGGCACGACGGCGACGTCTTTATGTACGCCACCCCCGCGGACAAGCCAAACAAACGAACCTGCGTGATCCCCGGATTCTGTATCTAGGCGGCGGGCGTCTTGCCATGACGGGACCCACCCCGGCAATTGTCTCGTTCTGTAACACTAGCTCGGCAGATGCAGGTCTAGATGTTACAAAACGAGACAAACCCCAACCCCGCGAGACAACATCTCAATCTGTAACAGTAAGGGGTCAAAAACCTCTCTAGATGTTACAAATCGAGACATTTGAGTTGACCACAGACGCTCTGTCTCGATCTGTAACAACTAGGGCCCAATTATCGGTCTTACTGTTACAGATCGAGATGTTCGGGTTGCCCTCTAATGGTTTGTCTCGATCTGTAACAGTTACTCGACAAAAACGGGTCTAGTTGTTACAGATTGAGACATTAGACCGGCTACGGTCCGCCGACCTGGCTATCACCTCGACCAATAATAGAATGACATACATTTCTTTCTGTACTGGACACCCCCAGGGGGTATGGGTGTATAGTATCAGCAGGTTAACAATTCCAACACCGAACCACAGAAAGGAGAAGCCATGGCTCAAGATAAGTTCGACGTGGGCGGCATGACATGCGCCGCTTGCCAGGCGCATGTGGATCGCGCCGTGAGCAAACTCGACGGCGTCCAAAGCGTCGCGGTCAATCTGCTCGCCGGTTCCATGATGGTGGACTATGACCCCGTGCAAGTCTCCCCCGACGATATCTGCACCGCCGTCGACCGTGCGGGTTACTCGGCCTCGCCCGTCGATGAGGGCACCGGCGCCGCCGGCTCAAACGGCAGCGCGCAAGCCAGGTCCGGCGCCGCCCATATGGAGTCGCCGACCAAAAAGCTGGAGGCCACTGCCTCCGCCATGCGCACCCGCCTCATCATCTCGATCATCTTCCTCATCCCGCTGTTCTACATAGGCATGGGGCACATGCTCGGTTGGCCACTGCCCGGCGTCTTCACCGACCACACCCACAGCATGACGCTCGCGCTCACCGAGCTCGTCTTGCTCATCCCCATCGTCTATGTCAACGACGCGTACTTTATCAACGGCTTCAAGTCGCTCGCGCACGGCGCGCCTACCATGGACGCCCTTATTGCCGTGGGCGCCACCGCCTCCATCGCCTGGTCGCTCTACGCCATGTTCATCATGGCCGACCAGCTGGCCGCCGGGCAGGTGCACGAGGCAATGATGACGAGCATGGACAACCTGTATTTTGAGAGCGCCGGCACGATCCTGTCGCTCGTCACCGTGGGCAAATATCTCGAGACACGCAGCAAATCCAAGACCGGCGGCGCCATCGAGGCGCTGATCGACCTGGCACCCAAGACCGCGACCGTCGTGGCAGAGGACGGCAGCGAGGCCACCGTCGACGTCGACAGTATCCTTCCCGGCCAGGTCCTGCGCGTGCGCCCCGGAGAGTCCATCCCCGTTGACGGCGTGGTGCTCGAGGGCAGCTCGGCTGTGGACGAGAGCGCGCTCACCGGCGAATCCATTCCCGTGGAGAAGACCGCCGGCGACACTGTCAACGCGGCCACGGTCAACCGCACGGGCTCGTTTACCTTCCGCGCCACGCGTGTGGGCGCCGACACGTCGCTCGCCAAGATTATCCAGCTCGTCGAGGATGCCAACGCCACCAAGGCGCCCATCGCCCGCATGGCCGACAAGGTCGCCGGTGTGTTTGTTCCCGTGGTGTTTGCGATCTCGGCCGTGACTTTTGTGGCATGGATGGTTTTGACTGGAAGTATCAACGAAGCGCTTACCTCCGCCGTCGCCGTGCTGGTGATCAGCTGCCCGTGCGCGCTGGGCCTGGCCACGCCCGTCGCCATTATGGTCGGCACCGGCAAGGGCGCCGAGATGGGCATTCTGTTTAAGAGCGCCGAGGCGCTGGAGAACCTGCGCAGCGTGGGCACCGTGGTGCTCGACAAGACGGGCACGGTCACCCGCGGCAAGCCTGCCGTGACCGATATCGTGGTAGCCACGCGCGCTGACGGATCGCCCGCCATGAGCGAAAAGGCGCTGCTCAAGCTGGCCGCTGCGCTGGAGCGCTCAAGCGAGCACCCGCTGGCCGAGGCGATTATGGCCGAGTGCGAGACACGCGGGATCGTCGCGCGCATGGTCGAGGACTTTGCCGCCGTGCCCGGACGAGGCGTTACGGCGCGCGAGGGGCAGAATGTCATCGCCGCCGGTAACGTGCACCTGATGAACGAGCTAGGCGCGAAGGTTCCCGCCGGCCTTGCCGAACAGTTCGCCGCCGAGGGCAAAACGCCGCTGTTCTTTGCCAAGAACAGCGAGCTTGTCGGTACCATCGCCGTGGCTGATGAGGTCAAAGAGACGAGCGCCGAGGCCATCGCCGCGCTCCGCAAGCTCGGCGTCGACGTGCGCATGCTCACCGGCGACAACCGCGTGACGGCCGAGGCCATCGCCCGCCGCGTGGGGCTGAGCCGCGAGCAGGTCATCGCGGACGTGCTGCCCGCCGACAAGGAGCGCCACGTGCGCGAACTGCAGGATGCGGGCGGCAAGGTCGCCATGGTGGGCGACGGCATCAATGACTCCCCCGCTCTGGCGCGCGCCGACGTGGGCCTTGCGATCGGCACCGGTGCCGACATCGCCAAAGAAGGGGCAGATGTGGTACTCATGCGCAGCGACCTTATGGACGTCGCCCGCGCCATCGAGCTTTCGCGCGCCACGATCCGCAACATCAAGCAGGACCTGTTCTGGGCACTGTTCTACAACGGCATCGGCATTCCGCTGGCGGCGGGCGTGTTCTTCCCGCTCACCGGCTGGCAACTCTCGCCGATGTTCGGCGCCGCAGCCATGAGCCTGTCGAGCGTATGCGTCGTAAGCAACGCGCTGCGCCTGAAATCCTTTAAGCCCAAAGTGGCAAAATAGGATCACTATTAAGTCCATTTAGAACGGGTTTTCCAGGTGCCCGAGATTGACCTGAAAGAGGAGCGACGCGTACTTTGGTACGCGAGCGACGGCTTGAAGGTCAAGGTCGGGTGCCTGGGAAAGCCGACACAACAGAGAGGAATACCCATGCGATACACAATCAAGACTTCCGGCCTTATGTGCGGCCACTGCGACGCTACCGTCGAGACGGCACTGCTCAACGTTGCCGGTGTGACCGACGCCGATGCCGATCACGAGACTCAGACCGTACAGGTGGAGTGCGCCGACACCGTAACCGCCGAGCAGCTCGCCGCCGCCGTCGAGGCTGCGGGCGAGAAGTTCCACGCCCTATCCGTGACCGCCGCGTAGCAGACGCCGCCTACTCAATCCTCAGAAGTTGCGGTGAAATACGGACTGTTGAGCCGCCCTAGGCCTTTAAACAGTCCGTATTTCACCGCAACTGACGGGGGCATCCGGAAGATCGACCAGAAACGAGGACCCGCCATGATGGCAGACCACAAATCGGTGACCCGCATGCTCAAGACGGCACGCGGCCAGATCGACGGCATCTTGCGGATGGTCGAGGAGGACCGCTACTGCGTCGATATTTCCACGCAACTCATGGCAACGCAGGCGCTCATCGCCCGCATCAACGCCGACGTGCTCAAGGCGCATATCGAGGGCTGCGTCGCCTCGGCCATCGAATCGGGCGACGAAGACCTCAAAGCCGCCAAGCTCGCCGAGATCGAACGCGTCGTCGACAAGCTATCCAAGTAATTGGGGCATTGGGGACAAACTTCTTTGCACCGTCTTGGTGTTCCGGGGACAGGCACGTTTGCATCACCTTGGTGCAGATTAACCTGTCCCCCTTGCTCTAAATCGGGTATAAAGGCGTGCAGCATATCGAACGAAAGGCAATTTGCATGAATGACTTTATGAAAGGCCGCAATGGCGCCGATGAGCTCACCATCGTGATGGGTTTTGCCGGCATCGTCATCGCAATGATCGGATCGATAGTCCGCATCCAGTGGCTCAGCTGGATTGCCATCGCCGTAATCGTGATTGGCGTGCTGCGCGGCCTGTCCAAAAACGTCGACGCCCGCCGCAAGGAGAACGCGGCCTTTGTCACCGCGACCGCGAACGTCCCCGGCCTGGGCAAGTTCGTCGCCAGCTTGGGCGGTGGAACTGCTGCTGCCAGCACCTCGCGCGCAGCTGGAACAAGCAAGGAAGACTTTGAGCGTGCCAAGCGCACGGCCAAGAAGATGTGGAAGGGCCGCAAAACCACGGCATATCTCAAGTGCCCCAACTGCGGCCAGATGCTCTCCGTCCCCAAGGGCAAAGGCAAGATTCGCGTCACCTGCCCCAAGTGCCACGCCAAGATGGAAACGCGCTCCTAGCCGCTACACCATAGGACAAAATAAAAGCCGAGACCTCGTATTGAGACCTCGGCTTTTTGTATGCGGCAACGGAGCTGTCCCTTTGTCACATCTACGCCACGCCGTCGCGGGCAAGCTCCTCGGCAAGCGCTTCGGCAGGCATGGCCATAATCGCGTCGAGCTCGGCGTCCACCTCGGGAATACGCTTCACCTTGAGCTTGCGTACCAGATCGCCACGACACATCACGTGTACCGGCTCACGCAGAGCGCACAGGTCATCGAGCGGGTTCTCACGCGTCACCAGGATATCGGCGGCCTTGCCGCACTCGATTGTGCCAGTCTCGCCGCCCAGCCCCAGCAGCTCGGCATTAACCTGCGTGGCTGTATGCAGTGCAAAGGCGTTGCTCACGCCGACATACTTGGCAAAATAGGCCACCTCGCGCCACATGTCGTACTGCGTCACGAACGGGCAGCTCGAGTCCGTACCCAGCCCCACCTTAACGCCAGCATCCAGCGCGGCGCGGGCGCTCTCGATGATGCCCGAGCACACGATGTCGCCGTTCTTCTTTTGCGTATCGGTCGAATGGGTCTTTTTCGGGTCGAGCAATACAAACGGCAGCGCCGGGCTGATAGTGCAGGTAACACTGGGCGCACGCCCCTCGAGCTGCGTGCCCGCGGCGCCACGGTACAGCTCCAGAATCTCGGGCGTCAACGGAGCGCCGTGCTCAATCGTATCAACGCCGGCCTCAAGCGCGGCCTTCACGCCCTCGGTACTCTCGACATGAGCCATAACCGGAAGGCCCATATCGTGCGCCGCCTTGCACGCCGCCGCGGCAACCTCCACCGGCATACGCAGCACGCCCGGCTCGCCCACCTCGGTCGCATCGAACACGCCGCCCGTCACGAACAGCTTAATGACGTCGGCACCGCGCGCATACAGGTCGCGCACCTGTTCGGCCGCCTCGGCGGGACTGTTGGCCACCTGGGCGAACAAGCCCGCACCATGGCCGCCCGGAACCGTGACGCCCGTTCCCGGCGCCACCAGACGCGGACCCTGATACTTGCCGGCATCGATAGCATCGCGCACTGCGATGTCGGCAAACAGCGGGTCGCCTGCACCGCGCACCGTGGTCACGCCGCTTGCCAGCTGCTGTTGGGCGCTGCCTTTGAGGATGTGGCGCACGATGGCGCGGCCCACGGGATTATCGAGCTTCTTCATCAGCGCGCCCGCATCGCCCGCCGAAACCGGCTTGCCCGAGCCGCACAGATGCACATGCATATTGATGAGGCCCGGCATGAGATACGCACCTGCCAGGTCGATGACCTCGGCGCCTGCAGGCGCCTGCGCCACAGCACTCGGCCCCATCCACGTGATGACACCGCGCTCAACGACCACGGCCATGTCGGGTTGCGGCTCCATATGCTCCGAACCGTCCAGAATGGTCGCATTGATAAACAACGTAGAACGATCAGCAGACGCCATATCGAGCTCCTTCCTCACGATTAACTTGAACATTTGTCCATTATCACCTAATGCAGCGACCTAAAGTCGAACATATCGGTTAACGGAGGGACGAGAGAGATGCGAGGGCAAACGGAGACAACGTGGCAATGCTCCGGCCGTGTCGACGAAACATCTCGATCTGCAACAGGTACGGGGGCTTTGGGTCCCTTACCGTTACAGATCAAGACATTCTTTCAACCCCGTCGGTCTATATCTCAATCTGTAACAGTTAGACCGTGTTTTGACGGCTAGATGTTACAGATTGAGACAAAGTCAGGGGCAGCAGAGCGACACCAGTCACATCCCCTACTCCCACTCCTGCTCGTAGATGTTGAGCGACTTTACGTACCGCCCCTGGGCGCCCATGATGTCGCGGACCAGACGCAAGAAGAAACTGATGCACGAGGTGTCAAAGCCATCCTGCAGGTCCTCCGGATGCACCGCACCAGGCCCATCGACCGCCGTGTCACTCAGGCGTGCGATGTCATACAGATAGAGTTGTCCCGCCGTCAGCCAGACATCGTCGACGCAGGCGAGGCGCACCGCAATCGCTCCGTCGCTCCAATGCTCCTTTTGCACGATATGCGGATCGTAGACGTCAAAGCGACGGTCGGTGCGTGTGTCCTTCAGCGCGACCATACCAGTCGCAGGATCCTTGTCCAAAATGCCAAAGCGCGAGAAATACTGCGTGTCGCATACCTGCTCGAGCCGCTTGAGCGAGGCAGGCGAAAGCGATGCCGGCGGCTCATCAACATACAGCTCGAGCAGCGTCTTGCCATGGCGATAGGGGCGCTCGAAGAGCAGCCAATCGGTAAATGCCATGTTGTAGGCCATGATTTCGTTTTGGGAAGGCTCGGTGCAATAGCCGAGCCACGGGTCGACAATGATCTCGAACTGCTCGCGCGCCGGCTCCAAAAATTGGAACTTCCGCAGCATCCAAAAATGGGCCATGTCGGCAATATCGTTGCCAACGGCTTCGGCCAGATGCGCTCGGTCTAAAACGTGGTCAGTCACGGCATCCTCCTCAAACTGATGAACCTCAATTTGAGCTTACGAGGAGGGTGGGCAGCCACTGTCAGCACGGACAAAATAGGCCTCCGGCTGCAAACCAACTGCTGACCAAACACTTGACGGGATGCTTGACCGAAAATGCGCACCGTAATAAAACCGCAGGTAAACATAGACGGCCAACCCGCCCTTTTGAGCCATATGCCCACAGCCACCACAGAAACAACAGGTGACCACAGCTCAAAAAGACGCCGAATGGACACTCGCGCGTCGACAAACGAACAAATCGGTCGCAAACCCGCAAGGGGTGTCCCTGGGTGCCGACACATAAGGAACGTCCCCGGCTGCCGGCACTTGGGGACGTTCCTTTTGGGCCGGCCGTTGGGGACAGCCCTTGACGATTCAATTGTGAACAGCCGCCTTACAGCTCCAGCGCCTCGGCGACTTCGGCTGCGCAGGCCAGGGCATCGGCCATGGCGTTCACAACGAGCGAGCTGCCGTTGCGGGCATCACCCGCCACATACACCGGCGCGGTATCCGCGGCGACACCCTCCGTGCGAGCCGCGAGGTGCGAGCCCTCGGCAGCCATCACCGGCAGCGGACGGCCAGCGGCAGCAACAGGCACGCCAACGGCGTTGAACACGCCATGCTCGGGACCCGTAAAGCCGCAGGCGATGAGCACCAGCTGCGCCGGCACCTCGTGCTCGGAGTCTGCGATGCGCTCGGGCTTACCGGCCGACCAGTCCAGATCGACCACGCGCAGACCCGCAGCCGCGCCCTTCTTGTCCAGCAGCACCTCGAGCGTATCCACGCCCCAGGCACGCATCTCGCCACCCATCGCAGCGATAGCCTCCTGCTGGCCGTAGTCGGTCTTCTTAACGTTGGGCCACTGCAGCCAGGGGTTGCTCGCCGCGCGCTTATCGGGCGCAGCCGGCAAGAACTCAAACTGGCGCACGCTGCGCGCGCCCTGGCGCACCGCGGTACCCACGCAGTCGTTGCCGGTATCGCCACCGCCAATGACCACAACGTCCAGGCCGTACGCGTTCACCGCGGGCTCGCCGCCATCGAGTACCGAGACGGTCGAAGCCGTCAGGTAGTCCACCGCGTACACCACGCCCGGAGCATCCACGTTCGCAGCCGAAAGACCGCGGGGCGCACGAGCGCCGGCAGCCACCACGACGGCATCAAAGTCATCGAGTTTGGCGGCAACCTTGGGATCGTTCACATCGGCACCCAGCTCAAACACAATGCCTAGCTCGCGCATGAGCGCCACGCGACGCTCGACCACGGACTTCTCGAGCTTCATGTTGGGAATGCCGTACATGAGCAGACCGCCCGGGCGGTCATCGCGCTCAAACACCGTCACGCGGGCGCCCCGACGCGCAAGCTCCCATGCCGCCACCAGGCCAGCAGGACCGGAGCCCACCACGGCGACCGTGGGCGCATCCTCCCCTGCCGGCTCAAAGCGATGCGGACCGCCGTTCGCCCATTCGTGGTCGCTAATCGCGCGTTCGTTATCGTGAATCGTCGTGGGCTGGCCGTCGACCGAACCCAGGTTGCACGCGGCCTCGCACAGCGCCGGGCACACGCGGCTCGTGAACTCGGGCATGGGCGAGGTAAGCGACAGACGCTCGGCAGCCTCGTCCCAGCGGCCGCGGTACACCAGCTCATTCCACTCGGGAATCAAGTTGTGCAGCGGGCAGCCGCTCGGACGCGCCTTGCCAAAGCTCGCGCCCATCTGGCAAAACGCCACGCCGCACATCATGCAGCGGCTCGCCTGGGCGCGACGTGCGTCGTCATCGAGCTCCACGTACAGCGGATCAAAATCATGGCTGCGCTCCTCCACGGGGCGCAGCTCGTGGGTCACGCGATCGATATCAAGAAAGGCACCGGGCTTACCCATGGCACTTACGCCTCCTTCTTGGTCGAAGCAACAGAGCTGGCGGTGGCGGGCGCAGTACCAGCGACACCACCCGCCACATCAAAGCGAGCGACATCCGCGGCGCTCGCGCGACCGGTCACGATGTCAAACGCCAACTCCTCGGCCTGCGCATGCGTCTTGCCCACGGCCTCGGCGGCGGCGACAATCGCCAGCACGCGCTCGTACTCGGTTGGAATGACCTTCACAAAGTGCTTGCTCATCGTCTCAAAGCTGTAGAGCAGCTTAATGCCGCGCGGGCTCTGCGTCGCGTCCACGTGCTCTTGGATGAGCGCACGAATCTGCGCCAGCTCGCCGGCCGTCGGGGCCTTGAGCTCAACGCTCTCGTGGTTCACGCGGGCATCGAGCGTGCCGTACTGATCGAAGACATAAGCCACGCCGCCCGTCATGCCGGCAGCGAAGTTCTGTCCGACCTCGCCCAAGATAAGCGCCAGACCGCCCGTCATGTACTCGCAGCCATGGTTGCCGCAGCCCTCAACCACCACGGTGGCACCGGAGTTGCGTACGCCAAAGCGCTGGCCTGCCAGGCCGTTAATGAAGCCGCGGCCGCTCGTGGCGCCAAAGAACGCAACGTTGCCCACGATGATGTTCTCATCGAACTTGTAGGTCGCATGCGGGTTGGGGCGCACCGACACCTCGCCGCCCGAAAGGCCCTTGCCAAAGTAGTCGTTGGCGTCGCCGCACACGTTGAGCGTAATGCCGCGCGGCAGGAAGGCGCCAAAGCTCTGACCGGCCGAACCATCGCAATCGATGGTGATGGAGCCGGCGGGCAGGCCCTCGGGATGCGCCTTGGTCACCGCGTTGCCCAAGATGGTGCCCACGCAGCGGTTGACGTTGGCGATATCGGCGCGGAAGCGAATCGGACGCAGGTGCGCACGGGCATCGGCCGTATAGGGCACAAACAACGTGGAGTCGAGCGTCTTTTCGAGCTCGCTGTCCGCAGCCATCTGGGGCAGGAAGTGACGGCCGTCGGCACCCGGGATGTGGGCACCAAACTCACAGGTCGCGCTCGCCAGCACGGGCGACAGATCCAGCAGGTTAGCCTTGCGGTTGCCCGGGACCTCAATCTGGCGCAAGCACTCGGGATGGCCGACCATCTCGTCGACGGTGCGGAAGCCCAGGCTCGCCATGACCTCGCGCAGTTGCTCGGCAACAAAGAGCATAAAGTGCTCAACGTGCTCGGGCTTGCCGCGGAAGCCGCGACGCAGGCGGCAGTTTTGCGTAGCGATGCCGGCCGGGCAGGTGTCCTGCTGGCAGTCGCGCTGCATGAGGCAGCCCATCGAGATGAGCGGCATGGTCGCAAAGCCAAACTCCTCGGCGCCCAACAGGCAGGCGACGGCAACATCGGTGCCGTCCATGAGCTTGCCGTCGGCCTCGAGCACCACGCGCGAGCGCAGGCCGTTTTGCAGCAGCGTCTGCTGGGCCTCGGCAAGGCCAAGCTCCAGCGGCAGGCCCGCATGCCAGATGGAATCGCGCGCCGCGGCACCCGAGCCGCCGTTATGGCCGCTGATCAAGATCTTGTCGGCAGCGCCCTTGGCCACACCGGTGGCGATGGTGCCGACACCGGCCTCGCTGACCAGCTTGACCGACACGCGTGCGCCGGGGTTGGCGTTCTTAAGGTCAAAGATCAGCTCTGCCAGGTCCTCGATAGAGTAAATATCGTGGTGCGGCGGGGGCGAGATCAGGCCGATGCCGGGCGTGGACTGACGGACCTCGGCGATCCAGGGGTAGACCTTCTTGCCGGGCAGGTGGCCGCCCTCGCCGGGCTTGGCGCCCTGGGCCATCTTGATCTGAATCTCGAAGGCGCTGCACAGGTAGCGGCTCGTCACGCCAAAGCGCGCGCTTGCCACCTGCTTGATGGCGGAGTTCTTGGAGTCACCGTTAGCCAGCGGGGTCTCGCGGCGCGGATCCTCGCCGCCCTCGCCGGAGTTGGAACGGCCGTGCAGGCGGTTCATGGCGATGGCCATGCACTCGTGTGCCTCTTTGCTGATGGAACCGTACGACATGGCGCCGGTGTTAAAGCGGCGGACGATGTTGAGCGCGGGCTCCACCTCGTCGAGCGAAACCGGCGTGCGACCGTTGGCATTAAAGTCCAGCAGGTCACGCAGACGCACGGCACGGCCGGTGCGGTGCAGGCGGGCGCTGTACTCCTTAAAGGTGTCGTAGTTGTCCTCACGGCAGGCGGTCTGCAGCAGGTAGACGGTCTGGGGGTCGATCAGGTGATCCTCGCCACCGAGCGGGCGCCACTTGGTCAGGCCCAGCGTAGGCAGTTGATCGGGAGCCGGACTCTTAAGGATGGCGAGTGCGGCATCATAGCGCTCATTTTGCTCGCGCTCAACGTCCTCGACACCCATACCGCCCACACGGCTCACCGTGCCGGCGAAGTACGCGTTGACGAACTCCGGCGTAAAGCCAACGGCCTCGAAGATCTGCGCGGAGTGGTAGCTCTGAACCGTAGAGATGCCCATTTTGGACATGATGGAGACGATACCGGCGGTCGCAGCCTTGTTGTAGTTGGCGATGCCCTGCTCGGCCGTCACGTCCAGGTCGCCGCGTGCCGCCAGATTGCGGATGCACGCATGCGCGTTGTACGGGTAGATGCCGCTTGCGGAGTAGCCCACCAGCGCCGCAAAGTCGTGCGGAGACACGGCATCGCCGCACTCCACCACGATATCGGCAAAGGTGCGCACGCCGGCACGGATCAGGTGGTTGTGCACGCAGCCCACGGCGAGCAGCGACGGCACGGGCACCTCGCCCGCCCCGGCGCGATCGCTCAGCACCACGATGTTCACACCGTCGCGGACCGTAGCCTCAACGTCCTCGGCAAGCTGCTTGAGCGCAGCCTGCAGCGCGCCCTCGCCGGCATCGCGGCGGTAGACGGCACGGAAGCGACGAGTCTTAAAGCCCACGCGGTCGATGGCGCAGATACGCTCGAACTCCTCCTCGTTGAGCAACGGGCGCTCCAGGCGCACCAGCTGGCAGGCCGTACGGGAGTCCTCGAGCAAGTTGCCGTGGTTGCCCAGGTAGAGCGTTGTCGAAGTGACCATATGCTCGCGCAGGGCGTCGATCGGCGGGTTCGTGACCTGGGCGAACAGCTGATAGAAGTAGTCAAAGAACGAGCGCGTCTTCTTGGACAGGCAGGCCAGCGGCGCATCGATACCCATCGAGGCGAGCGGCGCCTTGCCCTGCTGGGCCATGGGACGCACGACTTCGTCAACATCATCCCAGTGATACCCGAGCTTGGCCATGCGCACGGCGGCGGGCACCTCGGTATCCTCGGCGGGCGTTGCCGCGGCAGGCCTATCGAGCGCGTCGACGGTCAGCGTCTCCTCGGCAATCCAGTCGCGGTAAGGCTTTTCCTTGGCATAGCGGGCGCGCAGCTCGTCGTTGTAGATGACGCGGCCGCGGGCAAAGTCGACCTCGAGCATCTGGCCCGGCCCCAGGCAGCCGCTCGTCAGGATGTTCTCGGGGCTTACCTCGATGGTGCCCACCTCGCTTGCCAGCATAAAGCGACCGTCGCGCGTCACATAGTAGCGGGCGGGACGCAGGCCGTTACGGTCGAGGGCGGCACCCAGCGTGCGACCGTCGGTAAAGGCGATGGCCGCCGGGCCATCCCACGGCTCCATGAGCATGGACTGGTAGGCGTCGTAGGCGCGGCGCTCCTCACTCAGACTGTCGTTGTGGTCCCACGGCTCGGGCAGCAACATGGACGCGGCACGCGTGAGCGGGCGACCGTTCATGACCAGGAACTCAAGCACATTGTCCAGAATCGCGGAATCGGAGCCTTCGCGGTTGATGATGGGCATCACGCGCTCAAGATCGTGCTGCAGCACGGGGCTGTACAGGTTGGGTTCGCGGGCGCGGATCCAGTTGACGTTGCCCTTGAGGGTGTTGATCTCGCCGTTGTGGATGATAAAACGGTTGGGGTGCGCGCGTTCCCAGCTGGGCGTGGTGTTGGTGGAGTAGCGCGAGTGGACGAGCGCCACGGCCGTCTTGACGGCGGCGTCGTTGAGATCGATGAAGAAGCGGCGCATCTGCGTGGCGACCAGCATGCCCTTGTACACGATGGTGCGCGAGCTCATGGAGCACACGTAGAAGATCTTGTCGCGCAGGGCGAACTCGGCGTCGGCCTTCTTTTCGATGGTGCGGCGGCACACATACAGACGGCGCTCGAAGGCGTCGCCCGCCGGCGTGTCGTCGGGGCGGCCCAGAAAGGCCTGCAGGATGGTAGGCATGCAGGCGCGGGCCGTCTCACCCAGGTCGTGCGGGTCGACGGGCACCTCGCGCCAAAAGAGCAGCGGCACGCCGGCCTCGGCGCAGCCCTCCTCAAACGCGCGACGGGCATCCTCCACGCCCTTGTCGTCCTGCGGGAAGAACAGCATGGCCACGCCATAGTCGCCCTCTGCCGGCAGAATCTGGCCGCACTTTTGAGCCTCTTTACGGAAAAAGTGATGCGGAACCTGGAACAGGATGCCGGCGCCGTCGCCGGTGTTCTTCTCGAGTCCGGTGCCGCCGCGGTACTCCAAGTTGACCAGAATGGACAGCGCGTCGTCCAGAATCTGGTGATGGCGCTCGCCGTTGATATCGGCAAGCGCGCCGATGCCACACGCATCGTGGTCGAATTCGGGGCGATAAAGGCCCTGCTGCTGAGCGGAATCTGCCTGCATCGCGATCCTCCCCTAGGTGTTAGACAGTCAGTTGACTAGGCATACTAGGTGCATCGCCGGCCCGTTGTGTTTCCCGCCCGTTTCGAAACAATCGCGTAACGCACGCCCTACGAGTGGACACCGCCGACCTCAAGGACGACAACAAGGGCCCCAGGTTCGGCCCGTCAGCCCACCGCTTCAAACATCTCAATCTGTAACACGAAGGGCCGATTTTGGCGGTCAGCTGTTACAGATCGAGATTTCCCATAGGACCATTTCTTCCTGTCTTGATCTGTAACACCTAGACCCAATTTCCATCCCTAGTTGTTACAGATCAAGACATTTCGGCAACTCCCTTTCACCATCCTATTCAAATACAACAATTTTGTTAGTCTTGGTTAACTTTTTAGCCTAAAACGGGTATCCTTTGCGGCGTCAAGCAAACGGTACGCGCGTCGTGCCACATTAAGGAGGCCTCTATGGCAAACCAGACAGACCGGCAAACGATGAAACTCGTCCTTATCCGCCACGGAGAGTCGGAGTGGAACAAACTCAACCTGTTCACCGGCTGGACCGATGTCGAGCTCACCGACACGGGCCGCGAAGAGGCAGCGGCAGGCGGCCGCGCCCTCAAAGAAGCGGGCTTCGACTTTGACGTCTGCTACACTTCGCGCCTCAAGCGCGCGATCCACACCCTCAACATCGTGCTCGGCCAGATGGATCGCGAGTGGCTGCCCGTCATCAAATCCTGGAAGCTCAACGAGCGCCACTACGGAGCGTTGCAGGGTCTCAACAAGGCCGATGCCGCAGCGGAGCACGGCGACGAGCAGGTGCTCATCTGGCGCCGCTCCTTCGATGTCTGCCCGCCGGCGCTCGAGCCGGGCGACAGTCGCGATCCCCACACCCAGGAACAATACCGTGATGTCGCACCCGATCAGCTGCCCTATACCGAGTGCCTCAAGGACACGATAGCCCGCGCCTGGCCTTATTTCGAAGACAAGATTCGCCCCCAGATGCTCGCCGGCAAGCGCGTACTCATCGCCGCACACGGCAACTCCCTGCGCTCACTCGTCATGAAGCTCGAGCACCTCACGCCCGAGGAGATCCTCAAGGTCAACATCCCCACCGGCGTGCCGCTCGTTTACACCTTCGACACCGATTTCAACGTCCTCGACAAGCGCTACATCGGCGATCCGGCGACCATCGCCGCCAAGATCGACGCCGTGGCCAATCAGGGCAAAGCGCACAAGTAGCCTCAACCCAAACCCAGGGCGCAGCGCCGCGCAACCCAAGTGCAGTGCCGCGCCACCCCAACGTAGGAACCAGCCATGCTCAACCATCTCAAACAACAATTTGGCTCGCACCGCACCGGAGGCCACGGAGGCCTAGACATTGCGCGGCATATCGGCCCCGGGCTGCTCGTGACCGTCGGCTTTATCGATCCGGGCAACTGGGCCTCAAATATGGCCGCGGGCTCGCAATTTGGCTACGCGCTGCTGTGGGTGGTCACGCTGTCCACGATTATGCTCATCGTGTTGCAGCACAACGCTGCACACCTGGGTATCGCAACGGGCGCCTGTCTTGCCGAAGCCACGACACGTTACCTTCCCCGCTTCGTTGGGCGCACGGTGCTTGCCAGCGCCTATCTCGCGACCATCGCCACCGCCATGGCCGAAGTCCTGGGCGGTGCGATCGCGCTCCAGATGCTCTTTGGGCTGCCCGTGCGCGCGGGCTGCGTCATCGTGGCGGCAGTATCGATGGCGATGCTCATGACGAACTCCTACAAGCGTGCCGAGCGCTGGATCATCGCCTTCGTCGGCGTGGTAGGACTCTCGTTTTTGGCCGAGCTTGCGCTAGTCAAAGTCGACTGGCCGCAAGTCGCCGCAAGCTGGATCACGCCCAGTATGCCCACTGGCTCTGCCGCGATTATCGTGAGTGTCCTGGGTGCGGTCGTTATGCCCCACAACCTTTTTCTGCACTCCGAGGTCATCCAATCCATGCACTTCGAAGGCCAAGGCGAGCAAGTTATCGAGGAACGTCTGCGCTACGAGCTCTTCGACACGCTCTTTTCGATGGGCGTGGGCTGGGCAATCAACTCGGCCATGGTCATCCTGGCCGCAACGACCTTCTTTGCGCACAGCATTGTCGTAGACGACCTCGCCGTCGCAGCGGCCACGCTCTCCCCCATCTTGGGCCCGGCGAGCTCGACCATCTTTGCGGTAGCGCTGCTGTTCGCGGGACTATCGAGCAGCGTGACAGCGGGCATGGCGGCGGGAACCATCACCGCGGGCATGTTCGACGAGGAATACGACATCCACGACCGACATTCCTCGATCGGGGTAGCGGCCTGTTTCGCCGGCGCAGTGGCGGCGTGTCTGGTCATCCCAAATCCTTTTGAAGGTCTCATCTGGAGTCAGGCACTGCTGTCGCTTCAGCTGCCGATCACGGTCTTCGTACTTATACGACTCACCAGTTCGCGCCGCGTCATGGGCAAATACGCCAACTCGCGCCCGCTCAACGCGTTGCTCGTAGGGATCGGTGCCATCGTGACGGCGCTCGACATCGTGCTGCTAACGGGGATGTAATGGAACGGCGTGACTGTCCAGATATAACGTCTCGATCTGTAACATCTAGGCCCGCTTTTGATGTCTAGATGTTACAGATCGAGATCATTCCGAGGGAAAGCTCCGTTTGTCTCAATCTGTAACAAGTGGACCCAATTTCCGCGCCCAGATGTTACAGATCGAGATATTTCTTCAGCCCCAACCTTTTGTCTCAATCTGTAACAGATAGACCCGTTTTGAGCCGCCACATGTTACAGATTGAGACAAACAGTCGGCCGGACTCACAACAGACAGGAGCGGCTAACAGCAGCCGTGATCCCTTGGGGACGGAGGAAAAGGGCCCCGGCCGAGAATTCGACCGGGGCCCTTGGACAGAGCTATATTCGGCTTTCGCCGTGTGCCTGCGAGCTACTCCTCGACGAGCTCAAACTGATCGGGACCGACGCCGCACACCGGGCACACGTAGTCCTCGGGCAGCTCGGGCGTGTCGACCTCAACCTCGTAACCGCAAACGACGCACACAAACTTATACGTCTTCTTCTCCTCAGCCATGATGTTCTCCTCTCGAACGCGACTGGTGATGTACTTCGTTTATTAGTATAGGTTCTCAATAACATAATGCAAGTATTTTTAAAACATTTCTAGCCTTGATACGAGGACGCCTTCGGAGGCGTCTTGCCCTTCAGAACCTTATGGTAGTAATCGTAGGTGAGCGGCGTCTCGTCGCTCAGGCGCTCGGCATCCTCGACCTCGCCGATAAACAATAGATGCGTGCCCACATCCACAGTATCGATCAAACGGCAGCTAAACAGCGCTGCCGCGTGCTCGGGCACATAGGGCATGCCCAGAGTCGTCTCGCGGGTCTCGTATTTGGCAAACTTGTCATAATCGCTGCTGGTGCGGAACCCAAAGTTACCGATGTAGAGCATGTCGGCCGTCTGGTCGATCACGGTCAGCGCAAAGGCCTTGGCCGCGGTAATGACGTCCGAGGTGACGTTGTCCTTGTTCACGGCAACCGAAATTCGCGGCGGCATGGACGTCACCTGCACCGCAGTGTTGATGACGCAGCCGGCGCGCAGTCCGTCTGCCGCGGCGCTCACCACGTACAGACCGCTCGGCATGGTAAAGAACGCAGTTTTGTCCATAACGATCACTCCCCTAACCCGGGTTGGAACCTCATGAATGTATGTACCCACAAAAAAAGGCGGCACCCATAACGGACGCCGCCTTTGAGACATATGTGTCAGAACAGTAAGAAAGATGAGACGCCCGCAGTTGCGGTGAAATAGGGACTGAATAGCCCCTCAAACAGGCAAAACAGTCCGTATTCCACCGCAACTTATGAAGGGTGGTCAGCGATTGCGCTCTTTGAGGGCGCGGTCGATCTCGCGTTGGACATCACGCTTGGCCATGTCCTCGCGCTTGTCGTAGAGCTTCTTGCCGCGACCCAGACCCAGCAGCAGCTTTACGCGGCCGTCGGTATTAAAGTAGAGCTCCAACGGAACCAGCGCATAACCACGGTTGCGAAGTTTGCCGTCAAGAAAGTCGATCTCCTTGCGGTGCAGCAGCAGACGACGCCGACGGTCGGGATCGCGATTCCACACGCCACCATGGCTATAAGGGTGGATATGCAGTCCGACGAGCCAGCACTCGCCGCCACGAATCAGCGCAAAAGTGTCAGTGATCTGACAGGCGCGCTCGCGAATCGACTTGACCTCGGTGCCACTCAGTTCAATACCGCATTCGAACGTCTCATCGATAAAGTATTCGTGATGCGCCGAGCGATTCTTGGAAATGAGCTTGCGCTCGCGCTTACTGGGCATCGCCGGCCTCCTTGGCGCCATCGGCGTTTGAGCCCGCAGCCTCGCGCTTTGCCTTGCGCTCGGCATTGAGCTCGGCATCGCTCTCGCGCACCAGTTTAATAATCGCCGCGCAGGCCTCCTCGCCCACCAAGTCGCGAGCACGCACCGTCAGGCGCGTCGCCTCCTGCTTGTCGCCGTCGCTTGCAGCATCGGTCGCGCACATAATCAGGCAGATGGCAATCTCAGCCGAAGGCGAGGTCGGAACGCCTTGCAGGGCCAGTTCACCCATCACGTGCTCGTCGCTCTCATCAGCGGCATCCGGATAGGTGGTATGGATCTTGTTGAGCAGGCGCGTCGTATGCGCATCGTTGGGCGCCAGGCGCAGCGCCAGACGCGCGCAGCCCACGGCAGCCGAAACGTTCTCGGTCTCGGGCTCCAAGAAATACTGACCTAGATTGGCGTAAGCGCGGGCGGCGCACTTGCCATCGCTTGCACGCTCCAGCACCGAGAACGAGAGCGATGCCCATTCCTGCTTGTCCTCGAGTGCGCGGAACAGCTCGGCCAAATCCAAGCGATAGTTGCAGTTCATGGGGTCCCAACGCACAGCCTGCATCAGGGCATTACGAGCGCTCACATAATCCTGCTGGCGAATGTAGGCAAACGCCATATCAGAGTACAGGCGGTCAAACGGCACCTCGACCTGCACGAGCTCGCGCGGATCCTTCTCCACGCGGCGATAGGCCAAGCGCTCAAACTTGCTATCGAAGCTAAAGTATTGACGCTTCTCCTCCGTCTTGCACTCAGCATCAATATACTCCTCGGCGAGCTCCACCAGACGCTCCAGCAGCGGCGTCGCCGTAGCCAGGTCGCCCTGCGCCAGATAGTTCTCGGCATACGTGATGTCTTGCAAGCTGATGGGCAGATCCATGGCTACTCCTCGATCTGAGCGAAACACGGCAGGCGCCGTATATACGGTCAATACACAAAACCCGGGTCTCTTACGAGGCCCGGGCGTTCAATTTTGGTAGCCCGTACCAGATTCGAACTGGTGATCTCCGCCTTGAGAGGGCGGCGTCCTAAACCGCTAGACGAACGGGCCATATGTAGCAAATGCAATGGCTGGGATGGAGGGAGTCGAACCCCCATTGACGGAACCAGAATCCGCTGTCCTGCCATTAGACGACATCCCAATGACTGCATCGCTGCGCTCGGCTGTGCCTTTGCGCAAGAAAGAAATATACGGGAAGTCCCGCCGTGACGCAAGCCCTAATTTTGACTTTTTTGAAATTCAGTCAAATACGGCCAACACGTGAAGGACCTGTGAAGCACCAGCAACACCTACGGCGTCAAAGCCCGTAAAACATCCCACATCTACCGCTGGTAGATTACAACAATGCAGCGCTCACGGCTGATGGCACAATCGAACCGTCATCATTGCACGGATATCGAGGTGCCATGGACGAAGAGCTTGATTACCTATGGGAGACCCTGGGCCTCGAGATCACTGCCGACCTCTGGCCCGAACGGGACAAAATCCATCCCACACTGCGCCCCGCCATCACGGTGGTGCAGGCAAAATACCGCCGTGCATCCTTTTTGATCATGCGGATGTCATGGCACGCGGGACTCCCCGACCTTAAGCGAATCCAGGCAAGCCTCGTCGAGCTGTCCGGCATGCCGACCGTCATATCCGAGGCGCACCTGGAGCAGCGCCAGCGCGAGCGACTGCAACAGCAGCGGATTCCCTTTATCTGCCCCGGCGTTCAGGCATATCTGCCCTTTATGGACGAGGAGTACTGGAGCGGCAAGCCCAACAAGCACGTAAAGATCTACGATCCGCACGAATGGGCACAGCTTGAGGATTAGCGCATATGCCCGCCAACCGGAAAGCTCATCCCGAAATTTACGTCCAGAACGGGACGCGCTTTCCCCTAGAGGCCCCAAACGGAAACCGTATCCCAGATTTCGCGCCCAAACTGGGATACGGTTTCCGCTAGCCCCTTCAACCGGAAACTGCGTCCCGGAATCCGAGCTTAAAACGGGACGCACTTTCCGCAGCCACTACAGCAGCACCTCGGTCCAGGCCGCTTCCTTAAACCCGGGAATCACAAAGTCGTCGCCCACCAGCAGCGGACGCTTGACCAGCATGCCGTCGGTCGCCAGCAGCTCGTAGCACTCCCGATCCGTCATGCCCGCATCCAAACGCGCCTTCAGGCCCAGCTTTCGATATTTCATGCCCGACGAATTAAAGAAGCGCCGCACCGGCAGCCCCGAATGAGCAATCCAGGTCGCAAGCTCATCAGCCGCGGGATTGTCCAAAACGATATCGCGGTCGATATACTCTACCCCATGTTCGTCCAGCCATGCCTTGGCCTTCTTACAGGTCGAGCACTTGGGGTATTCAACAAACAGTACTGCCATGATGGTCTCCCTCCGTCGAGATGTCCTGCCGCGCCCGCATCACCCTACCGACGAAGCGCGTTCATGCCGATATTGTAGCCAGATGTCGAGCACAGGGCACACACCGCCTCAGACTGCTAGCCCCGTTTCGCGTGTGCACCGATGGGACGGGCAGACCGACGCGCCAGCGCGGCCACGAGCAATACCAACAGCATGGCGGTGACATAGCCCGCAGCATCGAATCCTAAATCGATAACGTCGAAATGCCTGCCGGGAACAAAGATCTTATGTACCTGATCGCCAACGGAGCAGGCGGCGCAAAAGAGCAATACGGGCACGCAACGGGAGCATACGCTCCACGGACGCCTGGAAAAGCAAACCACGACCACGGAGGCGAATAATCCGACGAAGAAAAACTCTACGGTATGGGCAACGCGACGGACGTTCGTGCCCACCCACATGCGAATGGAAGCAAGTCGGCCAGACCGGACATTCGAGGCAGCCGAATCGGTGCCCCCGGTCATTCCGTTCTCCGTCTGGGCTTCACCCGTGGCATCGGCAGCCTGAACGCCCGTAGCCTGACCCTCCACCACACGCGCGGTGGACTCGCTCAGCAACGACGTCTCCACCGCATTTTGCTCCGTCAGCACCCAGATGCCCACCAGCGTTGCAGCGAACAGAACGATCGCGGTCCATCCGATTATTTGTTTTACGCGCGCCAAGGGCCAACCTCCTTTTTTTGAATATCAGCGAGTGTAGCCCCAAATGACATCGTCACCGTATCAAAATTTGAATTGCAACAGGAAGCGACAAAGCGACGCAAACCCCTACCCCGCCTCGCGCATCCAGCGATCGAACGTCCCCACGCACACGCCCAGGCACTTTGCTGCCTGGCTGCGGGTAATATCGCCCGCCTCATAGCTATCGCGCACCAGCTCAAACTGAGGAGGGCACGGCTTGCGAGGTCGACCGAAACGGACCCCTCGCGCCCGCGCCGCTGCAATTCCCTCCGCCTGGCGGCGATGGATATTCTCGCGCTCCACCTGCGCCACGTAGCTCAGCAGTTGCAGCACAATATCGGCAATCAGGGTGTTGGTCACATCCGGCGCGCCGCTGGCCCTGACGCGCGTGTCAAGCAATGGCATGTCCAACACCACAATGGCAACCCCGAGCTCCTTGGTAATGCGTCGCCATTCCTCAAGAATCTCGGAGTAATTACGACCAAGTCGGTCGATAGAAAGCACCACCAGTACGTCCCCGTCTCCCAGGACGTGCAGCAGCTCGCGATAACGCGGTCGATCGAAGTCCTTGCCGCTCGCATGGTCGGCATAAATATTCGCCGAGCCCACGCCATAGGCGCCCAGCGCATCCAGCTGCCGATTAAGGTTCTGATCGCGCGAACTCACCCGCGCATAACCGTACACCGTCGCCATCTCATCCCCGCTTTCTTGTAAACCTGCCAAAAAGGGACAGGTTTATTTTGGTAGGTTTTACCTCTCAAATAGCAGGTAAGCGGGCGGCCGAGCAGACGGCAAGGTAGCCACGATTCAAATGCGGAGGGCGGTCCCAAAAGGCCGCCCTCCGCTCCCCCACCATCAGTCGGGATTTGGCTAATGGATAAGCTTGAAGTCCAAGTGCCCACGCGTGGTATTGACGCGCGAGACCTCGATGATCACGCGCTGCCCCAGCTCGTAACGGGTGCCCGTGTCGGCACCCGTGAGCGTTAGCGCGTCCTCGTCGAACTCGAACCACTCGTTGCCCAGGCTCTTGATCGAAACCAAGCCTTCGACCTGCGTCAGGTCCAAGCGCACAAAGAGGCCCATGCTGCTAACCCACGAGACGGTTCCGGCATAGCGCTCGCCTAGACGGTCCTCATAGTACTGGGCAATCTTGATCTTTTGCGTCGCATGGCTGGCGGCATCTGCCGCGCGCTCGGCATCGCTGCATGCGCGGCAGATCTGCGGCAGAATGCGCGGCAGCGACTCGCGTCCCTTGCCGATCAGCCGCGACGTACGGACCAAGGCGTCCTTGCCGCCGAGCTGCTCATAGGCCAACTGCAGCTTGAGTACGCGGTGCACCACCAGATCGGGGTAGCGACGGATGGGACTCGTAAAGTGGCAGTAGCACGGCGCGGCGAGCGCAAAGTGGCCCTCGTTGCGCGGCTTGTACAGCGCGCGCTGCATGCTGCGCAGAAGCAGCGTGTTGACGAGCGGTGCGTTTGCCGTACCGGCGGCAGCATCAACTGCAGCCTGCAGCTCATCGGGACTCCCCAGGGCAATACCGGCAGCACGGCGATCGTCGATGATGCCTAGCTGCGCCAGCGCAACGGCGGCACCGTGCAGGCTATCGGGGCTCGGATCCTCATGCACGCGATAGCAGGCCTCGATATCACGGTCCGCCAGCCACTCTGCAACGCACTCGTTGGCGAGCAGCATGGCTTCCTCGATAAGCGACGTGGCACACGAACGCTCACGCGCCACAATCTGCACGGGCACTCCGTCCTCATCCAATAGAGCGCGAATCTCGGCCGTGTCAAAATCGACTGAGCCGCGGGCGCGACGAATACGACGGCGAAGTTCGGCGAGTTCGTTGGCGGCGACAAGGAAATCGCCGAGGTCGATGTTGTAGCCGCGGGCAGTCTCCTCGCACGCAAGACCGCGCTCAAGCGCTTCCTCGCGCGAGGCCTCGGCAGCCGCAACATCCTCGGCTGCACCCTCCAGCACCGAATACTCAACCGCGCCGGCACGCACCAGCAGCGCCTCGGCGCCGTCATAGTCCATACGCACACGCGAGCGAATCACGCTGGGATACGGATCGTAATGCCGCACGCGACCCTGCGCATCGAGCTCGATATCGACGGTAAACGCAAGACGGTCCTCGTCAGGGCGAAGCGAGCACAGGTCACAGGACAGGCGTTCGGGCAGCATGGGAAGCACGCGATCGGCCAGATACACCGATGTCGTACGATGGCGAGCCTCAAGATCGATATGCCCGTCCCAAGCCACATAGTGTGAAACGTCGGCGATATGCACACCCAGCTTGTAGCCACCCTCGGGCGTGCGCTCCAACGAAATGGCATCGTCAAAGTCGCGCGCGTCGACCGGGTCGATCGTGATGACAAAGCGGTCGCGCAGATCACGTCGGAGCGGATCTTTGAGCGCCGCGGTCACATCGAGCGAAAGGCCCTCGGCCTCGGCCAGCGCTGCCTCGGGATAACTATCGGTATAGCCATAACGCGCCATTACGTATTGAACGCCCAGGTCGGGCGCGTCATCGCCGCCAATGCGGCGCTCAATCGTCACGGTGCCCGATTCCAGGCGCGTCGGATAGGTCAGAATGCGTGCGACAACGGCGTCACCCGGGTGGACACCCAGGCGCTCAGCCGAGGTATCCTCGGGCAGAATGAAGAAGTCTGCCTTCAGGCGCGAATCGAGCGGCTCGATAACACCGAGCGGACCGGCGGTCTGGTACGTGCCCACCACGCTTATGGCTGCGCGCTCAACTACGCCCTCGATCACGGCGCGACGCTCGCCATGCGGGCTGTTCTTAATGCTCACGGCAACGGTATCGCCGTCCATGATCTCACGCTTGCCGCGACCCATGACCTTGTAGTCGCCATTCTCGGTTATGACATAGGCACTGTGCTCATGGAGCTGCACGCGCCCGGTCAGGCTCGGACGGCGTTCGCTGCGCACCGGCCCGCGCTTATTGCGAGCTCCACGCTTATGCTTGTTATTGCGCCCCATGGCGCCTCCTTGCTATCGATTGCGAACTCCAAAGAGTCTACCCAAATGATTCGCTTTCCTGCCGTCCCCTAGGAATCAAAAAACGGGCCGCCCCATAAGAGACGACCCGTTGGAAGGGATGAATTCCAGGCATGCCTACACGCGCAGGTAGCGACGCATGGCGATGGCAGAACCAAAGAGGCCGATAATCACGCCGACCAGAATCAGCGCAGCATAGGTCACCAGGTAGTACTGCATCGGCAGGGCAAACGACATCCAGCCGATGCTCTCCTGCAGACGCGGAATCATCAGGTTGCGCAGCAGCTCCAGAACGCCGATGGAAAGCAGCGAGCCCAAAATGGCCTGCAGCACGCCCTCGGTGATAAACGGGCCGCGAATGAAGCCGTTGCTGGCGCCGACCAGACGCATAATCGCAATCTCACGACGACGCGCCGTGATGGACAGGCGAATCGTGTTGTTGATGAAGATGAATGCGATAAAGGTCAGAAGGCCAACGAGCACCACGGCGGCGATGCGGATGTAGTTGGTCACCTGGAACAGGCGGCTCACTTCCTCCTGGCCGTACAGCACGCTCGCGTTGACGTCGCCGTCATCCGCGATCTTCTGGAAATCGGCATCCTTCTTGAGCTTCTCTGCCGTGCTCTCGACCTTGGACGGATCGTCCATCTCAATAGCAAAGGAAGCCGGCAGCGGGTTCTGGCCATCGAGCGCGCTCATGGTGGCGTCGGCGTTGCCCGACATCTTGCTCGTATACTCGGCCAGCGCGTCATCCTTGTCCTTATAGGTCACGGACTTGACGTTATTCCACGTCTTAAGTTCGGCCTCAAAAGCCTGAACATCGGCCTGATCGGCATCATCACTAATGAACGCGTTGATGACAACCTGATCCTCGACGGTGCCGATCACGGAGTTCAGCATCGCGGAGCCCATGATAAACAGGCCGATGATAAACAGCGAAAGGAAGATCGTGATGACGGCGCCGAGCGAGGTAGTCCAGTTACGGAAGAAGTGGCTGATTGCCTCTTTGAAGGAGTAGCCCACGTTAGTTGGTGCCATAGTTGCCGTAACCTCCCCTCTCCTGGTCGCGGATAACGTGGCCGCCCTCGAGGGCGATCACGCGACGGTGCATGCTATCGACCATCTCGCGGTCGTGCGTGGCGACGATCACGGTAGTGCCGGTGCGGTTAATACGCTCGAGCAGCTTCATGATGCCCAGCGAGATCGCCGGGTCGAGGTTACCCGTGGGCTCGTCGCAGATCAGCAGCGGCGGACGGTTGACCATAGCGCGGGCGACGGCAACGCGCTGCTGCTCGCCACCGGAAAGCTGGTCGGGCAGCGAGTCCATCTGATCGGCCAGACCGACCAGACGCAGCACCTCGGGCACCTGGCTGCGAATGACGCCCTTGGGCTTGCCGATGCACTGCAGGGCAAACGCCACGTTTTCGTAGGCGGTCTTTTGCGGCAGAAGCTTAAAGTCCTGGAACACAGCGCCAATCTGGCGGCGCAGGAACGGAACCTTGCGGTTCTTGATCTTCATGAGGTCCTGACCGGCAACCAGGATGCGGCCGCTCGTCGGCTTGACGTCGCGGTTGAGCGTCGACAGCAGCGTGGTCTTACCCGAGCCGGAGTGACCGACCAGGAAGACGAACTCGCCCGGATAGATCTCGATGTTGATGTCGTCGAGTGCAGGCTTGTTGGGCTGTGCCGGATAGATCTTGGTGACATGCTCCATAAGGATGACGGGCTCGACACCGGCCTGCTTGGCCATCTTCTTGCGGCTGGCCTGCGGATCGATGGGCGCAAACACCGACGTAAAATCGGGGTTGTTGAGCGCGTTATCGAGGCTTGCGACCTCGGCTGCCTGATCGCTCTCGACCACCGGGGCAGCAGGCTGCGTGGGGTCGGGAATAGCGGCAAAGAGACCAGACTGCGCAGGCTGAGGAGCCGGCGTCGCAGGGGCCATGGGGTCGGGAATGCCGGCCATGGTAGGCTGCGGCGCGGCGGCGCCAGCCTGAGGCTGCTCCACGCGAGCGGTCACGGCCTGAACGGGCTCAAAACCCGCCGCGCCGGAAAGTGCGACATCGCTGGTTGGATTGTAGGCAAAGGGATCGGATGCCGGCTGTGCCTGATCTGCCGGCTGAGCGGGGGCCTGAGCAACAGGCTGGCCCTCTGAATCCGGAGTGGCGAAACGACTGCCCTGGACGTCTGCCTGCGTCTTGGGGGCATCATCGCCCGCACCGGAGGTACGGAAGTGGTTACCCACTGGTGCTCCTTATCGTCGTGCGTTTAAACTACATGAGCGCTTTATATTTTAGCAGTATTAGCTTTGCTGCACATAAGAAGCATGGCGTGCTTAGGGATCCCGTCGGCCGGGCACAGGGTTACTCTCCAAATCGTCCTCGGACATGTCGGAGCCCCCGCTGCGCGCTTCGCGCGGCAGGGGCTCCTCCGTCCTGCGGAAAGATTTGGAGAGTAACCCTGTGCCCGGCCTGCGATAACTAAGGGGTCGCCGCGTTTATCTTGGGGTGCTGCATATACAACGCTGGAAGGGTCTGAATTGCGCTTTGTCGATATATGCCCTTTTCCCTGATGGGACCGTGCTTGAGGGGCGTCTTCATGAGTTGCGGTGAAATAGGGACTGTTGAGCCTTTAAGCTGGCAAAACAGTCCTTATTTCACCGCGACTGAAACAGGGGCGCTCTCCAAGAGAGCGCCCCTGCCGGGCTTCCATAGTACTGGCGAAACAGTTTTATAGTTCTGGCAAAGCAGTCCTTGAGATCCGCCTTGCCTTATGCCAAGAACTCCTTGGTGGTCGCCACGATGTTGGCGGCGTCCAGGCCGTACTTGTGCAGGAGCTCGGCACCCGGGCCGGACTCACCGAAGGTGTCGTTGACGCCGATCTTCTTGAGCGGCGTCGGGCACTGCTCGCACAGGACGTCGGCAACGGCGCTGCCCAGGCCACCGATCACAGAGTGCTCCTCGACGGTCACGACGTGGCCGGTCTTGGTGGCGCTCTTGACGATCAGGTCGGCATCGATGGGCTTGATGGTGTGCATGTTGATGACCTCGGAGTCGATGCCATCGGCGGCGAGCTGCTCGGCGGCCTCGAGAGCCTCGCCGACCATCAGGCCGCAGGCGATGATGGTCACATCGGAGCCCTCGCGCATGACAATGCCCTTACCCAACTCGAACTTGTAGGTCTCGGGGTCGTTGATAACCGGCGAGGCCAAACGGGCGAAGCGCATGTACACCGGACCGTCGCACTCGTAGGCGGCGCGCGTCACGGCACGGGCCTCGATGTCGTCGGCGGGAACGATCACGGTCATGCCGGGGATGACACGCATCAGGGCGATATCCTCGCAGCACTGGTGCGTGGCGCCATCCTCGCCCACCGAGATACCGGCGTGCGTGGCACCGATCTTAACGTTAAGGTGCGGGTAGCCGATGGAGTTACGGACCTGCTCAAAGGCGCGACCGGCAGCGAACATGGCAAAGGTGCTCGCGAAGGCAACGCGGCCGGTGGTCGCGATACCGGCGGCGACGCCCATCAGGTTGCTCTCGGCAATGCCCACATCGAAGAAACGATCGGGGCAGGCGGCCTTAAACTTACCGGTCTGCGTAGCGGCGGCCAGGTCGGCGTCGAGGACCACAAAGTCATCGTGCTCGTTGGCGAGCTCGACGAGGGCCTCGCCGTAGCTTACACGCGTGGCGATTTTCTTGACGTCTGCCATCCTAGAGCTCCTCTCCGGCGGCCGTGAGCTCTGCCATGGCCTGCTCAAACTGCTCATCGTTGGGGGCCTTGCCGTGCCAACCCACCTGGTTTTCCATAAAGGAAACGCCCTTGCCCTTCATGGTCTCGGCGATAATGGCGGTCGGCTGGCCCTTGGTAGCGCGAGCCTCGGCAAAGGCGGCGCGGATCTGGTCGAAGTCGTTGCCGTCGGCGAGCTCCACCACGTGGAACTTGAACGCGCGGAACTTGTCGGCGAGCGGCATGGGGTCGTTGACCTCCTCGACGGGGCCGTCGATCTGCAGGCCGTTATGGTCGACGATCACGCAGAGGTTGTCGAGCTGCTGGTTGCCGGCAAACATGGCGGCCTCCCAGACCTGGCCCTCCTCGCTCTCGCCGTCGCCCAGCAGGGCGTAGGTGCGATAGTCGTCGCCCCAGTGCTTGGCGGCAACGGCCATGCCCACGGCGGCGGAAATGCCCTGGCCGAGCGAGCCGGTGGACATGTCGACGCCCGGGGTGTCGTTCATGTTGGGATGACCCTGCAGGTGGCTGCCGATATGGCGCAGTGTCTCGAGATCCTCCTTGGGGAAGAACCCACGCTCGGCGAGCACGGCGTACAGGCCCGGAGCGCAATGGCCCTTGGAGAGCACAAAACGGTCGCGATCGGCCTTGCGGGGATCTGCCGGGTCGACGTTCATTTCCTCAAAGTACAGATAGGTCATGATGTCGGCAGCGCCGAGCGAACCGCCCGGATGGCCGGACTTGGCAGCGTGCACGCCGGTGACGATGCCCTTCCTTACCTCGTTGGCAACCTTTTTGAGCTCTTCGTCGCTCATTGTGCCTTCCTTTCATCCTCATTAGACAAAATGCGCACGGCACCGAAGGTAATCCCAACACAGCCGCAATGCACGTACGTCATTCATTATGCTGGAAACTGATGGCTTTACCAGAGTTTTTATCATTATTTGAACAATTTAGCAGGCAGAACCGCTGATGAAACGGTTTATCAATGTGAACGTCTTTTGGATGGAACGCGGTCGACCCTACGCGCTAATGTCCTTGAATCCCTCGCCGAAGGCTTCCGTAACGTCAGCGACCGTCACAATGGCGTGAGGATCGCGCTCGCGCACGATCGTCTTGAGGGTATTGAGCTCTCGACGGCTCACGATGACCATAATCACCGGCTTCTCGGCACCCGAATACATGCCAGTCGCCTTAAACTTGGTACAACCACGACCCAGGCCATACATGATATCGGCAGCGATATCAGGGAACTTGTCCGAGATGATGAGTACCATACGGCGTTTGTTGCCACCATCGACCACGGCATCGATCACGTAGCCGCTAATGACCATCGAAAGGCCTGCATATAGTGCGTTTTCGATTGAAAAGACCGGAGCCGACAGCGCGCATACGGCAACATCGATCGCCATGACGGTCGAGCCCACGGGCAGTGAGGTATTACGCGAGATGATTTGGCCAATCGTGTCCGAACCGCCGGTGTTGGCGCCGGCGCGCAGCACCATGCCGTAACCGATGCCCGTAATAATGCCGCCCCACATGGCAGGGAGCATCAGGTCCGCATCCGCCAGAGGTGCTACAAACGGGGCGAACAGATCGGTAAAGAAGCCCAGCAGCACAAAGCCCGTCGCGGTCTGCACCACGTAGAACATGCCGCCCTCGCGCATAACGACCAGCAGCAGCAAGGCGTTCATCACGATCGTCTGAATACCAACGGGAAGCGATAGGCCGCGCGATGCGCCGACCGCCTGGATAATGGTGGCAAGGCCCGTAACGCCACCGGCAGCAAGGCCGTTGGGAATCAAAAACAGGTCGGTCGCGATGGCGGCCAAGGCACACCCCAACATGATCTGGGGCAAATCGTGAAAGAAGTTCATCGAAAGAATGCGCTTGATGTCCAGACGATATGCCATGCTGCCTCCCTCAAAAAAGCGCACCCCATCGGATGCGCTTTGAACTTCTTCTTGTATTCGATTCTACCGATTCGCCGAACAAAAACCACCCCTGCGCAGGGTTTATTCTGGATACAAACCCGTCCAACCGTTGGGCTTGGCATCGGCTTGAAGCCGCCCGATGTTTTAGACCTCCGAGCCTTCTGCATCGGCGTTGCCGGTGGCCCAGCGATGGTAGCCAATAACAAACGGGTCCAGGTCGCCATCGTCAAGAACGGCCTCGACATTGCTGGTCTCCACGCCCGTGCGTAGGTCCTTGACCATCTGGTACGGGTAGAGCACGTAGCTGCGAATCTGGTTGCCAAAACCGATCGTGGTCTTGGGTCCACGAATCTCATCCAGGGCCTCGGCGCGCTTCTCGAGCTCAATCTCGTACAGGCGAGCCTTGAGGATCTGCATGCACGCGGCCTTGTTCTGGATCTGGCTGCGCTCGTTTTGGCAGGTGACCACAATGCCGCTGGGGAAATGCGTCACGCGCACGGCGGAGTCGGTGGTGTTGACGCCCTGACCGCCCGGGCCGCTCGCGTGGTACACGTCCACGCGGATGTCATCGGGACTGATCTCGATGTCGATATCATCGGGTAGCACGGGGATGACCTCGACGCCGGCAAACGTGGTCTGGCGGCGCTTCTTGTCGTCGGTGGGGCTAATGCGAACCAAGCGGTGGACGCCGGCCTCGGCGCGCAGCATGCCAAATGCGTCCTTGCCCTCGACGGTAAAGGTCGCGCGGTCGATGCCGATGACCTCGGCCGCGGGACAGTCGTTGATGGTGACCTTCCAGCCGCGACGCTGGCAGTACTTCATGTACATCTTAAAGAGCATGAAGGTCCAGTCCTGGGCCTCCAGACCACCCTGTCCAGGCTTGATAGTCACAATGGCATCGCCGTGATCGAACTCACCGGTAAACCAGCTCGAAAGCTCAAGCTCATCGATGGCACGGGCCAGGCGCTCAGCCGTGGCTGTAGCCTCCTCGCGAAGGGCGACGGCGTCGGGGTCATCCCCCATCTCCTCGACAAGCTCCAGCGCGGCGCGGGCATCGGAAAGCTCGCCGCGCGCGGTGTCCACGGCAGCGATATCTTCCTTGGTACGCGCGATCTCCTCCATGGTGGCACGGGCGGCGTCGGCGTCATCCCAAAAGCCAGGGGCAACGCTTTTGGCCTCGAGCTCGGTCACACGGGTACGCTTCTCGTCCAGGTGGAGATACGACTCGACCTCGCCGAGCCGGTCCGCGAACGCGTCCAGCTCGGCGGGCGTTATCTCTAAAGCCTCAGCCATTAACGATTCCTGCCGTGGCAGTACTTAAACTTCTTGCCGCTACCGCAGGGGCACGGGTCGTTGCGGCCCACGTTGACGTACGGATCGTCGCTCTCGGACTTGCGATAAGTGGTCACCTTGCCACCGTTGTTGACGGCAGCCGGACCACCCTGGACAGCCGTGCGGGCCTGCACCTGCGCCTGCTTGCGCAGCACCGAGTCGCCGTTATCACCATCGACCTCGGCAGGACCGGAGAAGCGCGCGCCCTCGAGCGCGGGCTCCTCCTTGTGCTCCACGGCACGCGGGGCAGCCTTGATCTCGATACGCAGAACCGTGCGCAGGTAATCCTCATACATGGTATCGACGAGCATCTGGAACGCGCCGTAGGCCTCGGTCTTGTACTCGACCAGCGGGTCGCGCTGGCCAAAGCCGCGCAGGCCGATGCCGGTCTTGAGGTAATCCATCTCCTGCAGGTAGTTCATCCAGCGGGTATCGATGACGCGCAGCATGACCTGGGTGTTGAGCTCGCGCATCAGGTCCTCGCCCAAGCGCTCGGCCTTCATGTTGTAGCACTTCTCTACGTAAGCCAGGACATCGGCAGCCAGGGCCTCATAATCCTCGTCGGGGAACTTCGGCGTATCGATGTGGCCGGTGAGCTCCACAACCCACTTGCGCAGGCCCTCCAGGTCGCGCTCGCCATCGTGACTGTCCTTGGTGCAGAACTCCTGCACGCAGCGGTACACGGTGTCGTGCATGACCTCGGTGATGTGGTCGGTCAGGTCCTTGCCGTCAAGAATCTTATTGCGCTCGGCGTAGATGACCTGGCGCTGCTTGTTCATGACGTCGTCGTACTCAAGGACACTCTTACGCATGGAGAAATTGATGCTCTCGACCTTGTGCTGGGCGCTCTCGACGGCCTTGGAGATGATCTTGTGCTGGATGGGCATGTCGTCGCCCATGTCGGCCGTGACCATCATCTTGGAGACGCGGTCCATCTTGTCGCCACCGAACAGGCGCATGAGGTCGTCCTCGAGCGACAGGTAGAACTGGGTCTCGCCCGGATCGCCCTGACGGCCGGAGCGGCCGCGCAGCTGGTTGTCGATACGGCGGGACTCGTGGCGCTCGGTGCCGATAACGGTCAGGCCACCGGCGGCAAGCACGCGCTCGCGCTCGGCCTTGCAAGTCTCCTTGGCCTCGGCGTTAAACTGCTCGAGCTGCTCGGGCGTCACGTCCTCCATGGTCAGGCCCTCGTACTCCAGGCGCTCGCGCACCAACTCGTCGGGGTTGCCGCCCAGCAGGATGTCGGTACCACGACCGGCCATGTTGGTGGCGATGGTCACGGCGCCGTAGCGTCCGGCCTGGGCCACGATGTGGGCCTCGCGTTCATGGTGCTTGGCGTTGAGGACCTCGTGTGCGATGCCGCGCTTGGTAAGGGCGGCGGACAGCTTCTCGGAGCTCTCGATGGAGACGGTGCCCACCAGGACCGGCTGGCCCTTGGCGTGACGACGCTCAACGTCGTCGGCAACGGCGTTGTACTTGGCCTGAATGGTGCGGTACACCAGGTCCTCGTGGTCCACGCGCTGCACGGGCTTGTTGGAGGGGATGACCTCGACGGGCAGCTTGTAGATCTCGCGGAACTCGGCATCCTCGGTAAGTGCCGTGCCGGTCATGCCGGAGAGCTTGTCGTACAGACGGAAGTAGTTCTGCAGGGTGATGGTGGCCAGGGTCTGGTTCTCCTCGCGTACGAGCACGCCCTCTTTGGCCTCGATGGCCTGGTGCAGGCCCTCGGAATAACGGCGGCCTTCCATAATGCGGCCGGTGAACTCGTCGACGATCTTGACCTCGCCGTTGGTGACCACGTACTGCTTATCGCGGTGGAACATGTACTGGGCCTTCAGCGCCTGCTGCAGGTGGTTGACCAGCTGGCCAGAGAGATCGGCGTAGATGTCCTCGATGCCCAGGCGGCGCTCGATCTTCTTAAGACCGCGCTCGGTAGCGGCAATGGTGTGCTTGGCCTCATCCATGACATAGTCGCCCGTGGGCTCCACGTCCTCGGTGGCGGTGAGCATGTCGTGCGACACGTCCTCGCCGCGCTCAAGGCCACGCACGGCACGCGCGAAGTCCTTGTAGGTGCTGGCGGACTTGGTGCCGGCGCCCGAGATGATGAGCGGGGTACGCGCCTCGTCGATTAGGATGGAGTCAACCTCGTCGACGATGGCGTAGTTGTGGCCGCGCTGCACACGCTGCTCGGGGCGGGTGACCATGTTATCGCGCAGGTAATCGAAACCGAACTCGGAGTTGGTGCCGTACGTGACGTCGGCCTGGTAGGCCGGGCGCTTGAGCTCGAGCGGCATGTTGTTCTGGAGCAGACCGACGGTCATGCCCAGGTACTTGTAGATGCGGCCCATCCACTCGGAGTCGCGCTTGGCAAGGTAATCATTGACAGTAACGACGTGCACGCCCTTGCCGGCAATAGCGTTAAGATAGCCGGCCAACGTGGAGACGAGGGTCTTACCTTCGCCGGTCTTCATCTCGGCGATGTGGCCCTCGTGCAGTGCCATGGCGCCAATGAGCTGCACGTCAAAGTGGCGCATACCCATGGTGCGCTTGGAAGCCTCACGCACGGTGGCAAAGGCCTCGGGGAGCATGTCGTCGAGCGACTCGCCGTTGGCGTAACGCTCGCGGAACTTATCGGTCTGGGCGCGGAGTTCCTCCTCGGTCATCTTCTCAAACTGGGGCTCAAGACCGTTGATCTGGTCGACGATCTTGTAGTAGCGCTTAAGGTCCTTATCGGATCCAAAGGACAGCAGCTTTGACATGAATCCCATGTGGTTTTCCTTTTTGGCCATCGCCCACGCCGTGCAGCTGCGGACGAGTTAAACACAGATGATTGTACTTTAGCCAAACAAGGCGCGGCCTATACGGTCGAGCTCGACCGCCACGTAATAACTACGACCAACCTGCCACAATGGGACAGGTTAATTTTGGCAGGTCTATCTGGGCAAACGCCGCCTCTCTGCCATGTGGTGCCATGGGGACAGGTTAGTTCGCACTAATTTAAAAAGAAAAAGGGCCGCGCACCCAAATGGATGCACGGCCCTCATGCCATGAATGCGAGTGATTCCGCGGCGAGCTATTTACTCAGCAGCCTCGGTGGTCTCGGCCTCGGCAGCGGCCTCCTCGACGGGAGCCTCTGCGGGAGCCTCGGCGGCCTGCTTGGCAGCCTCCTCGGCAAACTTAGCAGCACGCTTAGCCTTCTCGGCAGCCTTAGCCTCAGCGGCAGCCTTGCGAGCGGCCTCGGCCTCAGCAGCCTTGGCGGCCTTGGCAGCCTTGGCCTCCTCGGCCTTCTTGAGCTGGGCGGCAGCGGCGCCACCGAACTTGTCGGCGAAGCGCTGGACGCGTCCACCGGTGTCGACGAACTTCTGCTGGCCGGTGTAGAACGGGTGGCACTCGTTGCAAAGCTCGACCTTCATCTCGGACACGGTAGCGTGCGTCTTGAAGGTGTTGCCGCAGGAGCACGTCACCGTGCACTCGACATACTGGGGATGGATACCCTGCTTCATGGTAGGACTCCTTATTGGTCAGGCGCTGGTTACCGATCAGCGCATAAGGCGTCTTGGTTTCCGACCAAGACAACAAACTCGGCTATGGTACCACGGCGCCGCGCGTCCCACAAAAGGTTCACGGTCTTTTCGGAACGACACGAATCTGACCCATCGAAACACATCTCCACCGTTCCTTCAACTGGGAAAATGCCGTCCCCGGGGCCTGAGAAGGGCCCCGGGGACGTTCGACTGACTGCGGGAACGGCCTTTCCGCTCAATGTGTTCGGCTGAGATCGGAAATTAACCAAACTGAACTAGGTTCAGTTGACATGGTTAAAAACGAGGGGCGACGCTTTTGCGTCACCCCTCGTCCCGGCCGGTTGCTTTAGTTGTACACACGGTAGTTACACTTGAACTGGGTTATGTGTCCATAGTTGGAGCGGTACCAACCCGACGTATAGCTGATTGCCTCTGCGCCTAGATAGTCGTAGCCCTTGTTGTAGCGAAGCTGACGGTAGGTCGTGTCGTACCCTGCTACGTAAAACGTGTCTCCAGAGAAGGCTTTGTACCGGTCCTTAACCGTCGAAGCCATGTACGCGGGTTCGACATCGCCTTTCTCCCCGTTGAGCGCATAGACGGGTGCCGCGATTCCGCATAAAGCCGTTGCCACGAGGATGGCGTAGACAGCCATGCGCGACGCATTGGACTTCAGCTGTTCAAATAGTTTCATGTCATTCACCTCGCTCGTATGTATCGAGGTATTCCTGCTTGAGCGTCTGCGAGGACGACTTGATCTTTTCCACAAGCGTGCCGGCCTCGATGAAGTAGAACGAGTTGGTAAGGTCTGCCAGGTCGTCGAGCAGGTGGCTTGAGATGAGCACGCTGCGTCCCCGCGCCACCTCGCTGCACATCGCGTCGCAGGAGGTTTTCCGCTTTCCCGGATCGAGGCCGTTCAGCGGTTCATCGAGGATGAGGTACGGGCAATCGGTCGATATCGCCATGGCAAGCTTTACCTGCTGCTTCATTCCTGTCGAGAGTTTACGGGTCGGCTTGTCGAGATATGGGGAGATTCCGAGGGAGCTGCAGAGCGAGTCGATGTCGGTGGCCGATTTCCACGCCTCCCTAACGAAAGCAAGGTGCTCGAGGGACGATAGCGTGGGGTAGAGATCCGTGCCGCCTGAAGAGCTCAGGTAGACGAGTTCTGCGAATTCGGCTGATCGACGTTGGTAGATTCCGTCTGCCGCCAGGCTTCCCGAGCGGATGCGGGTGGGAAATTGGCCCGACAGCGCTTCAAGAAAGGTGGTTTTCCCCGAGCCGTTGGGGGCAATGAGGCCCGCCGCCGTTCCCGGGCTCAGGAAAAGCGATCCGATCGAAAGTATCGTCGTGCTCCCGTATCCCACGCTCACGTCCAGAAGCTCGAGCCCATGGTGCTTTTTCGCGGGTCCAGACTGTTTGGGCGAACGTGTCGCAACGGCGCCGACCGCGAAAAGGACCGCGACGTATACCAGGGCCACGGCAAGCATCGATGCGCCGCCCGAACCGGAGCCAATGAATTCTGTCGGGAAGCATCCTACGTAACCCGTTGCCTCGATAGGCGAGAACACGGCCAGCGGCAGGAACTCGAGCGCGGCATTATGCCCCAGTGCCGAATCGGACAATAACGGGAATGCCGGGGCCGCGACAAGCAACGCGGAGGTAAGGGGGCCCGCGAAGACGCGCCTCGTTGCGGTCGATAGGACGACGGAACAAACGGATATCAAGGTTCCACCCGCGAGCAGCGCGAGAAGTATGGTCGTGAAGACGTTTCCCGCGGTCGTGGTAGTGAGCGCGCCGTTATGGAAGAAGGCGATCGGGTACCCGATCTGCCCGAAGCCGTTTAGGGCCAAGGCGTAAATACTCCCGGGCGCAAGGCCGGCGAGGAGCATCGCGGTCCCCGCGCCAATTATCGAAAACACGGTTTGGATAAGGCGCCGGAATTTGGGCACGGGCGCCTTTGCCGCCAGGGTCCCGGGCCTTGTGGCGCCGAGCACGAGTATCGACGAGAGAAGGAAGGGGATGAAGGGAAGGAAGGACGGCGCCTGGGCAATGGCGTAGGGCAGGAAGGAGAGGAACGGCAGGTCGTTTGCGGAGGCCGGGATATCCGCGATGCCGGAGCTGCTCAGAGCGCGGCAATATGCGAGCTCTGCGTCATTGGTCTCCTGGTCCCCCACGATGGACCCGGATTGGAAGCCCTCGTCCATGAGCGCGTAGTAGCTCTCGGCAGAGTCGAGAAAGGCGGCGTCGGTTTGAGCGGCGAGGGCGGCGTTCGCGTATCTTGCAAGCTCAGCGTCATCTTGCTGCTCTGGCGATAGGTCTGTGCCGCTGGCCTGGGGCGCGCGCGTATTGAATGCGTCGACAAAGCCCTGCATGCCCTGCTTCATAAAGAAGGGGCCGTAGATGGGTGAATTGAACGCAATGGGGACGGAAAAGGCTGCAGCAAGAACGAGCGTGGAAATCCATACGGCCTTGTCTCTTAGGATTAGTTTGAGAAGAAGTCGACAGTACATTCAGAAGCACCTGCATTCCTCAAAGAATCGTTAGATTAAAAGTAACAGATTGAATGAAGATGCGCGCGGCGGGGGCGAGGCGAATGGCTGAACGGTATCGATATGCGGGTTCAACGGTATCACATTGGCCACATAGATTTTTAACTTGCATTTCTACCCGCCCTTTTCGTAGAGTCGCCGATACGTGCTTAGCGCACCCTCGGCGCGTCCGGCAGGCTTTGCGAAATGGGATCCAGGAGACTTCGGCGCAGCATCATCTTGCGGAATGCTTCTAATGAGCCTCCCATCCTTCAAAAACAGAATCTCATCGCACAGCCTATCGACCGAATCCAAGATGTGGGATGACATGATGATGCACGTACCAGAATCGGCCAGCTTCCTGAGAATCTCGGAATGCAAGTCCACCCTGCTGGGGTCGAGCGCGTTCATGGGCTCATCTAATAGAAGGTACCGCGCGCCCGTCGCATACGCAATCGCCAGGGTAAGCTGCTGCTTCATGCCCTGGCTCAGAGTGCGGATCCTCATCTTCGCGAACTCGCCTATCTGCGTTTGTTCCACTATCTCTTCGATATCGCGAGCATGCGGCCACATATCGCAAACCATCTTGAGGTGATCTTCCGCACGCAATCCGGGATACAGCAGCGTCCCCTCACCAGGTGCATAGAAGATCATAGAACGGACCTCTCTCGCACCCGTACCCTGCACCTCATCCAGAACGATGCTCCCGTCCACGCGAGGACCCGGCAAACCTGCCATCGCACGCAGCAACGTCGTCTTTCCATGCCCGTTCGGAGCGACGAGACCGTAGACCGTACCCGGGGCAAACTCAGCGTTCACCGAATCTACGAGCACCTTCTTTCCATAAGAGATCGTCAGCGTTTGAAGGTCAATCATCGAGATCATCCCCTTTCGATCTTTGGAACACTCAGGCGCACCATCAACGGAGATACGGCGCCCAAGACCACCAGCAGAGCGCCCGATGCGCCGACGACCTCTCCAAAAGGCATCGCGTTCGTCCCTCGCCCAAGGAACCCAATCGTCCCCACCTGGGAAGCGGGATCAAACGAGGCGAATGGAGCCAGCAGCGCGACGCCCATGCCCACGCTTTCAACATGAGCGCTCAACGAACCCAACACCAAGAGAACCGCGCAAACCATTCCGGTGACAACGGGGTTGCGGCTAATCGCTGCTGTCAACGCAGCGACGACGGAAATCACGCCGTATGCCATGACCAGCAACGGAATACTGCACAACACCGCCTCCCCCACCATGGACGTTGTCGAAGCTCCCGCCCGAATGAGAGCGACGGGATACTCCGATCCACCCGCACCGTTCTTAATCACGGACACAACGACAGCGGGAACCATCGACACCAAAAGCAGCACCAAGCCAAGCAGGAGAGCCAGCGCAACAGCCGTCAGAAAACGCACATGCGCTGTTACGGGGATCTGGAGAACCAGAAGGGAACGACACTGCAGGTGGGTGCACGCGAGCGATGTGACAACCACGGGCAACAGCAAAAATAAGGAGGGAAGCGCTGCCTGGAGATACGAAAGGAGGATTAATGGGGGCATCTTCGTACTTAACTCGTAAACCTTGGGGTCCGGCAAGTTCGCGATCGACTCAAGCAGAAGGGCGCGCGCCTCCGCACGAGAAGGAGTCTCCGGCTCGATTCCGATCGATTGCAGGAGAGTCGCATCTGCCGCGCCCAGCTCACCTCGAGCGCGCTCGTACGTCGCAAGGCTTCGAAACCCCTCCGCAGGCATAGGCGCGTACACGAAACCCGAAAGAGCATCCCGCATGTCTTCCAGGGCCGCTTTGCCCTCGACGTCCATATTCGCAGCGTTCTGCTCTAGATACCGATCTATTGAACGGAGCTCCCCATCCCTATACCGAACAGCGGAAACGTTATCAGCGTCAGGAAACATCTCGACCAGAGCCGGGGCCAGCATCGTCGTCGACATTGCAATCGCGCATACGGCGAGGGTAGGAGAACGCAGGAGCAGTTTCCCCATCGTTCTTACGTATGCAACGGCGGAGGCACAAGCGCTCGAACGAGTTGCCGTTCTCGATGCAGTGAAGGAACCTCTCTCAAGACAAATCGGGGATATCGGGCACGCGCAGCCGCTCTTTCCAGCAACGCAAAGCAGGCTAATTGCCAGCACCTCGATCCCGATTGCGCATACGAGGGCAATCGCGCCACGCTCGAAGCAAAGTCCAGGCAGATTCACTATCTGCGTTGTCGGGTACGGGCTATAGGCGCCGACGGTCAACTCAGTGTTCGCATACGTAAGGGGATTCAACAGGGCGAACTCACGTAAAGCGATGGATCTTCCGTAATACCCGGGAACCATCGTCACCCCCATCAGGGCACATACGAACACGATTCCAAGCGTAGGGTTATTGGCAATCTTCACGGCAAGGTGAACGACAAGCGAGATGAACGCTGCCACCAAGAATTGCAAGATGGCCGTCTGCGCGAACACCAGCCAAGCCGGTTTGATAACCGGAGTCGCATATTGAATGTAGCCTATCGGATAGAACGGCGAGCCCGGGCCATTCTTCACAAGCGCGGCGATTATCCCTGGAAGATTGATGGCGAGGACGGCAAGCATTGCAAAAACACTCGCCCATACGCTCGATGCAACAAGTCTACCCAGCTCGCCCATCGGTGCCTGGATGATGAGCTTTTCACGTTTGTTAAGACGCACGGCAAGGAACGAGACGGCAACGGCCGTTGCGACCCATAGCAAGTACTCCTTCGATCCGTCATAATAGGTGTACTCTCCATCCGATATCTGCAGAAACGGAAGTAGGGGAGAGAGCGGTGCCAAGATAAGACGTCCCGCGGCAAGAGGGTACAGAAGCGCGGGCATGCTTGATGAAGAGGTATAGACACCGTCCTCCCCCGCATTCACAAGCGCATCCGCATAGGATGCTGACAATTCCTGCTCAACACGGGTTATTCCCGACTCGAGGTATTCGACCCGTCCGTCGATGCCAGCCACGCTCCTGAAGACGGGCAGAGCACAAAGAACCATCAACGCAACAACGACAACACAGAGCGACCTGGAGGAGAGAAGCGACCTAAAGATCGCCTTCGAGATTTTGAGCATATTCATCGCCAACCTTAACCTCATCCAGTCGGAACAGAGGGGCCGAACAAAATGCTCGGCCTTATTACTTGCCTGCAAAGTCAATTTAACATAAACTGTTAAAAAGTAACCTGAGTCTTTTAAATTCTTCGGAGGTTATTATGAGTTCCGACAATCGCACTCCCCGGCTTCATTCCTTCCGCATCGCATGTGCGATAGCCTCTGCGACCCTTTGCGCCACCGCCATCGCACAAGTGGCGTTCTCCTTAAAGCCAGCAATCGAAGTGCTCGACAACCCTGTAATTGCAGACTCCCCCGCGTATCCAGCCCTTGCGATCTCGACATTGGTCCCTGCCGTCATCGGTATCGCTACGACCATCCTCAGCGCCGTTCTCGTGTGGACGATCAAGAGCGGAGACCCCTTCAAGAAAGGGTCTGCGACATGCTTGAAGGTGCTCGGCATTCTCTTCGTTGTTCAAGCTGCCACCAGCCTCTACGCCGGCTCACTCAAAACCTCCGTTTCGATGTTTGGCGGCGAGGGGGCCGTCGGCGCCCAAGAGATCGCTTCATCATTCGATTGGACCTCTCTGGTTCTCGGCATCGTCCTGTTCATGCTTTCCCAGCTCTTCTTGTACGCCCGAGAGCTGTACCTCGACTCCGACGAGATTGCGTAAGGAAACGCCATGCCCGTAATTGTTCGCCTCGACAAGATCATGGCCGAGCGAAAGATTTCCTCGAACGAACTTGCCGAAAGGATTGGAACCACGCCCGTGAACCTGTCCCGTATTAAAAAAGGGCATATTCGCGGCATTCGCTTCAACACACTCGAGCAGCTATGCCTCGCCCTTCGTTGCCAACCCGGAGACCTTCTCGAAGTCATGAGCGAAGAGGATGCCCGAAAGGAGTTCGGACTCGATTGGTCCGCCGAGGATTAGAGGGCGGTCGTACTCGCCCTGCACACGGGGATGCGAATCGGCGAGGTCTGCGGCCTTCGGTGGTGCGATGTGGATTTCGAGACGGGCCTGATCTCGATCAGACACTCGGTGGCGTACGCGAAGGGAATGGGTTCGTTCATCAAGGACACCAAGACCCATGACGCCAGGGGTATCCCCATCGACCCGGTCGGCCTACTCCCCTTCCTGAAGGAGACCCACGAGATCGACTGCGGAAAGCTGCGCTTGCGCGGCCTTACCGGGGCGGTCGAGATCGGGGACTGCTACATCCTGTCGGAGCCGGGCGCGACCTTCGCGACGACAAGCTATATCCGCAGGGCGTTCAAGACGTTCTCGGAGACCAACGGCCTCATGGGCACCAACGACGAGCTGATCACGTTCCACGGCCTTCGCCACACGTTCGCAACGCAGTGGATCCGCCAAGGCGGCGATATCAAGGCGCTCCAATCGATCCTCGGCCACAAGGACGCCATGGCGACGCTCAACGTCTACGCCGACATCGAGCCCATCTCCAAAATCCATAACATGCTGCGCGCCACGCCGTGCCTTTGGCGCGGGCACCTCGGGCCGAGGGTCGATCCGGGTCCCATGTTCCAACAGAGGATCCAGGAGTCCATCGAGACGCTCCAGGCGTTCGGCTACGGCATCACCGAGCCGGACGACCGAAATATCGCCATACGCGACGTGAAGACGAACAGTTGGCTCTAGCTCACCGAGTACGCGGCAGTGCTGGGCCCATCCCAACTGAGGTCACGGTGGTCCGATAGGGGCGCCGCCCGCGGCATGCGCCGCGGAGCGGTATCCCCTACCGAAGGGCGGGGATGCCCTCCGCTTCCAGTTCGGAATCAGCCGTCGGAGGCGTTCGGCTGACTGCGGGAACGGCCTGTCCGCTCAATGTGTTCGGCTGAGATCGGAAATCAACCCAACACGAGCCGGACACGCGCCAGACGGCTCTTCCCCGTACGGCCTTCCCCCTTACGCTCATGTTGCAGGCATGTAACGCCGCAGCGAGCGCGCCTTTTTTGCGCCAGACAGGTACAATGATGAACACTGTACCGTAGCGGAGCGCCCCGCGCGCGCCGCAATCACGCGAAAGGGTTTCCCATGGCCGAGATCTCGTCCTCCCGTATCGTCATCACCGTCCTTGGCAAGAACCGCCCCGGCATCGTCGCCGGCGTCACCCGTGTCCTAGGCGAGGCCAACGTCGACATCCGCGACATCACGCAGTCCATTATCGAGGACATCTTCACCATGACCATGCTGGCCGATACCGCCGAGTCCAAGCTCGACTTCGCCGAGCTGCAGAAGGCGCTGGCCGAGGCCGGCGAGCTTTCGGGCGTCAACGTGTCCATCCAGCGCGAGGACGTCTTCAACTTTATGTACCGCCTGTAGCGAGCAAGCCGCTGGGGATAGCCTGACGCGCGCATGCCCATGCAAGTCACCCCGATGCGGCCCGGAGAGGAGCGCGCATGGCCTACGACGCCAAGAAAATCTATTACCGCTTCGACGACCACCTGAGCCGCCTGGTCTTGGATTACGAAGCGAGCCGCCAGATTTCGCCCGAAAGCGAAAATCTCTACTATGGCCTGCCGACTGACCCTTATGACGAGGGCCTATTTGTTGAGCACAATGTCAAGCGCGGCCTGCGCAATGCCGACGGCTCGGGCGTGGTCGCGGGCCTCACTCGCATCTCGGATGTGCACGGCTACAACAAGGTCGACGGTAAGGTCGTGCCCGATCAGGGCAAACTCACGCTTCGTGGCTACAGCATCGAAGATCTGGTCAACAACGCCCAGGCCGAGAACCGCTACGGCTACGAAGAGGTCGCCTATCTGCTCATTACGGGCTCTCTGCCCACCAAGGAAGAGCTTGACGGTTTTTGCGGACGTCTGGGTGCTTTTAGGCACCTGAGCGACGAATACGTCCGCGAGTTCCCCATGACCACGGTGTCGTCGAGCATCATGAATGTGCTTCAGCGCGCCGTGCTGCTGCTCTACGCCTTCGACGCCGAGCCCGACGCCATTACACCCGAGCACGAAATCGATGTCGCCATCTCCATGCTCGCCCGTCTCCCCCGCATCGCCGCCTTCGCGCATATGGCCTCGGTCGCCAAGCGCCGCGGCTCCGAGGTTCATGTACCGCATCCCACGCCCGGTCTCTCCACCGCCGAGACCATCCTGCAGGTGTTGCGCGGCGGCATGGCATTCACCCGCGACGAAGCCATGCTGCTCGACGTGATGCTCATGCTGCATGCCGAGCACGGCGGCGGCAACAACTCCACGTTTGCCTGCCGCGTACTATCCTCCTCGGCCACCGATCCGTATTCCGCCTACGCCGCGGCCATCGGCTCGCTCAAGGGCCCGCGCCACGGCGGCGCCAACGCCAAGGTCGTGTCCATGCACGAGGACATCCGTGCACATGTCTCCAATTGGGAGGACGAGGACGAGGTCGCAGCCTACCTGGGCAAGATTCTCGACAAGCAGGCCTTCGACGGCACGGGTCTCATCTACGGTATGGGCCACGCCGTCTACACCCTGAGCGACCCGCGCGCCGAGGTCTGCCGCCACTACGCACGTTCGCTCGCTGCCAAGAAAGATCTGGGCGAGGAATTCGCGCTCATCGAGCGCATCGAGCGCCTGGCACCGCAGGTGATGCGCGACCACGGCATGACCAAGCCTATCTGCGCCAACATCGACCTGTACACAGGCTTTATCTACAAGATGCTCGGCGTACCCGAGACGCTTTTTACGCCGCTATTCGCCGTCGCCCGCATGGCCGGCTGGTCGGCACACCGCATGGAAGAGCTCTTCTGCGCGCACCGTATTATTCGCCCGGCCTATCGTCCGGTGATCGAGCCGCTGGAGTACAAGCCGCTCGCCGACCGCTAGGACGCAGACCGTTATAGAACTCGAGCGTGGTCAGGGCATCACCGCCCTCGGCCACGCTTTTTATGCCAGCAGAAAGGGCTGCATCGAATGATTGTTTTTTCCGATATGGATGGAACGCTGTTGACGAGTGACAAGCAGATGAGCGACGCCACCTGGGCGATGCTCGACGAGCTCGCACGTCGCGGCATTGAGTTTGTACCGTGCACGGGACGTCCGCTGTCGGGCATCTTTGAGCCCATCCTCGCCCATCCCGCCGTGCACTATGCCGTCTGTGCCAATGGCGCCAGCGTCTGGCAGCTCGACGACGATGTGCCCACCGATACCTCGCGCGCAACGCGCATCTTGAGCCGACCGCTCGATTGCGGCATTGCCCATCGCATCCACCGCATCGCCGCCGGCCACGATGTGACCTTCGATATCTTCGCGGATGGGCAGTGCTTCCTCCCCCGCTCGCTCTACGCGCGTCTGAATGAGTTCTGCGGCGGCGACCCCCACATCGCGGCTTCGCTCAAGCGCACACGAACACCGATCGACATGGATATCGACAGCAAGATCGACGAGGTCGAGACGCTCGAACGCATCGCCATGTACTGGCACGACCCGGCCGATCGCGACGCCATCGCGGCGGAGCTCGACACGCTCGGAGGCATTGAGGTCACGCGTTCGTACGCCATGAATATCGAGGTCATGGGCGAGGGCGCCACCAAGGGAACGGCCCTCACGTGGCTATGCGAGCACCTGGGCGAGCGTCTCGCCGACGCTTGGGCGTTCGGCGACAACATCAACGACATCCCCATGCTGCAGACAGCGGGCCACGGCATGGCCATGATCAACGGCGAACCCGAAGACCGCGAGGCCGCCGACGCCATCACCGAATACGACAACGACCACGACGGCGTCGCCCGCACCATCATGGCCGCCCTCGCCTAGCAGCATCAACCCGGCAGGGTAGCTAAGTAGTCGTTGGGGACACTCCTCGCGGGGCGCCGCAAAGACTGTCCCCGGCTGCCGACAGAAAAGGAACGTCTCCATCTGCCGAATTAGGCGAGACTCTCCAGCACGCGACGGAGCTCCTGCTGAACGGCGTGGTCGCGGTTGCAGCCTACGACGCGATCGGCAACCGCTTTGAGCGCGGGGCGCGCGTTTTCCATTGCGCAGCCCGTGCCGACAAAGCGAATGATCTCGTAGTCGTTCATCGAGTCGCCAAACGCCATGATCTCGTCGCGTCCAATGCCGTAATGCTCCGCGAGCTGCGCGATGCCCGAGGCCTTCGACACACCGGGCTGCATAGCATCGATCCACGCGTTGCCCGAAGGCGCAAAAGTAAAGAGCTGACCAAGTTCGCGCTGTAGCACGTAGGCGCTGTCCATAACGACACCGTCATCGCAAAAGATACTCGCCTTGATGATATTTACGCTGGGATCGGGCAGCTCCCAAATACGCTCGGCATTGGGAAGGTCCTTATCGACCTCACGCACGAACTTGCACTCGTCATCGAGCAGGAAGGACTTGGTTCGGTCAAAGAGCGCAAGATGCAGATTGGGAAACGTCGCGACTGCTTGGGCGAGCTTTCGAATCGCCAGGTGCGAATACACCTCACGGTCTACCATTTTGCCGTCGGCGTAGACTTGGGCACCGTTAGCGGCGACAAAGTCCATCTTGTCGCGAACGGGCGCAAAGAACTCGCACAGGCGATCGTAGCGGCGACCTGACGATGCGGCAAAATGCACGCCATGCTCGTGTAGCGCCAGAATCAGTTCGTAGGTCTCGGGAGGCACCTGGCTGTTTTCGTCAAGCAACGTGCCGTCCATATCGGATGCAATCAGTTTAAACATGGAAAAGCTCCCTTCGGGCTTGTTGGAATCGAACGTGTATCCAATTCCAACGTACCCAAAGGGAGCTCAGGTAAGACTCCGCGGGCGCAAACGTTACAAGGACCTAGCAAATAGCTCACGCGCGTCAGAGGTCCCACGGTCGCAGCGCCAGGCAACACGTCAAAGAGTGTCGCAGGCGACTAGACGTTTAAGAACGTCCCCGATGACTAGTCGGCGTAGGTGAAGGTTGTGACGTCGAACATGCCCTCGGGGCGGATGCGGAGCGTCGGGATAACCGGCAGGGGCAGGAAGATGATGCCCATGATGGGGTCGAGCGGCGGCTCGATGCCCATGGCGCGCGCCTTGACCATAAAGTCGTCGTGCTGCGCGGCGACATCCTCGGCCGTGCCTTCGCTCATCAGGCCGCCGAGCGCCAGCGGGATGCGCGCCACGACCTCGCCGTTGCGCACCAGCACGTGACCACCCTGGCCCACAGCCTCAACAGCAGCCATCATATCGGCGGCATTGTCGCCCACCACGCATACGTTGTGCGAGTCGTGGCCGATTGTGGAGGCAATGGCGCCACCGGTGATGGTGAAGCCACGCACCCAGCCGCGACCGATATGCTTGCCGACCAGGCCCAGGCCAGCGGGGCCATCGCCGTCGGCGCCCTCGGCCTGCAGCGACACGCCGCGGCCATGGCGCTCGATCAGCATAATGCGACGCAGGCCCTCGGCGCTCTCGGGGCGAGCCATACCCGTGATGGCCTTACCCGGCACCACGTCAATCACGGCCTCGCCCGGCTTAAAGGCATAGTCGAATACGTCGAGCGAAAGCTTCGGCAGCTTAACGGAGGCGCGCAGCTCATCGGCAAGGGCCGCAACCTCGGCCATCTCGGGTGCAATCTCGCCCACAAAGGTACCGTCCTGCGCCACCAGGGCACCGGCGGCATATACGCGATGCGGAGCCGTGGCAAACGTCAGGTCATTGAGCACCAGCAGGTCGGCACGCTTGCCCGGGGCGATGGCGCCACGCAGCTCGTGCGGGTCGCGGCAACCGTGGTCCAGGCCAAACGCCTCGGCCGTGGACAGGGACGCCATAGAGATAGCGACCACGGGGTCGATACCGGCCTCAATCGCCACGCGGCAGGCGTTATCGATCATGCCGGTCGCAAGCGCGTCGGAGGGAGCACGGTCGTCAGTCGCAAAGCAGCAACGGCGGGCACGGGCAGGATTCTCCAGCAGCATCGGCGACAGGTTGGCCAGGTCATGGCTGCACGTACCTTCGCGCAGCATCACGTACATGCCGCGAGACAGCTTGTCGAGTGCCTCCTCGGGAATCGTCGACTCATGGTCAGCGATAATACCTGCTGCGGCATAGGCGTTGAGGTCCTTGCCGGCAACGAGCGGCGCGTGACCGTCAACCTGCTTGGACGGCGTCTGGTTGGCAGCGTCGATTCGAGCGCAGGTCTCGGGATCGGCCATAAAGACGCCCGGCAGGTTCATCATCTCGCCCAGGCCAAAGACATCGCCCGGATGCTCGGCAAAAAACGCCTGCATGTCAGCGGCGGTAATCACAGCGCCTGCTTGCTCATCGGGCAGCGCGGGCACGCACGAGGGCATCATGTACTTGATGGAAATGGGCGCGCGACGGCCGTCCTCGATCATAAAGCGCAGGCCGTCCAGGCCGGAAACGTTGGCGATCTCGTGGCTGTCGGCAATGGCAGTGGTGGTACCGCGCGTCGCCGCCATGCGCGCATACTCGGCAGGGCGGATGTTCGAAGACTCGATATGCAAGTGTCCGTCAATAAAACCGGGGGCAAGATAGCGGCCCTGGCAATCGATGACCTCGGCAGCCTCATACGTACCGGCGGCATCGTCGCGACCATCGTAGAGCACACCGACGATCACGCCATCCTTGACGGCAACGCTACCGGGCGCCACGCGCTGGCCGTACACATCGACAATCTGTGCGTTGGCAAACAGCGTGTCAACGGGCACACGACCCTCGGCGGCCTCGATCACAGATCTCATGACCTCAACGGACATACATACTCCTTTAACCGTAGAAAAAAGCTGCGGAGCGGACAGGCCTTCACCGCAGCAAACCAATAGCCATTGTATACCCAAAAGGAGGCCGCCGATAACACCCCTTCCGCTTAACGGCACTGCCAAATGATCCCTTGGGGACGGAGGAAAACGGATCACCGAGGGGGTCGGTTTGGCCCGGTGATCCGTTTTCCTCCGTCCCCAAGGGATCATCTAAAAAGGCCGCAGTCGGGAATCCCGGCTGCGGCCTTGTTGCACTTGTGAGGTCAACTTGCCCGTTAGATCAACTTAAAGCCCTTGCGCTTGCCCACGGAGAGGGTGTCGCCCAGCTTGAGGGCGCTGGGGTCGATGTTGTAGCTCTTGGGAGCCACGGCCTTGCCGTTGATCTTGACGCCGCCGCCGTCGATGTCGCGACGGGCCTGGCCGGCGCTGGCCGAAAGGCCCAGGTCCTTGAGCAGGCCGGCGAGGTAGATCTGGCCCTCGTCGTTAACAGTCAGCTCAACATGCTTCTCGGGGAAGTCGGCGAGCTGGCCCTCCTTGAACACGCGGTCGAACTCGGCCTGAGCCTCGTCGCCGGCACCGGCGCCGTGGTAGGTGTCGCACAGGTCGCGGCCCAGAGCGCGCTTGAGTTCATAGGGATCGGCGGAGCCGTCGGCCAGAGCAGCGTCGATCTTGTCGACCTCGGCCGGGGTGAGCGAGCTCGCCAGGCGGTAGTACTTGCCGATCATCTCGTCGGGGATGGACATGGTCTTGCCGAACATATCCTTGGGCGCGTCGGTCAGGCCGATGTAGTTACCGTAGGACTTGGACATCTTACGGACGCCATCGGTGCCCTCGAGCAACGGCATGGTGAGCGCGATCTGGGGCTCCATGCCCATCTTCTCCATGAGCTCACGGCCGGCGAGCAGGTTGAAGAGCTGATCGGTGCCGCCCATTTCCACGTCGGCCTTGATCTGCACGGAGTCGTAAGCCTGCATCACGGGATACAGGAACTCATGCAGGGCGATCGGCGTCTGGGACTGGTAGCGCTTGGTAAAGTCGTCGCGCTCGAGAATACGGGCGACGGTGAACTTGGAGCACACCTGCAGCAGGCCGGCCAGATCCATCGACAAGATCCAGTCGCCGTTGTGCACGATGGTGGTCTTCTCGGGATCCAGGATCTTCATGGCCTGGCTCACGTAGGTCTCGGCGTTGGCCTCGATCTGCTCCTGCGAAAGCTGCGGGCGGGTGGAGTTCTTGCCCGAAGGATCGCCAATCAGCGCGGTACCGTTGCCGATGATGAGGGTGACGTTGTGGCCCAGGTCCTGGAACTGACGCATCTTGCGCAGCGGCACGGCGTGGCCCAGGTGCAGGTCGGGGCTGGTGGGATCGACGCCGAGCTTGATGTTGAGGGGCTCGCCCTTCTCAAGCTTCTTGCGAAGGTCGGCCTCGGGGACGATCTGCGCGGCGCCCGAGGTGATGATACGCATTTGCTCGTCAACAGACAGCATTGGGTATCCTCCTTTTGCTATAGCACCCTCGCCGAAAACGGCGGTGCTGGAAGTCCATAAACTCTCTTATGATAACAAACTGACGCGACGCAGCATCTACGACAGGAAAATCCTCGTCCTGCCGCATGCGTCGATGGCAACTGACAGACGCGTACCGTCACGCTCGACCAGATAGCGCACCTGCCGACGACGCAAGCAGTCGCGGCAACGGACCCGCCCCGTCGCATCGGTGGCGCAAACGCCCTCGGCGGTCAGCAGGCAGTGCTCGCACACCATGAGCTCGGGACGGTCGGCGTCGACCGGACCCAAGACGCCGGGTTCAGCAGCCAGCTCGGCGATACGCTCCCTGTCATTGCTGAGCAACTCGGCAGGCAAGTATACCCACCTCGCGCCAAGCCCGCGCAGCCAGGCAAGCGTGACCCGATTGGCGCAGAACACCGGCGCCGCCACGTCAAACGTCGTGCCCAGCTCGCGGGCCATCGCCACCTGTCCCAGATTGCGGCAGACGACGCGCCCGGCATGTTGCATAAGCGCTCGAGTCCGCTCGGCGTCGCCTGCACGGCACACTTCGTCGAGCACCACCGTCGCATCGGACAGATCCCACTCATCGCGCGGATCCAAATCCATCAGCTCCCAGGCAAAGACCATACGAGCAAAAGCCTCATGCTTTGCCGGCTCCGCCGGTCCCGCCAACTCCGTCGGTACATCGCCATCTGCCAGAACGCCCTCAAACGGCAGCACCTCAACGGACTGCTCAGCAGGCGCGACTGCATCTGCCTCGACCCGCATGCGCTCCAACACCGTTGCCGTCTGCCCCAGCACGCCGGCACTGCGAATCAGATAGACCTCGCAGCCCGCGTCCACCTTGCGTTTGCAATGCACGACGATGCGCTCTCCCGCAGCGGCATCCACGGGGCAAGGCACCTGTGGCCAGCGCTTGGGCACATCGGGACGCGCGTCGGCACCCGGGTAAAATCGGATCTCGAGCGTATCGCCCGCCGCCACGGCGGCATCAAGCTCAACCGTCACCTCTTCGTGAGCCACCGCCACCAAGTGGCCCACGCGCACACCCTGGTTGATCGCGCGCTCAAAGCTCATGAGCTCGGCGCCCGAACGACCCCGCAGATACGCATCGGTAAAGCCGCGGTTGAACGACCTTCCCAGCTCGCGCTCAAGCGCCGGCACCGCATCGGCATCCCATGTGCCGTCGCGCAGCATATCGAGCGCCCGACGCCACACCCTCACCACGTTAAAGACGTAGTCGGGATTCTTCATGCGGCCCTCGATCTTGAGCGATGCCACGCCGGCGGCAACAAGCTCGGGCAGATGCGCGATGCCCAGATAGTCACGCGGACAAAGCAGGCGATCCCCTTCGACAGCGACAACACTCTGCCCCGCCTCGTCCACCAAGTCATAGGATAGACGGCACGGTTGCGTGCAGTCGCCGCGCATCGCAGAGCGGCCACGTCGAAGGGCAGAGAACCCGCACGCACCCGAGTATCCAATGCAAATAGCGCCGTGGCAGAACACCTCGATGGGCACGCCAGTAGCGCAAAGCGTCTCAATCTCTGCAACGCTCAGCTCGCGCGCAGTCGTCACGCGCTCAACGCCCAACTCCTTGGCAGCCAACTGCACGGCACCCTCGCTATGAGCGCCCGCCTGAGTGGACAGGTGAATCTCGACCCCCGAAATCGCCGCACGTAGCGCGCAAGCCAGCCCGGCATCGGCCACAATCAACGCATCGGCACCCAACGCGTGCGCATGCGCCCCCAACGCCACGGCGTCGGCAAGCTCATCATCGAACACGAATACGTTGAGCGTCACGTACACACGCACGCCATGGGCATGGGCCACGGCACAACCGCGCGCGAACTCATCATCGTTAAAGCCATGCGCGCTCACTCGAGCGTTGAATCCGTCCAGCCCCGCATAGATGGCATCGGCACCCGCCGCAATCGCCGCGAGCATCTGGTCGAGCCCGCCAGCAGGCGCCAGCAGTTCGGGCAGCGCCACTCCAGCCGCCGCCAACTCGCTTTCGCATTGTCCGCTCGGTTCCATCGGCCGAATCGCCATCGGTAAACTCCTCACCAAGGTATGCATTCACTCTGAAAAATGCCGTCATCCAGCATACACGAGGCCCCGCGTGCCTCGTTTGGTTTATCGTGTAATAACTTATGTCCATCCTGCCCGACGCATACCCGCCGCCTGGCACGACATACTTGGAGGTCAATATATGGGTCCTCGCCAACGACAGGGACACGGTCGCTCTAAGACGCACGCCCTGCCCGTCATCCTGCTCTCGCTTTTGGGCTTTTTGCTCATCGCGGGCGTAGCATTTGGCATCGGCATGATCGGCAATGTCAACCGCTGGCTGTCCGACCTGCCCGACTACACCGACGCCAACGCCTATCTGGTCAGCGAGCCTACCGAAATTGTTGACTGCAACGGCAACAAGATCGCCAGCTTCTATACGCAAAACCGCAAGTCCATCACCAAGGACCAAGTGTCCCCGTACGTGCTGCAGGGCACCGTTGACGTTGAGGACGAGCGCTTCTACGAGCACGGCGGCATCGACCTCTGGGGCATTGCACGCGCATCGGTGGCAACCCTCACCGGCGGCCACGAGGGCGCATCGACCATCACCCAGCAGCTGGTTCGCAACACCATCTTGCAGGAGGAACAATTCGACTCGACCATCGAGCGTAAGGTGCGCGAGGCCTATATCGCCATCAAGATGGAGGATATGTACTCCAAAGACGAGATCCTCATGATGTACCTCAACACCATCTACTACGGCCATGGAGCATATGGCATCGAGGCCGCCGCCGAGACCTATCTGTCCAAAACCGCCGCCGACCTCACCCTGAGCGAGGCCGCGCTGCTGATCGGCCTTCCCAACTCGCCCTCGCAGTACGACCCCACGGTTAATCCCGACTTGGCGCTGTCCCGCCGCAACAAGGTTCTGGACAACATGCTGCGTCTGGGCCACATCACGCAGGAAGAGCACGATGCCGCGCAGGCTGAGCCCATCACGCTTAACGTGACCGAGATTTCGGGCAGTGGCGTCGATGTGTACTCTCAGCCCTACTTTGTCGCCTACGTTAAGCAGCTGCTTGAGCAGGAGTTCTCCACCGACGTGCTCTTTAAGGGCGGTCTGACCGTCAAGACCACCATCGACCCCACCATGCAGCAGGTGGCCGAGGAGGCCGTGCGCTCGCAGCTCGACACGCTTTCGCTCGACGGACTGGACATGGGCATGGTCGTCGTTGACCCCAAGACCGGCTACATCAAGTGCATGGTGGGCGGCTACGACTACAACGCCGACGAGAATCACGTGAACCACGCTACGGCAAAGCGCCCCGTGGGCTCCACGTTTAAGGCCTTTACGCTGGCAACTGCCATCCAAAACGGTATGAACCCCAACGTCACCCTCAACTGCAACTCGCCGCTCAAGGCCAAGGGCACCACGACCGAGGTGCAAAACTACGGCAACCAGAGCTATGGCAACATCACGCTTAAACAGGCAACGGCATACTCATCCAACACCGGCTACATTCAGGTGGCCGAAGCCATCGGCAATGACAAGATCATGTCGCTCGTCAAAAAGCTTGGCATCGATCCCGCCAAGGACAATATCGAGGACGTTCCCGTCATGACGCTCGGCACCGGGTCCATCTCACCGCTCGAGATGGCATCTGCCTACGCAACGTTTGCCAACGGTGGCTACTACCGTCAGCCCATCGCCATTACCGAGATCGACTCGCGTACCGGCTCGGTTCTGTACCAGCACACCGACAATCCCACGCAGGTGCTCACCGAAGGCGAGGCTGCCGCGGTTACCGATGTTCTATCCGGCGTCATGCAGGGCAGCGGCACGGGTGCCGCCGGCGCGCTGAACGTCAACCAGCCCTATGCCGGCAAGACGGGCACCACTGACAACACCACCAACCTGTGGTTCTGCGGCTTCACGCCGCAACTGGCATGCGCCCTGTGGACCGGTTATTCCGCAGGCGAGATTCCCATCCAAAAGTACGGTTCGGACCTGCTGGGCAACAGCACCAACCTGCCCGTCTTTAAGAAGTTCATGAACACCGTTCTTGCGGGCACCGAGCGCGAGGAATTCCAGACCGGAACGGCTCCCACGTACAAGAACAATAACGTCTGGAAGTTCTACGGCACAAACAACAAAAAGAAAGACGAAGAGGATAAAGACGAGGAAAAAGAAGAGGAAGAGACCACAACCACCACAACGACAACGACAACCACGACCACTGAAACCCCGGGCGGTAACACCACCGGCGATAGCGGTACGACAGGTGGCGACGGTGGCGACGGTGGCACGGGTGGCGATGGCGGCACGGGTGGCGACGGTGGCACGCCGACGCCTACCCCCGGTCCTACGCCCACGCCCGACCCCTCTACGGGCCAGTAGGCGCAAAGCGGCATCTGACACCAAGGCGCCCGAGCAGCACGTACGCTGCTCGGGCGCTTCTTTATTTCGACAGATGCCACAAGACGCCACGACGGCCCCGGCTGCAGGACCGATAGAGCAACAGGCACTGGCATGCAAAAGGGCGCTGGCCTTCGTCAACGCCCTCGGCAATTACCTATAGCAACAATCGGCACAGCAGCAGTGCCACGCATCCCCTACTTGTGAGAGTTACTCAGCTTGTTGATGAGCGCTTCAAGGCGTTCGCCGTCCTCGGCCGTCTGCGCAATGACTAAGATCGTGTCGTTGCCGGCAAGCGAGCCAAGCACGTCGGGCAGCTCCGCGGCATCGACCGCTGCGGCAATACCAGAAGCCGCACCGGGCTGTGCCTTGATCATAACCAGATTATCGGTGCGCAGTACGCCGGTAACCAACTCGGAAACCATGCGCTGCAGATGCAGGTCCTCGGCAAGGACATAGATGCCCTCGGGGAGCTTACGCAGTCCCATGTCCGCGATGTCGCGCGAAACGGTCGCCTGCGTGCAATCGAAACCCATGGCGCGAAGCTCGTCTACCAAAACGCGCTGCGTACGTACGTCCTTATTGCGAACAATATCTCTGATGGCATCCTGGCGCCCATTGCGTTTTTTGGCCATACAAAACCTCACTCCAAAAGATGGCGGAGACAATCACTTAGTGATTGAATAGTTTAGCGCTATTTGAGGGTTTTAGTGAATAAGAACGCATTTCGAAACAATTCCATGCAATTAATTTCGAAAATCACGCTACTAGACAGTCCTGACGCCCGAACGATTGAAAAAGGCCGCCAGATGCGTATACAACGCACACCGCATAGGCTTGGCACCAGCTATCGAACCATAGAGCAGACCTAAACCCTGATGATTGCCTTTAAGAGCCGCAACCATCTGACGGGTACGCTGTGCTTCGAGCATATCATGCAAACGGGCCGAACGCTCTATTGAAGACACCCCATGGGGGCTCAGACACAAATTTTCGATGCAGGCAACCAGGCTGGCGTAGTAATACCGCTGGCAGACCAGCTTCAACTGATCGCCACCGCCCGCGACGGCAAGCGAGTCGGCAAGCCTGTCGAGCGCCCCGATATCATCAGAAAGCCTGGCAAACATCGTGGGGTCAAACGTCTCCGTAATCGACGGCGCCACTGCATGAAAACGGGCACGGCCACATCCCGAAACGCGCTTTGCCTGCGAAAGCGCGAACGTCAAAAAAGACACCGTGCGAAACGCATCGCCATGCGCAAGGCACGCCTCAAAGAGGGCGCGATCATACAGCACGCCAGAGGTCTGTCGGATTAAACCATAGGAAACCAATTGGGTCAGGCAAGCCGCCCGGTCCTCATCTTCAGAAACGGATGTCGCGTCCAAAACTCGGGAATGACGTTCGCGGTGAACATCGTAGCGATCGAGCGAAACAGAGGGAAACACGATGTCAGCAGAAGCGTCGCAGGAGCTTTCGACCATCTGCGAAAGGGACTGCGGCGCAAACCACTCATTGGCATTCATCGCAATGATCTGGGAGCCGCGCGAAGCCGCAAAGCCGGCACGCAGGCAGGCACCAGGCGCTGGGTCCTCAACATCAATCAAATCAATATGAATGTCTCTGTCGGCAGCAACTTCGAGCGAATGGCGCACACCGGCTACCACGCCGCGGCAAACGACGACAATCTGCAAATCATAGAGGTCTTGGTTCTGGATGCTCTCGAGAGCGCGCATCGTATAACTGGGCGAACCCTCAACAATCAGGATCACCGAAAGTCGCGGATGCGAACCACGTCGAACCAAGTTTTCCGTCCTCTCGACAGCCAGTAACAAACTGCCGTTCATGGTACACCCCGTCATTAAATGCGGATGGTCGCCCGTCGCGATGCACGTCAAGAACAGATGTTGCACACGCCCCGCTCACAGGCACTGCACACAAAGATCGCCGTCAGGAAGCCACTTCCCTAATCGAGCACCACAAGCTCGGTGGGGTCGTAGTCCACGCCCATAAAGGTAAGACCGCATGCGGGCGCCGTAGGACCGGCAGCGGAGCGATCGCAGGCATCAATTACATCGCGCATCCACTCGGGATCGCGGCGATGCATGCCGATCTCGACAAGGGTGCCCACAATGGTTCGCACCATCGAATGCAAAAACGCATTGCCCTCGATGGTAAACGTGAGGATGTCCTCGCCAAAGGCGACCTCATGGTCAAACTCGGCACGCATTACGCAGCGGTGCGTAGGTTTGCCCACGGCAGAGGCGACCTTGCAAAAGCTCTTAAAGTCCTGCTCGCCCAAAAGCGCAGGGCAGGCGGCCGCCATCGCATCGACGTCGAGGGGATAGCGATGCCACCACACGGCACCGCGTGACAGCACGGGCCGCGCATCACGGTCGGCAATGCGATAGGTGTAAGTACGAGAGCGCGCGTCAAAACGTGCAGAAAAGCCCTTACGAGCCTTGTAGACCTCGTTTATGGCGATATCTTTGCCCAGGAGGGCATCCATAGCCCTCAGCCACCTACGGCGCGTCAAAGCGAGCTCAGCGTCCGTTACAGGCACGCTGATGTATTGGGCCACCGCATGAACTCCGGCATCGGTACGCCCCGCGCACGTCAGATCGATTGGGCGGCGCAGCAACGTCTCGATTGCACGGCGCAGCTCGCCTGCAACCGTCGTCTGGCCCGGCTGCTCGGCAAATCCGCTATAGGAGGAGCCATCGTAGGCCACGCGAAATACAAGGGTGGCGTCGAGCTCGGGGGTCGAATTGAAATCAGACGGCGCAGTCATGGGCGCTCCCAACAAACTAGCAACGGTATTGCGACAAAAAAAGAGGGGTACGCGAACGTACCCCTCGAATATAGCCTATGCAGACAGAATGTCTACTCAGCGGTCTCCTCAGCAGGAGCCTCCTCGACGGCCTCGACCTTCTTGGGAGCAGCGGCCTTCTTGGGGGCCGGAGCAGCCTTCTTGGCCTTAGGCGTGCAAGGCTCGGTGACGAGCTCCATGATAACGATAGGAGCGTTATCGCCCTTACGGTTACCGAGCTTCATGATGCGGGTGTAACCGCCGTTGCGGTCCTGCCACATGCCCTGAGCAGCCTTGTCGAAGATCTCGGCAACGAGCTGCTTATCGCCGAGCTTGGCGATAGCCAGACGACGAGAGTGCAGATCGCCCTTCTTGGCCCAGGTGATGATCGGGTCGACGACCGAACGCAGCGCCTTAGCGCGGGTCTCGGTGGTCTTGATGCGGTCGTTCTCGAAGAGGGCCTTAGCAAGGCTCTTCTTCATGGCCTTGGTGTGGCTCGCATCGGTGCCGAGCTTCAGGCCCTTCTTAACGTTGTGACGCATGGTCTAGTTTCTCCTCAAATATGCGAAGCATTAAGCCTTCAGGCTCAGGCCCATGGACTCAAGCTTGTCCTTCACTTCCTCGATCGACTTAACACCGAAGTTACGGATGTTGAGCAGATCGTTCTCCGAGAACTCAACGAGCTGACGGACCGAGTGAATGCTGGCGCGCTTAAGGCAGTTGTAGGAACGGACGGAAAGGTCCAGATCCTCGATCTGCTTGTCCAGCTCGGCGTTGTCGTTGGTGACCTCGGGAGCGAAGATCGAAGCCTCCTCCTCGACCTCGGGGGTCTCGGCAAGGTTCATAAAGGCGGCCATATGCTGGTTGATGATATTGGCAGCCTGGACCACGGCGTCGCGCGGAGCGATGGAACCGTTGGTCTCGATCTCGAGGACAAGGCGGTCGTAGTCGGTATGCTGGCCGACACGGCAAGCCTCAACGAGCTTGGCGCAACGGGACACCGGCGAGTACAGCGAGTCGACGTTGATCACACCGATGGGATCGTTGTCACGCTTGTTAGCCTCGCCAGAGACATAGCCGCGGCCATAGCCGATGCGCATGCTCATGGTGAGATGGCCACCCTCGGTGAGCGTAGCAATGTGCTGCTCGGGGTTGACCAGCTCAAACTCGGACGGAATAAAGAAGTCCGCACCGGTGACCTCGCAGGGGCCGTCAACCGAGATGGTGGCGGTCGCCTCGTCGGTCGTGCCGAGAGCCCTGAAGACAAGACCCTTGACATTCAGGACGATGTCGGTGACATCCTCGACCATATTAGGGATGGTCATGAACTCGTGCTGCGCACCATCGATCTGAATGGCCTCGACGGCGGCACCCTCGAGCGAGGACAGAAGAACACGACGAAGCGAGTTACCCAGCGTATCGCCGTAGCCACGCTCGAGCGGCTCGACGGAGACACGAGCAGAGGTCTCGTTGATCTCTTCGACCTGAACCTGAGGCCTAATGAATTCTGACATGTATTACCTCCAGCCTCAGCAGCCCGGATGGACTACTTAGAGTAGAGCTCGACGATGAGCTGCTCGTTGATATCACCGCTGATCTGCTCACGCGTCGGCAGAGCGAGCACGTTACCAGACAGCTTCTCGATATCGACCTCGAGCCAGCCAGGGACCTCAAAGCGCTCGGAGGAAATCAGGGCCTCCTTGATGGGGAGGAGGTCACGGAACTTCTCGCCGACAGCGACGACGTCGCCGGCCTTGACGCGGTAGGACGGAATGTCCACGCGCTTGCCGTTCACGGTGAAGTGACCGTGACGGACGGACTGACGAGCCTCTTTGCGGGTGCGAGCGAAGCCCAGACGGAAGACGACGTTGTCGAGGCGAGACTCAAGAATGATCATGAGGTTCTCACCGGTGACGCCGTTCATCTTACGGGCCTTGTTGAAGTAGCCGTGGAACTGCTTCTCCAGAACGCCATAGATGAACTTGACCTTCTGCTTCTCACGCAGCTGCATGCCGTACTCAGATTCCTTGCGACGGCGCTTGGGCTGACGGATAGATTCCTTCTTGCTGCTGTAACCGAGCTCAGCGGGATCGATCCCGAGCTGACGGCAGCGCTTAAGAACAGGAGTCCTGTCGATTGCCATATTGATACGATCCTTTCAGTTACACGCGGCGACGCTTCTTGGGGCGGCAGCCGTTGTGCGGAATGGGGGTCTTGTCCTGGATGCTCGAGACCTCGAGGCCAGCAGCCTGGAGGGAGCGGATGGCGGTCTCACGACCGGAGCCGGGGCCCTTGACGAAGACGGAAACCTTCTTCATACCGTGCTCCATGGCCTGCTTGGCAGCAGCCTCGGCAGCCATCTGGGCAGCGAACGGCGTGGACTTACGGGAGCCCTTGAAGCCCACCTGGCCAGCCGACTTCCAGGAAATGACGTTGCCCTGGGGATCGGTGATCGAAACGATCGTGTTGTTGAACGTAGAACGAATGTGAGCCTGGCCCACGGAAATGTTCTTACGGTCCGCGCGCTTCAGACGGGCAGCGCGAACGTTCTTCTTAGCAGTAGCCATCTATCTAGCGCTCCTTATTTCTTCTTCTTAGCACCGATCTGACGCTTCGGGCCCTTGCGGGTACGAGCGTTAGTGTGGGTGCGCTGGCCGCGGACCGGGAGGCCCTTGCGGTGACGAAGGCCGCGGTTGCAGCCGATGTCCATAAGGCGCTTGACGTTCTGGTTGCGCTCACGGCGGAGGTCGCCCTCAACCATGATCTGATTCTTATCGATATAATCGCGGATGGCGTTAACCTCATCCTCGGTGAGGTCCTTAACGCGCGTGTCCACGTTAACGTTGCACTCGACGCAAATCTTCGTCGCAGTGGTGCGGCCGATGCCGTAAATGTAGGTCAGACCGATCTCAACGCGCTTCTCACGCGGGAGGTCGACACCATTAATACGGGCCAACGTAGTCTCCTCTCTTAACCCTGACGCTGCTTATGACGGGGGTTCTCGCAAATGACGAGGACCTTGCCATGGCGCCTAATGATTTTGCACTTATCGCACATCTTCTTGACCGAAGGACGTACCTTCATCGTTCTTCCTTTCGGTAGCGCTCAAACTACTTCCCTACTATCTACTCGCCCAGCCGCAGGCGTTTAAAACTATGGCTGGTCTTCACACGCAAACCGACCGTAGGTTGAGCTAAGCCTGCAGTCGGAAAAGAGCGTGTATGCGTGTCGCTATTTATAGCGATAGGTGATGCGACCGCGGGTCAGGTCGTACGGGGAAAGCTCCACGACAACCCTGTCACCGGGGAGAATGCGGATGTAATTCATTCGGATCTTGCCAGAAATATTGCACAGAACCGAATGACCGTTCTCGAGCTCGACCTTAAACATGGCGTTGGGCAGCGGTTCCTTTACCGTACCCTCGAGCTCAATTGCGTCTTCCTTCTTCACAAGCAATCATCTTTCTCTAGAAAACGACAGCGATTGAGTATTCTACAACACGTATGCACGCATCGTAATAACTTCGTAATGGCTCCACAACTAAGTGGAACTTGTTACATTTGTAATGTAAAACAAAGCCGTTCCCTGATGCCCAAGATCGCCTTGAAATGAGAAGGCATAGACCTTGGGGTCATGCCTTCGAAATTGAAAGGCGAGGTTGGGCATCAGGGGGCGGCGACTTTTACATTTCTCCGCCTTGGAGCGAACACCAAGCACCTTGGGCATCCGTGGTAAGAATCACCGGGCCGTCATTGGTAATGGCGACGGTGTTCTCGTAGTGCGCGGCGGGCAGGTGGTCGTTGGTCGTAACGATCCAACCATCGGAGCCCGTGCTCACATGATTGGAACCCATCGTAACCATCGGCTCGATGGCGATGACCATACCAGCCTGGAGGCGAACGCCCCTCCCCTTCTTTCCATAGTTAGGAACGTTGGGGTCCTCGTGCATCACGCGGCCAATGCCATGCCCCACGTAATCGCGAAGCACGCCGTAACCGTGAGACTCGGCGAGGGACTGAACAGCATACCCGACGTCCCCGATATGGTTACCGGGAACAGCCTGCTCGATGGCAGCCTTTAGGCAATCGCGCGTAACCTCGCACAGGGCCTTGGCCTCGGGGGTGGGGGTGCCGACGAAAAACGTCCAAGCGTTATCGCCGACCCAACCGTCAACGACAGCTCCCGTATCGATGGAGATGATATCGCCATCGCGCAGGATCATATCGGGGTTGGGAATACCGTGAACCACGGCATCGTTGATCGAAGCGCAAATGGTCCCCGGGAAGCCGCCGTAACCCTTAAAGGCCGGGGTGCCGCCATGCATGCGGATAATCTGCTCGGCAAGCTGATCGAGCTCGAAGGTCGACACGCCGGGGCGAACCATGGCTCCAACGTGGCGGAGCGCCATCTTAGATAGCGCTCCTGCCTTCTTCATCTGCTCAATTTGCGTTGCAGACTTAATCTTGATCATAGACCGAGAGCCTCTTTGACATCCCCGTACACGGTCTCGCGAGCCTGGTCACCGTTGACCGACTTGAGCAGACCCTGACCACGATAGTAGTCGACGAGCGGGCTCGTGGACTTCTCGTAGACGTCGAGACGGTTCTTGATGGTCTCGGGCTTGTCGTCGTCGCGCTGATACATCTCGCCGCCGCACTTGGGGCAGGTGGCATCGGCAGCGGTGCCGGTGTAACCGCAGGCGCGGCAGGTGCGACGCGAAGACAGACGATCGATGATGACCTCGGGGGCCACATCGACCAGAAGGGCGCAGTCGATCTCGCGACCCATGGCGGAGAGCTCGGAATCGAGCGTCACAGCCTGGGCGGTGTTGCGCGGGAAGCCATCGAGGATGAAGCCCTGCTGGGCGTCATCGGCGGCAAGGCGATCCTTGACAAGGTCGATCACGAGCTGGTCGGGAACAAGCTCGCCAGCGTCCATGTACTTCTTAGCCTGAATACCAAGCTCGGTGCCACCCTTGACGGCAGCACGCAGCAGGTCGCCCGTGGAAATGTGAGCGACGCCAAACTCGGCGACGAGCTCCTGTGCGACGGTGCCCTTACCGGCACCCGGAGCTCCGAGCAATACGAGGTTCATGAGCAATCCTCCTCTAGCCTATTTAAAGAATCCATCGTAATCATACATCTTGATCTGGCCTTCGAGCTTATCGACCGTGTCGAGCACGACGCCGACCATGATGAGGATGGACGTGCCGCCAAATGCCTGGATCAGCTGGTTACCCGTGAAGGAGAAGATGATCGAAGGCACGATGGCGATGAGCGCCAAAAAGACAGCGCTGGGAAGCGTGATCTTGTTGAGCGCGTTCTTGATGTAGGCCGCGGTAGCCCTACCCGGACGGACGCCCGGAATAAAGCCGCCCTGCTTCTTAAGGTTGTCGGCCGTGTCATCGGGGTTGAACACCATGGAGGTGTAGAAGTACGCGAAGAACACGATGAGGACAACGTTAAGCACCCAGTTGAGCCAACCGGTCGAAAGCGCAGAGGCAACTGCCTGGATCCAGCCGATGCCGGGGAAGAACACGGCAATCTGGGCCGGGAAGTACAGCAGCGCCGAAGCGAAGATGATCGGCACGACGCCCGCGGTGTTGACCTTGATGGGCAGGTAGGTGGTCTGACCACCCATCATGCGACGGCCCACGACGCGCTTAGCGTAGGAGACCGGGATGCGGCGCTGGCCGCGCTCAAGGAAAACAATCAGCGGGATGACCAGCAAGATGATGGCGCAGATGATCACCATGGTGATGATGCCACCGGCATTGCCCTCGGTGCTGGAGAAGATCGCCTGCGGCAGGCCGGCCATGATGTTCGCGAAGATGATCAGCGACATGCCATTGCCGATACCGCGCTGGGTGATGAGCTCACCAATCCACATGATCAGCATGGCGCCCGCGGTGAGCGTGCCGACGATCATGAGGTCGAAGATGATCTCGGGAGCGCCGGCGCCAGTAAAGCTGATGCCGAAGCTCTTAAAGAGGAAGAGGTAACCCACGGAGTTGAGGATTGCCAGAGCCAGAGTGAGGTAACGCGAATACTGCGTAATCTTGGTCTGACCGACCTCGCCCTCGCGGGCAAGCTCATGCAGGGAAGGCACAACGGCCTGGAGCATCTGGAGGATGATCGAGCTGGTGATGTAAGGCATGATGCCCAGGGAGAACACCGAAACATAGCTCAACGCGCCACCAGAGAAAAGATTCAGGAGGGCCATAGCACCTGCGGCGACCGAATTGTTATCGGTCGAGAAAAGGCCCAGCATCCCCTGGAAGGGAATGCCGGGCACAGGAACGTGCGCACCAATGCGGTACACGACGAGCATAGCTATGGTAAAAAGAATCTTTTCGCGCAATTCTTTGATGCGGAAAGCATTCTTAAGACCATTTAGCACGGCAGCTCGACCTTTCCGCCGGCGGCCTCGATCTTGGCCTGCGCAGAAGCGCTGACCTTGTCGACCTTGACCGTGAACTTCTTGGTGAGCTCACCATTGCCGAGCACCTTGACGGGCTCGAACTCGCTCTTGGTGATGCGAGCGGCCTTAAGAGCGGCACCGTCGATCACAGCGCCGTCCTCGAACTTGCGCTCGAGACGCTCAACGTTAACAGCGGTGTACTCGATACGACGGGGGTTGCGGAAGCCCGGAAGCTTGGGCAGGCGCATAGCCAGCGGAGTCTGGCCACCCTCGAAGCCGGCACCCTTGGTGCCGCCAGAGCGGGAACCCTGGCCCTTCTGACCGCGGCCAGAAGTGGTGCCGTGACCCGAAGAATTGCCACGGCCGACGCGCTTGCGGTTCTTGGTGGAACCGGGCGCGGGAGTAAGATCGTGAAGCTGCATTTGCTACTCCTCTACAATCTCGACAAGGTGCTTGACCTTGAAGATCATGCCGCGGACGGACTCGTTGTCAGCAATCTCGCGAACCTCGCGGATCCTGTGGAGACCGAGGGCACGGACAGTACGGACCTGGTCCTGCTTGCAACCGTTGGTGCTGCGGACCTGCTTGATCTTGATGGTGTCAGCCATGCTTAGTTCTCCTTACCGACGAACATCTCGGAGACCGTCAGGCCACGGCGAGCCGCGACGTCCTCAGGGCTGGAGAGCTCCTTGAGGCCCTCGACGGCAGCCTTGATGATGTTGAGGCCGTTGTCGGTACCGAGGGACTTGGACAGGACGTTCTTGATGCCAGCAAGCTCGAAGAGGGGACGCACAGCGCCGCCGGCGATAACGCCGGTACCCTCGACAGCGGGCTTGATGATGATGCGGCCGGCACCAAAGTGACCGAGAACCTCGTGCGGAATGGTGCCCTGCTCGGTCACCGGCACGTGGAACATGTTCTTCTTGGCATCGAGAGACGCCTTGGAGATGGCCATGGGCACCTCAGCGGACTTGCCCATGCCAACGCCGACGTTGCCCTTGCCGTCGCCAACGACGACGAGAGCGACGAGGCTCATGCGACGACCACCCTTGACGGTCTTCGACACGCGGTTGATGTAAACGACGCGCTCCTCGAACTCGGAGGCCTCGCGCTGCTGCTTCTGATTACGAGCCATGTGCTACATACCTCCTAGAACTCGAGACCGGCGGCACGAGCACCGTCGGCGAGGGCCTTGACGCGGCCATGGTAGATACGGCCACCACGATCGAAAGCGACCTTGGTGATGCCGGCCTCGATGGCACGCTTGCCAACGAGCTGACCGACCTTCTCCGCAGCCTCCTTGTTCGAGGTGTGGGTGCCCTTGAACTCGGCCTCGAGGGTCGAGGCGGAGACGAGCGTCAGGCTGGAGCCCTTGCTGTCGTCGATGATCTGGGCATAGATGTTGGCGTTAGTACGGGTCACGCGAAGACGCGGACGCTCGGCGGTACCCGAGACCTTGCCGCGAACACGACGCTGACGACGCTTGAGGCCTTCCAGCTTCGCCTTATGCTTGTTCATACGTAAACTCCTAAAAAGGTTGATCTTGCCAGCACCTAACGGGGTGCTGGTCTTATGCGAGTGAGTCAGTTACGACTACTTGGCGGCCTTACCCAGCTTGCGGCGGATGTGCTCGCCAACATAGTGGATACCCTTGCCCTTGTAAGGCTCGGGAGGACGATGGCCGCGGATCTCAGCGGCGATCTGACCGACCTGCTGCTTGTTGATACCCTTGACGTTCACGTGGGTGTTGTCGGGAACCTCGAAGGTGATGCCCTCGGGAGCCTCGACGATCACGGGGTGCGAGAAGCCCAGGGAGAACTCGAGGTTCTTGCCCTTCTGCTGCACGCGGTAACCGACGCCGGCGAGCTCGAGCTTCTTCTCGAAGCCCTCGGAAACGCCAACAACCATGTTGTGGATGAGGGCGCGGGTGAGGCCGTGGCGGGCACGGGTCTCACGCTCGTCGTCGGGACGGGAAACGGTGAGGACGTTGTCCTCGACGTTGATAGCGAGCTTCTCAAAGACATCGAGCTCGAGCTGGCCCTTGGGGCCCTTGACGACAACGTTGTTGCCGTTGACTGCCACTTCGACTCCGGCGGGAATCTGGACAGGCTTATTACCGATACGAGACACGGTGATCTCCTTTCCTTCTACCTACCGAGCGAATTACCAGACGAAAGCGATGATCTCGCCGCCGACGTTGTGCTTGCGAGCATCGCGGTCGGTCATAACGCCATGGCTGGTGGAAATAATGGCGGTACCAAGGCCACCGCGGACGCGGGGCATGTCGGCAACGCCGGTGTACTTACGCAGGCCCGGCTTGGAAATGCGGCGGATGCCGTTGATGACCTTAGCCTTCTTGGGACCATACTTAAGCGTGATGTGCAGAGTCTTCTGGGGAACGGTGTCCTCGACATCGTAGCCCTCGATGTAGCCCTCCTCGTGCAGAACACGAGCGATCTCGACGAGCTTCTTGCTGCTCGGCATGGAGACCGTGGCCTTGTTCACAGAGTTAGCGTTACGGATGCGCGTAAGCATATCTGCGATCGGGTCTGTAAGGTTCATACAGATTCTCCTTCGTTCTTGATGAACACGTGCTCTTGGTTCTTCGCCGCCCTTAACGGCAAAGCCTATTTAGCGCGTTTTCCCTGTTCCAAACTGATGCTTGAAACGCTGGTAGTGACTTACCAGCTGGCCTTCTTAACGCCGGGAAGCTCGCCCTTGAGTGCAAGCTCACGGAAGCAGACACGGCACAGGCCGAACTTGCGGTACACAGAGTGCGGACGGCCGCAGCGCTGGCAGCGCGTGTACTCACGAGTAGAGAACTTCTGCTTGCGATTGCACTTGACGATCATCGATGTCTTAGCCACTTATATCCTCCTCACATAGAGTATTGTTCGCCCCAAGCGCCGCCCCCTTGTGGGAACGGCGCTTATAGGGCAGGTGAACCTATTTCTTGAACGGGAAACCGAAGGCGTCCAGAAGGGCCTTGGCCTCCTCATCGGTGTTGGCGGTGGTCACGAAAGTGATGTCCATACCACGCTGGTGATCGACGGAGTCGAAGTCGATCTCGGGGAAGATGAGCTGCTCGGTGACGCCCATGGAGAAGTTACCACGGCCGTCGAAGCTCTTGGCGGAGATGCCGCGGAAGTCGCGGATACGGGGGATCGCGACGGAGGTCAGACGATCGAAGAACTCCCACATACGGTCGCCACGCAGGGTAACCTTGCAGCCGATCGGCATACCAGCGCGCAGGCGGAAGGTAGCGATGGACTTGCGGGCACGGGTGATCATCGGCTGCTGGCCGGTGATGGCGCGCAGGTCGCGCACGGCACCGTCGATGGCTTTGGAATCGGTAGCGGCCTCGCCGACACCCATGTTCACGACGATCTTCTCAAACTTGGGGATCATCATGACGTTCTCGTACTGGAACTTTTCCTGAAGCTGCTGCTTGACCTCGTTGTTGTACTTGGTCTTCAGACGCGGCACATACTTCTCTTCTGCCATTGTTCACTCCTTCTTGGGGTTTTAAGCACGGGGCGTGGCCACGATGGGTTGTCCTCGTGCCTCCTGGCTGCATCCGCGCCGCTCATGGCATTTCGCGGTTTGGACTCGACGCAGCAGGAGCCGACAAAACAATCGGTACTATACGCGCATCGGGAGCGTATTTCCAGAAAAACCTCGTCTGCCTGCACAACTCCACAACTCCCCCGCACAAATGGGTCCCAAAAAGCAGTTGCGGTGAAATAGGGACTGTTGGGCGACCTAACAGGCTTAAACAATCCGTATTTCACCGCAACTTATTGGTGGGGATGCGATTAGCGCTTGCGGGGGACGAGTTTGGTGCGTCGCAGGTGGATCATCTCGGCGGCGATGGAGATGGCGATCTCCTCGGGGTCCTCGGCCTCGATGGCGACGCCGATCGGAAGGTGCAGCTCGTCGATCTGGTCCTGCGTAAAGCCTTCCTGCTCCAGGCGGGCACGCACAAAGGCCGTCTTGCGGCGCGAACCCAGACAGCCCAGGTAGGCAGGCTTGGCGCGCATGGCCTGAATCACCACGTCGATATCGGACTTGTGACCCGCCGTGGCGACGACCACCAGGTCGCGCGGGCCGATGGGGCACTGCTTGCTCAGGCTCTTGTAGTCGACCAGACGACGGTCGTAGACACCGGGCACCCAATCGGGGGTCAGCGTGCCGGGGCGGTCGTCGCACGCCACGACGGCAAAGCCCGCCGCCATGAGCACCCGCGCCGTCGCGGCGCCCACGTGGCCGCAGCCAAAGATATAGGTCAGGCCCTCGGGGCAGAGCGTCTCGATGTGCGCGGGAGGAATCTCGGAGGCGGCGTTAGTGTAGGTGACGTTACTCCCCTCCTCCACCAGTGAAAGCCCGGGGCAGCCCGCAATGGTATGGCGCGATGCCTCGCCATGGTACTCGGCCACATCGCCCTCGAGCGCGCTTGCGATAAACGGCTCAAAGTCAATGACGAAGTCGCCGATGCGTCGATACGCCAAGACGTCGGCAATTTCCTGGAACAACGGTACCTTGGTCTCGTCCAGGTGCAGATAGCACAAGCAGATAGCTCCGCCGCAGATCATGCCGGTATCGGAGTTCTCGCCGCCCATGGTGTAGCGGACCAGACGCGATTTACCCCCGGCCAGCAGCTCGCGCGCCTCATTCAGCGCAAAGAGCTCAATCTTGCCGCCGCCGATAGTGCCCGCCTGGCTTCCATCGGCAAAGACGGTCATCCATGCGCCCACGCCGCGCGGCGACGACCCCGCCGTGCCGGCCACGACCACGAGCTCGCACGTCTCGCCAGCACGCAGGGCGGCAAGCGCCGCATTCACCACATCGAGCTTTTCCATTGCAATTTCCTATCCCTGGAATACACCGATGAGCATGGCGAGTGCCTCGAGCACACCGCCGCCGACCGACGTCGCCTTGTCCGAAATGTAGTTGATATAGCTGGCATCGCCGCGCGGATCGACATCGGCGCATTTAAAGCCCTCAGTCACCTGCACGCCGTTCGCCAAAAGCCCGCGCAGACAGCCATCGATCTGCGTGCACATGGGCGAATCGCCCGCGTAGCCAATCACGTCTCCGGCGCTCACGATGTCGCCGATCGCGCGGTCGGACCGAAACACGCCGGCGGCGGGGCTGTGGATAACGCGCTCTCTTCCATAGCCAGCGATAATGCCCGGCACGCCCGTGTTGGGTTGGGGCGAACCCTGGGTAATGACACGGCCCAGGAAATGCCCGCGCATGGTTTCGACCACGGCGTCGCAGTCAACCGGCGCGGTAAAGCCCGGCCCCACGGCGATGACGGCAGGCGCCATGTCGCGCGTGGTACCCAGGTTGCGCTTAGCCAGAATCGCGTCGACCACGGCAGCGGGTTTCAGCTCGCCGAGCATCTTGGCCTGGGGGTCCACCACAACGGCGACGTCTCCAGCCTCGGTAATTGCAAGCGCCTCTGCCGGCGTCTGTGCCAAGCGAGCGCGAATGCCCTCGACCTCGACCTCGCCCAAGCGAATAGCCTCGCAAAAACTGATTGTGCGGCGGATGCACGTGGGAACCGCGATATCGGCCATAACGACCGACACGCCGGCGCGCACCAAGCGAGCGGCGACGCCCGTGGCGATATCGCCGGCGCCGCGAACATAAACGAGCATTCCCGGGACACCTCCCTGTGCTACGGTTTGAGCAGAGCAAATGCGGTTCGACCGCTACTCTGATGATTATTTATTATCACAGTATTATACGGCGGTGAACAGATGGAAACGACGAGCGGAAACCTTGCCTCCGCGCTCAAGATCGAGCCGGGCATTACCGCAATTATCGGCAGTGGAGGCAAGTCGACCTTGCTGAAGACGCTCGGCCTTGAGCTTATGCGCGCTGGCGGCCGCGTGCTCCTCTGCACCACCACGCATATGCTTCCCGTTGCCGGCGTGCCATGGGACGGGTCGAATCGTCGCCTGGACGCCGCGCCTTGGAAGCCAGGTGCCCCACACGCCCCAGGCTGCACCTGCGAGGCCTGCGCGGGGCTTGCACGCGGAGGCATCTGCCAGGCAGGCATCTTGGACCCGGAGACAGGCAAGCTCTCCGCCCCCGCCGAGCCACTCGGCGAGCTGGCACAGCGCTTTGACTATGTGTTGGCCGAGGCAGACGGTAGCAAGCGACTCCCGCTCAAGGCGCATGCCGCCTGGGAGCCGGTAATTCCCGCCGCCACGGCAAACGTTGTCTGGGTCGTCGGCGCCTCGGGACTGGGCAAACCCGTCGCCGAGGTTGTCCACCGCCCCGAGCTCTTTTGCGAGCGTTGCGGCTGCGAGCTCACCGACACTGCCACCCCAGAGCGCGTCGCCCAGGTGCTCAATGCCGAGCTGCGGATGCTGAACCTCAACAATGCCCGCATCATGCTCAACCAAGTCGACACGCTTGCCGACCCAACGATGGCAGATCGCTTCGAAGCAGCCCTCGGCCGTTCCATCATCACCACCAGCCTCAAAGGGTAGCTAATTTGGCGTCGTCCCCGTTAGCGGGGCACGTAGCGACCGGGCTGAGCTCCGGTGGGCTCGCCATCGCGCGCCACCAGCACGCCGTTGACGTAAACAGCCTTGGCGCGGCCATGTGCCTCAAAACCCTCGAGCGGCGTGTAGTCCACGGCCTGATGCTGCGTCGCGGCGCTGATCGTCCAGCGCGCCTTGGGATCCCACACGCACACGTCGGCATCGGAGCCCTCGGCAAGACAGCCCTTGCGCGGATACATGCCAAAGACGCGCGCCGGGTTCTCGCTCATCAAGCGGCAGAGGTCCTCGGGTCCCAGCTGTCCCTCAAAGCTCGTGGCAATCGCGACGGGACGATGCTCCACGCCGGGCCCGCCGTTGGGAATCGCGCGGAAATCGTCGCGCCCGCGGTCCTTTTGCCCGTGCAGGTTAAAGCTGCAATGATCGGTCGCAATCGTATCGATCTCGCCGGCCACAAGCGCCTCGCGCAGTGCCGCACGGTCACCGGCATGGCGCAGCGGCGGGCTCATCACGTACTTGGCGCCCGCAAAGCCGTCCTCGCCCTGCTCCAGATAGCAGGTGTCGTCAAGCATCAGATATTGGGGGCAGGTCTCGACATAGATATTCTTCTGCCCGCGCGCTTTGGCAGCACGAATGGCCCCGAGCCCCAACTTGGTCGAAAGGTGCACCACGTTGACTGGGGCGTCGCCGGCCAGGTGCGCCAGATACAGCAGGCGGCTCACGGCTTCGGCCTCACACACGTCCGGGCGGCTGAGCGCATGCCCCTCGGGCCCATGAATCCCCTGCTCGTACACGCGCTTCTGCAGCTCATTCACCAGCGTACCGTTCTCGCAATGCACGCACAGTATGCCGCCAATACGCTTGAGCCCCTCGAGCACCTCGAGCGTCTCGGCATCGTCCAGGCGCAAATGATCGTAGGCAAAGTAGGTCTTAAACGACGATACGCCCGCCTCGCGCATAGCCGAAAGATCGGCGCGGTTGCGTTCATTCCACTCGGCGAGTGCCATATGAAAGGCGTAGTTGGCCGTGCAGGTTCCGTCGGCACGGCGATGCCACTCGGCCAAGGCATCGGGCATGGTCACGCCGCGATCAGCCGTCGCGTAGTCCACGATGGTCGTCGTACCGCCGCAGGCAGCCGCACGCGTGCCGGTTTCAAAGCTATCGGCTGTCCAATCCATGCCAGTCCAGCACTGCATGTGCGTGTGGCCGTCGATAAAGCCGGGAAACACCCAGCAGCCCGCGGCGTCCTCGACGGTATCGCCCTCGGCCGGCTCAATCGCCGCGGCAATCCGCACAATCTTGTCGCCCTCCATGGCAAGATCGGCGCGGCGAAGCCCCTGGGGCGTCACGAGCGCGCCGTTTTTGATGATGATCATGTTGCTCCTTATTGATTAATACAGTTGGCCACGCGATCAAAATACGAGCAGGCCGCGATATGCTCCGTTATGCGTCGCTGTCCCTCTGCGGTATCGACATCCCACAGCTCGTAGGCACGCGCCTCGACCAGCACCACGTCGGTACGGTCCTTGAGAATCGAGCCCCCGCCGTCCTTGCCCTCAAGACGCATGAGTGCATCGAATAGTTCCGCCGGAAAGAGCACCGGGCTCGAAGGCTCACCGTTGCACGCCAAACGCACCGGATGTTTGCGGCCACGCTCGTCAAACGCGCGAACCATGGCCTCAAAAGAGTCCGTGCTCACAAGCGGCTGGTCGCCCGGCAAAAAGAGGCAACCTTTCCAGTTGCGTTCGACTCCCCACGAAAGGCCCGCACGGACGCTTTCGCTGCGCAGCTCGCCATCGTGCAGAACGCACGGGCAATGCTTGTCCTCGCAAATCTGAGCGACCTCGGGCCAACGCGTCGAAACCACGACGTCAAAGCCCCGGGGAACCGAATCGATGGCCCGGGCAATCAGCGGCTCGCCATAGATATCGGCAAGCATCTTGTTAGAGCCAAACCGCTTGCCCTCGCCCGAAGCCATAATGACGCATCCAAGTCTCATGGTGATACCTCCCCCGAAACCATCGTACCCATAACTCGCGCCGCGGGCATCCACATCGAAAGCGCTTATCCCGCACGCCCGCGATGCAAAAAAGGGCACCCCGCCGGTTGGCAGAGCGCCCCCTTTACATGGCTTACCTCAACCCGGCTTTAGGCCTGGAGCCAACGGGCGGTGTTGCGCTCGTCGAGGGCCTTGAGGGTAGCGGCGGGATCGGCAACCTTCTGCAGGAACATCATGGCAGCGATGGCGTACGGCTTGTAGCTGGCCTCCTTGTACATGCCCACGCGGTGCATGTCGAAGACGTCGGCGTTAACCTCGCCGTGCTCACAGGAAACACCGGAGATGTCGGCGGGCAGCGGGTGCATAAAGATGGTGTCTTGGCCGTTGGCAGTCTTCTCCATGAGCTCGGTCGTGGAGCACCAGTCCTGATGGGTGGCGTTCTGGGCGAGCAGCTCCTTCTCGAGCGCTGCGATGCCGGCGTCGTCGCCCTCGGCGTACAGGTTGGTGCGCTTCTCCATGGCGGCAAACGGAGCCCAGCTCTTGGGGATCACGATGTCGGCGCCCTCGAAGGCCTCGGCCATGGTGTTGACCTGCTTAAAGGTGGTGCCGGACTCGGCGGCGTAGCCCTTGGCGCGCTCGACGACCTCGGGCATGAGGTCATAGCCCTCGGGGTGAGCCAGGGTGACGTCCATGCCAAAGCGGGGCAGCAGGCTGATCAGCGACTGCGGGCAGGACAGCGGCTTGCCGTAAGAGGGCGAATAGGCCCAGGTGACGGCAACCTTCTTGCCCTTGAGGTTCTCGAGGCCGCCAAACTCGTTGATGAGGTAGAGCATGTCGGCAGAGGACTGCGTGGGGTGGTCGGAATCGGACTGCAGGGAGATGAGCGTGGGACGGTGATCCAGAACGCCGTCCTCGTAGGCCTGCTGCACGGACTCAGAGACCTCGGCCATGTAGGCGTCGCCCTTGCCGATGTACATGTCATCGCGGATGCCGATGACGTCGGCCATGAAGGAGATCATGGTAGCGGTCTCGCGGACGGTCTCGCCGTGAGCAATCTGGGACTTCTTCTCGTCCAGGTCCTGCAGCTCGAGGCCGAGCAGGTTGGCGGCCTTAGAGAAGGAGAAGCGCGTACGGGTGGAGTTGTCACGGAACAGGGAGACGGCCAGGCCCGAGTCGAAGATCTTGGACGAAACGTTGTTCTCACGCAGCTCGCGCAGTGCGTCGGCGACGATGTAGAGAGCCTTGAGTTCATCGGTGGTCTTGTCCCAGGTGTGCAGGAAGTCGCTGCCGTACATACCCTTAAAATCGAGGCCGTTCAGCTGCTCGACGAGCTCGGTAAACTTAGCGTCCATGGAAATGTCCTTTCTAAAGATGAAACGATCGCAGTGAGTAGATGTGCTCCGGCATGCGCGTGTGGCTAGAACATGCAGAGCACCATGACGAGGACCCGCCACCGTTGAGGAAGCATGGGAGATAACGACCGCGGGCCCCAAGTCAACAGGGGGTGCCGGGGACACGAGCGGCCCCCGGCTCAACAAAATCGAGGAATGGGACTAATCGATCTTGTTGTTGGTCAGACCGGCGCGGAACACGGTGGCGTCGCCATCGGCCTGGCTCGGATCGTAGAGGTTCAGGGCAGCCACGTACATGGCGGCAGCGGTGACCAGGTCGTCCTTGTAGGTGACCTCGTTGGGAGCATGAGCCTGAGACTCGGCACCCGGGCCAAAGCCCACGCAGGGGATGCCGTAGCGGCCCTGGATGGAGACGCAGTTCGTGGAGAAAGTCCACTTGTCGCACAGCGGGCGACCGGTACGCTTGTCCATGCTGGGCTCACAGCCGATGCGCTCGTCACCAAACATGGCCTTGTGGGCGTCGACGAGGGCCTTGACGTGCGGAGCGGTCTCCTTGTTGATCCACGTGGGGAAGTAAGCCTCGGTCTCGTAGACCTCGCCGGTCCAGGACGGACGGTCGTACATGTACATGGAGACCTTCACGTCGTCGCCGTACTTCTTGGCGGCCGGCAGGTTGCGGATCTCGTCCAGGCAGGACTCCCAGGTCTCGCCGGCGGTCATGCGACGGTCGATGGAGATGGCGCAGGAATCGGCCACGGCGCAGCGGCTGGGGCTGGTGTAGAAGATCTGGCTGACGGTGCAGGTGCCGCGGCCCAGGAAGCGGGCGTCCTCGAAGTGCTCGGGATTGTACTTGGGGTCGAGCATCTTGACGAGACCCTTGATGTCGGTCGACTCGTCGCACACGTTGTTGTTGAGGGCGCGGACGTCGGCGATGATGTCGGCCATCTTGTAGATGGCGTTGTCGCCGCGGTCGGGAGCGGAGCCGTGGCAGGAGGTACCGTGAACGTCGACGCGGATCTCCATGCGGCCGCGGTGACCGCGATAGATGCCGCCGTCGGTGGGCTCGGTGGAAATGACGAACTCGGGCTTAATGCCGTCCTTGTTGTAGATGTACTGCCAGCACATGCCGTCGCAGTCCTCTTCCTGGACGGTGCCGACGACCATGATCTTGTAGCCCTCGGGGATGAGGCCCATGTCCTTCATCATCTTGGCTGCGTAGGTAGCGGAAGCCATGCCACCCTCCTGGTCGGAGCCGCCGCGGCCGTAGATGATCTCGTCGGTCTCGTAGCCCTCATAGGGATCGGCGTCCCAGTTCTCGATGTTGCCGATGCCGACGGTGTCGATGTGAGAGTCGATGGCGATGATCTTGTCGCCCTCGCCCATAAAGCCCATGACGTTGCCCAGGCCGTCGACCTTGACCTCGTCATAACCAAGGCTCTCCATCTCGGCCTTGATGCAGGCAACAACCTCACCCTCCTCGCAAGACTCAGAGGGATGGGAGATCATAGCGCGCAGGAAGCGAGTCATATCAGCACGATGGGACTCAGCAGCAGCCTTGATAGCGTCGAAATCGAGTTCTTTAGCCATTGTTCATAACCTTTCAAACGAAGGAATCTACCTGTGAGGTGGCGGAGCGATACCTATTTACTCCGCCCCAACGATTAGCAAGTGGGATATTCGCCTTCCCAAACAATGCGGCGATACTGGTCGGGATCGGTGTCGCCCTCGGTGGAGAAGCAGAGCACGGAGCTCGTCTTGTCCAGGCCGATGAGTTCCTTGAGCTCGGCGTACTCGGGATCGAGCATGAGGGTCTCGACCAGGCCGGTGGTCACAGCGCCGGACTCGCCGGAGATGACGCGCGGGTCGCCCTTCTCGGGAGCGCCCAGGGTGCGCATGCCGCGAGCGGTGACCCAGTCGGGGCAGGACACGAAGGCGGTGACGTGGTTGCGCAGGATATCCCAGCCCAGAATGTTGGGCTCGCCGCAGCACAGACCGGCCATGATGGAGGGCATGTCGCCGTCCACGATGCGCGGATCGCCGTCGCCGGCGGCAGCGCCCTTGTACAGACAGGCGGCAGGCGCGCACTCAGCCACGACGAAGGTGGGCGGGTTATCGGGATACAGGTTGGTGAAGTAGCCCACCACGGCGCCGGCGAGCGAACCCACGCCAGCCTGGACAAACACGTGCGTCGGGCGGTTGATGGCCATCTCGCGCAGCTGCTCGGCAGCCTCGGAAGCCATGGTGCCGTAACCCTCCATGATCCAGGACGGGATCTTCTCGTAGCCCTCCCAGGCGGTGTCCTGAACGATGACGCCGCGCTCGCAGGCGTCGGCCTCGGCAGCGGCCATGCGCACGCACTCGTCGTAGTTGACCTCTTCGATGGTCACCGTTGCGCCCTCGGCGGCGATGTTATCAAAGCGGGGCTTGGTGGAACCCTTGGGCATGTGCACGACGGCCTTCTGGCCCAGCTTGTTGGCAGCCCATGCCACACCGCGGCCATGGTTGCCGTCGGTGGCGGTAAAGAAGGTAGCCTGGCCAAAGTCCTTGACCAGCTGATCGGAAGTCAGGTAATCGAAGGTGCACTCGGCAACGTCCTTGCCGGTCTCGTCGGCAATGTAGTTGGCCATGGCAAACGAACCGCCCAGAACCTTAAAGGCGTTGAGGCCAAAGCGATAGCTCTCGTCCTTAACGCACAGGTTGGACAGACCCAGGCGCGCAGCCTGGCCGTCCAGGCGGGCAAGCGGAGTGACGGTGTACTGGGGGAACGACTGGTGGAAGGCGCGGGCCTTCTTCACGTGGTCGAGACTCATGATTCCCAAGTGCTTGTCATCGCTCTTGGGCATCGTGTTGCCCGCCCACTGGATCTTATCGGCCATACGGTGAACTCCTTAAGTCCTCTCTTGCCGGCTCCCGCATACGCGTTTCAGCCCATTCCCATTCATGCGACTGAACTTTTATGTGGATGCCAAACAAAAAGTTTGTTAGCACTGTTCTATCACACTTTTTGATTGGCAAACCTAACAAATTGTTTGTTGCCGTAATCGGTACTTTTTCGCCGCCGAACGGTCATGAATTGCCTTGTTGATGGATTTGTTTGCGAACAGATGTGGTTTATGGCAAAGTGTGCCCAAACTAATTTTTAGGAAGGCACCCATGACCCCCGCACAGATTGAGTTTTACAAGCGCCTCGCACACGGCCTGGCGCTCCAATTTGGCCCCAACTGCGAAGTCGTCGTCCACGATCTGGAGACCGAGGACGTGGACCACTCCATCGTAGTGATCGAAAACGGCCACGTCAGCGGGCGCAAACTGGGTGACGGCCCCAGCCATATTGTGTTTGAGTCCATGCACGAGGGCAGCACCGACGTACACGACCGCGAGCCGTACCTCACTAAAACCACCGATGGCAAGCTGCTCAAGTCCTCGACCATCTTTATCCGCAACGACGAAGGCAAGCCCGTCGGCATTTTGGGCATCAACTTTGACATTACGCTTATGAAGGCTTTTGAGCGTTCGCTCGACGCCTTTACCGGCACCGGCGGCACGGGCTATACCGAGCCCGAGCCCATTACCAAGAACATCGGCGACCTGCTCGAGGACCTGCTGCACGAGTGCGAGCAGTTTGTGGGCAAGCCCGCGGCACTCATGACCAAAGACGAGCGCATTCGTGCCATTGGCTACCTCGACCGTCGCGGCGCCTTCCTCATTTCCAAGTCGAGCGAGCGCGCCTGCGAGTTCTTTGGCATCTCCAAGTACAGCTTCTATAGCTACCTCAATGAGGCCAAGGCGGCGGCCGGCGACAAGTAGGCACTCGCCTGGATTGCCCCTCCCCTTTTGGGTGCGAGTTCTGGAAAGCACGAATCCAAGACCGGGCCGCTTGGGAAGTTCCATATAATCGATGTCATTAGTATTTCGAAAGGATGGAACAGAATGGCGTTGAGCAAGGCATCATGCACCGGTCGCGGATTGATTCCGGCAATTGGTGGACATGTGCACCGCATGTTCGATGAGGGTGAAGACGACCTGTTTTCGCTAAGCCTTGACGACGTGATGGATGATCGCCCGTGGACCGCCGACGAACTCATGGGCGGCGGGGCTCGCCCGTCAAACCCCAATCCCGCACTTGCGCCTAAGCCCGCATCTGCGCCGACTCCTGCGCAGTCGCCCGTTTCGACGCCCGCGCCTACGCCCGCACCCACTTCGGCGCCCACGCCCGCTCCCCGCCCCGCAAGCGACCCGTCCGAGACGGCGGCATTTCTCGCTGCAGCGACGCAGGGCAAATCGGCCGACAGCACCGTTATGTACAACGCCCAGCAGTTACCTGTTCCTGCGGCACGCAAGCTTCCGGTCACAAGGCTCGATGAGCCCGTTGCCCATCAGGTTGCCCACGATTCCTGGGCTGCAGCCGATCTGGATGAGACCTCTACCGGCATGCCGGCGCTCGATGTTCCAGTTAACCCGCTTTTTGCCGCCAACACGGGCGCCGCGGACTATGAGGGCGGTGCGGCATATTCCGATTATTCCGATGACTATGCTGGCAACGGTCGCATCGAGACAGAGGATTATGGCACCGCATCGAGCGATTATCTCAACGATCCGTACGCTGCCACGCCTGCACCGGAATATGACCCGGAGGCCGCGTCCGCACCGGCGTATACCAAAAGCACGGGCGAAGAGCGCTTCGCCGATTATTACGCCAAGGAAAAGGCGCTGCGTTTCTCGGAATTTCCGCAGGCAGTCAAGGTTGCCTTTATCGCCATTGTCATTGCCCTGCTCGGCGTCATTGCGTTTGAGGGATTCCAGCTGTTCCGCGGCCCCACCCAAGCGGAGTCGGAGACCCAGCAAAAAGAGGACGATAACCAGTACCTGGACATCAACACCCTCAAGGGCGACCCCAACGACGAGGACGACGAGTAGCGAGGGCTGAAGGCGGCCGCAGGATCCCGCATCCAGCACCGACTTCTAAGTGCCGTTTTGTCATCCAGCTACACTTTTCCGGATAATTTGCCTATCGAATTTGACACTTTTCCGAAGTTTTAAAGTGCCCATTTCGACACTTTTCCGGATGAAAGCCGAATAATCACTTGGGAAACTAACGCCGTTCACGCGTCATTTCGCAGGCGGCGTTTGATTTCCGTCCGTACACGCTGATAGACTTCCTCTTGCCCGCAAGGAGTGGGCGCGTTTTATCCAGAGTCGGGGTAGAGAGTTGGCTCCACGATCCCGACGCCAACCGGCCAAGAGGCACGGTGGCCCTGCCAACATCGATGAAAGGAGTCCGTATGGACAATTTCTCCGTGCGCAGCGAGCGCAACTTCCACAACCTGACAGCCAAGCCAAAACGAATGCATCTTCTGGACAAGCCGAACGGCTACGCCTCGGCCATGGTCAAGAGCAGGCTCTCCCACCAGATGCGCTTTACGGTGCAGAAACTCGAGGGAGTGCTTTGCACTACCGGCAATCCGCACGTACTGCAGATTCAGCTGCTCGGAGACGACTCGCGCGAGCCGTCTAGCTGGAAGCTCTTTGCCGACGGCGCGTGTGTCGCAAGCGGGTCCGGAGCCTTTGCCCGTGAGTACTTCTGTGAGGGAGCCGAGGTGTTCCTGGACCTGTGCCGCGATGCCGTCGAGGCTGTCGAGCTGCGCCAGTGGAGTCAAAGGGAGTACGAGCTGCTGAGTGCCGTGCGCGGGATTGCAATGATTTAGAAACAGAGCGGTGGCGTTATCGAACTGTCGACGCCGCCGCCTCCCCAATGCCCGTCGTGCTCAACGATCAGATCGACCTCAAGGCCCTTCTCATCTCGGAAATAATGAACACTGTTGTCGACACCGCCGTAGGTGGAAAGGAACACGCGCACGTCGCGCAGGATGAGATTCTCAAAGAGCATCCCCAGCGTTTGCATATCGCCAAGCAGCCGCTCAGGGGTACCCCCCAGCAACGCCGCCGCAAGTGACGGGTCACAGAAGTAGCGCTTGGGGCGCACGCGAACGCGGGCCTTCGAGCGCACATACTGGCCTGCTCTCTCGCGCAAGCTCGTCCGAAAACCCAAGGTTTGCAGGTCACCGCTCCTGCAGCACCAGCGGGCGACGTCATCCTGCGAAATTACGCCATTCTCAATGCAGTTTTTACGCCGTTTTCATTGTAGGTTTTACGCTCGGCATCCTTGGCGCGGCGCTTGCTCAACCACCGGACCAGCGAATTGCCCGGATTCTGGGACGTGCTTTCCGCTCCAGGCCTCTACCGGAAAATGCGTCCCACTCTGAGGCCGAAATCTGGGATGCGCTTTCCGCCAAAGGGAAAGCGCGTCCCATTCCGAGCATCACATCAGAGCGCGCTTGGTTATCTCCGCTCGCACATCTCGGCAAACGAGATCAGCTTGACGTCTCCCCTGCTATCCGCGGCATCCCGACATCCCTGCGTAAAGCCGCTTTTTGAGAATAGTGCATAGCTTTTTCGTTGCCGTCTAAAGAGCTCGCTTCGGTGCACGAGCTTTTGCAGCACGTCTTCGCCCACCGGTTCATTGCGCCATTTGCACTCCGCAAACAGAGCAGTGCCCTCGCCATCGTCAACAATTAAGTCGATTTCTTCCTGCGTATGCGTGCGATTATCCGTCCCCCACCAGCGCCCGACGCTCGCCGGAACCACATCGAGCCGGCCTGCGCGCGCGAGTTCGTACACATATTGCCTGCATATAAGCTCAAAGACCGTACCCATGTAATCCGATACGTGCGACTCAATGCGTTTATACGCCATCTCGGCCATATCGTTTTGAATCAGCCCGATGTTCTGCGGAACAAACTTGTACCAGAACCTAAACATCTGATCGCTCAGCAGATACACGGCTCGCTTATTGCTCGTCTCGTTTAGGGGCAGCTCGCGCTCGACAATCCCAAGCGACGCCAGCTTATCCACATAGCTCTTTACGTTGCTCGCAGGGATTCCCGTAGAGCTCGCAATCTCCGAGATCTTCGAGCGCCCCTGAGCAATTGCTTGCACGATCGCATCATATTGCTCGGGATTGCGGCACTCTTGCATTAGCAGGTTACTCGGCTCCTCAAAGAGATAGCCCGTAGGAGTAAGAAAAAGACGTTTGATGTTGTCCTTGAGCGGTGCGGCAGGATCGACTTTCTCGATATAAGCAGGAATGCCGCCCGTCATACCATAGCAAACTGCAGCGTCTTCGCGACTCATGCTCTGCCACAGGCCGAGGGTCGTCGTAAAATCAAGCGGCATGATCTTAAACTGGGCCGTACGCCTACCGTATAGTGGGCTCTCGTAGCCCAACACCTGTTCCTCCATAAACGAAAGAGACGAGCCGCATAGAATCAGCATGAGCTTGGTCTCTTTGTACAGGTGATCGATCTTGTCTTGCAGCAACGAGCTGATCTCGGGATTCGATTGGGCGAGATAGGGGTACTCGTCAATCACGACAATCAAACGTTCCGTGCGAGCCATGGTAGCCAATGCATCGAACGCCTCGTCAAAACTACGAAACGACACGCCTGCAGCACCAACCGAACCCGCAAGTATCGCCTGGCTAAAGCCGTGCAGATTTGCCTCTGCATTGGTACGACGAGCTTGAAAGTAAATAGCCTTCTTGCCTTGGATGAACTCTGTGATAAGACGCGTTTTACCCACACGACGGCGGCCGTAAATCACGGGCATCTCAAAGGAGCCCGTGCCATACAGTCGATTGAGCTCGGATATTTCCGCTGTTCTTCCGATAAACATAGGGCCATCCTTCCTTTACGTTATAGCTAGCTATATTATACCTTCCTATAATATAGCTAGCTATAACGTAATTCGACAAGCGGAGCACGAAAAGGGGCGGTACATCACCGCACGTGGACCGTTCCGGAAAATGTATCCCGTTCTGGAGCCAAAAACTGGGCCGTAGTTTCCGCCAAGCATGCCATCCGGAAAGCACGTCCCATTCCGAGTGGCAATTCCGGGTCACAGTTTCCGCTCCAAACAAAAGGCCCCGGCTCGCGATGGAGCCGGGGCCAAAAGCGCAGCATATGCAGTTGATGTTGAGCGCGAACAGCTCGTCAGCGATGGCCGTCCGCGCTCTACTCTACCCGCGGTGACGAGCGCGGCTGTACGGCGTATCCACCATGGGCAGATCCGGACGCAGCTTGCCGTCGAATGCGTGGTAGGCGTTCTGCACGGCGGGCGCCGTGGGGATCGTTGCGATCTCGCCGATGCCCTTACCGCCGTATGCCACGGGCAACAGCTCGTCCTTCTCCACGTAAATGGCGTGGATATCCGGAATCTCGGGCGCACGGAACAGCCCGAGCGTGCCGTACCTTGCCTGGGGTACGCAGTCCTTGAGCGGCCAGTCCTCGGTAAGCGCATAGCCCATACCCATGAGCACGCCGCCTTCGATCTGGCCCTGGATGGAGATGGGGTTGACCACCTTGCCGGAATCGTGCGCGGCATAGACCTCGCTCACGCGGCCGTCATCGTCCAGAATGACCACATGCGTGGCAAAGCCGTAGCAGATGTGGCTCTTGGGGTTGGGAACGTCGGCGCCCAGTTTGTCGGTCGGCTCCAGATACACGTAGCCAAACTCGCATCCCTCGAGCGCCTTGATGGCAGCCGCAGGATCCTGAGGATGCATACCCTGGCCGGCGACGAGCTCCTGCGTGTGCAGCTGATAGGCGCGACCGTCGTCATACTCGATCTTGACGCCGTCGCCATGCGCGCTCACGGGAGTATCGGGTGCGGGCTTGCCGGCCTCGATGTCAAGCATGGCATCGCGCAGCAGGAAGGCGGCACCGCGCACGGCCTCGCCGGTCACGACCGTCTGACGCGAGCCAGACGTGGTGCCGGAGTCGGGAGCATTCTCGGTGGAGCACTCGCCGTTGGCGATGCAGCGAAGCGGCAGACCGCAGGCCTCGGCAACGTCCTGCAAAAAGACGGTGTTGCAGCCCTGGCCGATGTCGGACGTGGCGGCATAGACCACGGCCACGCCGTTCTCGATGCGAATCTTGCAGCGGCCGGCATCGGGCAGGCCCACGCCCACGCCGGCGTTCTTCATGGCGCAGGCGATGCCGGCGTGGCCGGGATGCGCATAGTAGGCATCCTTGACCTCGAGCAGTGTCTCCTTAAGCGCCGTGGAGCAGTCGGCAATCTGGCCGTTGGGCAGAACCTCGCCCGGCTCGATGGCGTTGCGGTAGCGAATCTCCCACGGATCCAAACCGACCTTTTCGGCCAGCAGGTCGATCAGGCTCTCGAGCGCAAACTCGGACTGGCAAACGCCAAAGCCGCGGTACGCACCGGCGGGCGGGTTGTTGGTGTAGTAGCCAAAGCCGCGAATGTCGGTGTTCTGGTACTTGTAGGGGCCGACGGCATGCGTGCAGGCGCGCTCGAGCACCGGGCCGCACAGCGACGCGTAGGCGCCGGTATCAAAGTTGATCTCGCAGTCCAGGCCGGTAAAGTTGCCCTCGGCGTCGCAGCCCAGTGTAAAGGTGCCGTCCATGGCGTGGCGCTTGGGATGGAAAGCGAGCGACTCGGCACGCGTGAGCTTGCACTTCACAGGACGCTGGAACTTATATGCGGCGAGCGCAGCCAGGTGCTGGACCGAAACGTCCTCCTTACCGCCAAAGCCGCCACCCACGAGCATGGTCTCGACGACCACGCGCTCGGGTTCGCTATCCCAGCCAAACATGTGGGCACACTCTTTGCGCGTGTCGTAGGCACCCTGGTCGGTCGACTGCACCTTGACGCCGTTCTTGTACGGGAAGGCGACGGCGCACTCGGGCTCCAAGAAGGCATGCTCGGTAAAGGGCGTGGTAAAGCGCTGCGTTACGGTAAACGCGCTTTCGGCCAGCGCCTTGGCGGCGTCGCCGCGCGTCACGTGACGGCTCTGGCACACGTTGTCCTTGAGCTCCACCGTGTTGCCAAAGGCAAAGAAGCTGTCGTGCAGGCGCGGGGCGTCGGCAGCCTTGGCCTCGACAATGTTACGCACGGGCTCCAGCGGCTCGTAATCGATCTTGACGAGCTTCTTGGCCTTCTCGAGCGTCGCCTCGTCCTCGGCAACCACCAGCACGATGGCGTCACCCACGCAGCGAGTGATATCGCCCTGGGCGATCATGACGTCCCAGTCCTGGATAAGGTGGCCGACTTGGTTGACCGGCACGTCCTCGGCGCGCAGGATGCCCACCACGCCGGGCAGAGCCTCGGCCTTGGAAGTGTCGATGGAGAGCACGCGGGCGCGCGGATACTTGGAGCGCACGGCGCTGGCGTAGGTCAGACCTGGCTGATCGAGCTCGTCGATGTCGTCGGGGTACTTGCCCTCGCCGAGTACCTTCTTGCGCACGTCGATGCGGAAGGCGCGCTTGCCCACACCGTAGTCGTCGCCGCGCTCCAAGTCCTCGTCGATCTGCTTTTCGCCGCGGAGCACCGCAGCTGCCAGCGAAATACCCTCGATGATCTTCTTGTAGCCGGTGCAGCGGCAGACGTTGCCACGGATGGCGTACTTGATCTGCTCCTCGGTGGGCTCGGGATCCTCGGCGATGAGCGCAGCGCCCGCCATGACCATACCGGGGATGCAAAAACCGCACTGCACGGCGCCCACGGCGCCAAAGGCGTACACAAATGCCTCGCGCACGTCCTCGGGCAGGCCCTCGACAGTCACGATGTCGCGTCCGGCGGCAAGAGCGGTGGTCAGCACGCAAGCCTTGATGGCCGCACCGTCCACATGGATGGTGCAGGTACCGCACGCGCCCTCGGAGCAGCCGTCCTTGGCGGAGTGAATATGCAGGTCGTCGCGCAGGTAGCGCAGCAGCGGCTTGTTTTGGGTCGTCGTGTGCTCGACGCCGTTAACGGTAAAAGTGAATTCCTGTGCCATGGTGATTCCCTTCTACACGCCGGCGGCGATGCCGGTGCGGTCGTGAATGGCGCCATGCGGGCAGACGACGGCGCACATGCCGCACGATAGGCAGTCCACGCCGTCGATATGGGCGCAGTTGTCCTCGATACGGATAGCGCCAGCGGGGCACTTTTTGGCGCACATGCCGCAACCGATGCAGCTCGTGTCGCAAATCTTGCGAGCGATGGCGCCCTTATCGGTGTTGTTGCAGCGCACCAGGATATTCTGGTAGCCGGGAACGAAGGCAATCACGCGCTGCGGGCACGCCATGCCGCACAGGCCACAGCCCGTGCACTTGGAGCGATCCACGCGGGCGATGCCATCGACCAGCGCAATGGCGCCGTGGGGGCAGGCCGCGACGCAAGCGCCACAGCCAATGCAGCCTTCGCTGCAGCGGGCGTCGCCGCCTGCGGAGGCGCAACCGCTTCCGCAGGCAACGTAGGCCACGTTATGTTGAATGGATTTGGCCATAAGAGACTCGCCTATTTCTTAAGAAGGTACGAATAGTTGTCGCGCACAGCCCTGATGGTCAGGCGGACGGCCTCGGGAAGACCGGTGTTGACGGCATCGACCGAGACGGTGCGGACCGTGCCGGCCACGCGGACCTTAAAGTGGTCCTCGTCCACCGCCAGGAAGCCCTCGTTCTCGGAGTTCTCCATGTCCTGCTCGCTCCAGAACAGGGTGAGCTTGTCCTTGTAGGGACGACCCTCCTGGTAGGGACAGAACACGGCGCAGTTGCCGCACTCGTTGCACATGCCGTCGACATGGACGACCTGATGCTTGGCCAGGCCCGGCACCTTAATGGCAACGTTGGCGCGGTTGGGGCACACGTCGCAGCAGACCTCGCACACCGAGCCGCAGCCCAGGCAGCGGGTCTTGGTGCAGTTGCGCTTGTCGCGGCACAGCGACCCCTTGCGCTCGTAGCAGGTGTCCTCGCGGCCGGCCTGCTCGTTACAGTCGGCGTACTTGTTAAAGTCCACGCCGGCGATGGCACGAGCGACCTCGGCGGCATCGGCGATGGCCTCGACCACGGTGGCAGGACCGCGGCGGCAGTCGCCCGCAGCCCAGACGCCCTCGACGCCGGTGGAGGTGGCGGCAAGGCGGCCGCGACGGTCGTGCTCGACGCCCGCGGCATCGTACAGGCTGGCATCGATGCCCTCGCCCACGGCGCAGATCACCGTGGTGGCGGGAAGCTCGATGGTCTCGCCCGTGGCGGCGGGGCTGCGACGGCCGCTTGCATCCGGCTCGCCAAGCTCCATAACGTCGCAGGTCAGCACGGCGCCGTTGAGCGCCTTAGGTGCCAGCAGCTCGCAGAACTCAACGCCGTCGGCAAGAGCAAGATCGAGCTCTTCCTCGTCGGCGGGCATCTGCTTCTTGGTGCGGCGATACACCAGGCGCACGTTCTTCACGCCGGCCAGGCGCTTGGCCACGCGGGCCGCGTCCATGGCGGTGTTGCCGGCGCCAATGACCACGACGTCCTCGCCCAGCTCGAGCTTCTCGCCCTTCTTGGCGGCCTCGAGGAACTCCAGCACATCGAGCTCGGCGCCCTCGCCCAAGCCCGCAGAGCCGGGCATCCAGGCACCGGTGGCCACGACCACGTCGGTAAAGCCTTGAGCCTTGAGTTCGTCGATGGAATCCACGCGAGCGTTGAGCTGCACCTTGGCGCCAAAGGCTAGGCAGAGCTCGGCATCGTGGGAGATATCGTCGCTCGCGATGCGGAACTCGGGAATCACGTGACGGACCACGCCACCGAGCGAATCGCGGGCCTCAAAGATGGTGACGGGCACGCCGGCACGCGTCAGGAAGAACGCCGTCGCCAGGCCGGCCGGGCCGCCGCCGATAACGGCAACGTTGCGCTCGCCGTCGTTTGCGATGGCCTGGGCACGCAGCTTGGGCAGCACGGCGGTCATGGCCTCGCGGGCGGCCTTGAGCTTACTGGCGCGAATCTGGGCGCCCTCGGGCTCGTAGAACGCACGCTCGCAGGCACAGCCGCAGGGATGCGGGCAGATGGTGCCGGTAATGAACGGCAGAGCGTTGCGCTCGATGATGATGTTGAGCGCGTCCTCGTAGCGGCCCTCGTCAACAGCCGCCAGGTAGGCGGGAATATCCTGCTGGATGGGGCAGCTCGTGCGACACGGCGTGGTAAAGCAGTCGGAAAGCGGGCTCTTGCCGGCAACCTTGCGGTCGGGCAGCGGGCGCAGCGGCTTCTTGTAGAGCGGGTTGGTGAGCGAGTCGTTCTGGATCGCCGTCACGGCCTCGAGAGAGACGCCCTCAAACGGCCTGCCGTCCAGATCGGTGAACTCGCCGGCCATCTGGCTAAAGCGCTCGTAGCCACCGGGCTTGAGCACGTCGGTCGCCAGGGTGACGGGCCAAATACCGGCATCGTACAGGGCGCGGATGTTGTAGGCCGTGGCACCGCCGGAGTAGCTGATACGCAGCTTGCCATCGAACTGCTCGGTAATGCGACGGGCGGCCTCGATGGTCAGCGAGAACAGCGAACGGCCGGACATGTACATCTCGGTGGAAGGCAGCTCGTTCCTCGTCACGTCGACGGGGAAGGTGTTGGTGAGCTTGACGCCAAACTCCAGGCCGCGCTCGGCGCACAGGGCAATCAGGCGCTCGAACATGGGCACGGCGTCGGCCCACTGCAGGTCCTCGCGGAAGTGCGTATCGTCGAAGACGATGTAGTCGAAGCCCAGCTCGTTGAGGCGCTGGCGAGCAAACTCATAGCCCAGCAGCGTGGGGTTGCACTTGATGTAGGTGTTGAGACCCTTCTCGGTAATCAGATAGGTCGCGATGCGCTCGATCTCCGCCGGCGGGCAGCCATGCAGCGTGGACTCGGTAATGGAGTTGGAGACGCGCGCCGGGATGGACTCGACAAACGCGGCATCGACATTCTCAAACTTGTCCAGGTTAGCGAGCGCCCACGTGCGGCACTCGTTCCAAACCTCGGAGCCGCTGGCGTCCTTCATGCCCTCAATGTACGCATCGACCTTGGGGCTCTTGATGCCCTCGAGGTCATAACCCACGGACATGTTGAAGACAAAACCATCCGGGCTGCCCAGGCCGTACTCGCGAGCGATCAGGTGGCAGGCAAACCATGCCTTCACGTACTCGGCAAAGGCCTGCGGAACCTCGAGCTCGGTCGACCACTCGCAGTTGTAGCACTCGTCCTGCGCCACGATGCAGGGCTTGTTCACACACTTGGAGAGCTCCTCGCCGTCCATAACCTGAACGGTCTTGAGCTCAAAGAAGCGGGAACCGGCCACGTAGGATGCCACGATGTTCTGGGCCAGCTGCGTATTGGGACCGGCGGCCGGGCCAAACGGAGTCTCGATGCGCTCGTCAAAAATGGGAAGCGCGCCCTCCTGGTTGGTCGTGACCATCTTGCGCACGCCAAAGACGGCGCCCTGAGTCTTGTGCTCCTCGATGATCCAGTTCATCAGCTGCGAAAACGGGATCGGCCTCATGATGTCGCTCATAATGAGCTCCTCTCTGTAACGCCCGGCGAGACCGCGCGACGGGCGCAAATACGGTGTAGCGCTAGCACAGCGCCGGCGACCCCGCGGAGGCCGCCTATACGCGCGTCGAACGCGGCGAAACATCCGACGCGCGTGAATCTACTTGTAATTAGTAGGTGCGTTCGTTGAGCGTGCTCCAGAGCTTCTTGGACTCAGCCATGGTCCACGCGTTGATCTTGTCCTCATCAATGCCAACGAACTCGCGATCCTTGTACAGGACGCGGCCGTTGATGATGGTGGTGCGGCAGTTTTTGCCCATCATGCCAAAGAGCATGTGGCCGTCGATGTTCTCCTCGCTCAGCGGCGTAAAGGGCTTGTAGTCCATGACGATGACGTCGGCGGCAGCGCCGGCCTCGAGCACACCGAGCTTGCGATCGAAGTACTTGCTGGCCATCTTGGCGTTGTTCTCGAACAGCATCGTCATTGCCTCGCACCAGCCCACGTTGGGCATAGCGGCGTTGTGACGTTGAATGATCAGGAAGACCTTGAGGCTCTCGAGCATATCGTGGGTGTAGGCATCGGTGCCCATGCACACGGGGATGCCGCGGCGGAAGAACTCGAGCACGGGGGCGCAGCCCACGGCGTTGCCCATATTGGATTCGGGGTTGTTGACGAGCCAGGTGCCGGACTCCTTGACGATATCCATCTCGGCAGGCGTCACGTGGATGCAGTGGCCCAGCATGGTGTCGGGACCCAGCAGGTTGTGCTGCAGCAGGCGCTCGACGGGGCTGATGCCGCCGCGGTTGAGGCGGGAATCCCACACGTCGTTCATGCCCTCGCACACATGGATGTGGAAGCCGGTCAGGCCGTTGTTGGCCTCGGCCATCTTATCCATGGTCTCGTCCGAAAGCGTAAAGGTGGCATGTCCGCCAAACATGGCGGCGATCATATGGTTGTCGTTATCGCGACGCTCCTTGGCGGCCCACTGGGCAAATTCGGCGTTCTCGGCAATGGCCTGGTCGCATTTTTCCTGGCCGCGGCGATCGGAGACCTCGTAGCACAGGCACGAACGCATGCCCAGCTCCTGAGCTGCGTCCTTAATGGTAAAGAGGCTACCCGGGATCTCGCAGAAACTCGCATGGTGATCGAAGATCGTGGTGACGCCATCGCGGATGGAGTCCAAAATCGTGGCATAGGCGCTGGCCTTGGTGCCGTCGAGCGTCAGGTTGTCGTCGATCTTCCACCACTGCTGCTCGAGATTCTCCAGGAAGTTGGTGGGGTTGCAGCCCTTAATGGCAAGGCCGCGGGCCAGACCCGAGTAGATGTGGGTGTGGCAGTTGATGAGTCCGGGCATGATGAGGTTACCCCGGGCGTCGACGTACTCGGCATCCGGGTACTTGGCCTTGAGCTCGCACTCGGGGCCCACTTCGACGATCGTATCTCCGTCAATGGCAACCGCACCGTTTGGAATGAACGGGGTCTGAGCGTTGCGGGTAAAGACGGAACCGTTAGCGACCAGAAGCATGGATGCTCCCTTCAACATCAGGGGCGGGGTTTGACACCTCTGACATGGCGGAGTGCGAAGCGCCGGCCTACACCGGAAACGGGCCCTCTCCCGTCAACGCTTCACCAAAGGGACAAACCCTTTGAAGTGCGGCTTGACGCCGCATGACGTCGGCGGACGAGGCGATGCGTCCGCCGACGAATAGCACCGAATTGGTTACTTCTTGCTCTCGGGCAAGACCAGATCCACGGCGGCGTCCTTGGCAGCATCGATGTGCTGAGCCACGACCGGCGTCTGCGGAAGGATCAGGTTAAGGACAATGGCCATGATGGCGGTGGGGGTTACAGCATTGGAGCCGATGACGGTGGGCACCCAGGTGGGCATACCCTCACCGGCAAGGCAACCGCTGGCCATCCAGATACCCAGGCCAAAGACGACGGAGGTACCGACGATGGTGGTAGTGCGCTGCGTGAGGCCCTCGCGGGTGAACATGCGCACGCCGTTCATGGTGATGGTGCCAAAGACGCCGACGGTCGCGCCGCCGATGACGGGCTGCGGGATAGCGGAAAGGACGGCAGAGAGCTGCGGGAACAGGCCGGCGATGGCAAAGACGGCCGCGATGATCACAAAGACCCACTTGTTGACGACCTTGTTGGAGCAGATGATACCCACGTTCTGGCCAAGGGCGCTGGTGGGAAGACCGCCCAGCAGGCCGCCGACCATAGAGGTGAGGCCCTGGGACACGATAGCGCCGGAGAGCTCGCGCTCGGTGGGCATACGGTCGATGGAGCCCAGGCAGGCGGCAGAGACGTCGCCGATAACCTGGATGGCAACCATGGGGAACACGACGGCGAGGGTAATGCAGACCTCGGGATCAAACTCGAGCGCGTAGGGCATGAGCTTGGGAAGGGCGAAGACCTGGGCGGTGGCGACGCTGGAGAAGTCGATCATGCCAAAGGGGATGGAGACGATCATACCAACGATCATGCCAAAGAACACGGATCCCAGCTTGAGCGTGCCCTTGCCAAAGTTGGCGAGCGCAAAGACCACGGCGAAGGTGATAAGAGCGACGCACCAGGCCTGCGGGGTGCCCCACAACGGCGTACCCATACCGCCGGCCATATACTTGACGGCCGTGGGATACAGCGAAACGCCAATGGAGAAGATGACCGTACCGGTCACGACGGGCGGGAACAGCCACTTGATCTTGCTGTAGGCCAGACCAAAGAGGACCGCAACGGCGCCGCCGACGATCTCGCCGCCCAGCAGTGCGCCAAAGCTAAAGCCCGAGGCGCCCATGGCCTGAAGGGCCGGCAGGAACGCGAACGAAACGCCCATGACGATGGGCAGGCCGCCGCCGATGCGACGGAAGGGAGCGAAGGCCTGAAGGGCCGTGTCGATTGCCGAAAGAATGAGCGCAACCTGAATGATGTCGGTGCTCTGCTGGCTATTAAAGCCGTAGACGCCGGCCATGATGACCGCCGGGGTAATGATGCCGGCAAACGATGCCAGTACATGCTGAAGGGCACACGGGATCATTTCCTTAACGGGCGGCATGCCTTCGCGAGTGAACAGGGCTTCAGTGCCGTTCGTAACCGTCTCCTGGGTCATTTGACCACCAATCCTCGAAGTAGTTGTTTTCGCATCTAACGCTCTATTGTGACGCAGTGCGGGGTTGAGGTTGTGCCTTCGTTGCATATCGTATTAAAGATGATTCTCATTCTCAATAATAATTTTTTGTTATCAGACTATTCTTCAGCTGAGATAATGCATTTCCGCAGGTCACGAAAGTGTCTGGTCAAAATAACATCTAACTATTCTTTTGGTCGACCGTTTACCGCCAAATTCCTACCGTTCGTCTGTATTACGCAATGTACCTGCGGATATACGAGATGATGAGCAGCGTGTTACCATGATAAAAAATTGTTATGAACACTTCGATAGAACCCAAAGGAGTTGCCCGTGAACGAGACCGTACGTCGCTTTTTGCCGATGGTCGATTTCCTGGAGCAGATACTCGGCAAAAACAGCGAAATCGTACTGCACGATTTCTCGGATCCCGACCACGCCATCGTCGATATTCGCAACGGCATCGTGAGCGGCCGCAAGGTCGGCGGTCCCGCCACCGATCTGGCACTCAAGATCATGCACGACGCCAAGTATCGCGACCTGCCGTTTATTACGGGCTACGAGGGGCGCGGCGCCGGCGGCAAGACGTTGGAGTCAGCGACATACTTTATCCGCGAGGATAACGAGATCGTCGGCATGCTCTGCGTCAACACCGATCTTTCCACGGTGCGCTCCATCAACGCCATGGCGCAGCAGCTCATGGCGTGCTTCGACGCGGCGCCGACGCGCACGGAGCCCGCCCCTATCGAGGTCGAAAGCCTTTCGGAGTCCACACAGGAGCTCATCGACCGCAGCATTGCCGAGTTGCTGAGCGCGCGCGGGCTGGATGTAGCGTCGCTTGGTCAGAGCGACCGCGTGGACGTCATTCGCCACCTCAACGGCAACGGGGTGTTCATGCTCAAGGGCGCCGTGGCCTGCGCCGCCACCGCGCTGGGCATCTCGGAGCCCAGCGTCTACCGCTACCTGCAAAAAGTTCGCAAGGAGGGCTAACGAGCAAAATGGAGCGCGGCTCCACAAGCGATCCGTCACTTAACAAAAGACCCTGCAGCTCGCACGCGCTGCAGGGTCTTTTTGCATGTCATGTTTAGTTGTTGCCAACGCCTTAGAGAGCGGCGACGACCTCGATCTCGACCAGACCGCCAGCCGGAAGGGCGGCAACCTGGAAAGCGCTGCGCGCGGGGAACGGGGCCTCGAACTTGGAGGCGTAGATCTCGTTCACGGCGGCGAAGTCGGCGATGTCGGCCAGGTAGACCGTAGTCTTGACGACATCGGCAAAGGTGGCGCCGGCGGCAGTCAGCAGGGCCTCGACGTTAGCAAGGGACTGCTTAGCCTGGGCCTCGACGCCCTCGGGCATCTTGCCAGTTGCGGGGTCGATGCCCAGCTGGCCGGACAGGAACACCATGTTGCCGGTCTGGATGCCGGGGGAATACGGTCCGATGGCTGCGGGTGCGTTATCGGAAGACACGACGGTCTTGCTCATGTTTTTCTCCTTACGGTTAACTAGAAAGCGTGAGCGCGGCGTTCGCACCGGGAGGCACAGTTCGGTCTGAACACCGCGCTTGATTGGGATAGTACTCAAGGTTTCCGCGCGATGCAAGATTATTATCAGCTTGCGAGAATATTTTATCGCCCAACGGTCTCCCCGAACCGCTGAACGGTTCTCATGTGGAGCAGCCAGTCCAAGCTGCTGAAGACTTTATCCCGCTTGGAGCACGGGCATAGCCTGCCGCAACGGCGCCACTATACTTTTGAGTATCTGAGCATTTTGAAAGGCAGGATATGACCGCAACCGCCAGTCGAACCACCAACCGCAGACCCGAGCTTTTGGCGCCCGCCGGAGGGCCCGAGCCCTTTGCCGCCGCGCTCGCTGCCGGGGCAGACGCCATCTACTGCGGCATGGGCAGCTTCAACGCCCGCCGCAAGGCAACCAACTTTACCGACGAGGCCTTTGAGCAAGCCTGCCGTGCCGCGCATCTAGCCGGGTCGCGCGTCTACGTCACGGTAAACATCGTCATCAAGCAGTCCGAGATGAGCGATGCGCTGCAACTCATCCATCGCTGCTCCACGCTGGGCGCCGACGCCTTCATTATCCAGGACTGGGGTCTGTTCTTTGAGGTCAAGCGCACCATGCCCGGCATCGAGACACACATCTCGACCCAGGCGAACATCCACGACGACCGCGGAACCCTTTGGTGCCGTGAGCAGGGCGCCGACCGCGTGACTCTCTCGCGCGAGCTCTCCATCGACGAGATCGCCGCCATTCACAACGCCGCGCCCGATGTGGACCTTGAGGTCTTTAGCCACGGTGCCATCTGCTTTTGCTACTCGGGTCTGTGCCTGCTGTCGAGCTTTGCCATGGCGGGCCGCTCGGCCAACCGCGGCATGTGCGCCCAGCCCTGCCGCCTACCCTACAAGCTAATTGACGAGAACGGCCGCTCGCTCTCCCCTGCCGGACGCGAGCGCGCGCTGTGCCCGCGCGACACCAACACTTCGCAGCTTGTTCGCCGTCTGTATGACGCCGGCGCCGCATCGCTCAAGCTCGAGGGCCGCATGAAGGCCCCCGATTACGTGTATTCCATCGTCGACGTGTATCGTCATCAGATTGATGACATGCTGGCCGATGTTTCGACCTCTAAGGATGAGGATGCGGCCCGCCAGCGACAGCTCAAGCGCTGCTTTAACCGCGACTTTACGCACGCCTACCAGGACGGTACCTCGGGTGACGAGATGATGAGCTACGAGCGCTCCAACAACCGCGGCCAGATCGTGGGCACGGTGCTGGGCAGCCGCCCGGCCAACCGCGATGTGCGCGGCCTCAAGCCCGACGACCGCCGTCGGCGCGCCGCCATCGCCCGCATTGAGTTGTTTGAGCCCGTGGGCAAGGGCGACCTGCTGGAGCTTCGCCACGATAACGAGTTTGACCAGTTCCTGACCACCATTGCCGCCGATGATGCCGCCGCCGGTGACATCATCGAGTGCCGCGTGCCTCGCAGCATGCCCGAGGGCTGCCGCGTGCGCGTGATTCGAAGCCAGCGCGCCATTGACGCTGCCGGCGCCGCGCTCAAGCGCGATGTGCTGCGCCGCCGCGCCGTTGATGTAACCGTTGTGGCGCGTTTGGGCGAACCGTTTGCCGTCACGCTTACTTGCTGCGACGCCCCTTCGCTTACGGCCACGGCCACGGGCTTTACCGTCGAGGCCGCCAAGACCCGCGCGGTCGAGGCGTCCGATCTGGTAGAGCATGTGGGCCGCATGGGCTCCTCGCCCTTTGAGTCCGCGAGCTTTGATGTGGCGCTCGATAAGGGCTGCGGCATGGGCTTCTCCGCTGTGCACAAGGTGCGCGCCGCCGCCTGCAAGGCGCTGGAGGAGGCCATTCTGGCACCGTATGACGAGCGTGCCCGCACGCTCGAGCTGCCGGTGCTCGACAAATGTACGCGGCCCATGCCCGAGCACTACCGCGACGAGCCGCAGATCTGCGCCACCGTCACCTCGCTCGAGGCCGCCGAGGCAGCGCGAGCGGAGGGTGCAACGCGCATCTACATGACCACCGACGCGCTCGATGCGGCCGATCTCTCCCCCGCCGATGCGTTTGAGCAGGGCATCGTGCCCGTGCTCGACGAGGTCTGCCGTGCCGTTGACCACGAGCGCGTCGATCCCTGGATCAATGCCGGAGCCACCGTCGCCGTCGGCAATATCTCCGAGCTCGCTGTAGCCGCGCATGCCGGCGCCACGGCCGAGATTCGATCCTGCCTGCCGGTGCATAACACGCCCTGCATGGAGGCGCTTGCCGAGCGCGGAGCCGGTGCGTTTTGGCTCTCGCCCGAGATCACGCTCGACGAGATTGTCTCGCTCGGCGCCGCCGCGCCCGCGACTCTGGGCATCACCGTCTTTGGCCGGCCGCGCGTCATGACAAGCGAGCATTGCATTCTGCAGGTTGCCAACGGCTGCATCCACGATTGCGCCAACTGCCGCCTGCGTGTCCGCAAGCTCTCGCTCAAGAATATCGACGGAAAGGTCATGCCGGTGCGTACCGACATCCACGGCCGCTCTCGCCTGTACGATGCTTACCCCATCGACCTCACGCCGCAGGTTCCTCAGCTGCTCGATGCCGGCGTGCGTCGTCTCATGGTGGACGGAACGCTGCTCGAGACGGATGAGGTGGGCCGTGCCGTCGCCCGCGTCCGTCGTGCCGTCGAGGCGGCTCAAGCCGGCCGCAAGCCCGCCGCCCGCCTGCGCGGCGCTACCTCGGGCTGCATGTTTGTGGGAATTAGCTAACCGAAAGGCTTACACGTGAACGAAGAACCTCAAGTCCTCTACTGCGACGCCTGGCTTATGGCCATCGACAAGCCCGCCGGCATGATCGTCCACGGCGACGGCACCGGCGAGCGCACGCTCACCGACTACGCCAGCGACCTGCTGCTGGCGATGGGCGACGGCTTTGCCGCGACCGACATGCAGCCGCTCAATCGCCTGGACCGTGACACCACCGGCGTGGTGCTGTTCTCGCTCGACAAGCAGACGCAGCCCGCCTTTGACCAGATGGTCATCGACCACGCGTTCGAAAAGCACTATCTGGCGCTCGCCGAGGGCAAGATCGACTGGAACGAAAAGCTCATCGACAAGCCCATCGCCCGCGACCGTCACGACAGCCGCAAGATGCGCGTCGGCGCCAGCGGCAAGCCGTCTCAGACGCGCGTCAAGGTACTCAAGCGTCTTAAGAGTCGCCGTGGCCTGCCCACGCGCTCGTATATCGATGTCGAGTTGCTCACCGGCCGCAAGCACCAAATCCGCGTGCATCTGGCGAGCGAGCGTCATCCCCTGGTTGGCGACGACCTGTACGGAACGCCGCGCCCCTGTGGCCTGATGCTCCACGCCCACAGCGTGTCCTTTACGCATCCCGTAACCGGCGAGCACGTCCACATCGAAGCCCCCTGCCCCTGGGAGCCCTAAACCACCACAATGGGGACAGGCACCTTTGTGGTGGTTTTGCCGCAATGGTTCAACCGCGGTCCCAAAATGTCTCGATCTGTAACAGTTAGAACCCATTTTCCGGTCTATCTGTTACAGATCGAGACATTCAAATCCCCCTTAAGGGAAAATCTCAATCTGTAACACCTAGCCCACTTTTAACGGTCCAGTTGTTACAGACTTAGACAAACCGGCAGACAACGAAAGCGGCAACGCCCGTGATGGACGTTGCCGCTTTTCTATTGAGAAAACTACTCGGTTTTCGTTACTAACCACCACAATGGGGACAGGCACCTTCGTGGTGGTTTTGGCCTTGTCTCGCTGTTAGACAGTGATGACGTTGTCCATTGCCCGGTACTTGGCGGGGACCTCGCCCGCAGTGATAATCGTTGCGTCGCGGAAGTCCGCGAACTTGACGGGCGCCACCATGCCAAATTTACTGGCGTCCGAGATTACAAAGCGTTTGGCGGTATGGCGCATCGAGATACGCTTGACCTGTGCTTCCTCGATATCGGGCGCCGTGAAGCCCTGCTCGGCGGCAATGCCGTTAGCGCCCCAAAAGCCACAGTTGAAGTTGTAGCGGTCTAAGGTTGCCAAGGCATCGGGGCCAACGAGCGCCTCGGTCTCGGGTTTGAGCTCGCCGCCCAACACCACGGTACGCATGCCGCGCAAAGCAAGGTGCTGAGCATGGAGCACGGAATCGGTCACATAGGTGACATCTTCAAGGTGTGGAAGATGCTCGATGAGCCTCAGCGTCGTCGAGCCCGAGTCGATGTATACAAAGCTCTCGGGCTCCACAAGCGCCGCCGCACGGGCGCAGATACGCTCCTTGTCGTCGTTATGGAGGTCGCTGCGCTCATTAAGCGTTAGGTCGCGCGTCACGTGCGCGCGCTCAAGACTCGTCGCTCCACCGTGGACCTTGGCGATGCGATGAGCTCGGTCGAGCGTCTGCAGGTCGCGCCGAATGGTAGACGCCGTCACGCCCAGGGCTTCGGCAAGCTCCGGCACGGTAACCGAGCCGGCCTGCTGCACCATCGACACGATCGCGTTGAGCCTATCTTCCGCAAGCATCGCTTACTCCTCCTCGGGGTACACAACTCCCCAGTCGGCGCGGAGCTTGGTCATAAGCTCCATAACATCAGAAGCATAATCCAGCAGCTCGCGCTTGGAGTCGTCGCCGGCAACGGCCTTCTCCAGGTCGGCCATCTCATAGCACAGGGCGTAAGCCTCGGTGCCGGCGTGGACCTCCTCGCGGTGGCCGTCCGCAGTCCACACGATGGTCGCGTGATCGGCACGCGGATATTCATTGACCTCGATGTAGCACTTGTCGAAGCTGATGACCGAGCGCTTGGGCTGCTTGGAGTGGAGCGTAAGGCTCACGACGCCCAGCTGCTGCTCGGCATTTCGGCAGACGATGCCACCCGCGACGTCAACGCCAGTCTCGCAGGTGTTGCCCAGCGAAACGACCTCAGCGGGCTGGCTCGCCATAAAGAGGCGCATGACAGACAGGGCATACACGCCAATATCGAGCATGGCACCGCCAGCAAGGTTGCGGTTGTAGAAGCGGTTGGTCAGGTCGCCGTACTCCTTATAGCTGCCAAAGTTGAGTTGGGCGAGATTCATGCGGCCGAACTCACCGTCATCCATGCGGCGACGCAGCTCTTGATATAAGGGCATGTGAAGCACCGTGGTGGCGTCCATAAGGACGACGTTGTGATCACCGGCAATGGCGCGGGCCTCGTCGAGCTCGGCGGAGTTGAGGGTAATAGCCTTCTCACAGAGCACGTGCTTGCCGGCTGCCAGAGCGGATCGCAGGTAGGTGATGTGAGTGTTGTGCGGCGTGGTGATATAGACTGCGTCAATGTTCGGATCGGCATAGAGATCCTCGACCGTTTCATAGACCTTCTCAACGCCATACTGCTCTGCAAAAGCTTGAGCCTTGGACAGAGTGCGGTTGGCAACGCCCGCAAGCTTGCGGCCGGCAAGAGCGAGAGACTGGGCCATCTGGTTGGCGATAACGCCGCACCCGATCACAGCCCAACGAAGCTCGGGAGCCGTAAAAATATCGTTGGGGAATCGCTTGTCCTGGACCGAGGCAAATGCCGCCTTAGCGGCTGCTTCGGCGTCGAGCGGAGCCTGTTTGGAATCTGCCATTATGTGCCTCCTGAGGTATCGGAAGTCCTTCATTTCTAACAACTCTATATTCGCACAATTGCGCGCGTATCTGCTCGTGTTTGCGTGCTTATTTGCTTATCGGTCATTATTTAGCCATAGTTGGCAGATGTTTGCGCGGTTATGCGCATTATCGCGCAAGGCTATGCGCGTAAATGCGCATGCGACGATCCTTATGAAACATAAAAGGGCGGAACACCATAGCCATAAAAGACAGAGTAGGCTGTATTACTCCACCCCTCTGGGGGGCGCAGCCATCAAAGGACTGTTCCAAACTGCCGGCAGATAGGGACTTCCCTAACTGCCGGCACATAGGGAACGTCCCCAGCTACCGGCGTTTCAACGGCACTCATTTAAGCCTGTCCCCAATGAATGCCAAGCGACGACCACTCATTTAAGTCTGTCCCCAATGAGTAGGGATAGAAAAAGGCCCGGGTGCCTTGGGGCATCCGGGCCTTTGCTAGCAACTTGATGTTGCGGGCAGCTTAGAACTTGTGGCCGCACTTCTTGCAGACGCGCAGCTTGTTCTTGCCGTCCTTCTCGTGACCGACGCGGGTAACCTTACCGCACTCGGGGCAAACGAGATTGACGTTGGAGGCGTCGATAGGAGCCTCCTGCGAAACGATGCCGCCCTGCTGGTTGGCAGCGTTGGGCTTGACGGCCTTCTTGACGACCGAAACGCCCTCGACAACGACCTTGTTCACGGCGGGGAGAGCACGCAGGACAACGCCCTGCTTGCCGCGATCCTTACCAGAGAGAACCTGGACCTTATCGCCCTTCTTGATATACATATATCTCCCCTAACTACAGGGTCTCGGGAGCGAGCGAGACGATCTTCATGTACTTCTTGTCACGAAGCTCGCGAGCGACGGGCCCGAAGATACGGGTGCCGACGGGCGAACCATCGTTGTTGATGACAACGCAGGCGTTCTCATCAAAGCGAATGTAGGAGCCATCCTTGCGGCGGATCTCCTTAACGGTGCGAACGACGACGCAACGGACAACGTCCTTCTTCTTGACGTTGGCGCCAGGGGTAGCCTCCTGGACAGCACCGATGAACACATCGCCGATGCCTGCATAACGACGCTTGGAACCGCCAAGCACCTTGATGCAGCGAATCTTGCGAGCGCCGGAGTTGTCGGCGACGTTCAGCATGGTTTGCATCTGAATCATGGTAGATGTTCCTCCGAACTAAGAACCGAAGAGAGGTGCGCAGCCTTTATACGGCCCGTGGTATGCAAGCCAGGCATACGCACATCTTCGGAAACGTACAAGTCGTAAGAGCGACTGCTTATTTAGCGCGCTCGACGACCTCGATGAGGCGCCAACGCTTCATCTTGGACATAGGACGGGTCTCCATAACGCGGACGGTATCGCCCACGCCAGCCGTGCACTCCTCGTCGTGAGCGTGCAGCTTCTTGGAGCTGGTCATCATCTTGCCGTACTTGGGGTGACGCTTGCGCTCGGTGATGGTGACAACAATGGTCTTGGCACCGGAGACGGAGGTAACGACACCCGTACGGACCTTACGCGAGTTACGCGAATCAGTCATGTTCTCTCCTTAGGTCCTACTCGGCGACAGCGGACTTCTCCGCTGCGATCTCGCGGGCGCGCTGCTCCGTGAGGACGCGAGCGATGTCCTTCTTCACGGTGTTGACGCGAGCGGTGTTGTCCAGCTGGCTGGTGGCCATCTGGAAACGAAGGTTAAAGAGCTCGGCGCGCATTTCCTTCAGCTTCTCAACGAGCTGAGCGTCCGAGAGCTCACGAATCTCTGCGGGCTTCATTAGTTCTCCTCCTTGGCGGCGGCGGCGTCCTCAGCAGCCCACTTGGCCTCGAGAGCGGCCTCCTCAGCCATCTCCTTCTCGATGCGCTGCTCAGCGTTCTTAGCAGCAACAATCTTGGTCTTGATGGGGAGCTTGTGCTGCGCAAGACGCAGAGCCTCGCGAGCGACCTCCTCGGGAACACCCTTGACCTCGAACATGATGCGGCCGGGCTTGACGACGGCCACCCACTCCTCGGGGTTACCCTTACCAGAACCCATGCGAGTCTCGGCAGGCTTCTTGGTGATGGGCTTATCGGGGAAGATCGTGATGTAGACACGACCGCCACGCTTCATGTAGCGGGTCATGGCAATACGAGCGGCCTCGATCTGACGGTTGGTGATCCAATGGGCCTCGAGAGCCTGGATACCAAACTCGCCGAAATGCAGCTCGGTATTACCCTTGGCCTGGCCCTTCATGGAGCCACGCTGCACCTTGCGGTGAAGAATACGCTTAGGGGCAAGCACTACTGACCCCTCCTCTCGGAGTTACGACGACGAGGACGGGAAGAGCCCTCGAGTGCAGGGTTGGGAACAGGCTGGCCCGGGAGCTTCTCGCCCAGGTAAATCCAGACCTTCACGCCGCAAGCGCCCATGGTGGTGCTGGCGACAGCCGTGCCGTAGTCGATCTTGGCACGGAGGGTGTGCAGAGGCACGCGACCCTCGCGGTACCACTCACGACGGCCCATCTCGGCACCGCCGAGACGACCGGAGCACTGGATACGGATGCCCTTAGCGCCGGCCTTGCGGGCGGACTGGACAGCCTTGCGCATAGCGCGACGGAAGGCAACGCGGCCCTCGAGCTGCTCGGCGATAGACTGAGCAACGAGGTTGGCGTCGAGCTCGGGGCGCTTGATCTCGACAACGTCGACGGAGAGCTGGCCCTTGGAGACGCCAGCGACCTTCTCGAGCTCGGTACGGAGGGTATCGATCTCGGCACCCTTCTTACCGATGACAACGCCGGGGCGAGCAGTGAGGATGATGACCTTCACCTTGTCGCCAGCGCGCTCGATCTCGACGCGGGAGACAGCTGCGCGGGAAAGACGCTTCTCGAGGTACTTACGAATCTCGAGATCGTTACCGAGGGTCTTAGCGTAATCCTTCTCTGCGAACCAGCGGGAGCGCCAGTTCTCGGTGATGCCAAGACGGAAGCCGGTGGGGTAGACTTTCTGACCCATACAGCTTTACGCCTCCTTTCGAGGAGCAACGACGACGGTGATGTGGGAAGTACGCTTCAGAATGCGAGAAGCGGAACCCTTGGCGCGGGGACGGATGCGCTTAAGCGTCGGACCCTCGTCAACATAGGCAGCGGCGACAACCAGGTTGTCGGCACGCAGACCGTTGTTGTTCTCGGCGTTCGCAACGGCGGAACGGAGAACCTTCTCGACATCCACGGCGACGGCGCGGTCGCAGAAGTGGAGGATGTCGAAGGCCTGAGCGACAGGCTTGCGGCGGATCAGATCGACCACCAGGCGGGCCTTGCTGGGGGAAACACGCACGTACTTAGCGACGGCGCGAACCTCGGTGGCCTCAGTTTCAATAGACTTAGTTGCCATTTACGGTTAACCCCCTATTTGGCCTTGTGGCCACGGAACGTACGAGTCGGCGCGAACTCGCCGAGCTTGTGACCAACCATGGACTCGGTAACATACACGGGCACATGCTTGCGGCCGTCGTGGACGGCGATGGTGTGACCAACCATCTCGGGGAAGATGGTGGACGCGCGGGACCAGGTCTTCACGACGTCCTTCTTGCCAGCCTCGTTCATCGCGGTGATACGCGAGAGAAGGCGAGTCTCCACGAACGGGCCCTTTTTGAGACTTCTGCTCATAAGTGCTTTCTCCTAAAACTCGGTATCCGAAATTACTTCTTACGGCGACGAATGATGTGCTGGTTCGAGACCTTCTTCTTCTTGCGCGTACGAAGGCCCTTCGTCGGCTTACCCCAGGGGGTAACGGAGGGACGACCAGAGGTGTGGTTCTTGCCCTCGCCACCGCCGTGCGGGTGGTCGACAGGGTTCATGACGGTACCGCGGACGGTCGGGCGCACGTTCATGTGACGCTTACGGCCGGCCTTGCCGATGACGATGTTGGAGTGATCGGCGTTGCCGACCTCACCGACGGTGGCGCGGCAGGTAACGAGGATGCGGCGCATCTCGGAGGAAGGCATACGGACGATAGCGTACTTGCCCTCCTTACCCATCAGCTGGCAGGAGTTACCGGCGGAACGGGCGATAGCAGCGCCCTTGCCCGGCTGGAACTCGACGGCGTGGATGAGCGTACCGACGGGAATGTCGGCGAGGGGCAGAGCGTTGCCCGGCTTGATGTCGGCGTCAGAACCGGACATGATGGTCTGACCGACCTCGAGGCCCTTGGGGGCCAGGATGTAGCGCTTCTCACCGTCAGCGTAGTGCAGCAGAGCGATGCGAGCGGAACGGTTCGGATCGTACTCGATCGTGGCAACCTTGGCGGGCACGCCGTCCTTGTTGCGCTTAAAGTCGATCACGCGGTAACGACGCTTCACGCCGCCGCCCTGGTGGCGGGTGGTGATGCGGCCGTTGTTGTTACGACCGGCCTTCTTGGGCAGGGGCTCGAGAAGAGACTTCTCGGGCTTGGTGCAGGTGATCTCGGAGAAATCGGAGATCGTCTGCCAACGCCTACCAGCGGAGGTCGGCTTAAGGTGCTTTACAGCCATTACAATCCCTTTCAATAGGAATCCGTTAGCCATCGCAGACAGGGATTCGAGGTTCTGCCTCGGGTGCGATGACACCGGACGTATACACGGTTCCGGGCGTGTCCATTTTATACGCCCAAAACCTTGAGCTCTCGCCTCCCCTATTTGGGAGGCATGAGCTCACTCAACAGCAGCGAGTCTTAGGCCTGGTTGCCAAAGACCTCGATGGTGTCGCCCTCGGCCAGCGTGACGATGGCCTTCTTCCAAGAACGGGTCTTGCCGGCGACATAGCGCACGCGCTTGGTCTTGGGCTTGACCGTCAGGGTGTTCACGCGAACGACCTTGACGCCGAAGATCTCCTCGACAGCGTCCTTGATCTGATACTTGTTAGCATCCTTGGCGACCTCGAACGTGTACTTGTTCAGCTCCATGCCGGAGAAGGAACGCTCGGACACGATCGGACGGATGATGATCTCGTGGGCGGTCATTTATGCAAGCACCTCCCCGAAGTGAGCGGCGATGTCGGCGGGCATCAACACAGCGTTGTTGTTGACGAGATCGTAGGTGTTGGCCTCGTCAGCGGTGATGATGAACGTCTTGGGAATGTTGCGGAACGACAGGTAGGCGTTGACGTCCTCATCGCGAACGATGATGGTCAGACGCTTGCCCTCAAGGCCAAGGGCCTTGAGCATGGCGACGGCAGCCTTGGTGGAAGGCTTCTCGAAGCCGTAGTCGTCGACGAGCACAAGCTCGCCATCGGCCAGCTTGGCGGACAGCGCGGAGCGCATAGCCAGCTTGACCTCCTTGTTGTTCATACGCTTAGCGTAAGAACGGGGCTTGGGGGCGAAGACAACGCCACCGTGACGCCACTGGGCAGCACGGATGGAACCCTGGCGGGCACGGCCGGTGCCCTTCTGACGCCAAGGCTTCTTGCCGCCACCGGAAACCTCAGAGCGGCCCTTAGCGGACTGGGTGCCCTGACGCCAAGAGGCCATCTGGCACTTGACGATGTGGTGCATAACGTGGATGTTCGGCTCGATGCCGTACACCTCAGCGGCGAGCTCGGCCTCGGCGACCTTCTTGCCCTCGCTGTTCTTAACTTCAAACTTTGCCATTTAAGTGTTCTCCTTGGTATGACGCTGGGCTAAATGGGCTGGGCCCTTAGGCCATACGGATGGCGACGAGACCATTCTTGGCACCCGGGACAGCGCCCTTGACCAAGATGAGGTTCTGCTCGGCATCGATGCGGACAACGGAAAGGTTCTTGACGGTAACGCGCTCGTTACCCATGTGACCGGCCATCTTGACGCCCTTGAGGACGCGCGCAGGATAGGCGCACTGACCGATAGAACCGGGGTGACGCTGGAAGTGAGAACCATGCGTCATAGGACCGCGGCGCTGACCCCAGCGCTTGATGCGACCCTGGAAGCCCTTACCCTTGGAGGTACCGATGACGTCGACCTTCTCGACATCAGCGAAATCAGCGACGGTGACGACCTCGCCGACCTTGTGCTCCTCGCCGTTCTCGACGCGGACCTCACGAAGGAAACGGACAGGCTCGACGCCAGCCTTGGCGAAGTGACCAGCCATGGGCTTGTTCACGTTCTTGGCCTTGATGTCGCCGAAACCGATCTGGACGGCGTCATAGCCGTCGGTTGCCTGAGTTTTAACCTGCGAGACAGCGCAGGGGCCAGCCTGGATGACCGTGACGGGAACGACGTTGTCGTCCTCGTCCCAAACCTGGGTCATGCCAATCTTGCGGCCGAGAATCATGCTGATCAAGATATGATCCCAACTCTCGCGTGGTCTTGGGACAATGCGTACACCACCGAGCGTACGCCCCTAGAGGACCACTACTTACACGACGTGCTCTCCAGCCTTGTATTGCGTCCGAACTACCTGACAACCCTATTAAGCAGGCGTTTTGTCCAGCCAGAATACTCCCCTGGTTACACACAGCTGTCTAGTATACACGGCTGCGGGCGTATCCATCGAGATTCATATTTCACTCACATTGTTTACGCAGGTAAAGTGCGTGGCACGTTCCCAGTGTGCGGCGGAGGGGGCGGGCCTGAGACATATTAAGGTTGCTGCTCTACAGTCCTGCTCACGACGGAGAGCACATTAAGTGCCCTCCTGTTCGTGCGGAACTCGTGACAACCTTAATATGTCTCAGGCCCGCCCCCTCCGCCGCACACTGGGAACGCCACGTTGATGTCTGCTAAACCTTGCTCGCTCAGGCTAATGACTTTGTTGAGGGTCCACAATTTGTTGCAAGGTGAACTTGCATTGGGGCGTATCGTCCTCTTCTCGCGCATCATCAAAACCGAAGATCATGATGGCGCAGTTGGGGAGTTTTGTTGGGAGCTCAAAGCCCTCTGGGGCTGCGGCCTTGATAAATTGGCTGCTGGCGCTGCCGTGGCTTACTGCTAGGAGGGTTTCGATGCCCTCGGAGCCCATGAGATTGGTGAGGGCGCCTACCATGCGTTCTTGCAGTGCGCGGCTTCCTTCTCCTCCGAAGGGGACCAGATCCTCGCCCGGATCCCAGACGTCGGTGGGCAGGGCGTCGTGGGGGCCTTCTTCGAAGGTGCCGTAGCTGCGCTCGATGATGCCTTCGCAGGGATCGACTGCTGCGTCCGGGCCAAGGAGCTCGTTTGCGACGAGACTTGCCGTGTCCATGGCTCGGCCCAAAGGGGAGGAGACCACCTTGTCGGGAACGACGTTGTGGGCTTTGAGCCATGCGGCTGCCATTCCCGCTTGTTTGCGGCCCAGGTCGGTCAGCGGTGAATCGCAGCGGCCCTGGACCAGCTTTTTGACGTTGAACTCCGTCTGACCGTGGCGGAGTAGATACAGCTTCTTCATGCTCTCCCCTTCTGCATAACCTGCTTTGCCGGCACAGCCTTACTCGTGGGTATGTCCTACGTAGTCTTCGTCGATCGTAATCTTGGCAATCGACTTGGGGTATTCCGATTCGACCCGTTGTGCCAGCGCGTGCTTTAAGTCTTCGGCACTCATCTGCAGATCCGAGGGACGCACGCAGTCAAAAATCACGTTGGTGTGCGTGGGACCCGGCACGCAGCGCAAATCATGAATCGAAAGGCGGCTATCGATCTCCTGGGCCATTGCGTTGATGCGCAAGCGCATGCTCGCCACCTTGGGATCGTCGGTCACAATGGGATCGTAATGAAGCGTGACAATCATGCCGTCTTCGTTCCTAAACGCCTGCTCGATGTTATCGAGCGTGTCGTGACTTTCCAGCGGGCTGGCCTCGGCCGCCATCTCGGCGTGAGCGCTTGCAAACTTCCTGCCCGGGCCGTAGTCGTGAACCATCAGATCGTGAACGCCCAAAACACCGGGATAGCTCATGATCTTGTCTCGAATGTGCTTGACCAGCTTAGGATCGGGCGTCTGGCCCAAAAGCGGGCTCACCGTATCCTGGATGAGTTCAAAACCGCTCCAGCCAATATAGGCGCCAACGGCAAGGCCGACCCATGCGTCAAGATTGATGTGCGTCACCTGCGAAACAATTGCGCACGCCAGCACGGCGCCCGTAGCAAGGACATCGTTCTTGGAATCCTGGGCGGTCGCATGCAGCGTCTCGGACTCAATGCGATCGCCGAGCTTTTGGTTGAGGGTCGCCATCCACAGCTTAACAACCATCGAAAGCACGAGAACTGCCACCAGGGCAAGCGAGAACTCGACAGGTTCGGGGTGGATGACGCGCTCAACTGAGGACTTCACCAGCTCAACGCCAATCAGCAGCACGAGCGCCGCCACGACCAGACCCGAGAGATACTCGTAGCGACCGTGGCCGTAAGGATGCTCGGGGTCGGCCGGCTTGCTCGCCAGCTTAAAGCCAAGGACACTCACGATGTTCGAGCTGGCATCGGATAGGTTGTTCATGGCATCCGCCACAATCGAAACCGATCCCGAAACCACACCAATTGCGCCCTTCGCAGCACAAAGCGCGACATTGGCGACAATACACACCATGCCCGCTAACGTGCCCACACGCGCACGATCGCCCTGCGCACGCTTAACAATCCACTCGACCATCTACATCCGCCCCCACGGTGCTACTTATATATCTATTGTTCAAACGGATTGTAGTGTAGCCACTTTGTCCCCCAGATACAAAAAGGCCGCGACCCACACGGGCCACGGCCTTGGAATGTGGCAAAGGAATCGTCCTTGTGCCGCACAGGTTTACGCGCTTACTTCGGCCGCGCTCTTAGAGGTTTCGGGCAAATCGGCTCCATCCCCCGCCGCCTGCCCCTTCGCCGGCACCACGCCAAAGCAGTAGCTCAGCGCCGCAGACACCGCAAATGCCACACCGCCGGCAGCGCAGCACCACAGCAGGTTCGAGATGCCGCCCGTGGCAAAGCCAATGACCATGAGGACATTCGTCATGCCGATGGTATAGGCCGTAACGTGCCCCACGGCCGCAACAAGGCCTCCGACGGCACCGCCAATGGCCATGCACGTCAGGCACCTGCCATATTTAAAGCCGCAACCGTACAGCGCCGGCTCGCTTACGCCGCCAAGAACACCCGAGATTGAATAGCCCAGCATGAGGGCCTTCTCGTCCTTATCCGCAACGCGGAGCGACGCGCCAAAGGGCATGCCCCAAACGGCGAACGTCGCCATCGTCGCGGCGATCAGGATGCACGAATCCGTTCCCACACTCATAAACTGCGCATAGGCGAGCGATAGGACAACGTTGCTGACGCCCGCGATCTTTAGGAACTCCCAGCCCGCGGCAAGCCCCATGAGCGTGAGCAGCGACACGATGCCACCGGAATTGCCAAGCATAAACATAAGCTGGCCCAACAGCATGCCCAGATAGCTGCCCGCCGGCGCCGTAATACACAGCGAAACCGGAACCATGACGAGCATGGTCGCAAACGGAACGAACGAAAACGCCACGGCCTTAGGGATAACGCGCCGAAAGAAACACTCCACTCGCCATAGCACGGGCACCGAGATGAGAACCGGAATAACAGTCGTCGTGTAATCGTTGACCGGCGCGGGAAGCAGACCATACACGGAAGTCATCGATGCCCCCGTCGTCGATGCGGCATCGACGAGCTTAAGCAGATCGGGCGCAATCAATACGCCGCCCAGCATCATGCCTAGCTGCTCCGAGCAACCGAGCTGGCGGGCGGCCGCCCAACCAAGATAAATGGGCAAAAAGTAGTAGCCGGCGTTATAGAGCCAACTGTAGAACAGGCGATAGATTTCGGAATCGGCAGACCACAGGCCCAGCATACCTTCGCCCATAATGACGGCAACGGTGCGGAACAACGCCGCGCAGACAATAAACGGCAGCGCCGACATCATGCTTTTGGACAGATAGTCCACCACGGCCATGGCGTTTGATGAGACCGTCGTCGTAAACGAGGTGTTAGAAACTTGTGGCATGGAACGCCTTTCCCAATGTGACATGCGGACTGTCCCTTTGTCACATCGTGCGGTACTGACCGATTGCGCGGTACTTTTCGTAGCGGAGGTTTGTGAGGGTCGCGTCGTCGAGCCGCCCAAGCGTATCGAAGGCATCAAATGCCGAGGACATGACGGCACCGGCGATCTCCTCATGCGACAGGCCCCTATCGTCAACGATGCCGTCGATGATGCCGAGCGCCAACAGATCGGGGGCCGTGAGCTTCAGCGCCTCGGCGGCCTCATTCGCGCGCTCGGTATCCTTCCACAGGATCGACGCACAGGCCTCGGGGCTCACGACCGAATAGGCCGAGCTCGAGAGCATCAGGATGCGGTCGGCCACGGACAGCGCCAACGCGCCACCAGAGCCGCCTTCGCCTGTCACCACCGAGACAATCGGCGTCTTAAGGCCGCTCATCTCCATGAGATTCTGGGCAATCGCCTCGCCCTGGCCGCGCTCCTCGGCACCGATGCCGCAAAACGCGCCCGAAGTATCGACCAGGCACAGAACCGGTCGACCAAACTTTTCGGCCTGGCGCATAAGGCGACGCGCTTTGCGGTAGCCCTCGGGATGCGCCATGCCAAAGTTGCGGCGCATACGCTCTTTGGTCGTGGTGCCGCGCTCGATGGCGATGACCGTCACGGGTCGCCCGTCTTTCCAGCCAATGCCAGCCACCACAGCGGCGTCGTCGCCAAAGTAACGGTCGCCGTGCAGCTCCACAAATCCATCCAGGCCCAGCGAGATCATCTCACCCGCCGTGGCGCGATCTGCCGAGCGGGTCTGCTTGACAATCTCGAGCGCGGTTTTTGGTGCCGTCGAGCGCTTGAACAAGTGTCCCAGCTTTTTGCCGCGGCGACCCGTATGCACGATCTCATGCGGTGCCCCCAGGCCGGGCGCATGCCCCTCGTGCAGCGCCAGCAGCTCGCCCACCGTGAGCGCAATCTCGCCGCGCGGAACAACGGCATCGCAAAAGCCGTGCTCCAGCAAAAACTCGGAGCGCTGGAATCCCTTGGGCAGGCGCTTGTGCATGTTCTGCTCGATCACGCGCGGGCCGGCAAATGCCGTCAGGGCATCGGGCTCGGCCAGGATAATGTCCCCCTCCATGGCAAAACTCGCGGTTACGCCTCCGGTCGTGGGGTCGGTGAGCACCGTAATATACAGGCCGCCCGCCTCGCTGTGGCGCCTAACCGCCGCAGAAATCTTGGCCATCTGCATAAGCGAGGTCACGCCCTCTTGCATGCGCGCACCGCCCGAAACGGTAAAGCCGACAACTGGCAATCCCAGCTCGGTCGCACGCTCAAATGCGCGACAGATCTTCTCGCCCACCACGGACCCCATCGAGCCCATCATAAAGTTGGCGTCCATAAAGAAGAGCGCGGTATCGCAACCGCAGATTTTGCCCCTGCCGCACGCAACGGCATCGCGCTCGCCTGAACGCTCGCTCACGCTCTTGAGCTTATCGGCATAGCCGGGAAACGAGAGGAAGTCCTCCGACGCCAGATTGGCATCCCATTCCTCAAACGTGCCCTCGTCGACCGTCATGCGCATGCGCGCGCGACCGCTCACGCGAAAGTGTTTGCCGCAACGAGGGCAGACCTCGAGGTTGTCGTGCAGGCGTGCCTCATCGATCACACGGCGGCACTCCGGGCACTTGATAAACACGTGGCGCGCGGGAAACTCGGCGCACGACTCGGTCATCGGTCCCTCGAGGACGTTGACCGTCTTCGCTTTTCTATTCATCAGCATAGAGATGCCCCATCAGATCGGTGTGATACATGCCCGACAAGAACTCGTCGTTTGCCAGCACGTCGAGCTGAAGCTCGCTGTTTTCGCTCACGCCCTCAATCACGAGCTCGCCTAGGGCCGAGCGCATCTTGCGAATGGCGCCGTCACGCGTGGGCGCACACACGATGAGCTTGCCGAGCATGGAGTCGTAGTACGGCGGAACTGTCGCACCGGTGAACATGGCCGAATCCCAGCGCACGCGCGGACCACCCGGTACACGCAACGCGGTGACCGTTCCGCATGACGGCAGAAAGTCCGGCGTTTCGGCATTGATGCGGCACTCCATGGCGTGGTTGCGGACCGGCATGTCCTCCTGCTCAAAGGGCAGAGGCTGGCCGGCTGCCACGCGCAGCTGCCACTTGACCAAGTCGGTATCGGTCACAAACTCCGTAACCGGATGCTCCACCTGCAAGCGCGTGTTCATTTCCATAAAGTAGAAATTGCCGTCGTCCGAATACAGGAACTCGATGGTACCGGCTCCTTCGTAGCCGACGGCACGAGCCAAGTCACGCGCTGCCTTGTGCATGCGAGCACGAATGTCGTCGTGTCCGTCGAGGCACGGCGCGGGGCTCTCCTCGATCAGCTTTTGGTTGCGACGCTGCACCGAGCACTCGCGCTCGCCGAGCGAAAACACATGGCCCTGCTTATCGGCCATAATCTGCACCTCAACGTGGTGCGCCGGCGCGACGAACTTCTCCATGTAGCACTCGCCGTCGCCAAAAACGGCCTCGCCCTCGGCACGTGCTTCAATAAAGGCCTTTGCCGCGTCTTCCACGCGCTCGACCTTGCGAATGCCGCGACCGCCGCCACCTGCACGCGCTTTGATGAGCACGGGGCAGCCGATGCGCTCGGCCTCGGCCGTCGCCTCCTCGGGACTTTTGAGCAAATCGCAGCCCGGCACGATGGGCACGCCCGCCGCGGCAGCCGTTCGACGTGCGGCATCCTTGTCGCCCATGCTGTCGATCACCTCGGCCGAAGGACCGACAAACGCCAGGCCATACTTGTCGCAGTCGCGCACGAAGCTCGCCTTCTCGGAGAAAAAGCCATAGCCGGGATGAATTGCCTTAGCTCCCGACTTTACGGCACAGGTGAGCACGGCATCGTCGTTGAGGTAGCTCTCGGCAAGACGCGGGCCACCGATGCAATACGCCTCGTCGGCAAGCTGCACGTGCAGCGCGTCCGCATCGGCCGTGGAGTAAACGGCGACGGTCTTGATGCCCATATCGCGGCACGCGCGGATAACACGGACCGCGACCTCGCCGCGGTTGGCGATGAGCACTTTGTCGAACATGAGCCTTCCTTAACTTTCGTGCATGAGTGCAAAAGACATATCGGCGCGGCAGCAAACCTCACCGTTGACGCTCGCGGTACCCGTCGCAAAGCGGAACGGCCCGCGCGCACGCGTGATAGAGCACACCAGGTCCACCGTGTCGCCCGGGCGCACCGGACGCTTAAAGCGCACCTTGTCCAGGCTCGTATAGAACGGTGTCGCACCGCGCGCTTCCTCATCGCCCATCAGCAGCACGCAGCAGTTCTGGGCGAGCATCTCGCACTGGATCACGCCGGGGACCACCGGGTTTCCCGGAAAATGCCCCTGCAAAAAGTACTCGTCGCCCGTAATCGTGATCTTGCCGTGGGCCTCGTCGCCCACCAGCTCGGCTTCGTCGAGCAAAAGCATCGGCTCGCGATGCGGTAACAGTTCTTTAAGCTCTTCTTTGTTCATGGATATCACCTATCCGATTCTCATGAGGCAGCTTCCAAACTCCACGAGGTCGCCATCGGCCACGCAAATCTCGAGCACCTCGCCATCCGCCTCTGCCGTCACCTCGTTGAGAACCTTCATGGCCTCGATGATGCAGAGAGTCTCGCCGGCTTTGACCTTGGAGCCCACGTGCACAAACGGTTCGTCGCCCGGCGCCGGGGCAGCATAGAAAACGCCGACCATGGGAGCAGTCACCTCGGTGCCCTTGGGCTCCGGTGCAGCGGCAGGCGCCTGCGCGACGGGCTCCGGTGCGGCGGCAGGCATGGCGACAGGGGCCACCGCCGGAGCAGTTACTGCACCCGGCATAGGCATGGGCACGGCAACCGGCTGTGCGGCGCTCGCGCGCTCGAGTTCGACCGCGGTGCCATCGGGCTCCTCAACGCGCACGCGCGTGAGGCCGCGGTCCTCCATCACATCGGCTATCTCGGCAAGTCTTTTGGAATCCATGCTCTAGCTCCTTGCATATCTACGCAGTGCGATGGCGGCATTGTGTCCACCAAAGCCCAGGTTGGTCGAAAGCGCCCAGGTGAGGTCGGCGCGAACCGCTCGATTAGGCGTGTAATCAAGATCGCAGGCGGGATCGGGCGTGCGGTAGTTAATGGTCGGGGGCACCACGCCTTGCTCGAGCGCCATGGCACAGGCCATGACCTCGATGGCACCCGTAGCACCGATCATGTGGCCGGTCATCGACTTAGTCGACGAGACGTGCGCGGCGCGCGCCGCGTCCTCGCCGAGCGCACGCTTAATGCCCGCCGTCTCGGACGAATCGTTGAGCTTGGTCGATGTGCCGTGAGCATTGATGTAGAGACCCTCGGAAGGCCTGACGTCGCCCTCGGTCACCGCCAGCGATATCGCGCGGGCAATACCGGCAGCCTCGGGATCAGGACTCGTGATGTGATAGGCATCATCGGTGTTGCCGTAGCCCACGACCTCGGCATAAATGTGCGCACCGCGCGCCTGCGCATGTTCCATGCTCTCGAGCACGAGCACGCAGGCGCCCTCGCCCATCACAAAGCCGTCGCGGTCTGCATCGAACGGACGGCAGGCCGTCGCGGGATCGGGGTTGGTGGTCAATGCACGGCAGGACGTAAAGCCCGCAACGGCATCGGGGATAATTGCAGCCTCGGCGCCGCCCGCGAGGATCGCGTCGGCATAGCCGTGCTTGATGGCGCGGAACGCCTCGCCCACCGCATGGGCCGAGGTTGCGCACGCGGTCACCACGGGCAGGGTCGGGCCCTTTGCCTTGTGGCGGATTGCGATATTGCCCGATGCCATGTTGGGGATCATCATCGCGATCATATAGGGCGATGCGCGGCGGGGCCCACGTTCGGCAATCGTATGGACGTTGTCGACGAGCGTCGTCATGCCGCCCACGCCCGAGCCCACGTAGACGCCCAGGCGCTCTCGATCGATGGCGCCTTCGACATCAAAGCCCGCATCGCGCATGGCCTCGTCCGAAGCCGCCATCGCAAACTGAACGCAGGGGTCCAGATGCTTTGCATCACGCTTGCCAAAGTACTCGTTGCCGTCAAAGCCCTTGACCTCGGCTGCCACCTTGACGGCAAACGCATCGGTATCGAAGTGCGTGATCGGGCCGATGCCGCACGTGCCGGCGCACATGGCCGCCCAGGTGGCAAGCGCGGTGTTGCCGAGCGGCGACACGGCACCGATACCGGTGATTGCAACTCTCTGTTCCATCATGGTCTCCTCATCCAAGCCGTTCTTCGGCCCTGGTTTCTACATCGCCATTCCGCCGTCGACGCGTATGACTTCGCCCGTAATGTAGGCAGCCGCATCGCTCACTAAAAATCGCACCACACCGGCCACCTCTTCGGGCTGCGCCATACGCTTAAGGGGAATCTGCTCCTCGGTTACCGTACGCACCTTCTCCGGGAGCTTTGCCGTCATATCTGTCTCGACAAACCCGGGGGCGACCGCGTTCACTCGTACACCGCGGGGCGCAAGCTCGCGCGCCACCGCCTTGGTCAGGCCGATCACGCCCGCCTTGGAGGCAGCGTAGTTAGCTTGCCCGGCATTGCCCATCAGGCCCACGACCGAGCTCATGTTGACGACGCAGCCGCCGCGCTGGCGCATAAAGGTCTTGGTGAGCGCGCGCGTCGTGTTAAACGTTCCCTTGAGATTGACATCGAGTACGCGATCGAAGGCGTCATCGCCCATGCGCATGAGCAGGCCATCGCGGGTGATGCCAGCGTTGTTGACGAGCGCCCAAATGGAGCCAAAGTCGTTGAGGACCGCTTCCACGCACGCGTTGACGGCAGCGGGGTCGGCCACGTCGCATTGATATGCGCGTGCCGCGGCACCAGCCGCCTCGCAGGCTTCGCACGTCTCGCGCGCCGCATCGACGCTGCCGGCATAGACGACGGCGATATCAAAGCCGTCCTCCGCCAGACCGACAGCGCAGGCGCGGCCGATACCACGCGAGCCGCCCGTGACCAGTGCCACGCGACGTGAGTCGTTGCGCTCGAGCGTGCCGTTGTTCAAGTTGCCCATGTCATTCCTTTCGGGTTACAGCCCTGTGGACTATGCGAGCTCGTCGGCAATAGCTGCGACCTGCTCGGCCGTCTCGCACGAATACACGCGAACGTCGCTCAGCGTACGCTTGACCAGGCCGGACAGCGTTTTGCCGGGGCCGACCTCAATAAATGTGTCGATGCCTTGATCCTGCAGAGCATGCAGCGTATCGACCCAGCGTACGGCATGGCTCACCTGATTGGCCAAGACATCCGATGCCGTCTGGGGATCCGCCGGATAGGGCGCCGCTGTCATATTTGCCAAAACAGGAATGAGCAACGGGGACGGCGCGTGACCGGCCTCAATATATGCGGCAAGGCCACAGGTCGCCTCGGCCATATAGGGGCTATGAAATGCACCCGACACCGCGACCTTCATGGCGCGGCCGCCAGCCTCTTTTACTAGGACGTCGAGCTCCTGCAGCGCCTCGGGCGCTCCGGCCACAACCGTCTGCTGTGGGCTGTTGTAGTTGACTGGCCAGCAGTCCTCACCGGCCTGTTTTGCCAGGCCCTCGACTTGCGCCGCATCGAGCTTGATGACGGCGCGCATGCCGCCCGGATGGCGCTCGGCAGCCGCGGCCATCAGCGCCGCGCGCTCGCACACGAGCTCAAAGCCCGCTCGCGTATCGAACGCCCCCGCAAAGGTGAGCGCGGCGACCTCGCCCAGCGAGAATCCCGCACAGGCGGCAGGTACCACGCCGCGCTCACGCAGGGCGGCAGCCGCTGCCAGGTCGTGCACGAACACGCAAGGCTGCGTGTTCTCGGTCTGCGAGAGCTCCTCCTTGGAGGCGCTCCGGCATTGCTCGCTGGTCCCCGGGCGCACCTCGTCTGCAATGGCGAACACCTCGGCGGCCGCCGGCGATGTCTCGATCAAGTCGACGCCCATCGCGGGGTGCTGGGCACCCTGGCCGGCAAACAAAAACGCTACGCCACCCATGCGCACGCACCCTTCAGGACGTGCTCGGCGCCATCGACCAGGTCGTCAACGATTTCGCGTGCGCTCTGGCGCTCGTTGACCATGCCGGCAATCTGTCCACACAAAAACGAGCCCTCTTCGTAGTTGCCGTCCTTGGCGGCCTTACGCAGCGCACCGGTTCCCATAGCACCGAGCTCCTCGGCACTCGCGCCGGAACCCTCGCTCTTGGCATAGGCGTTGGTGAAGGGGCTCTTGAGGGCGCGCACCGGATGTCCCGTCGAGCGACCGGTCGCACGCGTCGAAGTGTCGTTGGCCTTCAGGACCATCTCCTTGTACTGCTCCGAGACGGTACACTCATCGGCAACGAGAAAACGCGTGCCCACTTGGACGCCAGCGGCGCCAAGCATAAAGGCGGCCGCCACCCCGCGGCCATCCGCGATACCGCCGGCGGCCACGACGGGAATGTCGACCGCATCGACGACCTGCGGCACCAGTGCCATCGTCGAGGTCTCGCCAATATGGCCGCCCGATTCGGTACCCTCGGCAACAACCGCCGTGGCTCCACGACGTGCCACGAGGCGCGCCAGCGCCACCGAGGCAACGACCGGGATGACCTTGATGCCCGCCTCGTTCCACGCCTTCATGTACTTGGCGGGATTGCCGGCGCCCGTCACGACGACCGGCACTCGCTCGTCAATCACGACCTGTGCAACCTCGTCGGCAAACGGGCTCATGAGCATGACGTTCACGCCAAAGGGCTTATCCGTCCTGGCGCGCAGCTCGTGAATCTGGTCGCGCAGCCAGTTGGCGTCGGCGTTCATGGCCGCGATAATCCCCAAGCCGCCCGCCTCGGATACTGCGGACGCCAATGAGGCGTCGGCAATCCAGGCCATACCGCCCTGGAACACGGGCTTTTCGATGCCGAGCAGATCGCAGAGAGGAGTCTTGAGCATCTCTACTTCTCCAATGCCGCCTCGACCGTATCGGCGAACTCGCCGACCGTCTTGGGGTTCTCCTCGGTATCGAGCTGAATGCCAAACTCGTCCTCGACGGCGACGAGGATCTCGACGGTACCCAGACTGTCGAGACCAATCTCCTCGAGCGTGGACTCGGGCTTCATCTCGACATCGTCAAGACCGGCGGTCTCGCGGATTACGTCGCAAACGCGCTCGAAGGTCTTCTGATCTGCCATGGTAGTTCTCCTTTGGTTGTGCCCTAGGGCGTTTTTATTTCCTATGTGCGACTACTTCCAACGAAGCAGATAGCCACCTATATCCAGACCGGCGCCAAATCCAACCAAGGCGATGGTGTCGCCCGTGTGAAGTGCACCGGCGTTTGCCAGCCGGTCGAGGGCAAGCGGAATGCATGCGCTCGAAATGTTGCCGGTCTCGCGCAACGTGCGAACCACGCGCTCTTCCGGCACGCCCAGGCGCTTGACCGCCTGGCTCAGGATTCGTTCGTTAGCCTGATGGAATACAAAATGATCGATGTCTTCGACCAAAATGCCCGCATCGATCGCAAGCTTATGGACCGTGTCGCAGATGGCGTTGACGCCGAACTTGAACACGCGGCGGCCATTCATGAACAGCACGCTCACGCTATCTGCGGAAGCCTTAAACGGCGAGGTACCGACCAGACCGGGAACGCACAACGTCTCGACGTCGGGCGCCGTCGAAAGCTCAACGGCAAGGGGGTTGTCTCCCCCAGCTTCAATCACTGCGGCGCCTGCCCCATCGCCAAAAAGCACGCAGGTGGCACGGTCGGTCCAGTCGAGCGCGCGCGTCATCTGCTCGGCAGCAACAACAAGCACGCGCTCGGCACGGCTGCGGGCGATATAGCCCTCGGCGACATCGAGCGCAAATACGAAGCCGGCACAAGCCGCCGAGACATCGAAGGCAGGGCACGTCGCGCCCAGTCGCTCAGCAACGGCACACGCCTCAGCGGGAACAAGGTGGTCACCCGTCGTCGTCGAGCAGACGATCAGATCCAGCTGGCTCGCGTCGATTCCGGACACCTGGAGTGCCCGCTCGCTCGCCGCTACGGCAAGGTCGTCAAGTGACTCGGTGGTGCAGACGTGGCGGCTCTTGATACCTGTGCGAGTAAAAATCCACTCATCCGAGGTATCGAGGAACTCAGACAGCTCGTCATTGGAAACGCTGCGCTCAGGAAGCGCCGAGCCTGTTCCAAGAATCGTGAAACCCATCACTAACCTCCTTTGAGTTGTTGACGTGTTTACATCGACCAAGAGAGGATAACGCATTTCAGTCTTTGTTGACGTGTTAACATTAAATTGTCCAAATGCGACAAAGGCTTCACATTGTGTCTATCTCTCGACACCATTGCGCGATTGCCTTATTTACTTAGGAGGTAGCAGCTGTTATGGATTCTCGTTTAACGATAGTCGACGTAACCGGATCGACCAACGATGACCTGCTCGAAGCAGGAAAACAGGGAGCGCCGCACGGCACAGGACTTGCCGCCCGCGCGCAAACGGCAGGACGCGGCCGGCGCGGCCACAAGTGGGATTCATCCGCCGGCAACCTATTGCTTTCGATTGTCCTGCGTCCATGCGTTAATCCCGCAAAGTACTCTGGTCTTGCCGCCGTCAGCGGCCTAGCGGTGCTCGAAGCACTCGAAAAGCAGGGTCTTGCAAACGAGATTGGCCTCAAATGGCCCAACGACCTGGTCGCGCGAGAACGCAAGCTCGGCGGCATTCTGGTCGAGGCCGCACGCGATAACGAAGGCAAACCTTTCGCCGTCTGCGGCATTGGCGTCAATGTGAACTATGTGCCCCAAGAGGTGCCCGATGGCGGCCTGCCGGCAATCGGTCTCTCGGACCTTAACGAAAACGTTCCTGCCGTCGACATGCTCCTCGATGAGGTCTATCACGCAGTCGTGAACGCTGTAGATGCGTGGGCAGAACGCCTCAACGCCATGGAAGAAGACGCCGGACCGCTCGCGCCCGTCCGCGATGACTATGTCGGTCACCTCAATTGGATCGGGGAGCACGTTATCGCCCGCTCCCCCGCTGGAGACGAGCTGGCACGAGGCATATTTAGAACGGTCGACGATTGCGGCCGCGCATGCATTGAGACCGAGAGCGGCTTGTGCGTCTTCCACTTCGAAGAAGCATCCTTGCGCCCCCTGAGCGAATAGGGCGCCGCAGCCGTCGGCTCGGCAGACGAATTCGCTATCCCAAAATCTAAACTCAAAACAAAAGGGCCCCGCTACCGTAACGGCAGCGGGGCCCTTTAAGCTATGAGCGATATCGCTTAAAGCTTGATGTCGATGTCGACGCCAGCGGGGAGGTCGAGACGCATGAGCGAATCAACGGTGCCCGAGGTGGGGTCGAGGATGTCGATGAGGCGCTTGTGAGTGCGCATCTCGAACTGCTCACGGGAGTCCTTGTTCACGTGCGGCGAGCGGATAACCGTGTACAGGTTGCGCTCGGTGGGCAGGGGGACAGGACCGGAAACGCGAGCGCCGGTCTTCTGAGCGGTCTCGACGATGAGCTTCGCGGACTGATCGACGACCTCGTGATCATAGCCCTTGAGGCGAATGCGGATCTTCTGGGTAGCCAACTTAAACCTCCAAAGAGTGCGAGAGATGTTCTCGCGGATTACGTAACAGGGAGCTCGAACTTAGGCGTTCTTGCTCATGACCTCGTCCACGATGGACTTGGGCGCGGGCTCATAAGAGTCGAACTGCATCGTGTAGGATGCACGGCCCTGGGTCTGGGAGCGAAGGTCGGTAGCGTAACCGAACATCTCGCCCAGCGGCACCTTGGCACGGATGAGCTTGCTGTTCTTGCGATCCTCCATGCCCTCGATCTTGCCGCGGCGACCGGAGAGGTTGCCCATAACGTCGCCCATGTACTGCTCGGGGGTCTCGACCTCGACAGCCATGATCGGCTCGAGCAGCTGCGGATCGGACTTCTTGAGGGCGTCCTTGATAGCCATGGAACCGGCGATCTTGAAGGCGGCCTCGGAGGAGTCGACCTCGTGGTAAGAACCGTCGAACAGGGTGACCTTAACGTCGAGGACCGGGAAGCCGGCGATAACACCAGTGTTCAGGGCCTCCTGGATGCCCTTGTCGATGGACGGGATGTACTCCTTGGGCACGACGCCGCCGACGATAGCGTTGACGAACTCGTAGCCGAAGCCCTCCTCCATCTTCTCGAGCTTGATGACGGCGTGGCCGTACTGACCGCGACCGCCGGACTGACGGACGAACTTGCCCTCAGCCTTCTCGACGTCGTGACCAGCGGTCTCGCGGTAGGCAACCTGGGGCTTACCGACGTTAGCGTCAACCTTGAACTCGCGGAGCAGACGGTCGACGATGATCTCGAGGTGCAGCTCGCCCATGCCGGCGATGATGGTCTGGCCGGTCTCGTGGTTGGTGGACACCTGGAAGGTCGGGTCCTCCTCGGCGAGCTTGGTCAGAGCCAGGGACATCTTGTCCTGCTCGGCCTTGGTCTTGGGTTCGATGGCAACGTCAATAACGGGCTTAGCGAACTCGATCTTCTCGAGGACGATCTCCTTGCCCTCGGCGCACAGGGTGTCACCGGTGGTGGAGTTCTTGAAGCCGACGCAAGCGACGATGTCGCCGGCGGCAGCGTCGTCACGGTCGATACGCTCGGCGGCGTTCATCTCGAGGATGCGGCCGAGGCGCTCGCGCTGACCGTTGGAAGCGTTGACCACGTAAGAGCCGGACTCGGCACGGCCGGAGTAAACGCGGACATAGGTGAGCTTACCGACGAACGGGTCGGTCATGATCTTGAAGACCAGGCCGGAGAAGGGCTCGTCGAAGGAAGGATGACGCTGGATCTCCTCGCCGGTATCCGGATCGGTACCGGTGACGGCCTCAACGTCGAGCGGGCTGGGCAGGTAGTCGACGACAGCGTCGAGCAGCTCCTGGACGCCCTTGTTCTTGTAGGCGGAGCCCACGAAGACGAGGTTGAGCTCGTTGGCCAGAACGCCCTTGCGCAGAGCAGCCTTGAGCTCCTCGACGGTGAAGTCCTCCTCCATGAGGATCTTCTCCATGAGCTCGTCGTCAAAGCTGGCAGCAGCGTCGAGGAGCTCCTCGCGCTTGGTGGCAGCGATGTCAGCGAACTCAGCCGGGATCTCGTCCATCGGCTCGGGGTAGGTCATACCCTTCTCGTCGGCCTTGAAGTCCCATGCAGTCATGGTAACGAGGTCGATGACGCCCCAGAAGTTGTCCTCGGCGCCCATCGGGACCTGAGCGGCCACGGCGTTAGCGTCGAGACGATCCTTCATGGTCTCGATAGCGTTGAAGAAGTCAGCGCCCACGCGGTCATACTTGTTGATGAAGGCGATACGGGGGACGTTGAAGGTAGAAGCCTGACGCCAAACGGTCTCAGACTGGGGCTGAACGCCGGCAACGGCGTCGAAGACGGCGACAGCGCCATCGAGGACGCGCAGGCAGCGCTCGACCTCGGCGGTGAAGTCAACGTGGCCCGGGGTGTCGATGATCTGGATGCGGTAGTCCTTACCGTCCTTGTTCCAGAAGCAGGTGGTGGCAGCGGAGGTAATGGTTACGCCGCGCTCCTGCTCCTGAACCATCCAGTCCATGGTGGCAGCGCCCTCATGGACCTCACCGATCTTGTGGGTCTTACCGGTGTAGTAAAGAATACGCTCGGTCGTGGTGGTCTTACCGGCATCGATGTGGGCCATGATGCCGATGTTACGGGTATCGGAAAGCTTGTACTTAGGCTTAGCCATGTTAGTTCCTTACCTTAACTTACCAACGATAGTGAGAGAACGCGCGGTTGGCCTCGGCCATCTTGAAGACGTCCTCACGCTTCTTGACGGAAGCGCCCAGGCCGTTGGAAGCGTCGAGGATCTCGTTGGCGAGACGCTCGGCCATGGTCTTCTCCTTGCGAGCGCGGGAGAAGTTGACGATCCAGCGGATACCCAGAGCGGTGGAACGACGGGAGTTGACCTCCATCGGGACCTGATAGGTAGCGCCACCGACACGCTTGGGCTTAACCTCGAGCGTGGGCTTGACGTTGTCCATGGCCTTCTTGAAGGTAGCGAGAGCGTCGCCACCCTCGGACTTCTCGGCAACGATCTCGAAAGCGGTGTAAACGATGCGCTCAGCGGTGGCCTTCTTGCCGTCAAGAAGGACCTTGTTGATGAGCTGAGTCACCAGGCGGTTGTTGTAAACGGCGTCAGGCTGAACCTCACGACGATTAGCTGCTGCACGACGCGGCATGTGAAATCTCCTTAAGTGTCTACCGTGCGGCGCTTAGGCGGCACACGGCGAAAGTATCAAAACGTTATCTGGCTTATTTGGCCTTGGGGCGCTTAGCACCGTACTTGGAACGGGCCTGCATACGGTTCTGGACCGGAGCAGCGTCGTAGGCGCCACGGATGACGTGATAACGGACACCAGGGAGGTCACGGACACGACCGCCGCGGACGAGCACGATGGAGTGCTCCTGCAGGTTGTGGCCCTCACCCGGGATGTAAGCAGTAACTTCGATGCCGTTGACGAGGCGAACACGGGCAACCTTACGAAGAGCCGAGTTCGGCTTCTTGGGGCTCGTGGTGAAGACGCGGGTGCACACGCCGCGCTTCTGGGAGTTGTGCTGCAGAGCAGCGTTCTTGGACTTCTTGGGCACGGAACGACGGCCCTGGCGAACCAGCTGGTTAATAGTAGGCAAAGCGTACTCCTTCTCGAATGATTCCAGCTTTCTGTAAAGTGCAACGGCTTGAATCGAGGGGTCAGCATCCCCCTACGAAACACGCAGTTCGATAGGATACGTGCCGTTAGCTGTGCCGTCAACAGACCACGCCGCCGGGCGTATCCCAAAATGAGCACATTTCCGCAAAGCCTACACAAAAGGAATCCCCTTGTGTGCGCTGGGGTGGATTCCCGGGCCGGGCGGCACAGGGGTTAAGTTTGCTGCTCTACAGTCCTGGCTCGCACGGAGGCCACATTAAGTGGCCTCCGGCTCGTGCGGAACTCGCGACAAACTTAAACAGCGGGCGGCCCGGTCCGGGAATCCGACGCGCTCGTCGGGGCAACGCCACCTGCCAAATAGGGACAGGTTTATTTTGGTCGGTTTTATCTGGGGAAACGTCGCACTCCAGCGATGATCTGCTCTCATCTGTCGCATGGAAATCGGCGGCGTTTTCGGAAGTATGCGGCAAATTCTGGACCTGCCGAGCACACCGGGGTTTTGCGACAACAAACCCGCAGGTAGAACACTTGAGCATATGCAATGTGGTCGGACTATCGGGATTTTGCCGCATACTTCCGAATCACAACTCAAAATGATCCATTTTCCTCCGTCCCCAACAGATCATTGTGAAACGCAACAGGTTGAGCATACGCAAGCGAGCGGCCCCCAGAGCGTACAAGGTGGCATGAAAAAGGCAGGGCATTGACCTTTTGGTCATGCCCTGCCTTTTGAATGACAGATTGTAGCTCTGGGGGCCGCGCAGCGACGGAGGTCGCCGCCGTTCGTTAGAACGGCGGAACTAGTTACTCCTCGTCGTTGTCCTTGGCCTCTTCGGCGTCATCGGTGTCCACGAGCTGGTTGAGCAGCTCGTCGAGAGAAGCCATGTCCTCGTTGATCGCGCCGTTGGCGGGAGCCTTCTTGTCGTCGATCGGGGCGCCCAGGAGCTCCTCGTCGGCGTCGGCGTGATGCGTCGGAGCGGAGGTACCCAGCAGGATATCGTCCGGACCATCGGGGCTAAAGACCATCTGCAGCAGCTGCGAGAGGTCTTCCTCGTCGGCAACGTCGTCGTTGTTCTCGAGGATGTAGAGCAGGTCGTGGGCCTCCAGGCCGTCACGGAGCTCCTCGATCGCCTTGGCACCGATACCATCGATGCGCAGCAGATCCTCCTCGGACTTGCCGACCAGGTCGCCGACCGTCTCGATGCCGACCTCGCTGAACTTGTTGGTCCAGCGCTGCGACACGCCCAGGTCGTCGAACAGGTACAGGCGAGCCTTCTCGGCGGAGATGGTGTGGCCGTTGCGGGTGAACGAACCGTCAGCACCACCGAACTCGTCGTAGCCGGCCCAGTCGAGCTGCTGCGGGAGCTGCTCGTCCAGGTCCTTGAGCTCAACCGGAGCCCACTCGGGCAGCGACTTGGCGTTGGGCGAAGCCGGGCCGTCGATGTCGACATAGCCGTCGGCCGTGCGATACGTCAGCTTGGCGTTGGCGTACGGCTTGAGGCCGGTACCGGCCGGGATCTTCTTACCGACGATAACGTTGGACTTAAGGTCGAGCAGGTGGTCGACCTTACCCTCGATGGCAGCCTCGGTAAGGACGCCGGCGGTACGGATGAACGAAGCGCTCGACAGCCAGGAGTCGATGTTGGACGCGACCTTGAGCGTACCCAGGATGACGGGCTCAGCCACGGGAGCCTGACCGCCCAGGCGGGCAACGCGCTCGACCTCGTCGGCGAACTCGTAGCGGTCGACGTACTGACCAAGCAGGTACTTGGAATCGCCGGGGTTGGTGATCTGAACGCGACGCAGCATCTGACGTGCGAGCACCTCGATGTGCTTGTCGTTCAGGTCGACGCCCTGGCTTGTGTAGACGTCCTTGACGCTCTCGACGAAGGTGTGCATCGTCGACTCGATGTCGGTCAGCTTGCGCAGGTTGCGGAAGTTGACGAAGCCCTTGGTGATCTGATCGCCGGCGCGAACCTCGCAGCCGTCCTCGATCTCGGGCATAAAGCGCACCGAAGCGGGGACGCGACGCTCGTCGAGGACACGGGTGTGGTCCTCGGAGTCGGTGAGCGTCAGCACGTACTCGGACTTCTCGGGCTTAATCGAGAGGTGGCCGGAGTACGGAGCCAGCTCGGCCTCGCGACCCAGGATCTTCTCGTTGACGTTGCCGACGATATCGAACATACGGCTGACCGTAGGCAGACCCTGCGTAATATCGTCGACGCCAGCGACGCCGCCGGAGTGAATGGTACGCATCGTAAGCTGCGTACCGGGCTCGCCGATGGACTGGGCGGCAATAATGCCGACCGCGGTACCGATGGCGACCGGACGACGGGTGGAAAGATCCCAGCCGTAGCACTTCTGGCACACGCCGTACTTGGAACGGCAGGTGAGCAGCGCGCGAAGCTTGACCTTCTTGAGGCCCGCATCGACCATCTTCTGGATGTCGGCGACCTTCTCGATGTAGCCGTCCTGCTCAAAGAGCACGGTGCCATCGGGAGCCACGACGTCCTCAATGAAGCAACGGCCGACGAGGTCGGTGTTGAGGTCGGTGGTGCCGGGGATGATGAGGTTGTAGGTGACGCCCTCGTGCGTACCGCAGTCCTCCTCGCGGACGATGACGTCCTGGGCCACGTCGACCAGACGACGGGTCAGGTAACCAGAGTCCGAGGTGTGGGATGCGGTATCGACCAGGCCCTTACGGGCGCCGTAGGTCGAAATGAAGTACTCGAGCGGCAGCAGGCCCTCGCGGAAGTTCGCCTTAATGGGAAGGTCGATCGTCTCGCCGGACATGTCTGCCATCAGGCCACGCATGCCGCCGAGCTGACGCAGCTGGGTCTTAGAACCACGGGCGCCGGAGTCGGCCATCATGTAGAGCGGGTTCTCCTCGTCGAACAAGTCGAGCATGAGCGCTGCAACCTTATCGGTACAAGCGGTCCACTCGTTAACGACTTCGATGTGGCGCTCCGTCTCGTTGATGAAGCCCTCCTCGAAGTACTCGTTGATCTGGTCGACGTTGGCCTGGGCGCGATCGAGCAGCTCCTGCTTCTCGGCAGGGATGAGAGCGTCCCACACCGAGATGGTGAGGCCGGCGCGGGTAGCGTAGTGGAAGCCGGAGTACTTGATGGCGTCGAGGATCGGGCCGACCTTGGCCTCGGGGTAACGATCGCAGCAGTCGGCAACCAGCTTGGCCACGTCGCCCTTGACCATCTTGTAGTTCATGAACTCGTAGTCTTCGGGCAGGCACTGGCGGTTGAAGATGATGCGGCCGATAGAGGTCTCGAAGCGCGCGGTCTTGTTGCCGGTGACGTCGTAGTCGACGAACTCGTTCTTGCCGTTCTTGACGCGGAAGATACGGGTGCCGTCCTCGTTGATGACGTTGGCATCGGCAGCGGACACGCGGACCTGGATCTTGGCCTGCATGTCGACCTCGGAGCGGCAGTCATAGGCGTGCAGCGCGTCGTCGAAGCTGGCGAACACGTGGTTCTCGCCGGGCAGGCCGTCGCGGACCTGGGTGAGGTAGTACACACCGATGATCATGTCCTGCGAAGGGATGTTAACCGGCTTGCCGGATGCCGGCGAGCGCAGGTTGTTCGCAGAGAGCATGAGCACGCGAGCCTCGGCCTGAGCCTGGCTGGACAGCGGCACGTGGACAGACATCTGGTCGCCGTCGAAGTCGGCGTTGAAGGGCGAGCAGACCAGCGGGTGCAGGTGGATAGCCTTGCCCTCGACCAGCACCGGCTCAAAGGCCTGGATGGACAGACGGTGCAGGGTCGGTGCACGGTTGAGCAGCACGACGCGGCCGTCGATGACCTCTTCGAGGATATCCCACACAAAGGTGGCACCGCGGTCGATAGCGCGCTTGGCGCCCTTGATGTTCTCGACCTTGCCGAGCTCGACCAGACGCTTCATGACGAAGGGCTTGAAGAGCTCCAGCGCCATGGTCTTGGGCAGACCGCACTGGTGCAGCAGCAGCTTGGGGTCGGTAACGATTACCGAACGGCCGGAGTAGTCGACACGCTTGCCCAGCAGGTTCTGACGGAAACGACCCTGCTTGCCCTTGAGAGCCTCGGCGAGCGACTTGAGCGGGCGACCGCCACGGCCAGAGACCGGGCGACCACGACGGCCGTTGTCGAACAGGGCGTCCACGGACTCCTGGAGCATGCGCTTCTCGTTGTTCACGATGATCGCAGGGGCGTCCAGGTCGAGCAGGCGCTTGAGTCGGTTGTTACGGTTGATCACGCGACGATACAGGTCGTTGAGGTCGGACGCGGCGAAGCGGCCGCCGTCGAGCTGGACCATCGGGCGCAGATCGGGCGGAATGACCGGGATGACATCCAGGATCATGTTCGCGGGGCTGTTGCCGCCCTTCAGGAAGGCGTCAACGACCTCGAGGCGCTTGACGGCCTTCTCGCGCTTCTGCTTCTGGGAGTCCTCGTCGGCGATGATGGCCTTGAGCTTCTCGGCCTCGGAGGGGAGGTCGATGGCGGCGAGCAGGTCGCGGACGGCCTCGGCACCCATACCACCCTTGAAGTACATGGAGTAGTAACGGGTCATCTCGCGGAACAGCGGCTCATCGGAGATGAGGTCGCGCTCGGTGAGCTTCATGAAGGCGTTGAAGGCGTCCGTGCGGAGCTGCTTCTCGTCCTTGCACTCTTCCTCGATGTCGACGATGCCAGAGGCGATCTCCTCGGGGGTCAGCGGCTCCTCGTCGGAGAACTCGTCAAAGTTCTCGGGGTTGCCCTGCTCCTTGAGGGACTCGATCTGGCGGGCGCACTCGGCATCGATCTCCTCCAGATCGGCGGCGAGCTCCTCGCGCAGGTCGTCAGCGTCGGCCTCGCGAGCCTCGTAGTCGACCTCGGTGATGATGTAGCTGGCAAAGTACAGAACCTTCTCGAGGTCCTTGGACTTGATGTCGAGCATACGGCTCATCGGGAAGCTCGTGGGGCTCTTGAAGTACCAGATGTGGGACACGGGAGCGGCGAGCTCGATGTGGCCCATGCGGTCGCGACGCACCTTGGCCGAGGTGACCTCGACGCCGCAGCGCTCGCAAACGATGCCCTTAAAGCGGATGCCCTTGTACTTGCCGCAGGAGCACTCCCAGTCCTTGGCGGGACCGAAAATCTTCTCGCAGAACAGGCCGTCCTTCTCGGGCTTGAGGGTACGGTAATTGATGGTCTCCGGCTTCTTGACCTCACCGTGCGACCAGGAACGGATCTGGTCGGCGGAGGCAAGGGAGATCTTTACCGAGTCAAAATCAGTAGCTTCGAAATCTGCCACAGTCAACTACTCCTTATCAGTGGTCGTGGCGGCGACAGCCTCGGGTGCCTCGGCGGTCTCGGCATCCTGGGCCTCGACGTCGGCGTCAACGCCGGCGAGCGCAGCCAGGTCGTCGAGAGCAGAGGTCTCCTCGGCGGTCACAGGGGCGGAGGCGTCCTCGTCGGCATCGTGCATGGGCTCGATGTCCAGCGCGAGGGAACGGATCTCCTTGACGAGAACCTTGAAGGACTCGGGGATACCCGGAACCGGAACGTTCTCGCCCTTGACGATGGACTCGTAAGTCTTGACGCGGCCCACGGTATCGTCGGACTTGACGGTCAGGATCTCCTGCAGGACGTTGGAAGCACCGTATGCGTACAGTGCCCAAACTTCCATCTCGCCGAAGCGCTGGCCGCCGAACTGGGCCTTGCCGCCCAGAGGCTGCTGGGTAACCAGGCTGTAAGGGCCAGTCGAACGGGCGTGGATCTTGTCGTCGACCATGTGGCCGAGCTTGAGGATGTAGGACGTACCCACGGTAATGGGCTCGCGGAACTCCTCGCCGGTGCGGCCGTCGAACAGACGGGTCTTGCCGCGCTCGTCAAGCTGGGTGACGAACTCGGGACGCATGTGATCGCCAAAGGCAGCGGTGGCCTTGTTGAGCATGTTCTTGTTGGCACGACGAATGACCTCGGCGATCTCGTCCTCCTTGGCGCCGTCGAAGACAGGCGTGGCGGTGAAGAACGGACCGGGGACGTACTTGTCGGAGTCGGCCTGCTCGGTATCCCAACCGCAGGCAGCAGCCCAGCCAAGGTGGCACTCGAGCAGCTGGCCGACGTTCATACGCGAAGGAACGCCCAGCGGGTTGAGGATAACGTCGATCGGGGTACCGTCAGCCATGTAGGGCATGTCCTCGACCGGCAGAACGTTACAGATAACACCCTTGTTGCCGTGGCGGCCGGCGATCTTATCGCCCTGCTGGATCTTACGACGCTGGGCGACGTAGACGCGCACCTGCTCGTTGACGCCGGGGGCCAGATCGTCGCCGTTCTCGCGGCTAAAGCGGACGACGTCGATGACGCGGCCGTAAGCGCCGTGAGGCATCTTAAGGGAGGTGTCGCGAACGTCGTGGGCCTTGGCACCGAAGATGGCGCGCAGCAGGCGCTCCTCGGCGGTCAGAGCGCTCTCGCCCTTAGGCGTGACCTTGCCGACCAGGATGTCGCCAGGGCCGACCTCGGCGCCGATGCGAATAATGCCGTCCTCGTCGAGGTTGGCAAGCATATCCTCAGAGAGGTTCGGGATCTCGCGGGTGATCTCCTCGGGGCCGAGCTTGGTGTCGCGGGCATCGATCTCGTGACGGGTGATGTTGATGGTCGTCAGCAGGTCCTCGGCCACCAGGCGCTCGGACACGACGATACCGTCCTCGTAGTTGAAGCCTTCCCACGGCATGTATGCCACGGTGAGGTTCTGACCCAGTGCGAGCTCGCCATGATCGGTCGAAGGACCGTCGGCCAGGGGCTCGCCCTGCTCAACGGTGTCACCGACGCGCACGAGCGGACGGTGGTTGATGCAGGTGGACTGGTTGGAGCGCTGGTACTTGGCCAGGTGATACTCGTCCATGCCGCCGGCATGCTTGACGATGATCTTGGCGGCGTCGGCAAAGATGACCTCGCCGGCGTTCTTGGCCAGGGTGACCTCGCCGGAGTCCAGAGCGGCGCGACGCTCCATGCCGGTACCGACATAGGGAGCGGCGGGGTGAACCAGCGGCACGGCCTGACGCTGCATGTTGGCGCCCATGAGCGTACGCTTAGCGTCGTCGTGCTCAAGGAACGGAATCAGCGTGGCTGCGACGGAGAGCATCTGACGCGGCGAGACGTCCATGTAGTCGACGTCCTCGACAGGCACGTCGGCGGGAGCGCCGAAGGAGCCGTCGAAGTCGCGGGTACGGGCGATCACGGTGTGCGGACGGACGATCTTGCCCTCGGCATCGGTCGTGATGAACTCGTTGGTCTTGGGATCGAGCGGCGTGTTGGCCGGCGCGATGACGTGCTTCTCTTCCTCGTCAGCGGTCATCCAGTCGATCTGGTCGGTGGCAACGCCGTTCTCGACGCGACGGAACGGAGCCTCGATGAAGCCGTACTCGTTGACGCGGGCGTAGAGAGCGAGCGAGCCGATCAGGCCGATGTTGGGGCCTTCGGGGGTCTCGATCGGGCACATGCGGCTGTAGTGCGAGTTGTGAACGTCGCGGACGGCCGTCGGCACGTTGGTGCGGCGGCTGGAGCCGGACTTGTGGCCGGCAAGACCGCCAGGGCCGAGTGCGGACAGACGGCGCTTGTGGGTCAGACCGGTCAGGGGGTTCGCCTGGTCCATGAACTGCGAGAGCTGCGAGGAACCGAAGAACTCCTTGATGGAGGCCACGATCGGACGGATGTTGATGAGCGACTGCGGGGTAATCTCGTCGATGTCCTGGGAGCTCATGCGCTCACGGACGACGCGCTCCATACGGCTCATGCCGATACGGAACTGGTTGGCGACGAGCTCGCCGACGGTGCGGATGCGGCGGTTGCCGAAGTGGTCGATGTCGTCGACCTTGAAGCCCTGCTCGCCGGCAGCGAGGGACAGGAGGTAGCGCAGCGTCGCGACGATATCCTCGTCGGTGAGCACCGTGACCTCTTCCTCGGTGGTGAGGTTGAGCTTCTTGTTGACCTTGTAACGACCGACGCGGGCCAGATCGTAGCGCTGCGGGTTGAAGAGCAGGCCCTCGAGCAGGCTGCGGGAAGCGTCCACGGTGGGGGGCTCGCCCGGGCGCAGGCGACGGTAGATCTCGATGAGGGCGTCCTCGCGGGTGAGGGCGGTGTCGCGCTCCAGGGTGCGCTTGATCACATCGGAGTTGCCGAGCAGCTCGATGATGTCGTCGTTGGTGACGGCGATGCCAAGGGCGCGCAGGAACATCGTGGCGCTCTGCTTGCGCTTACGGTCGATGGAGACCATGAGCTGGTCGCGCTTGTCGACCTCAAACTCAAGCCAGGCACCGCGGGACGGGATGATCTGGGCCTTGTAGATCTGCTTGCCCGAATCCATCTCGGAGCTGTAGTACACGCCCGGGGAGCGGACGAGCTGCGAGACGACGATACGCTCGGTACCGTTGATGATGAAGGTGCCCTGATCAGTCATCATGGGGAAGTCGCCCATGAAGACGAGCTGCTCCTTGATCTCGCCGGTCTCCTTGTTGGTGAGACGGACGTCGGTCAGAAGCGGGGCCTGATAGGTCATGTCCTTCTCGCGGCACTCCTCAACGGTGTGCGCGGGGTCGCCGAACTGATGCTCGCCGAAGGTAACCTCGAGAACATGGTTCTGGCTCTGGATGGGGCTGGATTCCTTGAACGCCTCACGAAGGCCCTCGTCCTTAAAACGCTCAAAGGATTCCCTTTGAACAGAGATAAGGTTGGGGAGCTCCATGGCCTCCGGGATTTTCCCGAAGCTGACGCGCTTGCGCTCAGTGGCAGTGTATGCGTAGGTCACCAGGTTTTTCCTCCTTCACGGAAATGCTCGGTGGGTTGGCGAGGCATAGCTTCGCCAGTTATCGCAACCTAATAGTTTATCAGGTACCGACCGTTGGGCAAGAAAAGCCTTGACGCGATTGAGTTTTTGGAGTAGCAAAGTTTTTCGACAGAAAATGCGCAGGTAGATGCATGTATATCGAACACCTGTTCATATATTTTCTGTGAACAGAGAGCCGGCAATCGCAGCTCTTATAAAAAACGGGCGCGAACCGAAGTCCGCGCCCGTAAATGTCGATACCCGAAGGCTTACTTGCGCATCAAGCCGCCGCGCTCGTCGATGGCGTCCCAGAAGGCGCCGGCAAAGCGAGGATCGCTTGCGGCCATGAGGGCGTTGGTGGCCATCCAGCCAGACGGGGTGCCGGTGTCGTAGCCCGAGAGCGGGTCGATGACGACAGCGTACATAGCCTCGCGGTCGAGCGAGCGGGCCATGGCGTCAGTGAGCTGAATCTCGCCGCCCTTGCCGGCCTGCTGATCGGCGAGCAGGTCCATGACCAGCGGGCTCAGCAGATAACGGCCGACGATGTACAGGTTGGACGGAGCCGCCTCGGGAGCAGGCTTCTCGACCAGACCGCCGATACGCCAAACGGCACCGGGCTCGTCGTCGGCGGCATTCTCGAAGCCCTCGAGGGAACCCACGCGATCGCCGGCGATGACGCCATAGCGGCTGACTTCCTCGGGAGCGCACGCGGCAACGGCGATAACCGAAGCGCCACCGTGCTCCTTGGAAACGGCAAGCATCTTGTCGCAGATGTCACGGTTGGGCACAACGTAGTCGCCCAGAAGAACCAGGAAGTTCTCCCCTGCCACGGCGTCGGCAGCAGAGCGAATGGCATGACCGAGGCCCTTGGGCTCGTACTGATAACGGAAGTCGACCGGCATGCCGCCCGCGTGGGCAACAGCGTCGGCGTAAGCATCCTTACCGCGCTCGCGCAGCAGATTCTCGAGCGAACGGTCGGGCTGGAAGTAGCTCAGCAGCTCGGGCTTACCGGGAGAGGTAACGATGATGGCGTCGTCGACCTCCTCGGGGTCGAGCGCCTCCTCAACGACATACTGGATGACCGGCTTGTCGAGCACCGGCAGCATCTCTTTGGGCGTGCACTTAGTGCCAGGCAGAAAACGCGTGCCAAGACCGGCGGCGGGGATGATTGCCTTCATGTTATTCAAGGATCCTTTCGCAGGCGCAGAATGCGCCCTGTGCGTGCGGCACGGCGGCCGCAGACCAAATTGCGATACCGAAGTATCTTACCGCCGGAGACATACGTCGCCGTAAGGCAAACGCAATTCTTCAGCAGGTCAACGCAAATTATTGCTCGAATGGTGCAATTTTACGCCCCAGCGGTAACGGGATTGGCGCGGCGAAGGCAGCGGTGTGCTGCGTGCCGAGCAATGGGAATGAAGGGCCAAAACAAAAAAAGACGGGGCTCGCAATGCGAACCCCGTCTGCAAAGAAATCTGGCGAGAGAGCCTGATTACTTGAGGGTGACAGCAGCGCCAGCAGCCTCGAGCTTCTCCTTGGCAGCCTCGGCGTCCTCCTTCTTGGCACCCTCGAGAACAGCCTTGGGAGCGCCCTCGACGACCTCCTTGGCCTCCTTCAGCCCAAGGTTGGTGAGCTCACGGACGGCCTTGATGACCTGGATCTTGTTGTCGCCGAAGCCCTCGAGCACGACGTCAAACTCGGTCTTCTCCTCGGCCTCAGCAGCGCCAGCAGCGGGAGCGGCGACAACAGCGGCAGGAGCAGCGGCGGAAACGCCGAAGGTGTCCTCGATAGCCTTGACGAGCTCGGAAGCCTCGAGAAGGGTCATTTCCTTAAGAGCATCGATGATCTCATCGGTGGTAAGCTTAGCCATTTCTAAGTCCTTTCGGTTTCCGTGCGAATGCACGGAGATCAGTTAAAACACGGCGCGAATGCGCCAGGGGTGCGGCGTTGCCGCCGCGGATGAAAACAGCAACTAGGCTGCCTTCTGCTCGGAGACCTGCTGGATCGAACGAGCGAGACCAGAGGAAACGCCGTTGACGCAGACAGCGATGTCGCGAGCGAAACCGGAGATGAGACCGGCGATCTGGCCGAGAAGCTGATCCTTGGTGGGCAGCTCGGCGATAGCCTTAACATCATCAGCGGAAACGGCCTTGCCGTCGGAGATACCGCCCTTGATCTCAAGGACGCCCTTGGACTTAGCGGAGAAGTCCTTAAGGGCCTTAGCGGCCTCGACCGGCTCGGACTCGTAGAACACATAAGCGACGGGGCCGGCGAGAATCTCGTCGAGCTCGGGCTGCTCCTGGTTCTTGAGAGCGATCTTGACCAGGTTGTTCTTGTAGACCTTCATCTCGGCGCCGCACTCGCGAAGCTGATGACGCAGCTCCTGAGCCTGCTTAACCGTCAGACCGTTGTAGTTGACGACGAACAGACCGGCGTTCTCGGCGATACGGGACTCGATCTCTGCAACCTTGTCGATTTTGTACTGCTGGGGCATGAATTACACCTCCTCGAATTCTTTCCGGGCACGGTCCGCCACAAGGACGTGACGGGGGCATGTCCAAAAAGAAAGCCCCCGCGCTGCATGAGCGACGGGGGCGAGAAGACATATCTACTCGACCACCTCGGCTGGCGGGAAGTCCCATTAAGCTCGCGGGTAAGACCCGTTTGCGCCGGCTGTCTCTGGCAGCGGATTCGTGCGTGAACCGAAAGTATTATGGCGGGGACCCCGGCGTCGGTCAACGGAAAACCGGGCTGCACACAATTCCACCATCCGGCCGCGCCGCCGAAGGCCGGGCGCAAGGTTTTCGCTCGGTCAGGTCCTGGGCTCGCTCGGAAAGCACATTAAGTGCTTTCCGGCTCGTGCGGAATCTACGAAAACCTTGCGCCCGGCCTTCGGCGGCGCGGCCTGCGGTGACTTTGGGGCAGCCCGGTTTTCCGTTGAGCGACGCGCCCCACTCATAATGCTTGGGTCGGTGGGCTGATGTGTTGCGTCCCGTTGGGCTATAAGGTTGAAATGAAGGTGGACAGGCGGCGGAGGCCTTCGTCCAGGTCTTTATCGGAAACGCAATAGCTGAGGCGGACGTGGCCTTCGGTGCCGAAGCAGTCGCCCGGGACTAGGGCTACGTTTGCCTCTTTGATGGCTTTGATGCAGAAGTCTTCGCTGGTTAGGCCGAACTTTTTGATGCTCGGGAAAGTGTAGAAGGCTCCTGCGGGCTCTACTACGTCGAGGCCCATGGCGTCTAAGGCTGCGAGCACGCGTTCGCGACGGGCTCGGTAGACTTTGAGCATGGGGGTTGGGTCGACGGCCAGGGCTCGGGCTGCGGCGTCCATTTCGAAGGAGACAGCACTCGATACTAAGTATTGGTGGGCCTTTGCGATCTCGGCGATGACGGGGGTTGCCGCTGCGAGCCAGCCCAGGCGCCAGCCAGTCATAGCCCAGGGCTTGGAGAAGCTCTCGATGACGACCGTCTGCTCGCGTAGCTCTGGGTGGCGCTGGGCAAAGCGCTCGTAGCCATCCACATAGACCAGACGGTTGTATACGTCGTCGCAGACTACGTAGATGCCCGCCTGCTCCGCTACGCGCGCCACGGCGTCGAGCGATGCCGCGTTGAGGATGCAGCCCGTGGGATTGTTGGGCGTGCAGATGACGATGGCCTTGGTCGCCGGCGTCACGCAAGCACGAAGTGCGTCCTCGTCAATCTGGAATTGCGCGGGCTCCGTATCCAAAAAGACCGCCTTGGCGTGGTTGGCCACGACGATACTCTCGTACAGGCCAAAGGCCGGCGTGGGGATAATGGCCTCGTCGCCGGGGTTGAGCATAGCCATGAATGTTGCCGACAGGGCCTCGGTCGCGCCGTCGGTCAGGATGACCTCGTCGGCGGAAAATGCCAGGCCCGCGTCACCCATATATTTGGACAGTGCCTCGCGCAGGGCGGGACGGCCGTTGTTGGGCGGATAGTGCGTGTCGCCGCGGTCGAGCGAGGCCGTCACCTCGGCGCTAATCACATCGGGCGTGGGAAAATCGGGCTCGCCAAGCGCAAGTGCGATGCACCCCGGGTGCTGGGCGGCGAGCGCATTGATCCGACGGATGCCGGAGGGCTTGAGCGTGGCAAGCGAGGTATTCATGGGCAGACGCATGGCGTTCCTTTCGTAAGGGTTGCACTAGGATAGCGCGGCGGAGCGCCACCAGACGGTGTAACCTAAACGGAAACCAACCGGAAAGGAAGCGGCATGGAGACGACCGCACGCGGCGATGTACCAAAAACGTTGCAAACCATTGCGTATATCAGCATTCCCAATAGCGCCGATCTTGAGTTTTTGCTCTGGGACCTGCAGGATGCCATCGCCGCCTATGCTCAGCTTTCTGGCGCCGTGCTCCCCCGCCCGATCGATTTGGAGGCGGATGATGCCGACGGCGTTGCCGATGGCATCGTACTGGCCATTGAAGATGTGGCTGACGATGAGACGTTGACAGCTATCGAGCAGGCTCTTGAGCGCTTTGGCGGTACGGGAACGCGTGTCTATGCCGCGATTCGAGCCGCGCAAGAGGGCGCTGAGCAGGCGCGTGGGACCGCCGTTCGTCTGTACAAGGCATGCGAGCGCCATGACCAATTGTGGTGCGGCGGAGTTGTCATCTGTGCCGGTGGCGGCATCGCAGCGCTTCACCATTCCCCACGCATGGGTCTCTTACGCCGGCCTTTTTCGGAAGCGATGGATAAGCTCGTAGGCGCCGTTCGCATAGGCTGCTCCATTGAACATGCGCAGCTGCTTGGCGGCGGCGATGCCGGTAGTGTCGACGTCGACGGCATGGTGCGCGTCAAGCCTGCCGTGCCCGCACCAATCTGGCGCGCCATCATCAAACGCCTCGGCACCCATGCTCAATCAAGTATCTAAATTAGAGAGCTGCCCAGTCAACGGCCTCGCGCCAGCGCTCGACAAGGCGTTCCAGGCGCCATGCCGCATTGGCGGGACTTGTCGACGGCAGAACGATGGCCGGCAGCCCCGTGCGCTCTTGCAGGTAGTGCTTGTAGAGCCGCCCTGCCGTGCCGCCGTTACAGACAACGACCTCGATAGGAGCTGCACCGGTAATACGCTCGGCATGCGCCGGAACGATGTTTTTGATGCTCGCGTCGCTTGAGCCCTTAATGTCGCAGCTCTCGATCACATCCCACAGGGCCACGCCGCCGTTCAGCAGCATGGCCCGCTTGGCGGCAATCGAGGCATCGAGCGTCGCGGGCTCGCCGCTTGCCAAAGAGTCTCCCTCGTTGGGCGGCACGGGCGCACCAAGGCACGCGGCCATCACGCGCCAAAAGCGGTTCTGCGGATTGCCATAGTAGAAGGCATTGGCACGCGAGAGCACCGAAGGAAACGACCCCAACACCAAAACGCGCGAGCGCTCGTCAAACACGGGTTCAAACCCATGCTCAATATGCTGATAGCCCTCGTCAGACGCGGCCACGAGCTAGGCCCTCAGCAGATAGCGCACCTCGTAGGGTGCAAGCTCAAGGGTACCCGTCAGCTCGACCGTGGGAGCATCGTCGGCAAGTAGGTCGACGAAGGAGCCGTTGAGTTCGCCGGCTCCAAAGGTATAGGGCTCGTTCACGGCATTGACCGCCACGAGCACCGTCGCGTCGTCGCAGGCGCGCTCAAACAGCAGCTGCTTATTCTGGATCACCACGTTGCGATAGGCACCGTAGTTGAGAGCACGGGCCGCCGCACCGTCTGTCGAGTGCAGGTGCGCGAGCTGCTTGATGAAGGCCGTCAGCTCGTTGGGCGCAGGCTCATCGAGCGCAGGACGTAGCGCCCAATCGCCATCGGGGCCGCCCTTTTCGCCAGTAATCCCCCACTCGCTGCCGTAGTAGACGCATGGAATGCCCGGCATACCAAAGAGCATGCCGTAGGCGGGGCGCAGGCAGGACTTGTCCGTCAGGATGCTCGCCAGGCGCGGCACATCGTGGTTGTCAACAAACGACAGCAGGTGTTTGCCGCGGTAGATGCACCACGGGTCGCCGCCAAACTGGCGGTGCAACGAATGGGCGATCTCGAACATGTTGACCGAGTTAAAGCTGGAGTACAGGCCCTTGTAGCACTCGTAGTTGGTGCAGGAGTCGAGCATCTCGTCGTTGACGATCTGGTTGTAGTCGCCGTGGAGCGTCTCACCAATCAGCACAAAGTCGGGCTTGAGCTCACGGGTAAAAGTATGCAGGCGGCGCATAAAGTCGCGGTCGAGCATATAGGCGACGTCCAGGCGCAGACCGTCGACGCCAAAGACCTCGGCCCAGTGACGCACAGACTCAAGCAGGTAATCGACCACGGCGGGGTTTTGCAGGTTGAGCTTCACAAGCTCAAAATGGCCCTCCCAGCCCTCGTACCAAAAGCCGTCGCCGTAGCACGAGTCACCGTCAAAGCTGATGTGGAACCAATCCTTGTAGGGCGAATCCCACTTGCGCTCTTGCACATCGCGGAAGGCCCAAAAGCCACGGCCCACATGGTTGAAGACGGCATCGAGCACCACGTGGATGCCGTGGGCGTGCAGCGTGTCGCACACGGCGGCAAAGTCGGCATCCCCACCCAGGCGGCGATCAATATGGCGCAGGCTGCGCGTGTCGTAACCGTGGCTATCAGACTCGAGCGGCGGGTTGATGAGCACAGCGCCAACGCCGAGTTCCTGCAGGTAGTCGGCCCACTTGGCGATTTTCATAATGGGAGCATCGGGGTTAGGAACAACGTTGACGGCCTGGGCAAGCTCATCCTCGGCAACGGGCGCGACGTTTTCGCGCGGAGCTCCGCAAAAGCCCAGCGGATAGATCTGATAGAACGTCGCCTCGTATGCCCACATAGCAACCTCCCGGTAAGCTCAACACAACGATATCCATTGTATGCCCGGCTTGCATCCCCTTCCCCAAAATAAGTTGCGGTGGAATAGGGACTGTTTGCCGGGTTTATTGGGCCCAGCAGTCCGTATTTCACCGCAACTGATGAGAGGACGTGATTAGGCGACGACCTTGGCGCGACGGATGGTCGGGAACAGCACGGTGATGGCGAGGATGACGCCCACGACGGCAATCGCCCCGCCCGCGAAGCCGATCCAAGCGATACCGGGACCCGAAACCACGGCGCCGCCGATTGCGGTGCCCGTGCCAATACCGAGGTTAAACAGGCCCGAGAAGATCGACATGGCGACGGCCGACGAATCTGCCGACGTGCACTTGATGAGCTCGGCCTGAAACGCCACGTTAAAGGCCGTGGCGCAGCAACCCCACAGTGCGCAGACGGCAAGCACTGTCACGAGCGACGATGCGGCCGGCCCCATGAGCAGCAGGGCCACCGGCACGCCGGAGAGCGTGATAGCCAAGAACGGGAAGCGATGCCCATCGAACAGGCGGCCAAACAGCCAGCTTCCGAGCAAACCAGAGCAGCCAAACGCCGTCAGCGTCATGGTAATGGCGCCCGCATCGACGTGCGCGACCTGCGCCAGGAAGGGCTCGATATAGCTGTAGCTTGCGTAATAGCCGGTCGCCATGAAGACCGTGACTGCGTAGAGCGCGATGAGGAGCGGGTTCTTGAGCAGCTCGGGCAGCTGTTTGACGGTAAAGCGCTCACCCGCCGGCATGGCCGGGAACACCGCTGCCTGGTAGACGACCGCGATGGCTGAGAGGCCCCCGACCACGGCAAACGTCATGCGCCAGCCCACGGCCAAGCCAATGGCGCGACCGAGAGGCAGGCCAAAGATCTGCGCGATGGACGAGCCCGTAGCGATCATGCTGATGGCGAGCGCGCCGTGGCGAGTGTCGACCAGGCGCGAGGCCATAATCGAGGCGACTGACCAGAACACGGCATGTGCGCAAGCGACCACCAGGCGCGCGCAGACCAGGATGGGATAAGTCGGCGCCACAGCGGACAGAAACTGGCCCAGCGAGAACACGGCGAGCACGCCCAGCAGCATCCGCTTGAACTCGAAGCGCGAGGCAAACACCATGAGCGGCAACGACAGCAGCATGACGCCCCAGGCGTAGACCGAGATCATGATGCCCGCCTGGGCCTCGGTGAGCGAGAACGACGCGGCGATATCAGTCAAAAGGCCGATGGGCATAAACTCCGACGTGTTGAACACGAACGCACAGCAGGTGAGACCGACGAGTGGGAGCCACTGCCTGAGCGTGATGCCGTCTTGCCTTGTCTGAGTCATATATAACGTCTCCAATCGTTTTGAGCGGAGGCGATTATATAGCAACGGCCCCGCATCCGTCAGTACAGAAGCGGGGCCGAAAACAATTCGATACACAGAGGTTGCGCCGTCAATTCATAACTAAGCCAACCCCAGCAATATGCCCGCCGAATGCACGACAAACGCCACGATCCAGGCGACCGTCACTTGAAACGCGAACACGGCAACGGCGTAGCGCGCGCCCAGCTCGCTCTTGACGGCGCCGATGGCTGCCACACAGGGCGGGTACAGCAGCGTAAAGACCAGGAACACATAGGCAGTGAACGGCGAAAACATGGTCGACAGTGCCGCGGGCGAGGTCGCGCCCAAAAGCACCGTGAGGGTCGAGATGACACTCTCCTTGGCGATAAGTCCGGTGACGAGCGCCGTGGATGCACGCCAGTCGCCAAACCCAAGCGGCGTCAGCGCCGGCGCAATGATGCTGCCGAGACCCGCAAGCAGACTCTGCGACTGATCGGCGACCACATTAAAGCGGATGTCGAACGTCTGAAGGAACCAGATGACCACGGTAGCGGCAAAGATAATGGTAAAGGCCTTGGTAATAAAGTCTTTGGCCTTATCCCATGCCAGCATCACCGTCGTCTTGACGCTCGGCAGGCGGTAATTGGGCAGCTCCATGATAAACGGCACCGGGTCGCCCTTAAATGCCGTGCGGTTGAGTACCAAAGCCGCGATACAGCCAACCGCAATGCCGATCAGATAGAGCGAGACCATGGCGGGAACCGTCGCCTGTGGGAAAAACGCCCCGCACAGCAGACCATAGACCGGCAACTTGGCCGAGCAGCTCATGAACGGCGTGAGCATGACCGTCATCTTGCGGTCGTGCTCGGATGGGAGCGTACGGGTCGACATGATAGCCGGCACGGTGCAGCCAAACCCGACGAGCATGGGTACAAAGCTGCGGCCCGACAGGCCAAAACGACGCAGCACCTTATCCATGACAAAGGCGACGCGCGCCATGTAGCCCGAGTCTTCCAGAATGGAGAGGAACAAGAAGAGCACGACGATAATCGGCAGGAAGGTCAGCACACTGCCCACGCCCGTAAGCACGCCGTCGACAGCCAGCGAGCGCACCACGTCGTTGGTGCCGAACGCCTTGAGGCCCGCATCGGCCGAGGCGATGATAGCAGCGATACCGTCCTCCATGAGCCCCTGCAACGCCGCGCCGATCACGCCAAACGTCAGCCAAAAGACGAGGCCCATGATCACCAGGAACGCCGGAATGGCCGTGTAGCGACCCGTCAGGATGCGGTCGATCTTGACGGAGCGCACGTGCTCGCGGCTCTCGTGCGGCTTGACGACGCAGCGCCCACACACGTCGCCGATGAAGCTAAAGCGCATATCGGCCAGCGCGGACAGGCGGTCGGTGCCGGCCTCGCCCTCCATCTGGGTAATGATGTGCTCGATGGCGTCGAGCTCGTTGCGATCCAGGTGAAGCGCCTCGGTCACCAGCTCGTCGCCCTCAACCAGCTTGGTCGCCGCAAAACGCACGGGAATGTGCGCCGTCGCGGCATGGTCCTCGATAAGGTTGGCAATGCCGTGAATACAGCGATGCAGTGCACCGCCGTCTGGGCCATCGGGTGCGCAGAAGTCCAGGCGGCCGGGACGCTCGCGGAAACGCGCCACATGCAGGGCATGGTCCACCAGCTCGCCGATACCCTCGTTGCGTGCGGCGCTAATGGGGACGACCGGCACGCCCAACAGACTCTCGAGCAGGTTGACGTCAATGGCGCCGCCGTTGGTCGTCACCTCGTCCATCATGTTGAGCGCGATGACCATGGGGCGGTCGAGCTCCATAAGCTGCAGCGTCAGGTACAGGTTACGCTCGATGTTGGTGGCGTCGATGATATCGATGATGGCGTCGGGGTTTTCGTCAAGGATGAATTGACGGCTAACGATCTCTTCGCCCGTGTACGGCGACAGCGAATAGATGCCAGGCAGGTCGGTAACGCCCGCCTCGGGGTGGTTGCGGATAGTGCCATCTTTGCGGTCGACCGTCACGCCGGGAAAGTTACCGACATGCTGGTTGGAGCCCGTCAGCTGGTTAAACAGCGTGGTCTTGCCGCAGTTTTGGTTACCGGCAAGGGCAAAATGCAGCGGCGCACCCTCGGGCACGGCCGTCTTTGCCGCGCGGGGCGAATACGTCCCCTCGCCGAGTGCCGGGTGCTCCGTCGTGCCGATTGCGGCGTTAGCGCGCGGACCCGTATCTGTGTCGTGAACACCCACGAGCTCAATCCGTGCGGCATCGTCCTTGCGCAGCGTCAACTCGTAGCCACGCAGGCGAATCTCGAGCGGGTCGCCCATGGGGGCGTACTTCATCATGGTGACTTCGGTGCCCGGTGTTAGGCCCATGTCCAAAATATGTTGTCGGAGTGCCTGGTCGTCCGATGCCACCGATGCGACAACGGCGTCCTTTCCAATCTCGAGCGTATCGAGCTTCACGTCCGTGTTCCTCCCCCGGCGCCCACAGGGCGTTGCATTTTGTTTACCATGACTAACCGTTTGCCATGGCTAACCAATTTTAAGCTTACATGATAGCGTGAACACACAATGACGTTCAATCAGCAGATTGGCGCAATGGGGACAGGCAGGAGAGTTCAGGGCCATAGTTTCCCGATGAGGCCTCTCGGGGAAACTACATCCCAGAATTCTGGCTCGAAACGGGATATGGTTTCCCAAACAGGCCTCTTACGGAAAATGCATCCCGGAATCCCCACTCGAAACGGGACGCACTTTCCCAGTCGAGGCCCTATGGGAAACCGTGTCCCACCTTGAAAGGCAAAACTGGGACGCAGTTTCCGGGCGGGGCATCAAAAACAAAGTTGCGGTGGAATAGTTCCTGGATGGGCTGGTTGATGCCCCAGATCGGAACTATTTCACCGCAAGTTATTGAAGGGCTGGGATGCCCGTCCTCTTACAGATGGCGCTCCAGGAAGCGGAAGGCTAGGCGAATCCAAGGGCGGACCGCCACCTGCTTGTCCTCGTTGTCGACCGCGGTGTTGGCGTTGCCGAGCGAAAGGCCGTGACCACCCTGGTCGAAGACGTGCATCTCGCATGCAACGCCCTCCTCGGCCATGCGCTGCGCAAACGGGTAGACCTGCGCGATCGGCGCCGTCTTGTCGTCGGACACGCCCCACACAAAGGTCGGTGGCATCTGGCGCGAAACATGCGTGGTGGGGCAGATGTCGGCCAGATGCTCGTCAGTTGCCTCGCCGCCCGTCACCATCGACAGGTAGTCGTTGAGCAAATCGCGTCCCGTCTTGCCGCCCGTCTTGGGCACGCGCAAGTCAATGCGCGGATCGCGCGTCTGCATGTCGCGCACATAGGCAAAGTCGAGCAATGGATAGCCCAGCACCACGGCATCGGGACGAATGTCGTCCGGACGCGCCCCGGCAAGTGCCGCGAAGGGGCCGGTCTTCCACTGTGTTGCCAGCGAAGCGCAAATCATGCCGCCAGCAGAAAAGCCCACGACGCACACGCGCTTGGGATCGACATGCCACTCGTCAGCGTTGGCGCGCACCGTGGCGACCATCTTGGCAAGATCTGCCTGGGGGTGCGGAAAGCTCACGTCACCCGTAGAACTCGTGACATAGTTGAGCACAAAGGCCTGGTAGCCGTGATCCAAAAACGCAAACGCCACGGGATCCTGCTCATGCGGAGCGATATGCGTAAACGCACCTCCGCCGCAGATAATCACGGCAGGGCGGCGGCCATTCGGTTTATCGGGCAGCGGCTCGGCACCCAAATACGTAAAGGTCGCCGGATATTCCTCGGTCGGCTCCTCGCCCCACAGCGCATGGTTCTCGACAATCATATGTGCTCCCTTCGCGCAAATTAAGCGCCCTTGTTTTTTGCCTTCAAGCGTACCCCACTTGAACCCGTGGCGCAGAAACACTCCGGCAATAAGTTTCCCTTCAACTGATATATCACATAATCCCAGCTCAGAGGTATCTTTGAGCAGCGTAGAATAGGGGCGTTGACCAAGCCGCGAAACACATATGAAACGTTTCCGGCAAACCAAACGCGCGATATGCGCCTATTTAAGTTGGAGGCAACTATGGGTCTGCTCGATTCGCTTAAGTCCACCTTCACCTCGACCGGCGAGGCGTCCGTTCCGCCCGCAGCAAGCTTCGCTACCCGCGAAGGCGTCATCTATGCCCCCGTCAACGGCGTGCTCGTCAACCTGAACGAGGTTCCCGACGAGACGATCGCCTCGGGCATGCTTGGCCAGGGCTATGGCATCGAGCCCATTACCGGCACCATCTATGCGCCCGCCAACGGCCGCATCGGTGCCACCACTGTCACCAACCACTCCATCGGCATGATTACCGAGGACGGCCTGCGCGTGTTCATCCATGTTGGCCTGGGCACCGTGGAAATGAACGGCAAGGGTTTTGCCCGCTTTGTCGAGATGGGCGATGTGGTCAAGGCAGGCCAGCCGCTCATCAGCTTCGACCGCGAGGCCATTAAGGCCGCTGGTCACGAGGACATCGTGACCGTCATCGTCTCCGAGCTCGATCGTCTTAAGAGCATCGACCATGTCGGCGAGTCTGGAACGCTTATCGGCGGCAACCCGCTCGTCAAGCTTGGCGACCCGCTGCTGGTTGCCAAGACCAAGTAGCCAGGCCCCGCGCCACACAGCCAAAAGGCACCTCGTCAAGCGCCCACGACCATTAGGCCGCGGGCGCTTTTCGTTTGAAAAACCATCCCGCCAATGCCTTATCTGTATAGCCCAAATGAGCCGAGCTGCTAAAATATCGAACTGTATGGATAACTATCATTCAACCGTTATGGGAGGATACGTGAACCGCACCAAAATCGCGCAGCTCTATGCCGATGCCGAGTCGCTCGGCGGCCAGACCGTCACCGTCGCCGGCTGGGTCAAGTCCGTCCGCGACATGAAGAACTTTGGCTTTGTTACGCTCAACGACGGCAGCTGCTTCCGCGACCTGCAGGTCGTCATGAACCGCGAGGCACTCGACAACTACGACGAGATCGCCCATCAAAACGTCTCGGCCGCACTCATTTGCACCGGCACCGTCAAGCTGACCCCCGATGCGCCCCAGCCTTTCGAGCTTTCTGCCACCTCCATCGAGGTCGAGGGCGTCAGCGCCCCGGATTACCCGCTGCAGAAGAAGCGCGCAACCGTCGAGTTCCTGCGCACCCAGCAGCACCTGCGTCCGCGCACCAACCTGTTCCGCGCCGTGTTCCGCATCCGCTCTGTCGCGGCTGCCGCCATCCACCGCTTCTTCCAGGAGCAGGGCTTTGTCTACGTCAACACCCCCATCATCACCACGAGTGACTGCGAGGGCGCCGGCGAGATGTTCCGCGTGACCACGCTCGACCCCAAAAATCCGCCCCTCACCGAGTCCGGCGAGGTCGACTGGAGCCAGGACTTCTTTGGCAAGCATGCAAGCCTCACCGTGTCCGGCCAGCTCAATGCCGAGAACTTTGCCATGGCCTTTGGCGACGTGTACACCTTTGGCCCCACCTTCCGTGCCGAGAACTCCAACACCACGCGCCACGCCGCCGAGTTTTGGATGATCGAGCCCGAGATGGCCTTTGCCGACCTTAACGACTACATGGATAACGCCGAGGCCATGCTCAAGTACGTCCTTAAGGACGTCATGGCAACCTGCCCCGACGAGCTCAATATGCTCAACAAGTTTGTGGACAAGGGTCTGCTCGAGCGCCTGGACCATGTCGCCAACTCCGACTTTGCCCGCGTTACCTACACCGAGGCCGTCGAGATCCTGGAGCAGGCCGTCGCCGCCGGTCACAAGTTTGACTATCCCGTGAGCTGGGGCATCGACCTGCAAACCGAGCACGAGCGTTTCCTGACCGAGGAGCACTTTAAGCGCCCGACCTTCGTGACCGACTACCCGGCCGAGATCAAGGCGTTCTACATGCGCATGAACGAGGACGGCAAGACCGTCGCCGCCGCCGACTGCCTGGTGCCGGGCATCGGCGAGATCATCGGTGGCTCCCAGCGCGAGGAGCGCCTGGATCTGCTCGAGGCCCGCATCAAGGACCTGGGTATGAATCCCGAGCAGTACAAGTACTACCTTGACCTGCGCCGCTACGGTTCCTGCAAGCACGCCGGCTACGGTCTGGGCTTCGAGCGCTTGGTCATGTATCTGACCGGCGTGGGCAACATCCGCGACGTCCTGCCGCACCCGCGCACCGTGGGCAACGCCGACTTCTAATCGTCGAACGCTAGCTCGCGTCGCCACACGCCAACGCTCATCGCACAAGCGTCTCTCGACATCGGTCGAGAGACGCTTTTTTCAACAGCATCCGTCAAGCTTTTGGCAAGTTTTTGGTCAGTTGAGCAGGGCTGTTGAAAACTCGACCCGCCGTTTGCCGACGACTACCGACCGCCCAGAGCGCCCTGCGCCCCTGGGAAAGCCCCGCGTCCTAGGCTCCATACCGTCGCCACCCAAAACGGAAAGGACGTGGGCACCATGACCGAAGCCGCTGTTGAAACCTACGACACCACGACGAGGGGCGCCGCCTCGATGGCAGCCTATCGCGCCGTTCGTATCCTGCAGCTCTTGAGCGAAAACACCGGCGAAGACAAGGCCATGCTTTCCGATGAGCTGATCCGGCGCCTCGCCCATCCCGACGACCCCGCCCGCATGCCCATCTCGGCGGCGCGGCGCAGCATCTACACCGCCATCTCCGCGCTTCGCCATGCCGGATACGAAATTGAATACAAACGCGGCGTGGGCTACAAACTTCTTACCCGCCCGCTCACCGATGAAGAGATCATCCGGCTCCACGGTATGGTCATGCGCAACCGCTCCACGCCTATCGCTATCCGCAAGAGCATGGCGCAGCACTTAGTTGCCATGGCGAGCGCCGACGTTCGCGGCTACCTCGATACACCCGAACCCGCTCCAAGCGCAGGCAGCAAGGCTACCAAGGCAACACGCACGCCCATCAAGCGCATCGACACGTGCGAGCTCGTCGAGCAGGCCATCGACCACGGAACCACGGTGAGTTTTGATATTTCGAGCGTCACGACACGTGGCGAAACCGAAGCAGCACGGATGACACTCCGTCCCTTTGCCATCAGGCAGCGCGATGGCATCTCGTATCTGCTGGGAACGGTCTACGACGCCCGAGGCGCCGATGACACGTTGCGTACTGTAGAGATTGGCCGAATGAGAAACGTCAGCACGCGCCTGCTCGACGGCAAGAAGCTCTTCGCCGCCTTGGACGAGGACGACGCCTCCTCCGCCGCATAAGACCCTCCGCCGCCCATTCGACTACCCGTACCGCCCATCCGATTCTGTATTAAAAAACCCGCCAGGCTGTTGTAAAAATGGACATCAGCGCTACTATAGTTCCACTTGCACTTTGTCCCAGTGCAGTGTTTCCAGCCATTTTTATACTGGGGGTAATGATATGAAGGACATCACCATCAGCCGCAGGAGCCTTCTGGTCTCCGCCGGCCTGCTCGCGCTCGCCCCGCTCGCCGGATGCGGCGGCAACTCTGGTTCCGGCTCTGCTGCCGCCGGTTCCGACTACACCATCGGCGTTCTGCAGCTCACCGAGCACTCCGCACTCGATGCCGCCAACGACGGCTTTGTCAAGGCCATCAAGGAGAGCGGCCTTAAGGTTAAGATCGATCAGAAGAACGCCCAGAACGACCAGTCCACGTGCAAGTCCATTGCCGACAAGTTCGTAGGCGACGGCGTCGACCTGATCTATGCCATCGCTACGCCCGCCGCGCAGGCTGCCGCCGGCGCCACCGCCGATATCCCCATCGTGGGCTGCGCCATCACCGACTACGCCGCCTCCGGCCTGGTCCAGGACAACGACAAGCCCGGCACCAACGTCACGGGCGCTTCCGACCTCACCCCGGTCGCCGAGCAGCTCGAGATGATGCAGAAGGTCCTGCCCGACGTAAAGAAGGTCGGCCTGCTCTACTGCACCGCCGAGTCCAACTCCGACGTCCAGATCAAGGCCGCCAAGAAGGAGCTCGACAAGCTGGGGCTCGAGTACACCGATTTCACCGTCTCGAGCTCCAACGAGATTCAGTCCGTCGTCGAGTCTGCCGTGGGCAAGGTCGACGCGCTGTACTCCCCCACCGACAACACCATCGCCGCGGGCGCCTCGCAGGTCGGCCAGATCTGCAAGGAGAACAAGCTTCCCTTCGTGACCGGCGAGGAGGGCATGTGTAAGGCCGGCGGCCTGTTCACCCTCTCCATCAACTATGAGGACCTGGGCTACGCCGCGGGCGAGATGGCCGTCAAGATCCTGAAGGGCGAGGCCAAGCCCGAAGACATGCCGATCAAGCACCTCTCGAGCAAAGACCTGGTCGTCGTCAAGAACGACGAGATGGCCGAGGCCCTGGGCATCGACCTTTCCGCTCTGGACGCGTAATGCTATACGCGGCATGCGTCTAGAGCCCGTGCTCGCGCTTTAGCCGCGTTATTCAATATCTGAGCCACAGGGGCGGGCGCTGTAGACCGGCGTCCGCCCTGCTTGTTTCAGGTAAAACAAAACGTCTGTCCGCAGCTCTTCTATGCATTGTTACCGCTATTATGGTGAATCACGTGTCCACCCTATCCTAGGAGGTATGAAGCATGCTCATTGCATTGCAGGGCGCCGTTTCGCAGGGCGTCCTCTGGGGCATTATGGTGCTTGGCGTGTTTATCACGTTCCGCCTGCTCGACATTCCCGATATGACCTGCGACGGCAGCTTTGCCCTCGGCGGCTGCGTCTGCGCTGTGCTCATCGTCAATAACAACGTCGACCCGCTGCTCGCCGTGCTGGCCGGTATGTGCGCCGGCGCCATCGCGGGTGCCGTCACGGGCATTTTGACCACCGTCTTCGAGATTCCCGCGATCCTCGCCGGAATCCTCACCCAGATCAGTCTGTGGTCCATCAACCTGCGCATCATGGGCAAGTCCAATACGCCCATTCTTGCCAAGGGCACCGTGTTTTCGGCCGTCAGCAATATGACCGGCCTGCCGCAGTCCACCGTTGCCATCATCTTGGGCATCCTGCTCGCCGTGGCTATCGTTGCCATCCTGTATTGGTTCTTTGGCACCGAGATCGGCTCGGCGCTGCGCGCCACCGGCAACAACGAGTACATGATCCGCGCTCTGGGCGTCAACACCAACTCCACCAAGATGATCGCCCTCGTGCTCTCCAACGCCCTCATCGGCCTTTCGGGCGCACTCATCTGCCAGAGCCAGAAGTATGCCGACATTGGTATGGGCACCGGTGCCATCGTTATCGGTCTTGCCGCCATTGTTATCGGTGAGGTGCTCGGCCGCCTGCTGCCCGGCGGCCTCACGCAGTTTAGCGTCCGTCTTGCCTCCGCCGTCTTTGGCTCCGTGGTGTACTTCCTTATCCGCGCCATCGTGCTGCAATTGGGCATGGACGCCAACGACATGAAGTTGCTCTCCGCCGTGATCGTCGCCGTGGCCCTGTGCGTACCCGTGGTTTGGGAGCGCTATAAGCTCCGCAGCTCCTACACGAAGGGGGATGAGGCAGATGCTTAAGCTCTCGCATGTCAAGAAGACCTTTAACAAGGGCACCGTCACCGAGAAGCGCGCGCTCACCGGCGTCGACCTCACCCTGAATGACGGCGACTTTGTAACCGTGATCGGCGGCAACGGCGCCGGCAAGTCCACGCTGCTCAACATGATCGCCGGCGTATATCCGCTCGATTCGGGCGTTATCGAGCTCGACGGCAACGATATCTCGCGTCTGAGCGAGTCGCAGCGTGCCAAGTACCTGGGCCGCGTGTTCCAGGACCCCATGCGCGGCACCGCAGCCGACATGCAGATTGCCGAGAACCTGGCCCTCGCCAAGCGTCGCGGCCAGCGTCGCGGCCTTTCATGGGGCGTCACCAAGGCCGAGAAAGATGAGTACGTTGAGCTGCTCAAGCGCCTGGACCTTGGTCTGGACACGCGTCTCAACGCCAAGGTCGGCCTGCTCTCGGGCGGCCAGCGCCAGGCACTCACCCTGTTGATGGCCACGCTCACCAGGCCGCGCCTGCTGCTGCTCGACGAGCACACCGCGGCCCTCGACCCCAAGACGGCATCAAAGGTGCTCAACCTGACCGAGGAGATCGTCGACGAGAACCACCTGACCACGCTCATGGTCACGCACAACATGAACGACGCCATCCGTCTGGGCAACCGTCTGATCATGATGCACGAGGGCCATGTGATCTACGACGTGGCCGGCGACGAGAAGAAGTCGCTCACCGTGGCCGACCTGCTGCAGAAGTTCGAGGAGGTCTCGGGCGGCGAGCTCGCCAACGACCGCATGCTGCTAAGCTAAAACCTGCCAAATAGGGACAGGTTTATTTTGGCAGGTTTTATCTGCGCAAACGTCAAAACCGCCGCTAAGGGACAGACGCCCTTGCGGCGGTTTTCGCATATGATGTCGATAATCCGATATTCAACCAGACATTCTGGCTAAGGACTAAGGAAACTGCCATGAAAAGACTCCCCCGCCTTGCGTTAGCCGCCGCGTTGTTTGCCGGCGCGCTCGCAGGCATCCCAAGCCTCGCTTTCGCGGGGAACCTGCCCGCCGCTATTGACGGCTCCGTGGCCGTCATGCACACCAACGACATCCACGGCAGCTACAAGTACAGCTACAACGAAAGCAAGGGCACCGGCACCGTCGGCTTCGACGGACTGGCAGTTCTCTATAGCGCCCAAAGCAGCGCCCCCGATCTTTTGCTCGATGCGGGCGACACCTTCCACGGACAGTCCTTCGCCACCATGAGCGAGGGCAAGAGCATCGCCGAGCTCATGGACACCTTCTACGCCGACGGCTACGACGCGACCACGCCAGGCAACCATGACTGGAGCTACGGCGCAGACAAACTCCGTACCATGACCGGCTACAGCACCACCGGCACGCCCTTCGCCATACTCTGCGCGAACGCGAAGTCTACGAGCGGCGTATGGAGCTCGAGCATCACGAAGACGCTCAATCGCACCTGGGAGGATAGCGAGGATCACTCCACATTCGACTACAAAATCAAGGTCGGCGTCGTCGGAGCCATGGATGAGTCGCTAGGTTCCTCGCTGCGCGCAGACCTGGTCGCGGGCACCAGCTTCTCGAGTGCCGCAAACGCCATCAATGCCGAGGCAGAGCAGCTGCGCAAGGAGGGCTGCGATGTTGTTGTGTGTATCGCGCACACGCTCGACGCTAAGACCTTTGCCACACAACTCGCTGGCGTCGATGCCCTTATCGCAGGCCACGAGCACATCAACCTTAACGAGAAGGTGACGGGAGCCGACGGCAAGACGATCCACGTTGTCGAGGCAGGCAGCGCCTTTGCCGAGGTGGGGCTGCTTTCCGTCCCCTACGAGTACGACACCAAGGGCACCGAAAGCACCGACGATGACACGGTCACGGTCCCTGCAGACGGCAGCGACGAGAAGCTCTACACCGCCAAGAACGTCAACGACCTTTTGGCAGACCCCGACAAGGGCTCCGACTACCAAAGCCGCCTTAAAGCCGTCCGCAACAAGATCAAGCCGCTCGACGACGCCTTTGAAATCGAATCGAACAAGGTGCTCGGCACATCCGCCACTGACTATTTCTACGGCGAGGACGCGGCAGGCACGCATGGTTGGGAAATGGTGCGCACCACCGATTTCCGCCCCAGCAACCCGGGCGACACCACCAAGGCCCAGACCATCGGCCATGTGATTTGCGGCTCCTATCTTGCCCTGACGAGCGCAGACCTCGCTATCGAGAACGCTGGCGGCATCCGCGGCGGCATCGCGGCGGGCAACGTGACCGCCGGCAACGTCATCGCTATCTCGCCCTACGGCAACACCGTGGAGACCTGGACCATGACCGGCGCGGACTTCCTCGCAGCGCTCGAGCACTCGCTACAAATTAGCGACGATTGCAACGACAGCTACGAGCTTCAGCAGGCTTATGTGGCGGCCGGTCACACCGAGCAGGAGGCGCAAGACAAGTACAAGTGGCGCGATGACTCTGGCAGCGTTCTCTCCTTTGGCGGCATCAACGTGGCGATTGATTGGACGCAGCCCGAAGGCAAGCGCATTGTGAGTGCCACACTCACCAAAGACGGCAGTACGCTCGACCCCGCCAAGACCTATACCGTCGCCACCAACAACTACATCATTACCAACACGACCGACTTTCCCACCTTTGCACACGCCACCAAGTACACCGAGTGGGGCACGTGCGAGGCGGCGCTGAGGGCGCTGATTGGGCAGAACGGCTGGGAGAGCAAGATGGCCGGGCTCGCCGGCACCATCAGCTTTGGCTCCGCAGCCGTGGACCCCACGCCCACACCGGCCCCGACGCCTAAACCCTCGCCTAAGACGGACACGACGACCACGAAGGTCATCACCAAGAAGACGACCGGTAAGCTCGCTGCAACGGGAGACCGCACGCTGGCAGTAGTTGGCGCGTGCCTTATCGGCGGCATCATCGTCATCATGCTCGGCATTATCTGGAAGCGTCGACGCTAAGCTACACCGCCGGGCCTTGCAGCCCCGCCGCGTAAACCTTATATCGAGCACAGAAGCCCGTCCGAATTTGATCGGACGGGCTTCTTGGTGGGTATCATGGTTGGACGATCATTAGGAGGTTTCCCTACATGGAATTGTTTGAGCCAATTCTTCATTTCTTTGAGCAACGGTGGGTCCACAACATCATCTGGGCCGTCATCTTGGCGATAGGCACCGCCGTCGCCGCCAAGGTCGTATCCAAGACCCTGAACCATCTGCTTAACCGAGACGATAACCCGCTTCCGGCATCGAGTATCTTCATCAACATCGCGCGCGCCGTCATCTGGATGATTGGCGGCAGCTTTATCCTCGACAACTGTTTTGGCATTAATGCAAACGCCCTCGTCGCCGCTCTTGGCGTCGGCGGCATCGCCATCTCGCTCGGCTTTCAGGACACGCTATCAAACCTTATCGGCGGCATGCAGGTGACCTTTATGGGCATCATCAAACCCGGCGACAATATCGAGGTCGGCGGCGTATCCGGCGTTGTCCAAGACATCACTTGGCGCCATACGACGATTGAGGATGCCTGTGGACAGACCATCATTGTGCCCAATTCCAACATCTCCAAGAACACGCTCGTGCATTTGATGCCCTTTGGGCGCGTGGCCGTGCCCGTCGCGGTCAAGGACACGTCCAAGTGGGCTTCACTGGACGCGCTGGCAGATGAGCTCACCGACGCCACCAAGGCCGCCGTGCTTCCCATCTCGGGCTTTGACAAGGAGCCCTACGTACTCTTTAGCGAGATCGGCGACTTTGGCATCAAGGGCAAGATCATCTTTATCGTCAGCGACGACAGCACTACTTTCACGGCAGCCGACGCCTGCATCCGCGCCATCGCCCCCATCATCGCCTAAACCACCGCAAAGGGGACAGGCATCTTTGTAGTGGTTTTCATTCGTGGTACCATGGTTTATATCGTTGTTTAAACGACTAAGGGAGTAGACACCATGGAAGAGGCCTATCGTCAAGCACGCAAGCGCGGCGAGCAGGGACGCCGTCGCGCCATCAGCCAAAGCGAGCATCCATACCTTACGGACCTCGATAGCTTGGTTGCTCAGCTCCCCTTAGGTCAGCGAGTGAGCGTCGGCCTGCGGGATATTCCGCTCGAAATGGTCGTCGGCACGGTCACCAAAGGCCGTCAGTCCGCCTTTTCATGCAACTTTATGCCCCTGCTGCCGTTTAACACCGAGTTCGCCCGCAAGTGGTCCAACCTCTACGATATCCAGGTAACCGAGGGCTATCGCGACCCCATCATCGTCACCGAGTTCATGCATCGGTTCTATGTCCAGGAAGGCAACAAACGCGTCAGTGTCCTCAAATTCCTGGACGCTCCAACGGTTTCGGCCAGGGTTACCCGTCTCTACCCCGGCACATGGGATTCCGTCGAAAGCCGCCTGTACGGTGAATTCTGCGCGTTTTGGCGCGTCTGCCCCCTATACGAGATCGAGTTCTCGCGTGAGGGAAGCTACGAGACGCTCGCCAAGATGCTCGGTCAGAACCTTATCGAAAAATGGCCGCAGAAAAAGGTCGACTACCTGCGCCACACCTTCCTGCTCTTTAAGCGCGCCTACCTTCGCGCAGGCGGCGACCACCTGGACATTACGCCTGCCGACGCCATGCTCGTTTACCTCAATGTGTACAACCAGGACCGCCTGCTGGATACGCCGACGGATATCGTCGTAAACCGCCTGTGCAAGATTTGGCGCGAGCTGGTCATTGCCGGCAAAAATGACGAGGACAAGGTCGATCTTGTCGAAGCGCCGAGCGTCGATGAGGAGGAGTCGCCCGCCAAGTCCACCTCTGGCGTGCTCAACTTCTTTATGGGCAAGACTGTCTATTCGGCGGCCAACCCCCTGCGTATCGCCTTTATCCATGAGTTCCCCTGTGCGGCGTCGAGCTGGGACAGTCTGCACGACCAAGGGCGTCAGTATCTCGATGAGCACTTTGGCGGTATCGTGCGCACCGAGGCGTTCGAGGACTGTCACGATCCGGATGTGTTCTACGCCGCCGTGGAAACGGCTGTCAAACATGGAGCAAACGTCATCTTCTCGACCTCGCACCGCCTGATGGAATACACGCTCAGGGCTGCCGTTGAGTATCCCCGGGTTCGGTTCCTCAACTGCTCTATCGGCCTTCCCCATCAAAGCGTCCGTTCGTACTTTGGCAAGATGTACGAGGCCAAGTTTCTGCTGGGCGCCCTTGCCGCCAGCATGGCGGACAACCACCGCATCGGTTACCACGCGTCGGTCTTCGCCTCGGGCGCACTCAGCGAGATTAACGCCTTTGCGATTGGCGCCTCACTGCTCGACCCCCGCGCGCAGGTAATCCTCACCTGGGGCGATGTGCCTGCCGGTGGTCTTGCCGAGGCCATGTGCCGCGAAGGCGTGAGCGTCATGACCGGCGCTGACATGTCAAAATCGCTCGAAGACCCAAGGGCCTACGGGCTTCACCGCTTGGTCGACGGCAAAGTCACCGGCATCGCCATGCCCGTATGGAACTGGGGCCGTTACTACGAGCTCATCGTTCGCAGCCTTCTGCACGGCACGTGGGACGAGACCAGCGACGACAACCAAGTGCGCGCTGTCAACTACTGGTATGGCATGAGCTCCGGCGTTATCGACATCCGTTACGCTCCGGGCCTACCCTACCAAACGCGCAAACTCGTGCAGTTGCTCCGCAACGGCATTGTTGTGGGATCCATCAACCCCTTTGGCGGCGAGCTCCACAGCCAGAACGGCGTGGTACAGATCGAAGGCTTCCCTCCGCTGCCGAGCACGCAGATTGTCGAGATGAATTGGCTGGCGGACAACGTGGTAGGCACCATTCCGCAGCTCGACGATGAGCCGAAAGTCCCTGCCCTATGAAAATCCTTGCCATAGCCGATACCGAAGAACGATGCCTTTGGGAGTGCTTTCGCAAGGAACGCTTTGAGGGAGTCGACCTGATTTTGTCCGCCGGCGATCTGGACCCGGACTATCTTGAGTTTTTGGTTACGGTCATCAACAAACCGCTCATCTACGTGCGCGGCAATCACGATGACCGCTACGCACGTCATGCACCGGGTGGATGTATCTGCGTAGAGGACAGCGTGTACACGTACCGAGGGATTCGCATTGCGGGCCTTGGCGGGTCCATGCGTTATCGCGACGGCGCCAACATGTACACCGAACGCGAGATGTCCAAGCGCATGCGTAAGCTGTCGCGTAAGGTTAGGATGGTCGGCGGGTGCGACATTCTGCTTACCCATGCACCCGCCGCCGGTATGGGTGATCTGGACGATCTGCCGCATCGAGGATTCGAATGCTTTAACACAGCACTCGAATCCTGGAATCCCGACTACATGGTGCACGGGCATGTGCACCAAAGCTACGGTTGCGATTTTCGGCGCGAGCGTCAGCATGTGTGTGGAACGACGATCATCAACGCCTGCGGCTATACACAGTTTGAGCTCGACCAGAAGCGCTACCCCATCCGTGGCTGGCAGGCAGCCTGGCTCAATTCGCAAACCATGCGCCGGGAGCTCAAACGCCACGAGGCAATCGAGTCCTCAACCGCAAGAACACCCTGGTAACCACCTCAAAGGGGACACTGTCCCCTTTGAGGTGGTTTTGACGCGATAGCAAGAAACCCGGTCCTGCGCAAGGCAGAACCGGGTTTCTTTAGCAATGCTTGCTTTGCTCAAGCAGTAACTAGCAGTTACTCAGCCAGGAAGTCACGCTGGACAGCGGGATCGACCTTGACGCCAGGGCCCATGGTGGAAGACACGGAGATGGACTTGACGTACTTGCCCTTAGCAGAAGAGGGCTTGACGCGCAGGATCTCGGTGTACAGGGCAGCGTAGTTCTCGACGAGCTGCTGCTCAGAGAAGGACTTCTTGCCCAGGGGCACGTGGCAGATGCCGTAGCGGTCGGCGCGGTACTCAACGCGGCCAGCCTTGAGCTCGGAGACCATCTTGGCGACGTCCATGGTCACGGTGCCGAGCTTGGGGTTCGGCATGAGACCACGGGGACCAAGGATCTTACCGATGCGGCCAACCTTGGCCATCATGTTCGGCGTAGCGATAGCGGCGTCGAAGTTGATCTCGCCCTTCTGGATCTGGGCGACGAGCTCGTCGGAACCGATGATGTCGGCGCCGGCAGCTTCAGCCTCGCGGGCCTTCTCGCCCTCGGCGAAGACGGCAACACGAACGGTCTTGCCGGTGCCGTGGGGCAGGGAGATAGAACCACGGATGTTCTGGTCGGCCTTACGAGTATCGATGCCCAGACGGAAGTGGGCCTCGACGGTCTCGTCGAACTTGGCGGTGTCGAGCTCCTTGATGAGCTTGGCAGCCTGAAGGGGGGTGTAGAGCGTGGCGCGGTCGATCTTCTCGGCAGCGGCGTTATAGCTCTTACCATGCTTAGCCATGTGCATTACCTCCTGTGGTTAAACGGGCGTGAGCCCTCCCACATCGTATCGTGTGCCCTATTGCACACATTTAACGGGCGCCCCGCTCGGAGCACCCGTCGTTACCATAAGAAATCGCTACTCAGCGATGGTGACGCCCATGGAACGGGCGGTACCGGCGATGATCTTCTTGGCGGCGTCAATGTCGTTGGCATTGAGGTCCGGCATCTTGATCTCGGCGATCTTGGTGAGCTGCTCCTGGGAGAGCTGACCAACCTTGTCGGCCTGGGGCTTAGCGGAACCAGACTTGAGGTTCAGCTCCTTCTTGATGAGGTGAGCCGCCGGCGGGGTCTTGGTGATGAAGGAGAAGGACTTATCCTCGTAGACAGAGATCTCAACGGGGATAATGTCGCCCTTCTTGTCCTGCGTCTCGGCGTTAAAGGCCTGGCAGAACTGCATGATGTTCACGCCAGCAGCGCCCAGGGCGGGGCCGACGGGAGGAGCGGGGTTAGCTGCACCAGCAGGAATCTGGAGCTTAATGACGTTGGCAACCTTCTTCTCAGCCATGGTCATTCCTTTCGAATCACGAGTGTGAAGTACTTGCTATATCGTAAGCACGCACGTGTTAGAAGCACTCCTGAGATGAGCAGTCACAGAAGAAGCACGCTCGCGCGAACGGACGAAAACTTAAGCGATGACAGCGACCTGGTTAAAGTCGAGCTCGACCGGCGTCTCGCGGCCAAAGATCATCAGCGTGACCTTGAGCTTACCAGCCTCGGTGTTAACCTCGGAGACCTTGCCATCAAAGTCGGTAAGCGGGCCATCGGTGACGCGGACGGACGTGCCGACCTGAATATCAACCGAGGTGCGCTTGGGCGAATCGCCCTTACCGGGACGACGAGTCATCTTATTGTACTCATCGCGGGAAAGCGGTGCGGGCTTACCGTTGCCGCCCAGGAAACCGGTGACGCCGGGCGTGTTGCGAACACACGTCCAAGCATCGTCATCCATCTCCATGCGGACCAAGACATAACCCGGGAAGATCTTGGAATCCTTGGTCTCGCGCTTGCCACCCTCTTTAATCTCGGTGACGCGCTCCATAGGAATCTCGATATCAAAGATACGGTCCTGCATGCCCATGGTCTCGATACGATGCTCGAGATCGGACTTTACGCGGTTCTCGTATCCGGAGTAAGTGTGAACGACGTACCAACGCTTAGACATGGTTTAGCCCCTCAATCCAGAGAACAGAGCAAGAGCCTCGCCAAAGCCAGCATCGAGCAGAGCGATGACGACGCCGACGACGACCAGAGAAGCGCAAACGACGACCGAGTAGTTCACGAGCTCCTTCTTATCGGGCCACGTGACACGCTTCATCTCGGACTTGACCGAAGCGAAATACTTCTTGGTGCGGGCGAAGAAACCAGGCTTCTCGTTCTTCTTGGACTTCGCAGCCTTCTCGTTCTTCTTGGCAACGGCCTTCTTGGCCTCAACCTTGGAGTTGGCGGCAGCGTTGTTGGCAGGTGCCGGCTGCTGAGCCTTCTTCTTGTTCTTCTTGTTGGCCATTTGGGTTACCTCCGCGCAATGCGCTTATACATGAGTAAACCGTAAGCTCCCAAGTGGGAGCTTACGGAATAATGACTGGCACGCCAGGAAGGACTCGAACCCTCAACACTCGGTTTTGGAGACCGATGCTCTACCAATTGAACTACTGGCGTATGTGACTAGAGACTAGCGAGTCTCTTTGTGCAGCGTGTGGTGACGGCACCAGGGGCAATACTTCTTGATCTCCATACGATCAGGCATGGTCGACTTGTTCTTGGTGGTCGTATAGTTGCGGCGCTTGCACTCAGTGCACGCAAGAGTAACTAGAGTACGCATGTATCCTGAACCTTTCATTTCCGCCCCGTACGGGCACGAGTTGTTACTTTATCAGCTCCACGTAAGTGCTGTCAATGAAAACCTCGAGTCAATTGGTTCTCGGTGGATCCATTCATATTTGGAACACATCAATGAAGCCATCGAGAGCTAATCGACGGTGCATCCAGGACCATTATCGATCCTCTCGACACCAGCAACGGCTCAATATCCATTGCAGAAAAGAACCCGGCACCCATATAAGTGCCGGGTTCTCTAAGTCAGCTATATCAAAGAGCTAATTTACTCAATGATCGTGGAGACGATGCCCGAACCGACGGTGTGGCCACCCTCGCGGATAGCGAAGCGCAGGCCCTCCTCCATGGCGATCGGGTGGATGAGGTCGCCCTCGATGCTGATGTGGTCACCAGGCATAGCCATCTCGGTGCCCTCGGGGAGCTTGACCGTACCGGTAACGTCGGTGGTACGGAAGTAGAACTGAGGACGATAACCATCGAAGAACGGGGTGTGACGGCCGCCCTCCTCCTTGGTCAGAACGTAGATCTCACCAGTGAACTTGGTGTGCGGGGTAACCGAACCAGGCTTGCAGAGAACCTGGCCGCGCTCGATGTCCTCGCGCTTGATGCCGCGGAGCAGCAGACCGACGTTGTCGCCAGCCTCGCAGAAGTCCATGGACTTACGGAACATCTCGATACCGGTAACGACGGTGTTCTGGGTATCCTTGATGCCGACGATCTCGACGGGCTCGTTGAGCTTGAGCTCACCGCGCTCGACACGGCCGGTAGCAACGGTACCACGGCCGGAGATGGTCATAACGTCCTCAACGGCCATCAGGAACGGGAGGTCGTTGTTACGAGCAGGCGTCGGGATGTACTCGTCGACGGCGTTCATGAGCTCGCGGATAGCGTCCATCCACTTGGCGTCGCCCTCGAGAGCGCCCAGAGCGGAACCACGGATGACGGGGATGTCGTCGCCGGGGAAATCGTACTCGGAGAGGAGCTCACGGGTCTCCATCTCGACGAGGTCGATGAGCTCGTCATCGTCGACCATGTCGCACTTGTTCAGGAAGACGACGATGTAGGGAACGCCGACCTGACGGGCGAGCAGGATGTGCTCGCGGGTCTGAGCCATGGGGCCGTCGGTAGCGGCGATGACCAGGATAGCGCCGTCCATCTGAGCAGCACCGGAGATCATGTTCTTGACGTAGTCAGCGTGGCCCGGGCAGTCAACGTGAGCGTAGTGACGGGCAGCAGTCTCGTACTCGACGTGGGAGACGGAGATCGTGATGCCGCGCTCGCGCTCCTCGGGAGCCTTGTCGATGTTCTCGAACGCAGTGAAGTCAGCCTTGCAGCCCTCGGTCTCGGAGAGAACCTTGGTGATGGCAGCGGTCAGCGTGGTCTTGCCGTGGTCGACGTGACCAATGGTGCCGATGTTAACATGCGGCTTAGTGCGCTCAAACTTCTCTTTGGCCATAAAGCCCTCCTCTTAACAGGTCGTCCCCGGACGGGACTTTGCCTTTATACCATAGTGGCCTCTCAACATACTATTGAGAAGCCACCGTGTTACCTATGGTAGCGGTGACTGGATTCGAACCAGTGACGCCACGGGTATGAACCGTGTGCTCTAACCAACTGAGCTACACCGCCGGATGGAGCCTGCAACCAGACTTGAACTGGTGACCTCTTCGTTACCAACGAAGTGCTCTACCGACTGAGCTATACAGGCACTTGACGGGTGGGAGCTATAGGATTCGAACCTATGTAGGCAGAGCCAACGGGTTTACAGCCCGTCCCCATTAACCACTCGGGCAAACTCCCAATCGTTCAAGTATCCGCAGGTTCTTTGGTCTTTTGGACCGCCGCCCCCGCGAACGAAGAAGATAATACGATGCAACCTTGGGGGCTGTCAACGAAAACCTCTAGATACACGGCCCCGGGCGTATCTATATACCTTTGACCTGCTGTTTTGTTGAGTTGGGATATGAGGGACGGTGGTTTTGGCTACGCTTGTGACATTTCACGAGGGAACACTTTGTCACGGTGGAGTACATCTGCAGCATCGACCTTCGATACCGACCCTCTTGCACTATTACATAGGTCACGATCGTGCTTCCACGGCACGTTCAAGCGTGGATAATCTCCCGCTTTTAGCGCGGCTCTAAGCCCAAAGCGGAGATTATCCACGCTCATTCTCCAGACGGGAGAACTATAGAGCCGCTACTGCTCGGGCCAGACCAAAGTAGACCCATAGAGCGGCTCCCCCTTGGTGCAGGGGTAGCGACTCAAGTAACACGACGATAGCAAGTCGAAGAAATAGGTCATGGCGTATTTCGAATAAACGCCGAGTCGGTCAATTCCGTTTCCCGCATTACCAAGACGATATACACGGTCAAAAGACCTCGATTTGTCATCGTTGCTAAACGCAGTAATTAGAATCTTCCTGCCCGAACGGCAATCAAGATACTCACGCGCCTGGGACGCAAATAGCCCGGAGACCGATACGAGAATTATCAATGACTGCGAAGCGTCTCCCATGTTTTTCAATTCCGCGACGTTAGCCCCAGCAACTATGCGAACTATCTTGCCCGCATAAAACATTTCCTGCTGAAATCGTACGAGATTGGCGCTCACATTATTGGTGCACCAGATTTCAACGTTTTTATGGCCATCAATTTCGTCGGCAAGGTGCTTAATAGCGATATCGGACACGCCGCTTTCAACCTCAGCGAACATCTCGATCATGCGAACGTCGAGCTCTGCCCTGTACTCCTCGTAGCCAAATTCCTCCTCTCGATGGCTTAAGTCGCTTGGAAAGACTGATTGAGTAAATGATTCTTTCAAATCGCTAAGAGACTGGTAGCCCAATCGATTGCAGAAACGACGAACAGCGGAACGGGTCACGAATGCATCGCGGGTTATTGTGGCAACATTGATTTCGCTCGAACGCCTAATGTGAGCGATGAGATATCGAGCGATGGCGGCATCGTTTGACCCAAACTCGCTGTTGATGATGGAGCTAATGCGATTGAGCACATCGAAGTCATTGATATTCACGTGATCCCTCTTTCCGCTCTCCTCGAAATCATAGTTCATTTATTGAATCAAACAGCTTTGGTCGTTCTCCTATGATTCAAATCAGTTGACGTCATCTTAATCGTAATTCCGCCACACGTATCCACCGTGTTGAATGATGGAAAGGGGATTCATGGGCAACGTGAACAACATCCCGTTTCTCTGGGGTTCCGCCACGGCGTCTTATCAGTGCGAGGGTGCCTGGAACGAAGACGGCAAAGGCCTTGGCGAGTGGGATTTCTTTAACCACACAAGCAATAAGAACATCAACCATGTTGACGGTGATGTATCTTGCGACTTCTACCATCGCTATGAAGAAGATATCCGCATGATGAAAGAAGGCGGACAAAACACCTATCGCTTCTCTCTTTCATGGAGTCGAATCATCCCCACGGGTATCGGTGAAGTGAATGAAAAGGGTATCGATTTTTATAATCGGGTCATTGATTGCTGCCTCGAAAATGGCATAGAGCCCAACGTTACGCTGTTCCATTACGATCTGCCATTCACGCTTGCTTGCAAAGGCGGATGGCTGAACAACGATATGGCAGAGTGGTTCTGCAAATACGCCAAGATTTGCTTTGAGCGCTTTGGAGACCGCGTCAAAATCTGGGCTACCGTTAACGAGCCGCATTTCTACAGCTACTGCGTAAACATGTTGGGCAACTATCCCCCCAATCGATCGCTCGACGTTCAGTCGTACATGCAGTTTCAGTACAACCTGATGCGCGCAAGCGCACTCGCAGTCCGAGCATATCGTCAAATGGGCTACGACGGCATCATCGGCGCCGTCCACGATGGCGGCGTTGTCGAACTCGACCCGGCAACCGAGCACCCCGATGACGTATTTCGATACGCAGACTTTTTCGCCAATCGCATGATTCTGGCACCAGCACTTCAGGGTCAACTGCCGCCAGAAATGGACGAAATCCTTGAAAAACTTGGCGTCTCGCTCTATCGATCCCCAAATGACGTAGAAGAATTCAGAGACGGTAAAGTCGATTTTATTGGACTCAACGTGTATTGCCGAGAGTATGTAACCGACTGGCACGGTGGAGAGCTTGCCGTTTCGGCGAACAATAAGGGCGGTTCGAGCAAAAAGGTCGAAGGAAAATGCATTGCGCCCTTGTTTGAAAGCGCCCGCGACAGCAATGTTCCCCGCAATAAATGGGGCCGCGAAATACTCCCAAGTTGCATGTATTCAACCATCATGGATGTCCACGAGCGCTATGACGCGCCCCGCATCTTTATTACGGAAAACGGACATGGCGCCTATGAGCAACCAGACGCAGACGGAATAATCCACGATGATGACCGCATCGAGCTTCTGGGCCAGTTCATCGAGCACATGATGAGGGCTAAGCGCGACGGCGCGCGCGTTGAGGGCTACTACCTCTGGTCGACGATGGATCTGTATAGCTGGATCAACGGCTACGAAAAACGATACGGACTTGTCCATATCGACTTCGAGAACAATCTGGAGCGCACCCCCAAAAAGAGCTGGTATTGGTACCGAGACCTTATCTCGAAGTATCAGGAGCAGGAAGGTTAGGAGAAAGAGATGAAATATCAGGCAATGTCCGAAACAGTCCTAAAGGCTGTTGGCGGCAAAGAGAACATTACATCGGTAACTCATTGTGCGACGCGCCTTCGCATCGACGCACGAGACACCTCGATCATCGATCTCCAGCTCGCCAAATCGGCTGACCAGGCGCTCGGGGCAGTAGTCAGCGGTGGCCAGCTTCAGGTGATCATCGGCCCCAACGTCACCGAGGCCTACAACGACTTCCTCGACTTCGCGGGAATCGAAGTCGGCGGTGGCACGGTTGCCGACGATGCCCAAACCGCCAGAGACCTTGCAGAAGGCATTAAAAGCGGTAACACCGCCATGGGCTTGATTGAGAAATTCGGGAACGTCTCTGCACAGGTATTCATGCCCATCGTCCCGGCGCTCATCGTTGGCGGACTCATTCTTTCGATCAAGAATCTCCTGGTCAATTATTGTGGATTGAGCACCGATAGCGGAACCGCCCAGGTTCTGCTGGCGATCTTCAGCGCCTCATTTAGCTTCCTGCCCGTTTACCTCGGCTATCAGCTCGCCGCCGTCATGAAGATGCAGCCTATCATGGGCGCACTGCTGGGCGCAATCATGATTAGCTCGTCTATTAGCGGTGCTGAGGGTCTCGACTTTCTTGGCATCCCCATCCCGACGAATGACTACTCGAGCACGGTGGTGCCAATCGTACTGGGCGTTGTGTTCATGTACTTTGTTGATCGCGGTCTTCAGAAAATCATCCCCGACATTACCAAACTGTTCTTGAAGCCGCTGCTCACCATGTTCATCGTCGTGCCTGTTGAGCTGATTATCCTCGGCCCCGCCGGCAGCATGATGGGCTACGCGCTGAGTGATGCCGCCACGTGGCTCATGGATAACGTGGCATTTATCGCTACTCCAATCCTTGCAGCCCTTAACCCCTATTTTGTCATGCTCGGTCTTGATAAGGCCTACATCGCGATCGAAGTTACGAGCTTGGCGCAGCTCGGCTGGGCGCCCATCATCTTTGGCTTCATCTCAAACCTCTGCATTGGCGGCACGAGTCTCGCCTTGGCAACTGCAATGAAAGGCAACAAGGAGAAGAGAGGTATGGTCACCACGGTTGCCGTCACCGCACTCTGTGGCGTAACTGAGCCCGCATTTTACGGCTGCCTCATCGAGCGTCCCCGCCTGCTTGTCGGCACAGCAATCGGCGCCCTCTGCGCGGGGTTCCCTGCAGGCATCTTCGTCCTGAAGGAGTATGTTGCGGGAGCATGCCCCGGTCTTCTTTCTGCGCTGATCTTTATCGCTCCCGATGGATCCATGGGCAACTTCGTACTGGCGTGCGTTGTCGCCGTCATCGCCATCGTTGTCTCGTTCATCGCTGCACGCGTGATCATCAAGAAGAATCCCAACTATATTGAGTAGATGCGCGCTGCTTGCATTGGGGACATCCTCGGCAGACCATTAGCAAGAACCCAAGAAGTCCCTTAGGAGCTCGATTAATCCATTCGGATTCCTCAGGCACAAACGACCCCGATTCCACAATGAAATCGGGGTCGTTGTTTCTAAAGCCTTCGATAGACAATCGGTGTTTACCTTAGCTCCCTATCCAAGTTAATTATCCACGCTCGTTCTCCGGTCGGAAGATTTTCTTCTCTCGCGTGTCCAGAAATCCACGCTCGAGCAGAACATCCAGGTCCGCACCCGCCCTTGTCTCGATCTGTAACAGCAAGAGGCCTATTCCGCTTCTACATGTTACAGATCAAGATATTCCTAAAACACCCTAAGTTTCATCTCAATCTGTAACAGTTAGATGCCAAATATCGGTCTTGGTGTTACAGATTTAGACAAACTGGAGGACGAGACAAACCAAAAACGGGATGGGCGCTAACCCGATGGCGCACCACCTAAATAGAAACGGGCTCTGTCCCATATAGAGACAGAGCCCGAAACTCTCATGGAGCCAGTGACAGGAATCGAACCTGCAACCCACTGATTACAAATCAGTTGCGCTACCGTTGCGCCACACTGGCACACTTGGCGCTTTCGCGCGAAGCCTGTTAAGAATAAAGGAATTACGGACGGGGCGCAACAGGCCACACGGCGTTATACAAATATGCAAAATCCAGCAACAACAGGTACCAGGCCCGTTCATTTCTGTCGGTTCGCCCTCAATCTCAAAACCATTCGTCAGAACGAATAGTTTTAATTACAATTGCTATATATAAAACTATTCGTTTTGACGAAGGGTTTCGTGATGCTCACTACCAAGGAAGCCGCCGAGCTGCTCGGCATCACCCCGCGCAGGGTGCAGGAGCTCATTAAGAACGGCGCGCTGACCGCCCGCAAGGCTTCTGGCGTGTGGCTTATCGACAAAGACAGCGTAGACACGCGACTCCGCTCCGCAACCAAAAGAGGGGGACGACCTCGTCGCGGGCATGGGAAAAGCGAAATCGCATTTACTCTCATGAACCGCACGCACGAAGTCGCTCGGCTGGTCTACAGCACATCGCGAAAAGACTTTACCCACATCGGCGCCGACGTCGATCGTGCCCACGCCCCTATTGGAGTATTTGGCCCTAATAGTCCCATATCGCTCGACTCCTTCCGCATCTGGTGGCGCGGCCGCGGTATCCCGCTCGCACGCATTGGGCTAGCCTCCCTGCTTGCAGAAGCCGCAGTCGATGTTCCCGATGAACTCGTACAGCGAAATCTTGGCCTCTCCTTATCCGACCAGTATTGGATTAGACCCCAAGGCTCCGGTCTCGCGTGGGAAGATATTAACTTCTTCAATAATGCTTTTGACGACGTCTCTCTGTCCATCGCGTCCTTCGCCCCAGAGGGCAAGGCAGCTGCCGCAAAGCCCGACAACACCTCGGACGGCAATCTTCAAAAGTACTGGACATGCGAGGGCGGGCGTCGAATTCTGCATAAGGCAGGAGCGCACCTGAACCAGGAACCTTATAACGAGCTGGTGGCGACCGCGCTCCATCGTCGCATCCTAAATGCCAGCGATTTTGTGCCTTACTCGCTCGAGGGCACGGGCACTTCCGCCCTGAGCATATGCGATGTCTTCTTAACTGATGAAGAAGAGTATGTCCCTGCGTTCTATGTAAACCAGTACGCAAACGCAGGTGAACGACTAGCCGACTACGAGCGATACGTAGCAAACTGCGAGGAGCTCGGGGTGACAGGCGTCAAGGATGCCCTTGACCGCATGATCGTATGCGATGACATCATTGCCAACTACGATCGTCATTGGCGCAACTTCGGCCTCGTGCGAAACGTCAACTCACTGGCCTGCAGACCAGCCCCCATCTTCGATTCGGGCTCATCACTCTGGTGCAACATATCACTAGAGGAGCTTAGGGCGGGAGAGCACAGTTTTACCAGCGCACAATTTCATTCAAGCCCCGCCAAACAAATGTTGCTCGTCGAGGACATGGGCTGGTTTGACGGCGACAAACTCGAAGGCTTCGTTGACGAGGCAATCGAGATTCTGTCCAGAAACGACGCGCTCACGGCAAGGCTGCCATATCTAAAAGAGGCGCTTACATGGCGCCTCCGTAGAATGATCGACATCGCTGAATGGAGTTAGCGAGACAGCGCCACGCCGGCAGCTCCCCTACCTCCCGCGCAGGGCCTTGAGCTTGGCCAGGGCATCGGGGCTCAGGCGACTGCCCAGAGTCATCTTGATCTGCGGAGCTTCCTCTGCCTCGTGAACGTCGCTATCGATCTGTTTGATCTCGTCCACCAGCATGCGGCTCGAGATGCGCGTGACACCCTTGCCCATGACGACGGCTTGAATCGTGCCGTCGCTCGATACCACGGAGCACGCACGGCCTTCCTCGCGTGCCTCGATGCAGAGCTTCTGCACCACGGTATCGGCAGAGACGCCCGTCGGCGAAAACTCAATGCGCACGCCACGGGCCGGCAGGTTGGGGCGCTCGCTGGAGATATTGCCCGCGCCGTCGAACACGATCACGGCCTCGTAGCGGCCCTGGGCAAAGGCGGCGACGTCGTTGATGAGGGCGGTGCGCGCCATATCGTGAACGTCGTTGGAATACGGATCGTCGGAATGGTCGTAGACGAGCTTTTCGTAGCGTGGCGTGCAGTGGATCACGTTGTAGCCGTCGACCACCAGCAGCTCGGGCTTATTGGAGTGCACCGTCGAGACCGGATCGGCGATGGCCTGCGCAAACGCATTGCCGCCCACGCCGTAGGTCGCGGCCGAAACAATCGGCTTGGCCGAGCCTTCGCCAAAGCGCTTGGCCTTGGACTTGGCACGGTTCTTTTTGGACATGCGCTACTCCTCCCCCATGAGCTCGCCGGCGTTGCGGCGCAGCCACTCAAAGCACAGCGCCGTGGTCGCCTGGGCAACATTGAGGCTCTCGGTCATGCCGCGCTGGGGAAGCTTGGTCAAAAAGTCGCATTTCTCGAGCACCAGACGCGAGATGCCGTCGCCCTCGGACCCCATGACGAGCGCCACGCGGCCCTCGAAGGGAGCATCCCAGCAACTGCCTTCGGCGTGCTCGGAGGCACCGCCCACCCAAAAGCCAGCGGCCTTGAGGTCATCGAGTGCACGGGCGATATTGGGAACCTGAGCGATAGGCAGATGCATGACGGCGCCGGCTGAGGTCTTGTAGCTGCCCACGGTCACGCCGGCGGCACGCTTGTTGGCGATGACGACGCCCGCGGCGCCCACAACCTCGGCAGAGCGCACGATGGCGCCAAAGTTGCCGTCGTCGGTCACGTGGTCGAGCACCACGACAAGTGCCGGACCGTCGCCCGCGCGGTCGAGGATATCGACGACATCGGCATAGGGGAAATTACCCACCTCGAGCGCAATGCCCTGGTGAGCACCATGGCTCGACAGTGCGTCGAGCTGCGCGCGCTGCACATACTTAATGCGGACACCCGCGGCGTTGAGGTCGTCGACCAGGCGCGACAAGGCTGCATCGCGCTCCCCGCCCTCGGCAATGAGCGCGCACTTGATGGGAAAACCGGTGCGTAGCGCCTCGGCGGCAGCACGACGGCCTTCGATAAACTCGCCCTTGGGAGCCTGGACAGCGTCGCGGTTGCGATCGTGCTGCGGACGTGCGGCCTGGGTGCGATCGCGCCGGCCCTTGGGAGCGGTAGCGCGGTCATTGCGGCGAATCGGACGCGAGCCAGAAGCAGCCTGCTTGCCACCACGAGGTGCACGCTTGCGATTGTCGGCCATAAGACGGCCTCCTTAAATAGATAACGAACAAGAATCGACCGTCCGAGCCACGGCACCTTGCCTTTCAATCGTCGGGCATGACCACCAGGTCTATGCCCTCCTCTTTCAAGGCAATCTGCCGCACCTCAAACGGTCGACAAATACTAGAGACTCTTAATACGAGTGCCCGCGGCCGTATCTTCAATGGTGAGGCCCAGGTCCTTGAGCTGGTCGCGGATGGCATCTGCCAGATCCCAGTTCTTGGCGGCACGGGCCTCGGCGCGGGCCTCGAGAATCTTGGCAGCTGCCTCGTCCACATCGTCACCCGTGTAGGCAACAAGACCGGCGGCAACGCCCAGCAGCCCCAGCGGCAGCTCGACCTTGGGCTCGGGAAGCTCGACGCCAAACGTATCGAGCAGCTCGGTCAGCGTATCGGCGGCAGCCAAGACTGCGGCCTTGTCGGCAGCATCGCCCGCCTGCTCCAAATATTGATTGCACTCGGTGACAAAGCCAAAGACGGCACCCATGGCACCGGCGGTGTTAAAGTCGTCGTCCATGCACTCCTTAAAGGCGGCACGGGTCTCGGCGGCCTTGGCGGCAAACGCCTCGGATGCTACCTCATCGGCGTCGGCCGTCGCGTGGCTTGCAGCCCAGCGCAGGTTCTCGACCGTTCCGGCGATACGCGTGAGCGAGTTCTCGGCACCCTCCAGGCGCTCCCAAGAGAAGTCGAGCGGTGAGCGATAGCTCGTCTGCAGCATCAGCAGACGCAGAGCCGCGGCAGAGTGCTGCTCGAGGACCTCGGCCAGCGTAAAGAAGTTACCGAGCGACTTGGACATCTTCTCGCCGTCGACCAGCAGCATGCCCGTGTGCATCCAGGTGTTGGAGAAGCCCTGGTGCCAGGCGCAGGTAGCCTGGGCGCACTCGTTCTCGTGATGCGGGAAGGCAAGGTCGGAGCCACCGCCGTGGATGTCGATCGGGGTGCCCAGGTAACGGTGCACCATGGCGGCGCACTCGGTGTGCCAGCCGGGACGGCCCTCGCCCCAGGGGCTCGGCCAGCTGGGCTCGCCGGGCTTGGCGGCCTTCCACAGGGCAAAGTCGAGCGGGTCGTTCTTGTCCTCGTTCTCCTCGATGCGCGCGCCCACCATAAGGTCGTCGATGTTGCGGCCCGAGACCTGGCCGTAGTTGGGATCGCTGCGCACGGCAAAGTACACATCGCCGTTATCGGCTGCATAAGCGTGGCCCTGCTCGATAAGCGTCTTGATCATGGCGATCATGGGGCCGATCTCTTTGGTGGCGCGGGGGCGCACATCGGGATCGAGCACGTTGGCGGCGCGCATGACGCCGATGAACTTGTCGGAGAACTCCGTCGCGACCTCGGCGGCCGTACGGCCTTGCTCGTTGGCGCGCTTGATGATCTTGTCGTCGACATCGGTGAGGTTCTGGGCGAACGTGACCTCGTAGCCGCTCGCGATGAGCCAACGGCGGATCACGTCAAAGCTGATGAACGTGCGGGCGTTGCCGATGTGAATGTTGTCGTAGACCGTGGGGCCGCACACGTACATGCGGACCTTGCCGGACTCGATGGGCTGGAACTCTTCCTTTTTATGGGTAGCGCTGTTGTAGATACGCATTCGTTACTCCTTAGCGGTTTTCTGTAGCAGGCAGACGGCCCAGGCGCCAATTCCCTCGCCTTGGCCTTCCCAACCGAGCTTTTCGGTCGTAGTGGCGGCGACGCCCACGTTTTCGACGTCAACGCCCAGGGCATGAGCCAGGTTAGCGCGCATGGCATCGCGGTGTGGGGTGATCTTGGGCTGCTGGCAGGCAATGGTGCAGTCGGCATCGACAAACTCAAAGCCCAGCTCGCGCGCATAGTCCATCACACGGGCAAGCAGTACCATCGAATCGGCACCCTCGTAGGCAGGGTCGGTATCGGGGAACAGCTTGCCGATGTCTCCCCCGCGGCAGGCGCCCAGAATGGCGTCGGCCAAGGCGTGCGCGAGCACATCGGCATCCGAGTGGCCCAGCAGGCCGCGCTCGTAGGGAATGTCGACACCGCCGATGATACATCGACGCCCCTCCACCAAACGGTGGACGTCGTAGCCGTGTCCAATACGCAGGTTACTGAACATGGGGAAGGTCCTCTCCCTCGGCCATGCGGCCGAGCAGAATCGCGGTTACGGGACGCAAGTCCTCGGGTACCGTCACCTTAAGGTTGTCGCGCGGGCTCTGGACGCAGCGAACGCGTCCTCCCATGCGCTCGACCAGCGAAGAATCGTCGGTCCCGATAAAACCCTCGGCGATAGCTGCGGTGTGGGCGCGCTTCATGGCGTCGACGCTAAAGATTTGCGGCGTCTGCGCGGTCCAATAGAGCTCGCGCGGCGGCGTCTCGACGATATTATCGCCGTCGACGATCTTGAGCGTGTCGATCGCGGGCTGGCCGCACACGACACCGTCGAGGTCGCGGTCGCTCACGAGCACGTCGATAGCGTGATCGATGGCCTCGGTAGTAATGAGCGGACGAGCGCCGTCGTGAATGGCGACGTATTCAAAGCCCGCCGGAACCGCATGCACGCCGGCACGGGTGGAATCCTGGCGGGTATCGCCGGCATCGGCAAAACTGATGGGCGTGTCATAGTCAAACGGGTCGATGGCCAGGCGGCGCATCTCAGCACGACGCTCAGCAGGGCAAACCACGACGATGTGGCCGACCCTTTCGACCCGATCAAACGCGCAGATGGACCAGCTCATAAGCGGACGACCCGCTACATTGACGAGCTGCTTGCCACCAGGGTTACCAAAGCGCTGGCCGCTGCCACCGGCAACGACCACGGCGCATACGGGCGCCATTATGCGTTCCCCTGTTTGGTGCCCTTCATGCGGTACAGGGAGTCCGCAAGAATGGCAGGGTTGTTAACGCCAAAGTCGCCCAGGCGCTCCGGATCCTCGCTGATGTCGTCCATGAGTTCCTGCAGCGAGCCGTACTCGTCGACAATCTTCTCGGCTACGCCGTCGCGCACGACGGACACGCGCGAAAGCGTGCGCAGGCCCAGCGGCGTCATGACGGAGTCCTCATCCAGGTCGTCATAACCCAGAACCGCCGCCACATGCTGTGGGTCGGACAGGTCCTTAGGCGTCATGCGGCTAAGCTCGGCGCGAATCTTCTCGGCATTGGCCTCGGAGGAGTCGCTCGCGTAGTCGCGGATCATCAGGTCATACTCGGTATCCATACTGGAGCCGGCGAGCTGCTCGAGCTGCATCTGCACGAGCTTGCCCTGGTTGCCCAGCTTGACGATACAATCCTTAAGCTCAGTCTTTGCCTGCTGCATGATCTCGAAACTCGAGAAAATACCGGTAATGTCGGCGAGCGTAACGTAGTCGTCGAGCTCAAGGGCCGTCAGGCGCAGCAGGGAGCGATCAAGCGACTGACGGGTGGTCTGGAGCGTGGCGACGAGCTGGTTGACCGAGCTCATGATGGTGGTGACGGGCTGGATCTCGTAGCTCTTGCCGTGGACATACACGTTGACGACAGCACGACGAGCCGAAACCGAGATCACGATGGCGTCGGTGAGCACCGACATGCGAGCGGCAGTACGGTGACGCATGCCCGTCTCGCTCGTGGCGAGTGAGGGATCGGGATTGAGGTGGAAGTTGGCGCGCAGAATCTGGGTGAGGTCACCGTCAATGACGATGGCGCCGTCCATCTTGGAAAGCTCGAACAGACGGTTCGAGGTGAACGAAATGTTGAGCGGGAAGCCATCGTTACCGGCAGCGAGCACGTTTTCGGTGTCGCCGACGCAGATAAGGGCGCCCAGGTGACCGGCAATGATCATGTCGAGGGCGGTGCGGATCGGCTGGCCAGGTGCCGTCAGACGAATGGCCTGTTCCATACGCTTTTGCAACTCGTTCTTATCCAAGGCATCGCTCCAATCCTATACGCTCCATAAACGCTAAATAGTTTCTCACGGTTTGCCCCCGCCACGCTCGCGAAATCCGATGCTTACAGAATGAGCGAACGCCGCTTAGGTAGCCCATTTGGGACGGGACTCTTTTGGCTGCTCATGTGGTAGCATCGGGTCTCATATAAATGAGGGAGTAGTCGTGTAATCGGGTTCGCCCGCAGAGAGGGAGCCAGACTATGGGACTCGCAGAGCTCGTGTTGCTCGCCGTTGGCCTTTCGATGGACGCCTTTGCCGTTTCCATCTGCAAGGGTCTCGGCATGAAAAAGATCAACCTTAAAGTCGCCGTGGTGCTCGGCCTGTTCTTTGGTGGCTTCCAGGCCGGCATGCCCGTGATCGGATGGGCGCTTGGCAGCCAATTCATGGGCATCATCGGACCCATCGACCATTGGATCGCCTTTATCCTTTTGGCCTTTATCGGCGGCAAAATGCTATGGGAGGCCTTTACCGAGGACGAGAATGAAGGCGACGGCAAGGATGCCGAAAAGATCGACCTGGGAGAGTACCTGATCCTCGCCATCGCCACCTCAATCGACGCGCTCGCCGTGGGTATCTCGTTTGCCGCGCTCTCGGTCGACATCGTTCCCGCCGTGTCGCTTATCGGCATCACGACGTTTATCTTCTCTGTTGCCGGCGTGGCAATCGGTCATACCTTTGGTTCGCGCTACGAAAAACCTGCCGCCATCGTGGGCGGCGTCGCGCTCATCCTCATCGGGCTTAAGATCTTGCTTGAGCATCTGGGGATTCTCGCGATATAAAAAGTGCCTCTCATAAGCTCAACGTCAATGTAGAAGTCTCATGCAGAGTTTTGCATAATGCCTATTCGTGCAGACTTTTGCATGTCATACTGATATGCAAAAGTCTGCACGTTAGGAGATTGCCGTGGATACCCTTCCCATCACCACGCCGCGCCAAGCTGGCATCTACGTGCGCCAGGCACGCGACTCACAGGGAATCCCCCGTGCGGCCCTCGCTAAAAAAGCCGGTGTTTCGGAGCGCCTGCTCGCATCGCTCGAGCTGGGAGATGCCACCGGCATTCGACTCGACAAGCTATTGGCGATCTTTAATGCTCTCGGACTGGCGCTCGCCGCTCAAGGGGATATCGTCAAAACGAATAACGAGCAATCAGCCAACGTTCCGCATGCCGATCTGCAAACTCGCAGCACCCCCAGACGCCATCGCGCTCAACGTCCCTCTCATAGCTACCGTTGCTGCGCCGCCATTCCGGTTCTTGCAGACGCCCCCTTTACGTCTGAACTCTACGACAAAGCCTTCGCAGATTTCGCCATGTCCAATCTCGGAGTCTCGATTGCCGCGAACGCATCTGTCCAACCAAAGCCTGACGGGAAATAGCCAATGGCCACCACATCGCTTCGGACTATTATTTGCGGCGAACCTGCAGGAACGCTCATGCAAGATGAGAACGGTCTAGTCAGCTTTGCCTATGATCAAGACTATGACGGGCCAGCATTATCTATCAACATACCCGTATCAAATCGTACATACAGCCAACAGGTCATGAATCCGTACCTGTTTGGCCTTCTACCCGACAGCGAGGACCAACGAAAAGCGATTGCCGCCGAATTCGACGTTAGGCCCAACAATCCCGTTGCGTTGCTCAGCCATATCGGACTCGACTGTCCGGGCGGAGTGCAGTTTTGTGCCGAAGAAGATGCCGACGCCGTCCTGCATCGCGCTGGCGAATACCGCCCTATAGACGACCACGAAATTGCTCTCCGTCTCAAGTCGATCAGAGATGACCGCGATGCATCGTGGATGGGTCTAGATGAAAGTTGGTCACTTGGAGGCAACCAGGGCAAGTTCGCACTCGCACTCATAGACGGTCGCTGGTGCGAATGCGTAGGTTCCTCGCCCACGACGCATATTTTCAAAAATGGCGTTATCGGATTTAAGCTCGAAGCGCTTAATGAGTTTGTCTGCATGAAAAGCGCCCAGCGCGCGGGTATCGCAACGGCGAACGTTGAGTATCGCTTATTTGAGAACGAACCCGCCCTCATTGTTGAGCGCTATGACCGTGTGAATGTCAAAGACGGGACAATCATGCGTCTACACCAAGAAGACCTCTGTCAGGCCCTTGGAGTGATGCCCGCTCAAAAGTACACGGCAGACGGCGGCCCGACCGCACGCGATATTCAGGAACTCCTCGTCAATACGAGCCATCATCAACTTAACCTGTATCTGTTTACGCAGATACTTTTCTTTAACGCCATCATCGGCGCACCGGACGCGCATGCGAAGAACTATTCCCTGCTTCTTGGAAACGGCGGCACAGCTATGATGGCCCGTATGTATGACGTTGCATCTGGGCTGGCATACGAACGTATGCGGCGAAAAGCGCGCCTCGCCATGAGCGTTGGCGGCGAAAACCGTGTGGGACGCATCGGTCCAGGCGCTATCCGCCGATACCACGGTATGGGCGACCCCGCGCTGGAGGCGGCACTCACCGATGCCGGGCTATCCGAGAAGTTTTGCTTTGCGACCATGATGGACCTCGCCTACGAGGTACCCATTTGCATGGAAGAGGTCATGGACGAATACGCCGATCTGCCCGGCATGGCGGACCTGCGCAAGCATATGCTCGGGCCCGTCCGCGAAAACTGCCAGCGCACCCTCGACCTCATCAAGGCGGATATGGGCTAGACGCCAATCAATTTCCCATTTCTTAAAAGAAGAGAGGGGGCACCCGTCGCAAAAGCTCGGGTATCCCCTCTCGTAATGTCATTTGCAATCCATCAGCAAAGGTTTTGGATCGCCGTCAATGCGACCTTTACGCAGCGAGGCGCTTGAGGACGTCGATGAGCAGCTCGTAGAAGCGCTCGGCAGAAGCGAGCTCCATGCTCTCGTCCGGGGTGTGGACATCGGAGAGCGTCGGGCCCACGGCGATGGCGTCCAGGCCGTGCAGGGCCTCGGCAAACAGGCCGCACTCAAGGCCGGCGTGAATGGACTCGATGCGCAGCTCGGAGCCAAAGAGCTCGCGATAGCTCTCGACAAAGATGTCGCGGACCGGCGAATGCTCGGCATAGCTCCAGCCGGGATACTCGAACTCGAACTTGGCGTCGAAGCCCAGGACATCGGCCAGCGTCTGCAGGCGGTCCTTGAACTCGTTCTGCAGCGAGGTAATCGAGGAGCGCGGGGACAGCATGATCTTGACCTCGTCGTCAGAAGTGGCAACCACACCGATGTTGGAGGAAACCTCGACGGAGCCGTCGGTGGCGACGTTGCGGCGAATCACGCCGTTAGGGGCAAGACGCAGGGCGCGGATGAGGGCAAGCGCGGACTTCTGATCCATGGCCTCGACCTCGGCGTCGTCGGCAATCTCGACGGTGCAGGTAAAGCCGGGGTCAAAGACCTCGAGCTCGGCAGTGACGTCGGCAATGATGCCCTTTGCGATCTGGGCCGCGGCCTCGGCGGCAGCGTGATCAGTGTAGACCAGCTCGGCCTTGCACTCACGGTTGATGGCGTTGTCCTTAGTGCCGCCGTTAAAGCTGACGATGGCGGGCTCGCCGGCGACCATCAGGCGGTCGATGATGCGGGCCATGATGAGGTTGCCGTTGCCGCGCTCCAGGTGGATGTCGGCGCCGGAGTGACCACCCAGCAGGCCGGAGATCTCGAGCGTAAGGGTGCTGCCGGTCTTGTGCTCGCGCACGATCGGGCAGGTGTAGGTAACGACGACACCGCCGGCGCAGCTGACGGTGGCCACGCCCTCCTCCTCGGAATCGAGGTTGATCATGGTGCGGGCGCTAATCTGGGACTTGTCGAGCGTCTCGGCGCCAACCAGGCCAGTCTCCTCGTCGGTGGTGAACACGCACTCGAGGGCCGGATGAGCAATCGAATCGTCGTTGAGCACGGTGAGCATCAGAGCGACAGCAATGCCGTTGTCGGCGCCCAGGGTGGTGCCGTTAGCGGTGAGGACGCCGTCCTTGACGACCAGGTCGATACCATCGGTCGTAAAGTCGTGCTCAACGGAGCCAAGCTTGTCGCACACCATGTCGATGTGGCCCTGCAGCATCACGGTCGGGGCATTCTCGGCGCCGGCAGATGCGGGCTTACGAATGATGACGTTGTAGACCTCGTCCTGATACACGTCGAGGCCGCGCTCCTTGGCAAACGCAACCAAGAAATCGCTGATGCCCTTCTCGTTGCCAGACCCACGGGGAATCGCGCTGATCTCCTCAAAGAAATGGAACAGCTGGGCGGGCTCGTAGCCAGTAATCTTGTAGTCCATGGTGCCTCCTTGGCGCAACTGGTTAGACAATAAGACATGCGCCTTGTATATTCCCAGACTTCGTTTGCATAAACCACTCGAAAACGCCGAGCGCCCTCGCATCATCGGCTAACGGCGGGGAAACACCACTTTATCAAGATAAAGCATGTTAGACGGGCCGCGCCGAAGGGACGCTGGACCCTTCAACCAACCTCAACGCCTGATCAACGTTTATGCATACACCATTGGTATGCTTAATGAGATTTTTGTCCTCCGTCACGACGTAATCGACGTCGATGCGATTGGCAACGCCCAGCATCAGGTCATCCTCAAAGTCATTGTGATGATACTTGAACACAAAGGAGTCGAAGACCTCGTCTGCACCGACCGGCGCGATGAGGGCGAGCTCGCGCATCTGCCGAACGCATGCCCAGGCCGTTTCGTCCGCCGCCGCAATGGCGTTATCGCTCAGCGAACCATTCTTCCTTCGGCACTCCCTCTTAATCGCCGCCGAGACAAGATACGAGACATCTTTGACCGAAAGAGACGAGGCAAACAGGGCAATCTGCTCCGAGACATCGGCAATCTCGAATAGACGGACAACATCCGCTGTCCGGTCCGACCTTCCAGAAAAGTAATCCATCCATACGTTGGTGTCGATGAGCAACTTGAGAATGCCGTCTGCACTCATAGCTCCACCCACTCGGGATAGCGCTCCGCCATTGCTTCCTCATAGAGGTCATCGTAGTCACCCGAGAGGTCGGGAACAGGGATGCCGTATTTGAGGCACGCATCGCGCACGATGTGGCTGCCTTGCGTAACCCTTGATTCCACCGACGCAGTCGCTGGCACGTTAGAGCTCGGTACCGCAATCCCCGATCTCGAGGGCATGCATCCGTTGACGACCAGATATTCCCAAAGTGTCCGCACCGCTTGAGACGGCGTCATGCCGATATGCGCCAGCACGGCGTCCCCAGCCTCTTTGAGTTGGCGATCCATGCGTACATTCATCTGGACCGGCCGTGAGTCGAGTACCGATATAGGCATGCTAGCTCCTTCTGCTATACATATTTGTATTTCGAGTATAGCACCATTTACTCATAAAAAGGAGCGCCCCGACAGGAGTGCCCCTTCGCAAAGCTATGTTAATCCCTACAGCGCGCCGGAACCGGCTTGCATCATGCCGCCGGGGTCCGAGGTCACGCCGCCGCTCACGGGCGCGGCGTTGCCGGTGTGCGGTGCCGCCGGGGCGGTATCGCCACCGAGCGTGCCCGCCGGACGCGGTGCCGGGATCTCGCCCGTGCCGTGGCTAAAGACAAACTTGCCATCGGCCACGTCGCACAGGACGGTATCGCCCTCGCCCCACTCGCCGGCCAGAAGCTCCTCGGACAGCGGGTCCTCGATGAGCTTTTGGATGGCACGGCGCAGCGGACGCGCACCGTTGGTGAGGTCGGTGCCCTCGGCCACGATCTTGTCATAGGCCGCATCGGTGAGCTTGATGTTCATGCCGTTGGCAATCAAACGCTGACGCAGGTCGTCCACCAGCAGGTGCGCGATCTTGGTGAGATTCTCGCCCGAGAGCTTCTGGAACACCACGATGTCATCGATACGGTTGAGCAGCTCGGGGCGGAACAGGCGCTTGAGCTCGCCCATCGCGCGACCACGGATCTCACTCGACGTGAGACCCTGCTCGCCGGTGGTGCCAAAGCCCACGCTCGCATCCTGCGCAATCTCGCGGGCGCCCACGTTGGACGTCATGATGATCACGGTGTTGCGGAAGTCTACCGTCTTGCCCTGGCTATCGGTCAGACGACCCTCTTCCAGCACCTGCAGCAGGATGTTGAAGATATCGGGGTGCGCCTTCTCGATCTCGTCGAACAGCACGACCGAGTACGGGTGGCGACGAACGGCCTTGGTGAGCTGGCCGCCCTCGTCGTGACCGACGTAACCCGGAGGGCTACCGATGAGCTTGGAGACCTCGAACTCGCTACCGAACTCGGACATGTCGAAGCTGATGAGTGCGTCCTTGCTGCCAAAGAGGTACTCGGCGAGCGTCTTGGCGAGCTCGGTCTTGCCCGTGCCGGTGGGACCCAGGAAGATAAAGCTGCCGCCGGGGCGACGCGGATCCTTGAGCGGCGAGCGGCTGCGGCGCACGGCCTTGGCAACTGCCTCGACAGCCTCATCCTGACCGATGATGCGCGTCTTGAGTACGCTTTCGGCCTGCAGCAGGCGACGGCTCTCGCTCTCGGTAAGCGAGGACACCGGCACGCCCGAAGTCACGGACACGATGTCGGCAATCTGACTCACGTCGATGGTGAGCGGGCTGGCGTCGAGCTCGGCCGTCCAGGCGGCCTTGGCCTCGGCGAGTTCAATCTCGGCAGCCTTCTGCTGCTCGGTGATCTCGGCAGCCTTGTTCATGTCGTCGCTCTCGGTGGCCTCCTGCGCGGCGGCCTTGAGCTCCTCGATGCGATGCTCGGCCTCGCGCACCGGCTCGGGTGCGCGATTCGCGGCGATGCGAGCGCGGGCACCGGCCTCGTCGATGAGGTCGATTGCCTTATCGGGCAGGAAGCGATCCTGGATGTAGCGGTTGGAGAGGTTCGCGGCGGCCTCGATGGCACCCTGCGTGTAACGCACGTGGTGGTGCTCCTCGTAGCGTGGCTTGAGCGCAGTCAGAATCTTGACGGTGTCCTCGACACTCGGCTCCTCGACATCGATGGTCTGGAAGCGACGCTCGAAGGCCGGGTCCTTGGTAAGGTACTTGCGGAACTCCTCGGCCGTGGTGGCACCGATAATCTGGAAAGCGCCGCGCGCGAGCACCGGCTTGAGCATGGAGCTCGCGTCGATGGAGCCCTCGGCGGAACCGGCACCGATGATGGTGTGCATCTCATCGATAAACAGGATGACGTCGTCGGCCTCGGTTGCCTCCTGGATCACGTTCTTGAGGCGCTCCTCGAACTCACCGCGATACTTGGCGCCCGCAACGAGACCCGGCAGGTCGAGCGTCCAGATATTCTGGTTCATGAGGTTCTCGGGCACGTTGCCGGCGGCGATCTGCTGGGCCAGACCCTCGACGATGGCCGTCTTGCCCACGCCGGGATCGCCCAGGATGAGCGGGTTGTTCTTGGTGCGACGCGAAAGAATTTCCATCATACGCTGGACTTCCTTTTCGCGGCCGATCACCGGATCGAGCTCACCGTCGCGCGCCTTCTGCGTAAGGTTGGTCGCGAACTGCTTAAGTGTATCGGTACCGCCCCCCCTTTGCTGGGAGGTATCCGAGCCGCTAAAGAACGGCAGGCCCGTACCGGGACGACCAGCACCGGCGCCAGCGAGCGGGCGCTTCTTATCCTGGTCCTTGGCGGTGAGTTTCTCGATAGCCTTTTTGATGGAGGCAGACGACACGCCCAGGCGCATGAGGATGTCCATGGCCATGCCGTTGCCTTCTTCGACGATGCCGATCAGCAAGTGCTCGGTCGAAACGTAGGTCTGGTTGTTCTCGCGTGCCACGCGGAAGGAGCGTTCCATCACGCTGATGACGAGCGGCGTAAAGGCGAGCTTGGCCGCCTCGGTCTCCTCGCTGGGCTCGGGAACCGTGGTCTGGACCTCTTTGAGGGTATCCATGATGTCATCGTAGGAGATATCGAGCGAACGCAGTGCCTCGGCGGCAATACCCTCGTCCTCCTTGGCAAGCGCGAGCAGCAGGTGCTCGGTGCCCACCTTATTTGAATGAAGATCGAGCGCCTCCTGTTTGGCCATCGACATGACCTTGCGCGCTCGATCGGTAAATCTATCTAACATGCTCGTTTCCTTACATGAGTTCATCGAAATCAAAACGCCCGCCCGTCGGCGGCGCTTTTGTCTCTTTACCCACAGGTTGTCTATGTTAACAGCTGGAGGAATATCTATAAACCCGGCTCACATGAATGCAGGTTATGACCGCATCGCGGGACTCACCGCGCGATGCGCGACAGGCGCCCCGCAAGAGAAACCCTAGGCGTCTTTCACCACGTCGGGACTCGTCGCACGCGATGCGCGATAGGCATCGGCCTCCTTGGAGACGCGTTCGAGCAGCTCGGATGTATCGACGCCCTCGACTTGCGCGACCGTTTCCACCGTCTGCATGGCGACCGCCCTCAGGTACGCGCACGCGCTGTCCCCCAGCTGCTCGAGGTCTATCTCCTCGCCGCCCTCCCGGGCAAAGCCGACCGCCATCACAAAGTCCATGATGCCCGAGACCAGAAAGCCCACCGCAAAGCTCGAATCCGCCTTGAGCTCTTCTCCGTCGGGGTGGACGATCTCTCTCACGCGGTCGATGATGATCGTATGGATGCCCTGCACGACCTGCTCGGCGGCACCCGCCCTCATGGTGATGACGATGCGCCGCAGCAGGCAGCGGACGTCGCGCCGGTCGAACGCCGAAAGGTCGCCCTCGCTCGAAAAATGCCAGAGGGCATCGGTGATGAGCTCGTTATCCTGCAGCAGTTGGGCTATGGCGATGGCGACGAGTTCATCGAAATCGTGAAAATAGTAGTAAAACGTTCCGCGATTGCACCGGGCGGCGCGGGTCACCTCGCCAACCGACAGCTCGAAGATGCTGTTGTTCTCGATGAGCTCCCAAAACGCCTCGATGATACGGGTGCGTGCATCGGGCGCATCGGCGTCCTTACGCGGTCTCGCCATGCGCCTCACCGCACCCCTGCGCCTTGGCGTTCATGATGAGCATCTGAAGACGGTTCTCCACGTTGGCGAAGCTCACGTCGGGATCGTAGTCGAGCGGCAGGAACTGCGCCGTGGGATACTGCTCCTTGAGCGCATGGATGAGCCCGCGCCCCACGACATGGTTGGGCAGACACCCGAACGGCTGCAGGATCACGAAGTTGCGGCAGCCGCGCTTGGCGTGCTCGAGGATCTCCGCCGGAATCAGCACGCCCTCGCCCGCATCGAACGTATGGTGCAGGATCTTATCGCTCGCGCGCACGAGCTCGGGCATGCGCGTCGGCGGCTCGTAGAGCGGGCTCGCCGCGCCCAGGCGGTCGCAACGGTCGTGCGCGAGCTCGAACAGGTTGTCCGCCGTGGCGTACCAGGCCTTTTCGGGCAGCGACAGGTCGACGTGGAACTCGCGCGACTGCGCATGCTTGTAGAAATAGGTCTTGCGGATCACGTCGGTCATGCGCGCCTCGATGACCTCGAGCCCGTTGTCCTCGAGGTAGCGCTCGATCTCGTGGTTGGCGCCGAGATGGAAATTGAGCAGGTACTCGCCCACGATGAGAACGGTCGGATGCGGGTTCGAGCGGTCGTACGGAACGGCGTCCATGATCGCAAGCGCGCGTTTGAAGCCCGTCGCCTGGCCTCTCAGCCCGGAGCGCTCCATGCCCTCGATAACCTCATCGAGCGCGCGGTCGAACGCAGCGTCCGCCGCGCCCTTCTCGAGCTCGTAGGGACGGATGCGCCTAAGCATGGCCTCGAGGGTATCGATCATGGGAAGACCGTAGGCGATCTGGATGCTCGGGCCAAGGCCGAGCTTGAAGCCCGGATGCGCATTGTGGGCATCGACGTCGTCGTTGGTGAGCACCGGGACATAGTCGTATCCCGCGTCGTCGAGCGCGCGGCGCAGCAGGGGCATGTAGTGCGTCAGGCGGCAGTCGCCGATATACTTGCCAGTCACCACGGCGACGTCGTGCGGGTCGTACTTACCGCTCTCGAGTGCCGCGAGCGCCTCGCCGATCACGATTTGCGCGGGGAAGCAGATGTCGTTGTGCACATAGCGTTTGCCCAGGCGGATGGCATCCTCGCGCCCGATATCAAGGGCCTCGGCGCGCACGCCCTGATTGCGCATCGCCGCGGTCATGAGCCTGCAGAACGCATGGGAGGTGTTGGGGACCAGCGCGATCTTGTCGTGCCGGTCGCGCTTGGTGTACTTGACCTTATACGGGTCGTCGAGCGGATGGACCGCGTGCACCCGGGCGCCCTCGGCACGCTCCTCCGCGCGACGACGGTTGACCGACTCGATAAACGAACGCACGCGAATGCCCATGGGACCGGCGACGTCGCTCTCATCGAGCTTGATCATCATCGGAACCTTGGAGCCCATCTCGCCCATCATGCGCGCGATCTCGTCGGTGAGATACGCATCGTGGCCGCAGCCGAAGCTGCCCATCTGCACGAGCTCGAGCTCGGGCGTCGATGCGACGATGACCGCGCACGACAGCATGCGCGCATGGTAGTTGTTCACGATGTCGATGCGGCTGTTGGAAAGATCGACGTCGCAGACCCCCGGCACCGCATCGGGCGTCAGCACGGGGATGCCGCGCTCAGAGAAGAGCTTGGGCAGCCCGTGGTTGACCAGCGGGTCGTTGTGGTACGGGCGCGAAGCGATCACCACCGCGTAGCCGCCGTCCTCGCGCACGTTCTCGAGCACCTGCCTGCCGCGCAGCTGCAGCTGGTTCTCAAACGTCTGCTGCGCGCGGTCCGCCTGCTCGGTCGCCTTGGCAACCAGGTCGGCATCGATATCGAAGGTCTCCTTGCACCACGCCTTGAGCTGGCGGTTTCGGTCGCCCTCGTCGTACCAGTGGAACAGCGGCGTATCGAACGGAACGCCGAAACGCTCCTCCGGGTTATCGGAATTGCGCATCACGTAGGGGTATCCCTTTACGACGGCGCACATCCACTCGCTGGTAGAGGCGGTGTTTTCGGTGGGCACCGTCGTGATGATGGGCATGAAGATACGGTCGACGCCGGCGTCGACGAGATTGCGGATGTGCCCGTGGACGAGCTTGGCCGGGAAGCACACGGTGTCGGATGTGACGTGCGCCAGACCGCGCTCGTACATCGCCTTGGTGCTGCGTCCCGAGACGCGCACCTTAAAGCCGAGCGTGCTGAAGAACGTCGACCAGAACGGCATGGTGTCCCAGAACTCGAGCACACGGGGAATGCCGATCGTGACATCGCGCCCCCCGCAGACGGGAACCGTGGGGCACGACTCGAACAGCAGCTTCTCGCGGTCGACAAAGAGATTGGGGGCAGCCGCGGTCCGGTCGCGCCCCGTGCCGGGTGCCTGTGCCTCGCAAGCACCCTGCGGACGCAGCTCCTCCGCCGCGGGAACCTCGCGCACGAGCTCATCCCATGAGATGGCGCCGCCGCGCGGGCAGCGATTGCCCGTGACGTAAAGCGAGCCGTCGCCAAATGCCACGACCGCGCGCTGGCAGCGGTTGTTGCACCGACGGCAGGTAACGCCGCCGAACTCGCGATGCTCGAAGCGCTCCACGGCATCGAGCCCGATAAACGACGTGCCGGCGTCGCCCTTGCGGCATTCCTCGCGCGCGAGCAGGGCGATACCGATAGCGCCCATCAGCCCCGGGTGGGGCGCACGCGTGACGGGTTTGCCCAGATACTGCTCGAATGCGCGCAGCACCGCGTCGTTTCGGAACGTGCCGCCCTGGACGACGACTTTGTCGCCCAGACGGTTGAGATTTGAAACGCGAATGACCTTGGTGAACACGTTCTCGATAATCGAACGGCAGAGACCGGCCATGATGTCGCCCGGACCCTTACCGCGCCGCTGCTCGGAAACGACGCTGCTGTTCATGAACACCGTGCAGCGGCTGCCGAGAACGGCGGGGGCTTTGGACGAAAATGCCTCGGTCGCGATATCCTCAACGGCTATTCCGAGGTTTTTGGCAAAACCCTCGAGGAACGAGCCGCAGCCCGCAGAGCACGCCTCGTTGACGACGATATCGGTCAGCACGCCGTGGTTGAGCCAGATGGCCTTCATATCCTGTCCGCCGATGTCGAGCACGAAGGTCGCATCGGGAACGCATGCGCACGCGGCGCGGGCGTGCGCGACCGTCTCGACCGTATGGTAGTCGGCGTGGAACGCGCGCGCGAAAAGCTCCTCGCCGTATCCCGTGGTGCCCACGGCATCGATCGCAAGCGTGACTCCCGCTGTCTCCCAGCGGTTCTTCAAGCTGACAAGACCCTGTTGGGCGACGTCGAGCGGTCTGCCGTTATTAGACGCGTAGAACGAATCGACAAGCTCACCCGCCTCATCGACCAGGGCGAACTTGGTCGTCGTGCTCCCCGAATCGATACCGAGCGCCACGCGCACCGTCTCTCCGGGCGCATACGCATCCGGACCCTTTGCCGGCGTCTCTTTGCCATGGCGTGCCGTAAAATCCGCCTGCTCGGCAGGTGTGGCAAAAAAGGGCTGGGCAAGACGTCCCTCCCCGCTTGCGGGCGCGACCGTCTCGAGCTTATCCAGCCGGACAAAAGCGTCGGGAAGGTCGATCGGTTGGGACGATGCGAACATGTCGGTCAGCGACAGGGCGGCACCGCGCGCGACCATGATCTGCGGATCGCGCGGGACGATAACCTGATCGTCCGATAGATTCAGTTGCTCCCGGAACACGCGGACCAGCGTGGGGTTGTAGGCGAGCGTACCGCCCTCGAAGATTACCGGCGGCTCGATGTCGATACCCTGGGCCAGACCGCCGATCGTTTGGCGGGCGACCGCGTGAAGCGCCGAAAGCGCCAGGTCGGTGGTAGGAATGCCCTCGTTGAGCAGCGGCTGGATATCGGTCTTTGCGTACACGCCGCAGCGGCCCGAGACCTCGTGGACGGTCGTTCCCCGGCTTGCGAGCTGCTCGAACTCGCCCGATTCGGTGCCGACCCCCATGAGCTTTGCCATCTCGTCGATAAATGCACCGGTACCGCCTGCGCACGAACCGTTCATGCGCATGTCGGCAACCTCGATGTCTCCCTTATCGTTGGTGCGGAAGAAGATCATCTTGGCGTCTTGGCCGCCCAGCTCGATGGCGCAGCGCGTCTGCGGATAGAACCTGCTGATCGCGAGCGCGTTGGCGACCACCTCCTGAACGTACGAGGCGCCCAGCGCGGTCGCGATATCGCGCGCACCCGAGCCGGTCACCGCAACGCGCAGCGACTCATGGGGAAAGCGCTCGGCGAGCTCGCCGAGCATGGCGCGCACGCTCGCTGTCTGACACGCCCCGTGGCGGCGATATCCCCACCACGCCTCGGTCATATCCTCGTGCATCGCGTAAACTTTGGTCGTCGTCGACCCTACGTCCAGTCCTACTAGCAACGCCATAATGCTCCGTCTCTCGCATTTTTCCTGCTAGAGATATACCACTCTACGTAATACAACAGACTGTTGTATTTAAACTCCGTATAAAAAGCGGCTGCCGAAACGCTTCAGCAGCCGCCGAATGCACCAACAGATTCTTCTGCGCGCTAGCACGTCGGGCAACGGAGCAGCACGGGCCCTCCGGTCATGCGCACCGCTCACGCCCGCGATGTCGCCGAGAGAGCTATCCACGCTTAGGGCTCCAACCAAGCAAGTCGCCCGCGCTCAGCAGATCCCTAAGCGAGCTACTCGCACTCAGGAGCCATAGCCTGCTCCAAGAGCTCGGCATGCTCCTCCTCGAAAACCGTCCCCACAGGGAAGGCGCGACGGAAGACGAAGTGGGAAATCGGACCGGCTACCAAAAGGTTCCACGGCAGCGCCATCACAAAATTATGCGGGATGTTGATCATCCAGATCGCAGGCACGGAATACAGGTTCGCAAGGATGCCGCCGGGCATGTGCGTCAGGCCCTCGCAGGCACCGTACAGCGACATGATGATGACCATGGGAACGACCATGCAGGAGCTGACGGCGAGCGTCATGGCAAGTGGCGAGCTCTTGCCCGGCGTGACCAAGTACTTAAAGGCGAAACCCTTGGCGAGCGGGCTGGCGACGAACCAGTCGCAGCACATGGCAAAAATGTAGGCAACGGGGAAGCCGAGCCACGCAGCGGCAACGACCTCGCCGTTGATGGCCCCGTGCTGCAGGGCAACGTTGTAGATGCTCATCCAGAGCACCATGCAAAAGCACATGATAAAGGTGAACAGCAGGCTCTCTCGTTTGTTGATAGGCATAAAGGGCAGATTCCTCTCTGTGTTGTACCGCGGCGCCACGCAACAAAAACGGGCGGGCAAGATGGAGCTGTTGGAACTTCATCTCGCCCGCCCGTGGTACGCGCGTCTGCGACTACTTATGTGGTGGAACCAGCCTAGCACGAAACGCATGCGCTTCGTAAGCGTTGAGTTTATGAAGATGCAGGGCACCGATAATCCCCCGACCCCATAAGTTGCGGTGGAATACGGACTGTTTTGACCCTTTAAGCAGCAATTCAGTCCCTATTTCACCGCAACTCATTTGGTGCAAAGTAACCTGTCCCCCTTGTACCAATTAGCTGGTGTGGCGCCAGCGAGGGTCGGTGAGCGTACGCGCCACACCCAGACCAACGGGCAAAAACGCCACGATGAGCACCGCACGCACAAACCAGCCGAGCATATTGACCGTGTCGAAGGTGCACATGTAATACATCGAGCGATACAGATACAAGCCAGGCACCATAATGACAATTGATGGCACCGTGAGGGCGATGCGTGGGTAGGTGAGCTTGATTTCGGCTAAGCTCGCGAGCAACCCCGATACCAGTGCGCCGATAAACGCTGCTGCCTCGGGAGGCATACCTGCGCTCAGGCCCAGGAAAGGAAGTATCGTCGGCGCATCGACGAGCGTAAGGCGCAAGGTATTGGACACGGCGCCGATGAGCCCTGCCGCCGCTGCCATCTTTACCGGGCTGTTGAACATAACCGAGAAGCCAAATACACCGATAAAGCTCATCAGTATGCGCAAGAGCGTAAGAGCCAACGGTGAGAGGCCGAGCGGGGCGAAGTCATCCGGCGCCAGTCCCACACACTCAGCAACCATCCAACCTACGAGGGTCGCCATCACAATAATCGACACAGCATACGAAAGACGCTCGATACCGCTTCGCATGTCAAGCTTAGCGATGTCGAGGCCTGCCGTAATGAGGGGAAAGCCGGGAATCACAAAGAGCATGGCGCCGATATAGCCTTCTTGGTGCGACATTGCCCCTGGAATGACCTGGCTAAGGCCGAGCAATGCCAGCAGATACGAAACGCAAGCGAGCGCAACGCCAGTCGTCAGCGCGCTGAACTGGCCAAGACCCTGCTTGAGAATATGGGAGCGAGCAAAGTTGCCGACACCAGCGCCTACGAACGCGCAGGCCATCTCGATAGGGCCGCCGCCGAGCAAAAAGACGAAGGCGCCACAAGCACAGGCCGCCGCAAGACCCTGTTGCCAGAGAGCGTAATCGGGCTTCGAGCTCTCAACGGTCTTGAGCATCTCGTGGTACTCATGCACGGTAAACCGGCGCCCATAAATCTCGATTTCCTTTAAGAAGCTCTCCATCATCCAAATGCGATGAGTATTGACCCCCGTTGTGGGCAGGCTGACAACCTCGTTAAAGCAGTGGCCATCTTCGATGCAGGTGCATTCAAACGACAGAAGACTCAGGTCGACGTGAATCGTAACGCCGAGCACGGCGGCAACACGATTCATGGTATCGCGCACGCGCCAGGCACCTGTTCCGCTTGCCAGCATAAGCATGCCGGTGCGGCAGATGATGGATGACTTATCGGTGAGCGGCGCATCGACAGCAAGCTCATCGCCTGCCGTCACGATCTGGTGCCAGTCAGTTTTCATATGGAGCGCGCCGGCACGAACGCCGTGGTGCATGGGGGCTCTCGAAAGCAGCGAGTCAAGGCGCGAAGGCTGTGGGGGCTCCGTTGATTCGCCCTCGTCCTCGTCGGGCTCTTCATCGACCAGATCAAATGAGTCAAGCGGTGCCGGCTCGCGACGATCGATCAGCTCCTCATCCTCATCGTCAAAGTAATTGAACTGATCGAGCATGTCCTCTTCGATTGCACGCTCGCTCGCGTCGTCCATATAGACACTCCCTTCCTCCCGACTAACCCCCATCCTAAGCAGCAACGGCTAAAGGAAACATAAAAGAGACGGCTGTCATGCGAGCCATGTGTGCAATAGCCGTTGGGTAGTCGTTTGAGAACGCCCCCAATGACTATTGACGGCCAAGGCAACGCCGATGCCCTGGCAACAACAGCGAAAGCCCGCCAGAGCGAGCAAGGTGTCTTGAAACAAGGCGGCATTGACCTTTTGGTCATGCCGCCGAAGTTGAAAGGCAGATTGCCGCTCTGGCGGGCTTGCAGCGTCAACTGGTTACGCGGGTTGGTAAACCCGCGTAACCCCCTAGTACATCTTTGCGCCGGCGGGGATGGAAGCGTCGAGTTGGATCAGGTTGAGGCGCTCCTCGCCCTCCTCCTCGTGGATGGCGCTGATCAGCATACCGCAGCTGGGAATACCCATCATCTTGCGCGGAGGCAGATTGGTGATGGCGAGCAAGGTCTTGCCGACCAGGTCCTCGGGCTCATAGTAGCCATGGATGCCGGAGAGGATGGTGCGGTCGGTGCCGGTGCCGTCGTCGAGCGTAAAGTTCAGCAGCTTCTTGGACTTCTTGACGGCCTCGCATGCCTTGACCTTCACAGCGCGGAAGTCGCTCTTGGAGAAGGTATCAAAGTCGACGAACTCCTCAAACAGCGGCTCAACGGCGATCTTGGAGTAATCGAGCGTGGGCTTAAGCGACGTAACGAACGGGCTCGCGGCGTTGCCGGCCTCGGCAGCCTTGGCGGCAGCGGCACCGGACTGGAAACCCTTCTCGGGCTTCATGTGCGGGAACAGCAGCACGTCGCGGATAGAAGCCTGGTTGGTGAGCAGCATGACCACGCGGTCGATACCAATGCCAATGCCGCCCGCGGGAGGCATACCGTACTCGAGGGCGCGCACGTAGTCCTCGTCGTACTCCATGGCCTCGTCGTCACCGCCGGCCTTCTCGGCCATCTGGGCAGCAAAGCGCTCAGCCTGGTCGACCGGGTCGTTGAGCTCGGAGAATGCGTTGGCGTACTCGTGGCCGGCGATGACCAGCTCAAAGCGGTGGGTCAAACGCGGGTCGTCCTCAAAACGCTTGGCAAGCGGGCTGACCTCGATGGGGTAATCGCACACGAAGGTCGGGTTGACGATGGTATCCTCGCCCAGCTCATCGTAAAGCTCGGCGATGATCTTGCCAGCAGTCCACTCGGGCTTGATCTCCAGGCCCTTCTCGCGCGCGGCGGCAGCAAGCTCCTCGACCGGCGTGTCGATGGTGACCTGCTTGCCGAGCACGTCGGAGACGATGTCGGTCATGGGACGGCTGGCCCACTCACCAGAAAGGTCGATGGTCTGGCCCTGGTACTCGATGACCTCGGGGTTGCCGATGGCCTTGTTAGCCGCCTTAATGACGCCCTGGGCGAGCGCCTTCATGCCCTCGAGGTCGGAGAAGGCACGGTAGGCCTCCATCGTGGTGAACTCGGGGTTGTGGGTAAGGTCCATGCCCTCGTTACGGAAGATGCGGCCGATCTCGAACACGCGCTCAAAACCACCGACGATGCAGCGTTTGAGGTGCAGCTCGGTGGCAATACGCAGGTAGCACTCCTGATCGAGCGCGTTGAAGTGGGTAATGAACGGCTTGGCAGTAGCGCCGCCCTGGATGGTCTGCAGGATGGGGGTCTCGACCTCCATGTAGCCGTCGGACTCCATAAAGCGACGGAAGGTGGAGAGAATCTGCGAACGCTTACGGAAGGTCTCGCGAACGTCGTCGTTGGCGATCAGGTCGACATAGCGCTGGCGATAGCGGGTCTCCTTATCGGAAAGACCGTGGAACTTCTCGGGCAGCGGACGAACGGCCTTGGAAAGCAGGGTCGCGCTCTTAGGGGCAACGGAAAGCTGGCCGCGCTGGGTACGCACGACCACGCCGGTCACGCCCAGGATGTCGCCCAGGTCGAGGGCCTTGAGCGTATTCCAGGCAGCCTCGTCCATGTCGTTGATGCGGCAGAACAGCTGAATCTCGGCAGTCGCATCGCGCACGACGATGAACATAATCTTGCCCTGACCGCGCTTGGCGACCACACGGCCGGCGATCTTCACGACGTCCTCGGTGTCCTCGCCATCGGCAAGCTCGGCGTACTTAGCCTCGATATCGGCGACGTAGTCCTCAAGCTCAGAGTGCTCGGGATAGGGGTTCTGGCCCGCCTCGAACAGGGCGGCGCGCTTGGCCAGGCGGGTGGCGCGCTCGTCGTTGAGCGTCGATGCCTGATCGGCGACGTTCTGGTTCTCTGCCATAAGTTAGCTCCTCAAACTAAAACGCTCCCCAGGATTCGGTCCCAGGGAGCGAAAACATACCTTTACGCGGGACCGTGGTCTAGCGTGCGATCTTGGCGATGGTGTAGACGCGAGTCTTGCCGGAAGGCGTAACGACCTCGACGGAGTCGCCCTCGCCGTGACCGATGATGGCGTGACCGACCGGAGACTCGTTGGAAATCTTGTGCTCGAGCGAGTTGGTCTCGGTGGTACCAACGAGCGTGACTTCCATGACCTCGCCGTTGGGATCAATCAGCGAAACGGTGGAACCGATGGAGACGGTCAGATCGCCCGTAGTGGCAGCAACCTGAGCGTTGGCAAGAATGGCCTGGATCTCGGCGATACGAGCAGCATTCTGGGCCTGCTTGTCCTTGGCGGCATCGTACTCGGAGTTCTCCGAAAGGTCGCCGAACGCGCGGGCTTCCTTGATGTCCTCGACGATCTCCTTGGCGTAATCGCCCTCACGCCAGGCGAGCTCCTCGACGAGCTTCTGGCGGCCCTCAGCGGTCAGTACGATCTGGCTTGCGTCCATACGGATATCTCCCCAACTCTGATCAAACAATCAACTGTCAACAAAACGAAAAAGACCGGCTAGCCTGCGGGCAAGCCGGTCAGGTGCTCACCCCAAAGGGATGGGACTACTCTGCGTCCGCGTCGCTGTCCTCTGCCTGCTTCTTCTTGGCAGCAGCGAGCTTGGCCTCGAGCTCAGCGATCTCCTTGTCCTCCTCGGACTGCTCGACCACGACCTCCTCGGCCTGCTTGGTCTCGGCCTTATCGTCGCCCTCCATACCCTCACGGATATTCTTGACGGTAGAGCCGAGGGACTTGCCGAGCTTCGGCAGGTTCTTGGGCCCGAAGATAATCAGGACAACGACGAGAATAATGATGAGCTCAGGAGCCCTCAGTCCAAACATGTAGACCTCCACAATACAGCGAGACAAGCTCGAATGAGTATACCGCGGGTATCGCGGTATCACAACACTAGCTAAAAAAAGGGACCGCAAGAAGCGGTCCCTCCTCATGCTCTGGTCGGGTTGACTGGATTTGAACCAGCGACCCCTGCGTCCCGAACGCAGTGCTCTACCAAACTGAGCCACAACCCGTTAGCTCGACTATAGTAACAAAGATTTTCGCCGCGTGCTAGAGAAATTTTTATTTCTTTGGCGCGTCGATTTGAACCGTGTTGGGAATAAGCTCAGTCGCGCAGGCCCACCAGCCATTTTGCTGGGCAGCTCCCGCAAGATGGGCTGCTGCAGCGACGGTATCGCAAATGGCAAACGAGCAAGCACCCGAACCGCACACGTCCACGGCAACGGTTCCCTCCTGTGCGCGCAGCCAGTCGAGAACTGCCTGGATCCGCGGCTCCATCTGCGCGGATATGACGCCCAGATTGTTATGAACGAGCGCATATGCCGCCTCGGCATCGCCGGCGCGTAAGACAGAAGCAATCGCATCGGGTTTTTCCGCGGGCACCGGGCTCTCATCAAATCGTCGATACGCTTCAACCGTTGAAACGCTCGTCTCGTGCGGTTTGACCAATACGACAGGTGTCGCCGGAAGCACAGGATACTCAGTGGCCAGCACATCTCCCCCGCCGACGTAGAATGCGGGACTCGTGTGCAAAAAGAACGGCACGTCGGCGCCGATACCGCGAGCGATGTCATCGAGCGCGGGGTCGGCGCGGTCGATACCCCACAGCTCGGCCAAGGCAACGATGACCGCAGCGGCATCCGTCGAGGGGCCTCCCAGGCCGGCGCACAGCGGGATACGCTTTTCGATCGTCACGCACACGTTGGCATCGCGACCGTAACGCTCGGCCATAGCGATTGCCGCCCGATAGGCCGTATTTTTTTGCATGGGAAAATCGGATGCCGGAACCGTCTGGACGGTCAACGCCTGCGCCGGCGTGACCGTCACGGTATCGGCTAGACCGACGGCTGCCATCAGGGAATCGACCCTGTGATAGCCGCGGGCGTCGCGCTCGGTATGAACCCCCAGATAGAGGTTAATCTTTGCCGGCGCGGTAAGGATGAGGGACCGATCGGTCACCGTTAGTGCTCCTCGAGCTGGTTGCCGAGCGGGGTAAAGATATGTTCGCCGCTCTCGGGGTCGAACAGTTCGACCTGGCCGGTAAGGACATCGATGTACTGGTAGGACTGACGCGATTTGCGGCCGCGACGCTCGTCAACCTCAACGATAAAGACAGCGGGGTGGACGCTCTTGATGGTGCCCATGCGCTCGATGACGCGGGTACGGCCCATGTTGGCCTTAACCTTGACGCGATCGCCCACCATATCGGTCAGCTTCTCGTGGATGTCGTCGACGTGATTGACTTCCATCTCTTCCATGAATAGGGCCTCCAGAGGGTGCAATTCAAAAAGGGGATAATACCCCTAAGATAGACAAAACTCTAATACTATAGCACCCTGCTGCAGCCATACGCAAGCAGCTAAAAAAGCCCGGTCCCAAATTGACTACTTACAGATTGTCTGTGTCCAGGACGATGGTGAACGGACCGTCGTTGACCAGGTCGACCTTCATATCGGCGCCAAAGATACCGTGCGCCACATGCTCAACGTCCTGAGCGACGAGTGTCAAAAAGTACTCGTAAAGTTCGTTAGCGACATCGGGCGCGCCGGCGTCCGTAAACGATGGACGGCGGCCGTGGCGGCAGTCGGCAAACAGTGTGAACTGCGACACCACGAGCACCTCGCCGTCGACATCGTCCAGTGCCAAGTTGGTCTTGCCGTTCTCGTCCTCATTGATGCGTAGCCCGCGGAGCTTGCCCCACAGCTTGTCGGCTTCGGCGCGTGTGTCGCCGTGGCCCACGCCCAGCAGTACCAGGTAGCCGCGTCCAATGCGGCCCACGCACTCACCGTCGACCGTCACGCCGGCGTTGAGCACGCGCTGCACCACCGCACGCACGGCCTACTCCTCGCCCGTCAGCTTGGCGGACAGATGCTCGAGCGCATGGAAACGATGGCTGATGGCGTTCTTCTCGTCCGCCGTGAGCTCGGCCATAGTCTTGCCCGGCGTATCGACCGGCAGGAACAGCGGGTCGTAGCCAAAGCCGTGATCGCCGCGACCCTCGTGCGCGATAACGCCCTCGCAGGCGCCCTCGCCATAAGTGACCAGGCCGTCCGTATCGATAAGCGCGACGACGCTCATAAAGCGCGCGGTACGATCCTCGTCTGCCACGCCTTCCAGGTTAACGAGAAGCTTGGCGTTGTTGGCGGCATCGTCGCCATGCACGCCCGCATAGCGCGCGCTATACACGCCCGGCTCGCCGTCCAGCGCGTCGACGACCAAGCCAGAATCGTCGGCGATGGCCATAAGGCCCGTCTCCTCAACGGCAGCCTGCGCCTTGATGATGGCGTTCTCCAAAAACGTCGTGCCGTTTTCCTCGGGGTCCTCAAAATCGCCCAGCTGGCCGAGCGCCACAAAACGCACCTCGGGCATGACCTTGCCCAAAATGGCCTCGATCTCGGTGAGCTTATGGGCGTTGCCGGTTGCAACGACGATGGTCGCCGCCGGGTCGAGGGTGTCGATGTCAATCTTCTCAAGTGCCATGGCTGGCCTCCTTGTCTCTTATAGCAATGCCGAGTTGAGGGCGACGAGGACCTCGGCCTCTCTCCCCTCTCAATCAACGGCAGTCTTATACTTCGACGTTTTCCCAGATAAAACCTGCCAAAATTAACATCCCTTTTTGGTAGGCTAGGCGAGGGCTTGGTGCTGAAGCTCGATGAGCTCGGCAATGCCCTTGTCGCCCAGGTCGAGTAGGGCGTTGAGACGCTTACGGTCGAAGGGCGCCTGCTCGCCGGTACCCTGAAGTTCGATCATCTCGCCGGTGTCGGTAGCGACGAGGTTCATGTCTACCTCGGCGTGGCTGTCCTCGGAATAATCCAAGTCGAGCAGGGTGTTGCCATCGACGACGCCCATGGAAATGGCGGCAACCTGGCCCGTGAGCGGGATGCGCTCGAGTTTGCCCGCCTCGACCCACATGGCAAGGGCGTCGTGCAGCGCCATCCAGGCGCCGGTAATGCTCGCCGTACGCGTGCCGCCATCGGCCTGGATCACATCGCAGTCGACGGTAACGGTGTACTCGCCGAGCGCCTTCATATTGACAACGGTACGCAGGCTGCGGCCGATAAGCCGCTCGATCTCCATGGAGCGCCCCTTGCGGTTGGCATGCTCGCGCTTGCAGCGTTTACCGGTCGAGGCCGGCAGCATCGCATATTCCGCCGTTACCCAGCCGGCCTTGGCGCCCTTGCGCCAACCCGGCACACCCTCCTCGATGGTGGCGGCGCACAGTACGCGCGTGTCGCCGAACTCCGCCAGGCACGAGCCGTGGGCGTGCTTCATGACGCCGCGGGTGAGCTTAACGGGGCGCAACTCGTTGGCGGCGCGGCCGTTGGCGCGGTTGACCTGCATGTATTCCATGGAACTATCCTTTCGGCAAAAGATGTGGCGAAGACTCCGGCGACATTGCGAGCCTAACCGAGTTCGTCGATATCGACATGCTCGATGCTTTTAAGCGGCTGGCCAAAGATAAAGCTACCCGCCACCGCAAACTCGGCAATGTTGTCAGACGTGGTGGCAAAGCGATGCTGTGGCTCGGCGGTATCGCCCGCCAGCTGCTCACGACGCGTGAGGATATCAGTCAGCTCGCGGGTGGTCTCCTCGGCGGAGCTCACCACGCGCACCCCGGGTCCCAGCGCATGGCGGATGGGACCCACCAGCAGCGGGAAGTGCGTACAGCCGAGCACCACGGTATCGATGCCGCGATCGTGCAGCGGCTCGACTGTGGCGCCGACCAGCGCGCGAACGGCTGGCGTATCAAAAATATCCTCGTTCTCGAGCCACTGCTCCTGCAGATGCGCGCCCGAGGCGAGCTCGTGCTCGACGACCTCGACAAAGCTCGAGGCCGGGCAGCCATACACATCGACACCAGCATCCAAGTCCTGGATGGCGCGCGTGTAGGCACCCGAGCGAATGGTGAGGTTGGTGGCCAGCACGCCCACGCGACGCGTACGCGTGCTGTTGATGGCGGCGCGCGCGCCCGGGGCGATCACGCCGATCACGGGAACGTCGAGCACTTGTTGAGCCAGACGCAAGGCCGCGGCGGTCGCCGTGTTACAGGCGATGACCATGATCTTAACGTCGTGCCTCGATAGCCAGCGGCCCGCCTGCAGCGCAAACGAGCGAACCTCGTCCTCGGTGCGGGTGCCATAAGGGCAGCGCTTAGTGTCACCGAAATAGTAGACGGACTCGTGCGGAAGCGCTGTTGCGATCGCGCGCGCGACCGTCAAGCCGCCCAGGCCCGAGTCGAACACGCCGATCGGACGCGTGTCCCCGGCCAGATTATCGATATCGGACATTACCTCACCAGATTCTCTCTCGAAAAATGCGACCACGCGTGATGCGTCGCACTACGAACGGGCTGCGACCAGCAGCTCGGCCGTTGCCACCCAACCGTCGACAATCTTGCCGCGCGTTACATAGGCATTGTCGCAGGTGTCCAAGAACTCCGGGGCACCGGCGCTCGTCAGACCGTTCTCGACCAGGCAGAACATGCCAACATGGTCGGCCATGTAGAAGTCGGACTCGGAGTCGCCGAGTGCAAGCGTCTCCTCGCGCTCGATCCCCAGGTGCTCGCAGAAGCGCGCAATGGCAACGCCCTTGTTGAGCCCCGCCGGATTGATGTTGAAGGCGCGACCGTCCTCGACGCGATTAAGCTCGAGCGTCGTCGGCTTGGACAGGTGCGTCAGATGGCCGTTGCAAGCCCAGACCAGACCGCAGCCGGCCTCGTCCAGGATGGCCTGGACCTCATCGTCGGGCACATCGCCGCGCATGCCGACGGTGACCTCACGGTACTTGTAGCCGGTCGACATGTCGTTGTGGTATTCGATCTTGTGCGGCCAGCGGGCAAGGATCTTCTCGCACACGCCGGTCTGCTCGATCACCTGGTGCGGCGTGAGACCGCAGGCGGGGTCGTAGGGCATGTCGCCCGTCAGGTACTCCCAGTCGTTGGCCTTGAGGTCGTACATGACCAGGCCGCCCATCTCGCCGATGTAGGAGTTGAGGCCGAGCACGCGGGCGTCCTCATGGATCATGGTGCGATTGCGACCCGAGGTGGGGACCACCTGGATGCCGGCACGAGCGAGCGCGACAACCGCCTCGACGAGCTTGGTCGAGGGATTGCCGTCGTTATCGCGCAGTACACACGAGCCGGGGGCGAGCATCGTGGCGTCCAGATCGGTAAAGACATACTTGACCTTGGCAAGACGCTCGCGCACCTCGCCCGAAAGCTCGGCAACGGTCGGCAGGATGTTGTGGGACATGGTCACTCCGTTTACATAGAAGGGGCTGGTCTAGGCGTCGTACGCCGCAAGGGTGCGCTTGAGAATCGAACCGTCGCGCTCACAAGGCTCGGGTCCGTTCTTGCGCAGCATACACTCTTCCTCGCCCTTACCGGTCACGATGACCACGGCAGGACGGACAGTTTCGCGCACGGCAGTCTCGATAGCGGCAACGCGATCAGTCACGATTTGCCAGTTATCATTTCCCTGCGCTTGAACGTTGCGCGCGATCTCGGCGCAGATGTCCTCGACATCCTCGGGGCCGGGGTCATCCTCGGTAATCACGATTCGGTCGGCATACTTGCCAGCGGCGATGCCCATCGTGGTGCGTCGATCGACACCCTTACCGCCCGTAGCGCCAAATACAACCGCCAGCTCGCGCTCGGGATAGTTCTCGCGCAAGTCGCGCAGGAGTGTCTCGAGGCTCATGCCGTTATGTGCAAAATCGACGATGCCCAGGATTTTGCCCGATACGGACGGATAGAGCTCCATACGACCGGGAACGAAGACGCCCTCAAAGCCATGGACGATACCCTCTTCGGAAATGCCCAGGGCCTCGGCGCAGGCAATAGCGGCAAGCGCGTTGGACACATTGAACTTAACCGGCGTGGGAATCACAATGTCACGCGTAAAACGGGGCGTGCGCACCGTTGCCACCACGCCGCAGTCGCCATTGCGAATCGCCAGCGCAAGCACGTCGGCACGCTCGTCGGTCAGGGAGAACGTCACCGTACGTTCGCAACGAGATGCCGCCTCGAGCACGCGATCGACCTTATCCATATCGAGATTGACCACGGCAAAACGGCTCTGCGAGAAGATTTTGAGCTTGCTGGCAAAGTAATCCTCGAGCGTCGGATGCTCAATCGGCGAAATGTGATCCTCGCCGATATTGGTAAAGGCGCCGACTTCAAAGTCAATCTTGCCCGTGCGCTCGTATTTGAGGCCCTGACTCGATGCCTCCATAACCAGCCACGGGGCACCCGCCTCCGCAGCATGTGCGATGCGAGACTGCAGCAGGAAGGATTCGGGGGTCGTCAGCTTGGAAGGGCCCGTCTCGATGCCGTCGTCGAACTCAATGCCCGTATTAAGAGCGGGTCGATGACAGCCCGTAAGCTTGGCCTCGTTGGCGAGGATGCCGCGCAGATAAAAGCTGCAGGTCGACTTGCCCTTGGTGCCTGTAAAGGCGCAGACCTTCACCTTACCCGACGGGTGCCCATAAAAGGCATCTGCCACCACGGCGAGCGTGCGACGAATATCGCTCACAATCACCGCGGGAAGATCAACATCGTAATCGACCTCGGAAACGTAGGCCACGGCGCCATCGGCGATTGCCGAAAGCAGGTACTCGCGCTTAAACGCACGGCCTTTGCAGACAAACAACGTGCCCGGACGCACCTGGCGCGAGTCATCAGTCGCAAACTCAATGCGCTGGTCGCACGAAGCGCTCGGTCTGGAAACAACAAGGTCATCTTCCTCGAGCAACTCTATATAGCGCATCAGAGTTAGCTTCTCTTGTGTCGGACTCGACATACAAAGACCTCTCTCGCTAAATTCAGCCTTAAAGGGCAGAAGGCGTCCCGCGGCAGAAACGATGAAACATTCTGTATTATCAACCATCCTAATATGCCACCTGACCTTGCGCGCATCACAGCCTTCTAAAAAATTGCATGGACTGTGCCGTGGTCTAATAAATGGCAACAGTGTTCACCCCGTGTAAAACCAAGGAAATCTGGGTGCTGTTCTTTAACATAGCGTTCGCAACCACGTCCCGCCGCTTCGCCTGAAGATCGGGACGTGGTTTTTTCGGTTCGCTCGGCGCTTATGCCCTATCACGAAACAAAAGATTGGCATGATAGTAAAGATTATTTGACATCAGCTGCCGCAATCCTTGCGGCAGTACACCTGAGCCGTCAGCAGAAAGGATCTTGCATGTGCGGTTTTGTCGGTTTTACCGGTACAGATGAACAGAGTGAGCTGGTTCTCACGGCCATGATGAATCGCATCATCCACCGTGGTCCCGATATGGGCGGCCAGCATATCGTCGACAACGTTGCCCTTGGCTTCCGTCGTCTTTCGATTCTCGATCTTTCCGAAGCTGGAGCCCAGCCCATGTCGAGCGACGACGGCAAGGTCACGATTGTCTTCAACGGAGAGATCTACAACTTCCAGGAGCTTCGTGCCGAGCTGGAGGCGGCCGGCTACGCCTTCCACTGCAACGCTGATACCGAGGTCCTGGTACACGGTTACGAGGAGTGGGGCGAGGACCTGGTCAACCGTCTGCGCGGCATGTACGCGTTCGTGATTCACGACCAGAACAAGAACAAACTCTTTGGTGCTCGTGACATCTTTGGTATCAAGCCGTTCTATTACTACCAGGCATCCGATGGCTCGCTGCTGTTTGGCTCCGAGATCAAGAGCTTCCTGGACCATCCCAAGTTTGAGAAGGCTGTCAACCACGACGCGCTGCGCCCCTACCTGACGCTGCAATTCCCCGCCACGGAGGAGACCTTCTTTAAGGGCGTGTTCAAGCTTGCCCCGGCGCATTGCTTTACGTATGACCTGACGACCAACACCATGGACATCAAGCGTTACTGGAGCTGCGACTTCACCGACGACAACTCCAAGACCTTCGAGGAGTACGTGGACGAGTGCGACAAGGTCGTGCACGAAAGCGTCGCTGCGCACCGAATCGCCGATGTTAAGGTGGGCTCGTTCCTTTCTGGCGGTGTCGATTCCAGCTACATTGCCGCCTGTCTCATGCCCGACACCACGTATTCTGTCGGCTTCGATTACAAGAACTTCAACGAGACCAACTACGCCGCCGAGCTTTCCGACAAGCTGGGCATCAAGAACGTGCGCAAGATGATTACCGCCGACGAGTTCTTTGATGCACTGCCCGATATCCAGTACCACATGGACGAGCCGCAATCGAACCTGTCCAGCGTGCCGCTGTACTATCTGGCGCAGATGGCTTCCAAGGAGGTCACCGTCGTCCTTTCGGGCGAGGGTGCCGACGAACTGTTTGCCGGCTATGAGTGGTACGAGGACACCCCCGAGATGCGCACCTTTAAGAAGCGCGTGCCGCTCGGCGTACGTCGCGCCCTGGGCTCACTCGTTCAGCATCTCCCCTACTTTAAGGGCCACAACTTCCTGACGAAATGCGCCGAGGTTCCCGAGCGCTGGTATGTGGGTCAGGCAAAGGTGTTCGATCCCTCCGAGGTCGACGAGGTGCTCAAGCCCGCTTATGACACCGGCAAGAACGCCGCCGAGATGTGCGCCGAGTACTACAAGCAGGTTCCCAACTGCTGCGAGCTTTCCAAGAAACAGTATCTGGATATGAACATGTGGCTGCCGGGCGACATTCTGCTCAAGGCCGACAAAATGTGCATGGCGCATTCTCTGGAGCTTCGCGTCCCGTTCCTGGACAAGAAGGTCATGGAGTTTGCCGAGCACATTCCCGCCAACTACCGTGTTAACGAAGAAGGCTGCAAGCTCGTCCTGCGTCACGCCGCCAACCGCACGCTGCCCGACGAGTGGGCAACGCGCAAGAAGGTGGGCTTCCCTGTACCGGTCAAGTTCTGGCTGCGCGAGCAAAAGTATTACGACTACGTAAAGGAATACTTCACCGCGCCGTGGGCTGCTGATTTCTTTGACACCGATGCGCTCATGAAACTGCTCGACGATCACTTTAAGGGTCGCGCGCTCAACCAGCGCAAGATCTATACCACGCTGACGTTCCTCATTTGGTACAAGCGCTTCTTTATCGACGAGGACAAGGGCGCTAAAGTCGCCGCTTAGTTTTCGTTATGAATTAGCGGTGAACCACGCAGGGTTTCCGCTATACTCAATCCCTGCGGGCGATTGGCGCAACGGTTAGCGCAGGTGCTTTACACGCACAAGGCTGGGGGTTCGAATCCCTCATCGCCCACCATTGAATTGTTAGGCCTCCAGTGATGGAGGCCTTTCTTTTTTGTGCCCGGTACATGGAATTCGAACCCGCAAGGGTGCGGAGCTGAGGAAACGCGAAGCGTTTTCCAGCGCAGCACGCGAGGGCCGTAGGCCCAAAGCGAGGGCGGGCGGCGAAGCCGCACGCGGACATCCCTCATCGCCCACCACTGATTTGATAGGCTCCCAGCTATGGGGGCCTTTCGTTTTTGGGCCCATCGCAGAGGGATTCGAACCCGTCAACACGTCTGTCACAAAGGCCGTGGCCAAAAAATGGCAAAAATGAGTACTGTTACTAATTTTGTAGCAGCGGTATTTGGATATGACTGGGTAAATCTAGCCTTGAATCAGCGATTTGAAGCCTTTGCTACTAGTTTTCCACTAACATAATTGAACATGTGTGGTCTAACTAATCCTAAATAGTCGGTTTCATATGAGATTCAACTGGTGACAGTACTCATATTTGGCATTTTTTGTCCAGAGGCTCTCCTGACCATTGGTAGCGCACAGAGATGTGGTGTAAGAGGCGGGGCATGCCCCGCCTCCGCCCTTTCTTGAAAGGGAGGGGACACCGCCTA
>NZ_WQPK01000044.1:3998-60531 GCF_018785265.1 Collinsella aerofaciens | reverse complement strand
CCGCGCCTTTAGACGCGAGCCCGGGGCCCGTGGGTTATACCCTAAGAGCAAACCACCCTTTTTAAGGGTGGTTCTGATTTTCAAACAACCGTCTGCAATTCCCGTTTGAACCAGAGCTTTGCGTTCTGCTTATGGTCCTTGCGGGTACAATATCCAAGATATTTTGACTGTTAGAAGGAGTCTCATGACGGAGTCCTCTCAGCATACGTCTAAGCCCCAGGTCGAGGTTGAGGCCTCGGGCGGAGATGACAATAAGAGCGCACGCCGCGGCGCCATCTTTATCGGCGCCGTACTGGTGGGTTATATCGTCTATCTGGTGGTAACCGGGCAGATGGGGCAGTTCTGGGCCGCAATGTCGAGCGTCCAGGCGCCATGGCTCATTGCTGCATGCTTCTGCATGTTCTTGTACCTCTTCTTTGGCATCGTGGCGTACGCGATTGCCGTTTGGCTCGATCCTAATTCACCCGTCGGCATCCGCGACCTGATTTCGGTCGAGGCGAGCGGCATCTTCTTTGGCAACCTGACGCCCATGATGATGGGCTCGACTCCCGCCCAGATCTACCGCCTGACCAAGGCGGGCCAAAATGTCGGCGAGGCCGGAGCCACGCAGTTCACGCGCTTTATCGTGTACCAGTTTGGCCTCGTTGCCTGGGGCGCTATCCTACTGCTTGCTCGCATGCCTTTTTTTGCCGAGCGCTATGGCGACATGACGCTGCTGTGCGTCTTTAGCTTTGGTGGGCACTGCTGCATCTTGCTGGGCATCTTCGCCGTCGCGCTCATGCCTAAGACCGTCACGCGCGTCGCCCATTGCATCATCAATTGGCTCGAGCGCATAGGTGTCTCGGCCACTAAGATCGAGGGATGGCGCACGTTTGTCGACGGCGAGATCTACTCCTTCTCCGAGAAGTTTAAGCTTTCGGCCGGACATTTTTCTTCCATGCTGCTCACCGTGTTTATCACCATGCTGCAGCTCGCGTTTTTCTATCTGGTTCCGTATTTCCTGATGCTTGCCTTTGGCCACCACGAGGTCGACTTTTTCTCGGTCATGGCCGCGAGCGCCTTTGTCCAGCTGCTGAGCTCTGCGGTTCCCTTGCCCGGTGGAACTGGTGGTGCTGAGGGCGGCTTTGCATTGTTCTTGGGTCATTTCTTCGGTTCGGCTTCGACCGCTGGCTATCTGCTGTGGCGCCTCATTACGTTTATTGCGCCGACCATTTTGGCTGCGCCCCTGCTGGGACTTAAGAGCGCCCACAACGAGAGCATCCATGCGCGCTGGGATCGTGTGATGCGCAAGCTCGGCCGCACGCCTCAGACGCCCTCTGCGCCCACTAAGCCGCACCCCACGAATGCTCTTACCGTTGATCCCAAGAAGCGCGCTCAGAAGGCTTCTGGGACCGCTAAGCCGGCTCATAAAGCCTATGTGCGCCAGACAGGCGATGGTATTCGCGTATCTCCGTCGGCACTCAATAAGAAGAAGCACCCTAAGTCGCAGTAGGGCAGTCGTGCGTTCTTCATGATGCGGGGCATATTTGTGCTGTTTGGGGGATAATCCTCTTACGTAGATTATCTCTCATCTGTTGATGAATGCTTGCATATCGAAGGGACACGCCCATGGCAACCAGCAAACCGCGTCTTGATCGTCGCATCATTCGCAGCCGTAATGCCATCCTTTCGGCTTTCGAGCGCCTGCTCATGGAAAAGCCGCTGGCAGACATTACGGTGAGTGCCATCGCGCGCGAGGCCAATGTCGACCGCAAGACCTTTTACGTTCACTTTGGTACGGTTGACGGCCTGCTCGATGCCATTGCCGTCGATGTGGTGGAGATGATTGTCGACTCGGTCGAGAAAACGCTTGCTTCTATGGACGGTGACACCAGCGAGCGCGCTCTTGGCGCGGCGGCGACCTTCTTTAAAACCGTTAATGAGGCACTGTGCAACAACTTAGTGCTCAATCGTCAGCTGATCGAGAATATTCCGCTCGATGATTTCATGGCTCGTCTTCGTGCGCCGCTCGAACATGAGATTGCCGAGCGCGATCTGCTGCCCCAAGGTCTCAAGGACGAGATGTTCGACTACTATCTGGCGTTTTTGCTGTCGGGTATTATCGGTATCTATCGCACGTGGGCGCTGTCTGACGGCTCGGTTCCTATCGAGCGCGTCTCTGAGGTCGCCAACGATCTGACTCTCAATGGTCTGTCGAGTCTGGAATCTCGCTTGGATTAGGCCTAGTTGGGCTCGTCGGCGTGGAAATTCCTGTTCCTGAGGTTCTCCGGCGCCTTGGAGACCTTGCCGGCATAGGAGCTGTAGCCTGAGGATCCTTAAAAGAAAGTCCAGTTTATCCTTCCCACTCCAATTTTGGAATCCTCCGATGCGCCTTCGCACGCTCGCATGACCTCGATACCATGCGAGCGTGCAAACTCGACGAGCTCTGCGTTGCGGGCGTTTATGGTGCCGAAGGCGGCGGGGCACACGATAAGGCGCGCGCAGTGGACGAGGAGCTCTTTGGCGCGGGCTATGGTTTTATCCCCGATCGGCTCGAAGGCGCGCTCGGCCACGCATTCCGTCGCCAGGTCGCGCGCGAGCTCGCAGTCGATGTCCCCTTCGTGCAGAACGCCCGCGTAGAACGCCTTGCCCTGCCGGATGAGCTGGCGAAACACAGCTGACCCCGTACCTGCGCCGGCGATGACGAACGTGTGCGCATCGCCGTGTGGGCGCCCAATTTCCACGCTGCCGAAGCGCTCGTTGAAGGTGCCATGTTGAAGGCCGTAGAGCTCGCCAATCGTCTCGCGCGTGAATATGTCCTCGGGTGCGCCGGCGCGGAAGACCCGACCGTCCTTCACGCAAATCACCTTGTCGGCGCTTTTCTGCGCGAGCTCGAGTTCGTGGATGGACATGATGACAGCCACATTCTGCGATTTCGCAAGGTGGCGAAGTATTCGCAGCAGGTCGATCTGGTAGCGGATATCGAGATACGACGTGGGCTCGTCGAGCACGAGCACACGCGGATCCTGCGCGATGGCTCGTGCGAGCATGACGCGCTGGCGTTGCCCGTCGCTTATCTGCATGAAGTCGCGCTCGGCGAGCTCTTCCACATGTGCGGTTTTCATGGCCTCATCGACCCGACTATGGTCGTCGGGCGAGAGTGTGCCCATTCGCCCGGTGTAGGGATGCCTTCCCGCCTCTACGATATCGCGGCAGGTGAGGAGCTCGGTCCGGGGTCGATCTGTCAGCATAACGGCAAGGTTCCTTGCGAACTCCGCCGTCTTCCATCGGGAAATCTCCCGCCCGTCGAGCTCGACCGCGCCGGCAAGCGGTGCCAGATGGCGTGTGATGGTTTTCAAGATGGTCGACTTGCCCGAGCCGTTCGGCCCGATGAGCGCCACGACGTCGCCCGCGCGAACCTCCAGCTCGACGCCTTCGACTACGACCTTCTTGTCGTAGCCCGCCGACAGGTCGCTTATGCGGAAAAGCGGCGCTCCGTCAGCCTGCGTTTTTACCGGGGTTTCGAGGTTCGACTCCCCTCCGAGCGTTTTGGGCCGCGGCACGAATTCCCCCATCTACCTCACCCGCTTCTTCAACATGAGTGCGATAACCACCGGCGCGCCGAAGATGGCGGTGACGGCGCTGATGGAAAGCTCGACGGGGGAGAACAGCGTGCGCGCGATTAAATCGCAGCCCGCGCAGAAGATGGCGCCTCCCAAGAAGCACGCAGGAATCACGCGGATGGGCTTCGACGACTTCAGCGCCGACTTAACGAGATGCGGAACCGCGATGCCTACGAACGACACCGGACCAGCGAACGCGGTCACGCAGGCGGAGAGCATGCTCGCTAGAAGGACGAGCACCATGCGGAAGCGTGCGACGTTCACGCCGACGCTTTTCGCGTAGGCTTCTCCCAGCTGGAAGGCGGAAAGGGGCTTCGATATCGCGAATACGCATGCGCTCACGGTGATCACCACGACCGCGATGACCGCGACGTCGTCCCAGCTCGAACCCGAGAAGCTACCCAAAGACCAGTTGTGCAGGTTCACGATGGACTGGTCGTCGGCGAAGGCGATGAGGAAGTTCGTCGCCGCCGAGCAGATGTATCCCACCATGACGCCCGCCACGATGAGCATGGCCATGGAACTTATGCGCCGTGCGATGAGGAGCACGAAGCCGATGGTGATAAGCGAGCCCAGAAACGCTGCGACCACCATGGCCGGCGAGGACATGGCCTGGTTCGCGCCCAGAAGTACGATCATCGTAAGCGCGACGACGAACTTTGCGCCCGAGGAGACGCCCAAGATGAACGGGTCGGCGATGGGGTTGTTGAAAAACGTCTGCAGCAGGAACCCGGAGAGCGAAAGTGCCCCGCCGAGAAGCACGGCTGAAAGCACGCGCGGCAGACGAATCTCCCAGATGATCTGGATTTCCATGGAATTGGCCGCGCCTCCCGAAAGGATGCCGGGGATGTGGTCTGCGGGCACGAGCACGCTCCCGATGCACAGGTTGGCCCCGACGAGCACGATGAGGGCAACAGCGAGCAGCGCCGTCACGACGCGACACCGCGCGGCGCGCCCCGATTCGTCGTATGTCATGGAAAGCCGGCTTCTCATGGCGCTAGCCGAGCTTCCTCAGATAATGGAAGTTGCTCGCGTCATCGCCGGTGAACGCCCCGTGCAGCTCGTCGATAATGTCGGCGGTGGAAGTCATCTGCTGGTACATGTCGGCGCTTGTGACCCAGACGTTGCCGTTCTTCACGGCTTTGAACTGCGACAATAGCGCGTTTTTGCCTACGAAGTCGTTCAAGGTGGCAACCGATTCGTCGATGGTGCCGTTGTAGACGATAATGTCGGCATCCTTCGCCGTCGCGTAGAAGCGCTCCATTTCGAGCGTTACTGACGAACCTGACGTCGACGCCGTCTGCGCGTCATCGAGCGCGTAGTTGCCGCCTGCAAGCTCGATCATCTGCGCCACGTAGTCGCCCGCCCGCCGCGTGACGGCGGCCCCGTTCGAGTTAATGTAGAAATACGCCACGGTTTTACCTGACGACGCGAGCCTCGACGTTTGCTCGACGCGGGCCTTCTGCTCGTTGAACAGGTGCGCGGCCTCGTCTTCCTTGTCGAACAGGACGCCGAAAAGCTTAATCCACTCGACGCGCCCGAGTGCTTCGGGCTCGCTCGACGACTGTTCGGTGAGCACGACGAGCCCGAGCTTCTGCAGCTTTTCCTTCACATCGGGCGTGTGGTTGATCATGGTGTTCTCGATGGCGAGCGTGCAGCCCGAGGCCGATATTCGCTCGTAGTCGGGCGCGCTGTACTTGCCGCCGTAGGCGATCGCCCCACTTTCGAGTGCGCTTTTGAAGCCCGCGACCGAGCAATCGTCGGCCTTCGTGCCCGACATGAGGATGTTGTCGTTCGCATCGAGCGCGTCGACCAGGCACATCGTCGCCGACGACACGAGGTACACCTTGTTGGCGGGACGCCTTATGACCGCGATGTCGGAGCTCAACCCATCAGGTACCTTTGCATCTTGCGGTACCACGAGGAAGCGCTCCCCGTTCGAAATGCAGATAAGCCGCAGGCCGCCTTCGTACTCGTCGACAGTGAAGTGCTCGGCGTATTCAAGCTGAAGCGCCCCCGTCGGCTCCCAGCCGCAGCCCAAATCGGCGTTGTGGAAGTCGGCCGCGGCGCTTGAAGCCGTTCCCGCAGGGGAGCCGCCGCTTGCATCGTCGCCCGATTTCTCCTTCATGGTGGATGAGTCGAAGTGGAGCGTGTAGTCGATGGTGTGCGGCGTCGACATGGCGACGGTCTCGGCCGACACGGCGATGTCCTCGTCGAGCGTGACGGGTATCTCGAACGTGGAGTTGCCGCCGTCGTTTACGGGCGCGTAGTCCACGCCGTCGACGGTCATCTTGTCGTAGTTCGAACTCGACCAGGTGATGGTCGCGGTGTAGGTGTCGCCATCCTTCACAATTGTGGTGGGCGAGGCGATGCTTGCACGCCCTGACCCACCGGAAAGCGAGACGCTCACAGTGTATTCCTGAGAGCCCGCCGTGCCACCGGTCGCGTTTGGGTTTGCACTGCACCCCGCGAAGGGAAGCGCGAGCAATGCGACGAGAACGCAGGCGATCGCGCGCGTCGCGATGCTGCGGCGCTTCCTGCTTTCCCCCTTGGGAAGAATCGACCGCATGGCGTTACTTCAGTGCGTCGGCGAGCAGATCGACGCCGGCGGATTCGAACACGAGCGTGCGGTCGTACCACTGCTCTTTTCTAATACTCCACGCGGCGCAGGCGGTGTCCTCGTCGAGTGCTTCAACGGGCACGTCGTAGGTGTACTTGCCTTCCGCGTTTTCCACATAGGGGATGAAGCCGGCCTCGCTCGCGGCGGCAGCCTCGTCGCCCGTGCCCATGAAGAGCTTGCCGTAGCCCGTGCCGGAAAGCGTCATCACACAGTGCATGGAGCCGTTTTCCACGATGAGCTGGGCGTCCACAATCCTGAACATGTTCGAGCTGGAATCTACGGTGATCGGATAGGTGCCGTCGGCCACCTTGTCGGCGGTGATGGGGGCAGCGCTTGCGCCCTTGGGCGCATCGGCCGCCTGTTCGGTCTTTTCCTGGGAATCGACATCGCTTGCCTTTGCGCTGTCGATTGAATTTCCGCTGCAGCCGGCGAGCGAGAACGCGAAAAGCGCCGCCGACAGGGCGAAGGCGAGGGTTTTCTTCAACATGGAGGGAGGTTCCTTTCAATCGCTTCGACCGCCCGCTCGTGCGGTGGGCGGGCGGGACGCGAATGCAACGGGCATGCGCCGTCGGTCGGGGAAGGCGCATGCCCGTTGCACGGGGACGCGACCGGCGCCCCCGTGCGCGGCGAGTTTACAGCTTGGCGATGGCGTCGTCCACGTGTGAGACGTAGATGTCGTCGACCGCGGCGTTCTGTCCCAGACCCTGGAGCAGGCACGTCACTTCGAAGCCGGCGGCCACGAACTTCGCAGCCCAGCTGTCGGGGTCGGTCTCGTCTGCCATGTCGTTGTTCGCGTGGTCGCCCGCGACCACCATGAACGGCGCGAGCACGGCCTTCTTGTACCCTGCGGCGCTCGCGGCGGCGATAACATCCTCGCAGGTCGGTTCAGCCTCGACGGTGCCGACGAAGAACTGCGTCAAGCCCTCGTTCTTGAACACTTCCTGCATCTTGGCATAGTCGGCGTTGGAATCGGCTTCGGTGCCGTGGCCCATGAGGCACAGCGCCGTCTTGCCGTCGTCGAAGGACGCCATGTTCTCCTTAATGGCGGCGGCCACCTTCTTGTAGTCGTCGTCGGAGGTGAGCAGCGGGTCGCCGAGCGAGATCTTGTCGAACTTGTCGGCGTACTTGTCGAGCTCGTCTTTCACGTCGGCGTATTCCAGGCCAGCCATGAGATGCGTCGGCTGCACGACGATTTCCTTCACGCCGTCTTCCACGCAGCGGTCGAGCGCCTCGGTCATGTTGTCGATCGTGATGCCGTCGCGCTTCTTCAGCTTGTCGATGATGATCTGCGCGGTGAAGGCGCGGCGGATGTCGTAGTCCTGCCAGTACTTCTCGCGGATAGCGTCTTCGATGGCGCCGATGGTGATGTGGCGCGAGTCGTTGTAGCTCGTGCCGAAGCTCGTGACGAGGATGACCGGCTTCACGGCCTTCTCCTTTTCGCTCGATTTCTCGGAACTCGCGGAGGTGCTGGAGCAGCCCGCGAGCGCGACTCCGGCGAGCGCGAAGGCTCCGGTTGCTGCGGCGCCCATGAAGCCGCGGCGTGACATCTGGTCGGACATGGTTTTTCCTTTCCTCGGTTTGCCGGTCCCCCGGCGACAGTTGCTTGTCGGCACAAGCGAAAGAAAAGCGCACCCCTCGGGGTTCACAAGGAGCTAACGCCACGGCGATGCCGTGAGGAAAAGGCGAAGCAGTCTGGCTTGGGGCGCGAGGCGGTTCGCCCGTGCGTCCTATACAGTAATGTCCCTTGCCCAGGATTCCCACCTGGTTCCCTCCGCAAGCCAGCGCGGGCTGTGCGGGCGCCGCGCCGGTCATTTCCTTTTATCCGATTGTCATATGCTCGTTGCCGAATCTTTTACTATGATAGTGGGCACTTTTGAACGTGTCAAAGCCAGGGCGGGCGGCATTGCGCCTCCTGCCTGCGTATTTGCGCCGATTGCCGCTGCGGGCGCCGTGTTTTGGCCGCTGCGCGAATGGCAGCGTAAACGGTTGCGATGAGAAACGGGAAGGGAAGGCTCGGATGATTCATATCGTTGGCGCTGGCTCGGGCGCCGCCGACCTTATCACGCTGCGCGGGGCGCGCCTTTTGCGCGCGGCCGACGTGGTCGTTTGGGCGGGGAGCCTTGTGAACCCCGAGCTGCTCGCCGAGTGCAAGGAATCCTGCATCGTCTACGACAGCGCGCACATGACCTTGGAGGAAGTGCTCGACGTGATGTGCGCGGCAGATGCGCGGGGCGAGGAAGTGGTGCGCCTGCACACGGGCGACCCGTGCCTGTACGGCGCCATCCAGGAGCAGATGGACGCGCTCGACGCGCGCGGCGTGGACTACGAGGTGGTGCCCGGCGTGTCGAGCTTTTGCGGTGCCGCGGCGGCGCTTCGCCAGGAATATACGCTGCCGGGAATCAGCCAGTCGGTCGTGATCACGCGGCTTTCCGGGCGCACCCCCATGCCCGCGGGCGAGGGCATGCGCACCATGGCGGAAAGCGGCTCGACTATGGTCATCTTCCTGAGCTCGGGTATGCTCGCCGAGCTTTCCGCCGAGCTTTTGGCCGCGGGCCGCAGCTCCGATGAGCCGGCGGCGCTCGTGTACAAGGCGACCTGGCCTGAGGAGCGCGTGGTGCGATGCACAGTGGGCACGCTCGCCGATGCGGGCGCGCGAGAGGGCATCGACCGCACGGCGCTCGTGGTGGTGGGCCGCGTGCTCGGAGCTCGCGGCAGGCTTGCACACAACGGCGCGCAAGCGGAGTCGTACGAGCGCAGCAAGCTTTACGACCCTTCGTTTTCCACGGGGTATCGGAAGGCGAGCAGCTAGCGTGGCCTTCGAGCACTACATATATACCGGGACGACCCGCCTGCGCTGCGGCTACACCACGGGGAGCTGCGCCGCGCTCGCGGCGAAGGCGGCCTGCGAGATGCTCTTGTCACGAAAGCCCGTCGGCCTCGTGTCGATCGTCACCCCCGGCGGGCTGCCCGTCGAGGCGAACGTGGTCGACGCATGCATCGGCGAGGGGTGCGCCCAGTGTGCCGTGCGAAAGGACGCAGGCGACGATGCCGATGTGACCGACGGCGTGCTCGTGTACGCGCGCGTGGAACATGCGGGGTCGGGCACGGGCGCTGCGGGCAGCAAGGACGTACCCGCGCACGAATCGGAAGTTTCCGTCGATGGCGGCGTGGGCGTGGGGCGCGTGACGTTGCCCGGGCTCGAGCAGCCGGTGGGGGCGGCCGCCATCAACGCGACGCCGCGCGCGATGATCACTTCGGTGGTGCGCGAGGTGTGCGCCGCGCACGGCCTCTCTGGAAAAATTGCTGTGACGATTTCGGTACCCGAGGGTGTCGCCCTTGCCGAAAAGACCTTCAACCCGCACCTGGGGATAGAGGGCGGCATCTCCATCCTGGGCACGACGGGCATCGTCGAGCCACGCAGCCTCGCTGCCTTGCGCGACAGCATCGAGCTCGAGATCCGGCAGCATGCGGCTATGGGGCGGCGCGGAGTCGTGCTCACGCCCGGCAACTACGGCGCGCAGTTCATCTCGGGGCATTTCCACTTAAACGGTGCGCCGGTGGTCTTCATCTCCAACTTTGTGGGCGATGCGATTGATTGCTGCGTTCGCGAGGGATTCACCAATGTCCTTCTTGTGGGACACATCGGCAAGTTGGTGAAGGTCGCGGGCGGCATCATGGACACCCATTCGCGTACCGCCGACTGCCGCGCGGAGATTCTGGCCGCCCACGCGGCCATGGCCGGCGCGGGCGCGAAGACCGTGCGTGAGATCATGTCGTCGGTCACGACCACGGCGGCGCTCGAGGTAATCGAGGCCGCCGGCGTGGGGGACGCTGCGCGCGCCTCGCTCGCTGCGGCAATCGATGACAGGTTGCGCCGCCGCGCGGCGGGCGCATGCGATATCGCCGCGGTCGTGTTCGACGCCGAGCGCCGCGAGCTTTTCCGCACGTCGGGCGCCGATGCAGTTATCGGGGTATTGGGGGCGACGTATGAGTAAAGGCGTGCTGTATGAGGTGGGCCGCGCAATCGGCTGGCCGGGGACGAAGGTGGTCATGAAGGCGCGCCGCTCGCTTGCGGACACGAAGCGCATTCTTCGCGAGGAGGGCGCCTTCGACGGTGCCGAGCTTGTAGAGGACTGTGGGCTTCCGGGCGAGCGCGTGTACCGCTCGCTCGACGATGTGCTCGATCGGGGCAGCTACTTCTCGACGATGGTGGTGCGCTAGATGAGGGTTTCCTGCATAGCGTTCACTGAGAGGGGGTATGCGTTGGCGGAGCGCACCGCACGCGCGCTTTCCGATTGCGCGCAGGCAGGTGAAGATGACCCCGGCTGGGACGTTTCCGTTTCGCGCGGGTTCGGCGAGGGGAAGGCCGACCTGCGCGCATGGACGGCGCTCGCGTGGGAAGCGTCGGACGCGCTTCTGTTCGTGGGCGCGGCGGGCATCGCCGTGCGGGCGATCGCGCCGCATGTCGCCTCGAAGGCAACCGATCCCGCGGTTGTGGCGATCGACGAGGCGGGGCGCTTTGCCGTCCCGCTTTTGTCGGGGCATTTGGGCGGTGCGAACGAGCTTGCGCAAACTGTGGCCCGCGCGGTAGGGGCCATCCCCGTCATCACCACGGCGACCGACGTCCGCGGCGTGTGGGCGGTGGATACGTGGGCGCGCTGTGCGGGGCTCGCCGTTTCGAATCCCGAGGCCATCAAGCGAGTGTCGGCGCGGCTGCTTTCGGGCGGGCGCGTGGCGCTCTATTCCGACATGCCTATTTCGGGACAGCCGCCTGAGGGGGTTGACATTGCGTCCGACCGCGCTCGGGCCGATATCGTCGTGTCGCCGTTCGCTGGCGCGAATGCAGGCGCGTCCGTTCGCGCGGCGGAGACAACGGACGAGGTCGTGCCCGCCGGTGAGACGGGGATGCCGGCGGGCATGCGGGCGCAGGCGCCTGCGCCCGAGCCGCTTCGCCTTGTCGTGCCCTGTATCGTTGCGGGCATAGGGTGCCGTCGCGGTGCGTGCGCCGAAGCGATTGGGGAGGCGTTTCTTCTCGCGTGCGGGCAGGCGGGCATCTCGCCTTCGGCCGTGCGCGAGGCGGCGACGATCGACGTGAAGGCGCACGAGGAGGGTCTGCTCGCCTTCTGCTGCGCGCGCAATATCCCGCTTGCGACGTATTCCGCAGAGGAGTTGTCGCAGGTCGAAGGCAGCGTTTCGCCATCTGATTTCGTGCGCGCGACGGTGGGGGTCGACAACGTGTGCGAGCGGGCAGCGCTCGCGGAGGGGGGCAAACTTATCTTCCCGAAGCTCGCTCACGGCGGCGTGACCGTCGCGTTTTCCAAGGTAACTATTAAACTTTCGTTTAAGGAGCGGTGATGGGAAAGCTCTTCGTGGTGGGAATCGGCCCGGGCGGCCCCGACGGCATGACGATTGCGGCTCGGCGTGCGCTCGAGGCGTCCGACGTCGTTGTGGGTTACACGAAATACGTGGAGCTCGCGCTCGCCGCCGTGGCCGACGCGGCGCATCTCGCGACGCCGATGATGCACGAGGTCGAACGGTGCCGCCTTGCGCTTTCGCGCGCGCAGAGTGGAGAAGCCGTGGCGCTCGTGTGCAGCGGCGACGCGGGCGTGTACGGCATGGCGAGCCCCGTGCTGGAGCTTGCGGAGGACTACCCCGATGTAGACGTGGAAGTTATCGCCGGGGCCACCGCGGCTCAGAGCGGGTCGGCGGTACTCGGCGCCCCGCTTGCCCACGACTTCGCGGTCGTGTCGCTCTCCGACCTGCTCACGCCATGGGAGGTCATCGAGCGCAGGCTCGCCGCCGTGGCGAGCGCCGACTTCTGCATCTGTTTGTACAACCCGCGCAGCAGAAAGCGCGCCGACAGGCTCTCACGCGCGGCGAAGATTATGCTCGAATGGAAGGCCCCCGACACGCTCTGCGGCTGGGTACGTAACATCGGGCGCGAGGGGCAGCAGTCGGGCATGTGCAGGCTCTCCGAGCTGGGGGAGATCGACGCCGACATGTTCACCACCGTGTTCGTCGGCAACGCGGACACGAAGCTCGTAGGCGGCCGTATGGTCACGCCGCGCGGGTATCGGGAGATTCCATGCGAAAGGTAACGATCATCGGGGCGGGGCCCGGAAACCCCGACTTGCTCTCGCGCGCGGCGCTCGACGCGATCGACATCGCCGACGTGGTCATCGGCGCTCATCGCGCGCTTGCCGGCATCGACGTGCCGCCCGACGTGGTGAGATGCGAGCTCGTGAAGACGGCGGACATCGTCGCCGCGCTCACCGATGCGGCGTCGTGGCAGCGCGCCGTGGTCGTGATGACGGGCGATGTGGGGCTGTTCAGCGGCGCGCGCCGCCTGGTGGAGGCGCTCTCCGGCGACGCGCAGGTGGACGTGCGCATCATTCCCGGCATAAGCTCAGCGTCGTATCTCGCCGCGCGCCTCGCGCGTCCATGGCAGGATTGGCGCTTCGCGAGCGCTCACGGCGTGGCGTGCGACATCGTGGCCGAGGCCGAGCGCTCAGGCGAGCTCTTCCTCGCCACGTCGGGCGGGGACGACCCCTCGCGGCTTTCGGGCGAGCTTGTGCAGGCGGGCTTCGGGGACGCGCGCGTGACGGTGGCCGAGCGCCTGTCGTACCCCAACGAGCGCATCACCTGCGCGACCGCAAGTGAAATCGCAGGTCAGACGTTCGACGACTTGAACGTGATGCTTATCGAGTTCGCAGGCGGCGCCGGGTCGCCTGTGGGCTCTAGCGCAGCCTCCGAGGCGCCGGCCGGCGCGTCCGCGCCCGCGGCGGCTTCTTCCGCGGCGGACTTTGCGGGCGCATCCCGCGCCGCGAGCTCCCGCTGGCCGTACGCTTCCTCGGGCATTCCCGACGAGCTTTTCATCCGCGGCGACGTTCCCATGACCAAGCAGGAGGTGCGCGCCGTCGCGCTCGCGAAGCTGCGCCTTACCGCGACCGACACCGTGTGGGACGTCGGCGCCGGCACGGGGAGCGTGTCGATTGAGGCGGCGCTCGTCGCGCGAACGGGGTCGGTATGGGCGGTCGAGCGCAACGCGGCCGGCGTGCGGCTCATCCGAGAGAACGCGGATGCATTCGGGTGCGGCAACGTGCATGCGATCCCCGGTGTCGCCCCCGAAGCGCTCGCGAAACTGCCCGTCCCCGACGCCGTGTTCGTCGGCGGGAGCGCGGGCGAGCTTCCCTCCATCGTGGAGGCGGCGCTCGAGAAGAACTCGCAGGTTCGCCTGTGCGTGCCATGCGTCACCGTTGAGACGCTCACCGAGGCGTGCGCGCTCCTCTCGGGTTCGCGCTTTAAGGGGTTCGAGGCGTGCCAGGTGTCGGCCGCCCGCGCCGAGGCTGTAGGCTCGCACCATCTTATGAAGGCGCAAAACCCCGTGTTCCTCGTCAGCGCGCGTGGTGCAGGTGGGGAAGGCGGCGCCCGGTGAGCACGACCATCCCTCGCTTCATGGTCGCTGCGCCCTCGAGCGGGAGCGGCAAGACGGTCGTTACGTGCGCGCTCCTGCGCGCGCTTGCGCGCCGCGGCCTCGCATGCGCGGCCTTCAAATGCGGCCCCGACTACATTGACCCGCTCTTTCATCGCCGCGTCGTGGGTGCGCGCTCGGGCAACTTAGACGGCTTCTTCACCGACGCCCCGACGCTGCGCGCCCTGCTCGCACGCGGCGCTGCGGGCGCGGATGTCGCGGTGCTCGAGGGGGCCATGGGCTTCTACGACGGCATGGCGCCCGGCGTGGCCGATGCGAGCAGCTACCAGGTTGCGTGCGACACGGAAACGCCGGTCGTTTTAGTGGTGAACGGGCGCGGGGCGTCTTTATCGCTCGCCGCCGTAATCCGCGGCATCGCCGAGTTCCTGCCTTGTGCGAACGTGCGCGGCGTCGTGCTGAACAAGACGAGCGCCGCTGCCTGCGCCTACGCGAAGCCTGCGATCGAGAAGCACACGGGTGTCGCGGTTTTGGGGAATATCCCCGCCGACGATGCGTTCTCGCTCGAAAGCCGGCATTTGGGGCTTGTGACCGCCGACGAGGTCGAGCAGCTCTCCGCGCGCATCGACAAGATGTCCGAGCTGGTGGAAAAGAGCGTCGACGTCGACCGCTTGCTCGAAATAGCGGCGACGGCACCCGATATCCGCGAGGAACCTTACCGGTTGGAGCCGATCGCGGGAGCGCGGCCCATCGTCGCCGTCGCACGTGACGAGGCGTTCTCGTTCTACTACGAGGAGAACCTGCGCGCGCTCGAGGACCTGGGTTGCGAGCTGGCCTTTTTCAGCCCCCTGTGTGATAGCGAGTTGCCCCGGGGGACAAGCGCCCTCTATCTGGGAGGCGGCTACCCGGAGCTCCATGCGCGGCAGCTCTCCGAGAACGCGCCGATGCGCGAGGCGGTGCGGCGTGCGGTGGAATCCGGCATGCCGACGGTTGCCGAATGCGGTGGGTTTCTGTACCTGCAGCGCGAAATCTCCGATAGCGAGGGGCGGCGCTGGCCTGTTGCGGGCGCCCTTGAGGGCGCAAGCGAGAACGGGGGAAGGCTGTCCCATTTCGGGTACGTGGAGCTCACTTCCCAACGCTACGGGCTCTACGGGCCGCGCGGCACACGCATCCGCGCGCACGAGTTCCACTACTGGCAGTCCACCTGCCCGGGCGGCGACTTCTGGGCGCAGAAGCCCCGGCGCGACAAGGGCTGGCCGTGCATGACGACCACCCCGGCCCTGGTTGCGGGCTTCCCGCATGTGTACTATCCTGCGAACCCCGACGTTGCGCGCGCGTTCGCGTCTGCCACAGCGTCGTTCGCAGAGAGGAGACGGCATGGCTGAAGCAAGCGAAACCGCGCTTGCCTGCATCCGCGAGGAAGTCGAGCGCGCGTTCTCGTCGGCGCCGGGCGCCGTGCTCGAAGCCGCGCTCTCCCGGATCGCGCCCGCAGATGAGTGTGCCCGCGCCGCCGCGTACGCCGCGTGGGATTCCATCGCGCATCCTTTGGGGGGATTGGGCGACTTTGAAGACGCCGTCGCGCGTATCGCCGCAGCTCAGGGGAGCGCCGAGGTGGCCGAGTTTCCCCGTGCGCTCGCGGTATTCTTCTCCGACAACGGGGTCGTTGCCGAGGGCGTGTCGCAAAGCGGGCAAGACGTGACGCGAGCCGTCGCGCGCAACATGTGCGAGGGGGCCACGAGCGCCTGCCGCATGGCGGCGTTCGCGGGTGCCGAGGTCGTGCCCGTCGACGTGGGTATGGCCCGGGGCATAGAAGACGCTCGCATGGTGCGCGCGAACGTGCGGCGGGGGAGCGGCAACATCGCGCACGGCTCCGCCATGTCTCGCGATGGGGCCGTGCGCGCGATCGAGGTCGGAATCGCCGTCGCGTGCGGGCTTGCCCGCGCCGGCGTGCGCCTTCTCGCCGCGGGCGAGATGGGCATCGGCAACACGACCACCTCGGCGGCGGTGGCCGCAGTGCTCATCCGAGCGGACGCGCGGAGCCTCGTCGGGCGCGGCGCGGGGCTCTCGGACACCTCGCTCGCGCGCAAGCGCGACGTGGTCGAGCGCGCTATCGACGCGAACTCGCCCGATCCCGCCGACCCGATCGACGTGCTCTCGAAGGTGGGCGGCTTCGACATCGCGGCGATGTGTGGCTTCTACCTGGGGGCCGCGGCCTCGAAGGCGCCGGCGCTCCTCGACGGGGTCATATCCTGCACGGCGGCCCTGTGCGCGGTGCGCCTGTGCCCCAACGCCTTGGGCTACCTCGTGGGCACCCACGCATCTAGCGAACCCGCAAGCCAGGAGCTCCTTCGCGAGCTCGGCATAAAGGCACCCCTCGACGCAGGCATGCACTTGGGCGAGGGCGCGGGCGCCATGGCGTATCTGCCCCTTCTGGATTCGGCGCTGCGCGTGTACCGGGATGGGAAGACGTTCACGGCGACTGGCATGGCTGCTTACGAGCATTTCGAGGCCGGGAAATGACGGTGACGTTCGTTATCGGCGCCGCCGCGAGCGGCAAGAGCGCCTATGCCGAGTCCCTGTGCCTCGGGCACGACGGCCCCCGCGTGTACCTGGCAACGATGGAGCCCTTCGGGGAAGAGGGCACCCGCCGTATCGCGCGCCATCGGGCGATGCGCGAGGGCAAGGGGTTTTCCACCCTCGAGCGCACGCGTGACGTGGGCGCCGCAGTGCCCGGGCTTCCGCGCGGCTGCACGCTTCTTTTGGAGGACGTGGGCAACCTGGTTGCGAACGAGCTCTTCGCGGAAGGCGGCTTGTCCCCACGTGACCCCGACGCTGTGGCGCGCGAGGTGCTCGGAGGCATCGAACGACTCACTCAGGCCGCTGCGTATACGGTGGTGGTCTCCGTCGACGTGTTCGCCGATGGGATGCGCTACGATGAGGGGACCGAGGGATGGAGGCGCGCGCTCGCGCGCGTGAACGCGGGCGTGGCGGCGCTGGCCGACCGCGCAGTCGAAGTGGTATGCGGGATTCCCGTGTGGATGAAAGGCGAAGGACCTACAAGGTGAAGATAGCAGAGGCAATCGGCGCGGCGTTCGGAACGTTCTCGCGCATCCCCGTCCCGAAATCGGCCTGGACCGATTTCGGATCAACCCATGCGCTTGCCGCGTTTCCCCTGGTGGGCGTTGCGGAAGGCTTCCTCATGACGGCGTGGGGGCACATGGCGAACCTGCTCGGCGCGCCCGCGACCATCGTCGCGGCCGTGCTCGTGGCGTTGCCTGTGGCGGTGACGGGAGGCATCCACCTAGACGGGCTCTGCGACACCTCCGATGCGCTTGCAAGTTGGGCCCCGCGCGAGCGAAAGCTCGAGATCATGCACGACCCGCGGGCGGGCGCCTTCGGGGTCATTGGTGTTGTCGTGTACCTTATTCTGCAGTTTTCCCTGTTCACCGCGCTGCCGCTTACGGCGGGGGCGTTCCTCGCGCTTCTGTGCTCGCTCGTGTTCTCCCGCGCGCTTTCGGGGCTCGCCGTAGAATGCTGGCCTGCCGCGCGGGCGGACGGCATGGCCGTGGGGCTCTCGCCTGCGAAGAGGCGCGCGGCGATCGTCGTGCCGCTTTGCGCTTTCGCTGCGGCTTCGGCTGCAGGGATGGTCGCGTGCGCTCAGGCCGTCGGCGCCCTTATGGCGGTGGCGGGGCTTTTGGCGCTCGCGTGGTACCGCCATGTTGCCCTGTCCCGCTTCGGCGGGGTGACGGGTGATTTGGCCGGATGGTTTCTGCAATGGGCCGAGCTCGCGATGCTTGCCATGCTGGTGGCGGGGGGCATGCTCCTATGATTCTCGTGGTAGGTGGCGCGCATTCGGGGAAGAGGACCTTCGTGCGCGAAAGGCTCGGGTTCGCGGCGGACGATTTCGTCGACGCGGCGCAGCTTGCTGAGGGCGGCGTGCCCGCGGCTTTTGCCGGCCGTGTCGCGTACCGTGCTGAGGAACTCGTACGCGCGCTCGACGCTGACCGGGCGCTCGAGCGGCTGATCGGCTTCGACGCAGTGATTCTGCCCTTGGTCGGCTCGGGGGTCGTCCCCATGCGTGCGGAAGACGCCCAATGGCGCGAGCGCGCGGGGCGCCTAGGATGCGCGCTCGCTGCGCGCGCCGACGTCGTCGTGCACATGACGTGCGGGATTCCCCAGGTCATCAAAGGAAACCTTGCCGATGCGCCTCGAGGTACGCAGGGCGCGCCCGCGCCTTTGGAAGTCGTCTTCGTGCGCCATGGTGCCACGGCGGGCACGGAAGACCATCGCTACAGCGGGGCGGGCACCGACGAGCCCCTGTCGAGCGCGGGCGAGCGCGCTTTGCACGACCTCGCTTGCGATCGTGACGTGTTCCGTGTTATCACGAGCGGCATGGCCCGCACCGACCAGACGGCGCGCATCCTCTTCCCGAAGGCGGAGCTTATGGCGTGCCCCGGTCTGCGCGAGATGGATTTCGGCGACTTCGAGGGGCGAAGCGCCGCCGAGCTTAAAGAGGATGCGCGCTACCGCGCCTGGGTAGACTCCTGGTGCGAGACGCGCTGCCCGCATGGCGAGGGCAAGAGCGATTTCACCCGCCGCGTCGTCGCGGCGTTTCGGGAGGCGTGCGAATCGGAGCGCGCCCAGGGGAGTGGGCGCGCCGTCTTCGTCGTTCACGCGGGTACCGTGAAAGCGCTGCTCTCCGAGCTAGCTGTCCCGAAAATGGAATACTTTGACGTGCATACCGAGCCGGGCGGCGCATGGGCCGCCACCTGGAATGGGCGCTGCCTTCGCGACGTTCGCCCCGCTTCGGGGGGCGATGCCCGGTGATGACGATTCTTGCCGTCGCCGCCGGGTTCGCGGCCGACCTTGCCTTCGGCGACCCGCGCTGGCTTCCCCATCCCGTCGTCGCCATGGGGCGCGCGATCACGTGGGCCGAAGATCGCCTGCGGGGCACATTCCCGCAAACGTCCGCGGGCACGCGCGCCGCAGGGCTTGTGCTCGCCGTGGCGCTTCCGCTTGCGTGTTGGCTTTTGACCTGGGGAATCCTGCATCTTTGCGGCATGGTTCACCCCGGCTTGCGCTTTGTGGCCGAGGCATGGGCGAGCTATCAGATTCTCGCGGCATGCGAGCTGCGCCGCCAGAGCCTGGCCGTGGCCCGCGCGTTCTCGAAGGGCGGCCTTGTCGCGGCGCGCGAAGCCGTCGGGCTCATCGTGGGACGCGACACGTCTGTTCTCGACGAGCAGGGCGTTGCGCGCGCCGCCGTGGAAACGGTGGCGGAGAACGCGAGCGACGGCGTCATCGCGCCGCTTTTTTATCTTATGATCGGGGGTGCGCCCTTGGGCATGGCGTACAAGGCAGTGAACACGCTCGACAGCATGGTGGGCTACAAAAACGAGCGCTACATCGACTTCGGCTGCGCCTCGGCGCACCTCGACGATGCGGTGAACTGGATTCCCTCGCGCTTATCGGCCCTGCTCATGATCGCCGTGTGCCCGATCGTCGGGCTTGACGCGCGCGGGGCGGCGCGCATCTGGCGCCGCGACAGGCGTCGCCATGCGAGCCCCAACTCGGCGCAGACCGAGTCAGCGTGCGCGGGCGCGCTCGGGCTGCGCCTGGCAGGACCTGCGGTGTATTTCGGCAAGCTCGTTGAGAAACCGACGATAGGCGACGCGTCCCGCGAAATCGAGTGGGGCGACATCGCACGGGCGACAAGGCTCATGCTCGCCGCGTCCGTATGCGCGCTCGTCGTCTTCGGCGCCGCGTGCGCGGCGGTCGTGCTCGCCGTGGGGGCGATGGCATGAGGGAAGACCACGCCGCGCCCCAGGCTGCCGGGGGAATCCTGCGCGCCCGTACGCATGGGGGCAGCTCGCAATCGCTCGGCATCGCTTGCGAAGGGGGCGCCTCCGACCTCATTGACTTCTCGGTGAACGTGAATCCGGCAGGCCCCTCGCCGCGCGCCGTCGCCGCAGCTTGCAAGGCGCTTTCTCGAATCGACGCCTACCCCGATAGGGAAAGCCTCGCACTCGTTCGCGCCCTAGGGCGCGCCCAGGGCATTCCCGAAGATACTATCGTCTGCGGCGCGGGCGCGTCCGACATCATCTGGCGGCTCGCCGCGGCGGTACGCCCGAAACGCATCGTCGTGTGCGCGCCGACGTTCTCTGAATATGCGGAGGCGGCATCGTACTACGGCGCATGCGTGCAGGAGTTCCCGCTCTCCGAAGCGGACGACTTCGACGTGCCCGCCTCCTTCGCCCGCGCGATCGAGGGGCCGGGAGACGTGGCGTACCTCTGCAATCCGAACAACCCGACGGGGCGCCTCGTCGACCCCCGCGTGATCGATGCCGCGGTTTGCCGCTGCGAGCAGGTGGGAGCGCTGCTCGTCGTGGACGAGTGCTTCCTCGGATTTGCGCCCGACGCCCGCGAAAGGAGCGTGGCCGCACGCGCCGCGTGTTCGCGCCATGTGGCCGTGCTCTCCGCGTTCACAAAGCTCTACGGAATGGCGGGGTTGCGGTTGGGATATCTGATCAGCGGAAACGCCAAACTCATCGAGGGGATTCGCCGGGCGGGGCAGGCGTGGCCCGTCTCCTCGGTCGCCGAGGCCGCGGGCATCGCCGCCCTGGAAGACGTCGAATACGTCTCGCGCACGCGCGATGTACTGGCGGGCGAGCGAGCGTGGCTTTCCCACGAGCTCTCCTCGCTCGGGCTTTCCGTCGTGCCGTCGGATGCGAACTTCCTTTTAGTCCGCACGCCGGCGAAAGACATCCCCGAGCGTCTGTATAATCAGGGGGTTTTGGTCCGCACGTGCGACTCGTTTTCGGTACTGTCCCGTTTCTGGTGCCGCGTCGCGGTGCGCACGCGCAAGGAGAACGCCCGGCTTGCGATGGCGTTCAGCCGCGCGCTTCGGGCGGAAGGCGCATCGGGCGAAGGTGAACCCGACGAACGGGGCGGCGCTTCTTGTAGCGGCGCGATGGCGGGCGCGGATGGCCGAGGCTCGGCGAAGGGGGTCGATACCCGTGGGTAGGGCGAAGCCCATCATGATCCAGGGCACCATGTCGAACGCGGGGAAGAGCCTGCTTGCGGCGGGGCTGTGCCGCGTGCTTGCGCAGGACGGCCTGCGCGTGGCTCCCTTCAAGAGCCAGAACATGGCGCTCAACAGCGGTGTCACGGCCGACGGGCTCGAGATGGGGCGCGCCCAGATCATGCAGGCCGAGGCGTGCGGCATCGCGCCCGACGTGCGCATGAACCCCATCCTGCTCAAGCCCGAAAGCGACCACCGAAGCCAGCTCATCGTGGCCGGCAAGGCGCAGGGAGCCTTCGCTGCGAGGGACTACTTCGCGCGAAAGAAGGCGCTCATGCCGCAGATTTTGGAGGCGTTCGATTCGCTCGCGGAGGAAAACGACGTCATCGTCATCGAGGGCGCCGGCAGCCCCGTCGAAATCAACCTTGCCGAAAACGACATCGTCAACATGGGGCTCGCGCGCGCCGTGTCCTCCCCCGTGCTGCTCGCGGGCGACATCGACCCAGGCGGGGTGTTTGCCCAGCTCTACGGCACGGTCGCGCTCTTTGCGCCCGAGGATCGTGCGCTTTTGCGGGGGCTTGTGGTGAACAAGTTCCGCGGCGATGTGGAAATCCTGCGCCCGGGTTTGGACCCGCTCGAGAAGATGTGCGGGGTTCCCGTCGTGGGGGTCGTGCCGTATCTTACGCTCGACCTGGACGACGAGGACTCGCTCGCACCGCGCCTATCTGCCCGCGAGGCGCGCGGTGTCATCGACGTCGCCGTCGTGCGCCTTCCGCATCTGTCGAACTTCACCGACTTCGACCCGCTTTCGCGCGTGCCCGGCGTAGGCGTGCGCTACGTTTCCTCGACGACCGATCTGGGCCGACCCGACCTGGTGGTGCTCCCCGGCTCGAAGACCACGCTCGACGACGCGCGCTGGCTTGCGGCTACCGGCATCGGAGCCTGTGTACGCGCGCTTTCGGGTGCGGGCACGCCGGTGCTCGGCATATGCGGAGGCTACCAGCTTTTGGGTGACGAGCTTTCCGACCCGCACGGCAGGGAAGGCGCTGGCACCGCGCGCGGGCTCGGGCTCATCCCTGCAAGTACGGTGTTCAGGGAGGAAAAGCGCCTCGCCCAGTCGGAGCTGCGCATCACAGGCGCCCAAGGCGCGTTCTCGGTGTGGAACGGCATGACGGCTCGCGGGTACGAGATCCACGACGGCGAAACGATCGTCTCCTGCGCCCCTGCGGGCACGATTGGCGGCAAACCAGAAGGCGCGGCCTGCGGAAACGTGTTTGGAACCTATCTCCACGGCCTGTTCGACGAACCGGGGGTGGCGCTCGCCCTCGCGCGCTCGCTCGCGCGCATGCGTGGCCTGCCCGAGAGCGTCGTGGGTGCTGCGGGCGCGGCGTCCGCGGCCGATCACCGTGCGCGCGAGTTCGACCGCCTGACCGACTCCGTGCGCGGGGCGCTCGACATGGAGTATGTCTACCGCATTATCGAGGAGGGCGTATGATCCACGTGTATCATGGCGACGGCAAAGGCAAGACCACGGCGGCGATGGGCCTCGCCCTTCGCATGCTCGCCGCAGGCCGCCGCGTCGTCGTCGTGCAGTTCCTGAAAGACGGCGAAAGCGGGGAGGTGCGCCTGCTCGCCGAGCATTTCGGCGTGTCCGTGTTCGCGGGGAAGGCGTCGGACAAGTTTACCTGGTCCATGACGTCGGAAGAACTTGCCGCGACGCGCGAGCTGCACGATGGGAACCTCGCTTCCGCGCTCGCCGAGCTCGAGGGCGCGCAGGAGGGGCTGCTCGTGCTCGACGAGGCGCTCGACGCGCTTTCGAAGGGGCTTGTCGACGAGGCGCTCGTGGACCGCGCGCTCGATATGTCCGCGCGCGGCGTCGAAGTAGCGCTCACCGGGCGCGCGCCTTCCCGCAAGATCGTGGAGAAGGCCGACTACATAACCGAGATGCGGTGCGAAAAACACCCCTACGAGCAGGGGATATGTGCAAGGGAAGGAGTGGAGTACTAGATGGATTCCAAGGAGATGGCGCCCGGCGACATCGAGCGGCGCAGCTTTGAGATCATCACCGAAGAGCTCGGCGGCCGCACGTTCCCGCCGCTCGAAGAGCCCGTCGTGAAGCGCGTCATCCACACCACTGCTGACTTCTCGTACGCCGATTCCCTCGTGTTCACCCATGACGCCGCGCACTGTGCGCTCGACGCACTGCGCGCAGGGGCCACGGTGCTCACCGACACGAACATGGCGCTCGCAGGCATAAGCAAGCCCGCGCTCGCGAAGCTCGGCTGCAAGACCGTGTGCTACATGGCCGACCCTGATGTCGCCGCGGCTGCGCGCGCCGCGGGCACGACTCGCGCCGTTGCGAGCATGGACAAAGCTTGCGGCATCGAGGGTCCGCTCATCGTGGCCGTCGGTAACGCTCCCACAGCACTTCTGCGCCTCGCCGAGCTCATGGACGCGGGGAAGATCGCGCCCGCGCTCGTCGTTGGGGTGCCGGTCGGGTTTGTGAACGTGGTCGAGGCGAAAGAGGAGCTACTCGCGCGACGCGTGCCGGCCATCGTCGCGAGGGGTCGCAAGGGCGGCTCGACCGTGGCGGCCGCCATTATGAACGCGCTGCTCTACCAGATCACGCGCCCAGGCGGCCCGAAGTGACGGCGCCCGCATCCGCGCCGGCGCTGCGCATCTTCGCCGGCACCACCGAGGGCCGCCTTCTGTGCGAATGGGCGAGCGGGGCGGGCATCCCCGCCCGTGCTTACGCGGCAACCGAGTACGGAGGCGAGCTTTTGGGCGAGCTTCCGGGCATCGAGGTACATGCAGGCAGGCTCGACGAGGCCGACATGGAGCGCGAGCTTTCCGGCGCGCGCATCGTCGTCGACGCCACGCACCCCTTCGCTACGGTCGCAAGCGGCAACATCCGAGCCGCTTCGCTCGCCGTGGGTGCACGATGCCTGCGCCTTGCGCGCCCGGTCGAGGCGCTGCCCAAAGGCGTCGTCTCGGTCACGTCGATCGCCTGCGCGGCGCGCTTTCTCTCCGAGAACCCGGGTCGCGCGCTTCTCACGACGGGGAGCAAGGAGCTTGCTCCCTACACGCGCGTCGCCGATTACGCGGAGCGCTTCTTCGTGCGTGTGCTCCCGCTGCCCGGTGCTATAACGAAGTGCATCGACGCGGGGTTTTCGCCATCGCACATCATCGGCATGCAGGGGCCCTTCACCCGCGAGCTCAACGATGCGATGCTTCGGCAGGTGGGCGCCCAGTGGCTTGTGACCAAGGACTCGGGAACCGTAGGCGGCACGGCCGAGAAGATCGCCTCCGCGCGCGACGTGGGAGCGCGCTGTATCGTGGTCGCCCGTCCCGCCGAGGGAGGCGGGGCCCTTTCGCTTATGGAAGTGGAAGACGCGCTCTTACGGGAGTTCGCGCGCTAGGCGCTCGCCGCGCCTGCGCGCCCTCCCGCCCGCGAAGAGGAGCGCCCCGAGCAAGCTCGACCCGTACAAGCCCGTCATCCGCCAATAGCTCGAGGACGACGCCCGGAACTGGCGCAAGCAGCCCTTCAATAAGTTGCGGTGAAATAGTGTCTGTTTTTGCTGCTTGATAGCATATTCAGTCCCTAATTCACCGCAACTTGTTGGTGGTGGCTTACTGGTAGCGTAGGCACTCCACCGGGTCGAGCTTTGCGGCGCGTCGAGCGGGGTAGAAGCCAAAGATTACGCCGATGCCGACCGATACGGCAAACGCGATCAACACGGTCGTAATGGAGAAGCTTGGCGTGATCGTCCCGGTGGCTCCAAACTCGCTCATGATGCCCGAGCTTGCGGCAAAGAACGTGAGCCCCCAGGCCAGCAGATAGCCAATCACGACGCCCAGAATGCCGCCAGTGACGCACAGCGCCGAGGACTCGGCCAAAAACTGAGCGGTGATATCGCGACGACTGGCGCCCAGGGCACGGCGGATACCGATCTCGCGGATGCGCTCCGTTACGTTGGTGAGCATCATGTTCATAATGCCGATGCCGCCGACAAGCAGCGAGATGCTGGCGACAGCACCCATGATGAGCGAGAACGCGCCCATAAAGGAGTTGAGCGCATCGATGGCGCTTTTCATGGATGTCGCCGATACACTGTCGTTCTCATCATCCTCCGCGATGCCCTTCATCGCGCGCACCTTGGACTCGATGGTCTTGCAGAGCTCATCCATGTCCGTGCCCTCGGCGGCAAGTGCCGTCACGCTGGGGAATGAAGGATTTTCGTCGCCAAATAGCCCGGAGATGGTTTCGCGTGGCATATACAGCGTGAGCGAGCCCATGGAGTCGCTGCCGCCATCAATCACGCCTACAATCTGCACCTCGCCGTTGGACACCTTGATGGTTTTCCCCAGCGCATCCTGTTCGTTGCCGTAAAGCTGATCGGCTCCGCCGCGACTGATGAGCGCCACGCGCGAGCCTGATTGAGACTCGGCCTGGGAATAGGTACGCCCCGCAACGAGCTTGCTGGCCCCCACGGCGTCGAGCATGTCGCTATCGACACCCTGTGCCATGACGGTATAGCTTTTATCGCCGGTCTTGTACTCGGTATAAGCGCTGTCGACAATGCCGATCTGCTCTATCTGCGGCACCAGTTTTTGAAGTTTCTGAACGTCAGAATCGGTGAGTTCTTGCGACGAATAGATCTGAACCATACGAGCCGCATTGAGGCCTAGGCTGTTGACCAGGCTGTTTTGGATGCCGCCGATGAGCGAGGTCATGGCGATGACCGAGGCTATGCCAATGACGATGCCCAGGATGGTGAGCAGGCTGCGCCCCTTGTTGGCCTCGAGCGAGTGAAGGGCTTCCTGGATGAGATCGCGGGCGCTCATGCCATCTCTCCTTTCGGCGGGTTGGCGGAGGCGGAAATCCTGGGCAGGCTATCCACGGCGCTGCGCAGGGTCCGCGGTGCATGTGGAATATACGCGCCATCGTGAATGCGACCGTCGCGGATGGTCACGGCACGGTCGGCCTCGGCGGCGATGCCGGGGTCGTGTGTGATAAGCACGATGGTTTTGCCGCGCTTCTGGAGCTTATGGAAGGTTTCCATCACAAGCGCTCCGGTAGCGGAGTCCAGGTTTCCCGTCGGCTCGTCGGCCAGAATGATGGGCGGGTCATTGACGAGGGCGCGCGCGATTGCGACGCGCTGCATCTGGCCGCCCGAGAGCTCGGATATGCGGTGGTCCCAGTGGTCGACGGGCAGCGTGACAGCCTGCAGCGCGTGCACGGCGCGCATTTCGCGCTGGCTACGGGGCACATTGGTGTAGGCCAGCGGCAGCATCACATTTTCGATAACCGACAGGCGCGGCAGCAGGTTGAAGCTCTGAAAGACAAAGCCAATGCTCAGGGCGCGAACTTCGGTGAGCTCCTCATCATCGAGCTCGGCCACGTTGAGCCCTTGCAGGTAGTAGTCGCCCGCCGTCGGCTTATCCAGACAGCCTAGGATGTTCATGAGCGTCGACTTGCCCGAGCCCGAGGGGCCGGTGATAGCGACGAATTCGCCGGGATTTACCGCCAGGCTCACGTTGTGCAGGATGTGGGCGCACCCCGCCTCGCTCTCAAAGATGCGGTGCACGTTGCGGATGTCGATAACGGGACGCATTACATGCCCTCGTCGGCAGACATACTGCCCGAATCCGCACCGTAGCCGCCGTCAGCCGTTGCGTCCGCTCCGGTGTCCATGACGAGGGTGTCGCCATCGCGCAGCTTGGTAACCGGCACGTTGGGGTTGATCTCGTTGCCCTGGTCGTCGCGCTTGACCTGTGTCTTGCCGACTACGGCTTCGTTGTTGTTTTGCGTCACGACGGTCACCTTCATGCGACGGGTTTGCTTGCCCTCGTCATCAGTCGCCACGTTGACGTAATAGTGTTCGCCGTCTTCGGTCATGAGCGCCATCGTCGGCACCATCACCACGTCGTCGAGCTGCTCGGTCACCACCGATACCTCGGCCGTCATGCCCGGCTTCAGGCGCGCGTCGGGCGCCTCGATGAGGATGTCGACGTTAAAGGTTACGCTGCTGCTGCCATAGTTGGAATCGGAGTTTGCCACCGAGGCGATGGCCGTGACCGTTCCCTGGCTCACGATATCGGGAAACGCGGGATACGTGACGTTGGCGCTCTGCCCAACGGCGATCTTGGCGATGTCCTTTTCGCCCACCTGCACGGTCACCTTCATCTTGGATAGGTCGGCGATCTGCATGCACTGCTTGCCGCCGCTCGTATCGCTTTCGCCCATGATCATGCCGCCTGTTACCGTGGCGCCCACCTTGGCGTTGAGCTCCACGATGCTGCCCGAGCTCGGGGCCGTGACCGTACGGCTGGCGGCCTTGGCGTTCGCCTGATCGAGGTTTGCCTGGGCCGATGCGAGGCTGCGCTGCGCGGCCGATACGGCGTTCGTGTCCACTGATGCGGCTGAGACGCCAGCCGCTGCGGAAGCTCCATCGACGTCCGTCGTTGGGGTGGCCTGCGCGGCAGCGGCGGCTTTCTGCGCGTTGGTGAGGTCTTCCTGGGCGGCTGCAACTGCACGCTGCGCCTCGGCAACGTTGCGATCGAGCTCGTCGTTTTTAATGGTCATAAGCACGTCGCCCTCGTTAACGGATTGGCCTGCCTGCACGTTGATAGAATCGACCGTGCCGTCGACAGAAGGGGAGACCACTGAGGACGAAATGGGTTTGAGCTGGCCTTTCGCCTCGACCGTTGTGGTAAACGTGCCCTCGGTCACCATGTCGGTCACAGGCTCGCTAGCGCCCTGTGGCTGCGCATTGATAACCAGCGTTGCGACAATGGCAATGAGCGCGATGGCACCCACGACGCCGGCGGCAATACCGCGTCGAATCAGCTTTTTGCGCCGACGTTCGGCACGTTTTGCCTTGAGCTTGGCGTATGCCTCTTCATCGGAAATCTCGGCCGCATCGTTCGCGCGTCCGTTCTGCTTATCGGCATGTACGTTTGTAATCAGAGGAATCGTTTCGGTGGCACCTTCGGTCGTGTGCTCGGTATCATCCGGGCCCTGGGTGATGGTGGGGACATTCGGCATAGCGTCTCCTTTATAGAAAGAACCTCGATAATTATATGCGCCCACCGGTTGGGGTGGGCGCATAGAACGGTTTCTTTCGGAACTGTTAGATTGGTCGCAGCGGTTCCACGTTGTAGGAATGCGCGCGTTGCACTACGAGTGGACAACCACGCACAGGCCGACTTTGATGCAATCGTGCAGTGCCTTGGCGTCGGCCAGGCGCAGGTTGATGCAACCATGGCTGCCGCACCACTTGTACGACTCGGCATTATCGAAGCTCTTGTCGTTTTGCCATGTAGCGTCGTGGAAGCCGATCATATTGCCCTCAAACGGCATCCAGTAGCTCACCGGGCTCTCGTATTTGGGCTTACCGGTCTCGGGGTCCTTGGCTCCGATCAGGGTGCTGCCGCCGTCGTTGCTGTTGATCTGCCACACGCCCTCGGGGGTGGCGTCTTCGCCCGGTTTGCCGGAAATAAAGTTGGCCTCCCAAACGATATTGCCGCTCTCGTCATAGTAGCGCGCGTGCTGCTCGGACAGGTCGACGTCGATATACGCCTTCCAGTCGGGCTCTCCCTTTGCGGTAAAGGTGTCGGCCTTCTGGGAGTACTTGATCTCGATCTCGCCGGTCTGCTTGTTGTTAATGGCGTCCTCGACCTGCTTGGCGAGCGAGCTGCTGTCGATGGACCAACCAAAGTCGCCGCCTTCGACGGCGCACTGCTTGCCATCGGCGCGCGTCCACCAGCGAGTGGAGCCCACGGTATTAAAGCCGTTGGCGAGCTCGGCTGCCCAGCTACTGATCTGCGAAGTATCGAGCGTGGGGTTGGCGGGATCGGCAAAGCTGATCCACTGCAACACGGAGCTGCCATCAACCTTGCCGGCATCCTCGCCGTTGAGCTTGAGGGTCACGTTGACGCCCAGGAAGTTGTTGGCGGCATCGCATGCGGCCTGAATCTGATCATCGGTCAGCGTTCCATTGAGCGGCTCATAGGCATCGTTGCCGAGCTTGGAAAGATCTACGGTCTCGGCCAGCGAGGCAAGCTCGAGCTCGGCATACTTAATGACATGCTCGCGGTTGAGTTTTTCGTTGGAGCGCGCCTTCTCGACGGTAAACTTGCCCGCTTGCTCGTCATAGGAGCTATTGGCCTCGAACGTGCCCGAACGCCCCTCGTTAAACTCGTCGATGGCGGCGCCCAGATCCTTCTCAAACTTCTTTTGGTCAAAGGTGTCGGAAAGCATGGACAGGTCGACGTCTTGATCAAGATCGACTTCGTTGGAGGTAGCGGTTGTTTTGGTCTTGCCGCTTAAGGATTCCACAAGGCGGACCGGCCATACAAAGGCCTCGTTGTGGCTGATGATCTCTTTTGCAGCAGCTTCACCGTCGACGATGGGTTCATCGGACTCGGGCTGATAGGTCCAGCTAAAGTCATCTCCTGTTACGGCGAGCTTATAGTGCTTCCATGCCGAATTGACCTTGGTGGCGGCAGACAAAGCGTTGGAGAACGAGACATCGACGCCGGCGATGGTGGTGTTGGGGCAGGCTACCTGCGAAAATGCTACGACGCCTACGATATAGACAATGACGATTAGACTCAGGACGACAAAGAGCGTCGTCTTTTTGCCCGACTTATTGTTGCCGGCGGGTTTGCGCGCGGGGCCACGATCGCCTCGAGCGTGCGTGGGGGGCTGCTTGAGCGCATTGCCGTTTGCCTGGCGCTGCTGACGTTGTTGACGCTGCTGTCGCTGTTGGTTCGGGCGTTGGGAAGCGTTTGCCGCACTACGCTGCTGACCGTGGCTCGGCGCGATAGGACGCGGCGACTGAACGCCGCCGGTGTGCCTGCTCGGCTGCTGCGGATCGGGAATCAGTTGAGTTCGATCGTTTTGCGACATCGTATGCATATCCTTCGATTTTCGCCTTGCGGTTCATCGTGTTTTTACTGGGCTTGCATTATAGCGATTGCCCTGCTGTTTGTGGTACGGAAACGGTGGCATTCAAAAGAGGTGGGACATTTGTCCCACCTTTGAGTCGTTCTTTGCCGCTATCCGCACACACCGCATTTTGCACAGGCCGAAAGTGCGGCCGGAGCCTGCGCGATGCCACCCTTTGCCGTCTCGCGCAGCGTGGCCGGTAAAGCGTGGCCCACCGAGAGCATGACGTGTGCCATCTGGTCAAACGGTACCAGGCTCTTAATGCCGGCGAGGGCGAGTTGTGCCGAGCTAAAGGCCGCAGCCACGCCGATGGCGTTACGGTTTTGGCAGGGCACCTCCACGAGGCCGCCTACAGGATCGCAGACCAGGCCCAGCAGGTTGCTCAGCGCGATGGAACTGGCGTCGAGCGCCTGCTCGGGCGTGCCGCCGAGCATCTGCACCAGTGCGGCGGCTGCCATGGCGGCGGCGCTTCCCACCTCGGCTTGGCAGCCGCCCTCGGCGCCGGCAACGCAGGCGCTTGTGGTGAGGTTGAGGCCGATGGCGGCTGCGCAGTAGAGCGCGTCCATGACCTGCTCCTCGTCGAGCTGCAGGCGATCGGCGAGCGCCAGCACGCAGCCGGGCACAACACCCGCGGATCCTGCCGTCGGAGCTGCGACGATTACGCCCATCGTGGCCGAGCGCTCGAGCACGGCCATGGCGCGGGCTACGGCGTCGGTCTGGACGGTGCCCATCAGGCTCGTGCTCAAATCGTTGCGGCCGGTGGCATCGACGAGTTTGGCCTCGCCGCCGATAAGCCCGCCGAGCGATCGCTGCGGATTGGCGATGGGGGCCGTGGTCTCCTCCCGCATGACGTCGAGCACGCGACGCATGGCGTCGACGGCGTGGGCTTCGCCGGTCAGGCGCGCCTCACGCACGGCCATGACGGCGCCGATGCTGAGCCCCAGTTCCTCGCACGCATCGAGCAGCTGCTCGCCGTCGTCGAAGATCTCCTTGGCCGAGACGCCGGGGGAGAGCGACGAGGCAGAACCGGGGAGCTCGATAAAGGTCGCGTAATCGACATTGTCGAGCTTGCGTAACATGGGGACGACGGTGTCGTCGGGCGCACCGTCGGTCTCAAAGACGGAGTAGGCCTGGCCGCCCACTTCGGTTCGGTAGGTGCGGCAGAAGGCGATGTTCACGTGGGCGTAGGCGAGCAGGTTCGTGAGCGCGGCGAGCACGCCGGGAACGTCCTTGTGCGCCACGAAGAGCGTGGAATACATGCCCGAGATGTCGACGCCGACGCCGTTAATGCGGCTGATGCGCATCTTGCCGCCGCCCAGGCTCTCGCCGCGGACCTGCGCCGTGGCGCCCGTGTCGTCGACCATATCGATGTCGACGGTGTTGGGGTGGATGGAGGCGTCGTCGCCCTTGATGTCAAAGTGATATTCGAGGCCCTGCTCGCGAGCGAGGTCGAAGGCCTGCTTGATGTTCTCGTCATCGGTGTCGAGGCCCAGGATGCCCGCGACGAGCGCACGGTCAGTGCCGTGGCCGCGGTAGGTGTGGGCGAAGGAGTTCCATAGGCCAAAGGTGACTTTGGCGATGCGGCCTTCTAACAGGCTGGCGGCAACTTGGGCGCAGCGCAGGGCGCCGGCGGTGTGTGATGAGCTGGGGCCGACCATGACGGGGCCCAAGATCTCGAATGCCGAGGTCGTAGCTAGTGTTTGCGGCTTGCCTGCCATGGATGCTCCTTATCTATCCCGTCGTCCCGAGGGGCGGGGCATACTTGTCCCGTCGTTCCGAGGGCTTTGGTATTTGGTCGCCTGCTCTACAGTCCTGGCTCGCACGGAGGCCACATTAAGTGGCCTCCGTCTCGTGCGGAACTCGCGATCGACCAAATACCAAAGCCCTCGGAACTTAGGATACATGGTTGGAGTCGCTCTGCTGCAAAATTTATCGGCCTGTGATTTATTCCATGTCCCAGGTAGGCTCATCTTCACCACCTTTAAATAAAAAAGAAGTACCGGTTGGGGCCGGTACTTCTTTTGGTGCGTTGTTATTTGGCTGTAGCTTTTCTCGCAAGCTTACAGGCCGCAGGCTGCCGTGAGTTCTTCGACTCGGTCGGTTTTTTCCCAGGTGAAGTCGGCGTCTTCTCGGCCGAAGTGACCGTAGGCTGCCGTCTTTTCGTAGATGGGGCGGCGCAGGTCTAGGTCGCGGATGATTGCGCCCGGGCGCAGGTCGAAGGTCTTCTCTACGGCCTCGACGATCTTGTCCTCGGCAACATGTGCGGTGCCGAAGGTGTCGACCATGATTGAGAGGGGCTTGGAAACGCCGATGGCGTAGGCAAGCTCGACTTCGCAGCGGTCGGCCAGACCGGCGGCGACCACGTTCTTGGCTACCCAGCGCGCGGCATACGCGGCGGAGCGGTCGACCTTGGTGCAGTCCTTGCCGCTAAAGGCACCGCCGCCGTGACGGCCATAGCCGCCGTAGGTGTCGACGATGATCTTACGGCCAGTCAGTCCCGTGTCACCCATAGGTCCGCCCACGACAAAGCGACCGGTGGGGTTCACGTAGATGTCGGCGTTGTCCCACGGCATGTTCTCGGCGGCCATGACCGGGGTGATGACGTGCTCGATTAGGTCGGCCTTGATCTTGCCCATGTCCTCGATCTCGGCGGCGTGCTGCGTGGAGATGACGATGGTCGTGACCTCGACGGGCTTGCCGTCCTTGTAGCGCACGGTGACCTGGGTCTTGCCATCGGGACGCAGATAGGCGAGGGTACCGTCGTGACGCACGGCAGCCAGGCGCTCGGCCAGGCGGCTTGCCAGGTAGTGAGGCATGGGCATGAGGGTCTTGGTCTCGTTGGAGGCGTAACCGAACATCATGCCCTGGTCGCCGGCACCGATCAGGTCGATCGGGTCGGTGGTAGCGCCGGTCTGGGTCTCGAAGGACTCGTCAACGCCCTGAGCGATATCGGGTGACTGCTCATGGATGAGGCTCATAACGCCGCAGGTATCGCAGTCAAAACCGAATTTGGCACGGTTGTAGCCAATGCGGCGGATAACGCCGCGGGCGATTTCCTGAACGTCGACGTAGGCCTGGGTGCGAATCTCGCCGGCGACGATAACGGTGCCGGTGGTCACGAGGGTCTCGCAGGCGCAGCGGACGTTCTCCACGTTGGCGGGCACGCCGTTGGGGGCGATGTAGCCCTGCTCCTGCAGCTCTATTTCTTTGGCGAGGATTGCGTCGAGGACGGCATCGCTGATCTGGTCAGCGATCTTATCGGGATGACCTTCGGTCACCGACTCCGACGTAAAAACAAAGGACCCGTGTTGGGGTGGGATGGAACGAAGTTCTTCTGACATGATTGTCCTTTCAAAAACGTGTCCCGCGACCGTTACCATTCCGCCGGGCTCTCTATGCAAGGGCACATCATAACGCGTAAATCAAACATTCACACCCTTTCCGCACCTACTCATTGGGGACAGACTTAAATGACCAGCCTTAAACTAAGAACGTCTCCAACGACTGGTCATTTAAGTCTGTCCCCAATGATTGGGTCGGTGCCCTTTGTGCGGAGGTTGCTTTGATGCTTTATACTGATGCGGTTAGACATCCATCCTGCAATCGAGGAGATTTCCATGGCATCAGACGTTCGCGTCCGCTTTGCACCCTCACCGACGGGCAAGCTGCACATCGGCGGCGCCCGCACCGCTATCTATAACTGGGCTTTCGCCCGCGCAAACGGCGGCACGTTCATCCTGCGCATCGACGACACCGACCCCACCCGCTCCACCGACGAGAACACGCAGATTATCCTGCGCGCCATGCGTTGGCTGGGCCTGGACTGGGACGAGGGTCCCGAGGTGGGCGGCGACTTTGGCCCCTACGCCCAGACCGAGCGCCTGGACCTGTACAAGCAGGCCGCCCAGAAGCTTTGGGACGAGGGCAAGGCCTATCCCTGCTTCTGCACCAAGGAGCAGCTCGACGCCGACCGCAAGGCCGCGCAGGAGCGCAAGGACCCCTTCCAGGGCTATCAGCGCCGTTGCCGCGATCTTGATCCCGAGGAGGCCCGCCGCCGCATCGAGGCCGGCGAGTCCTACGTCCTGCGTATTAAGGTGCCCGAGGACCGCGGCGACGTCGTCATCCACGACGCCGTCCACGGCGAGGTGACCTTCGACGCCAAGGAGCTCGACGACTTTGTCATCTTCCGCTCCGATGGCACGCCCACGTACAACTTCGCGACCGTCGTCGACGACGCCATGATGAAGATCACCCACGTCATCCGCGGCGACGACCACCTGTCCAACACCCCGCGTCAGGTCATGGTCTACGAGGCCCTCGGCGCGCCCGTGCCTACGTTCGCCCACATCTCCATGATCTTGGGTGCCGACGGCAAGAAGCTCTCCAAGCGCCACGGCGCCACCTCGGTGGAGGAGTACCGCGACGCCGGCTACCTGTCCGACGCCTTCGTCAACTACCTGGCGCTGCTCGGCTGGTCGCTCGACGGTGAGACCACGATCATCCCGCGCGATGTCCTGGCCAGCAAGTTCTCGCTCGACCGCATCTCTAAGAACCCGGCGACCTTCGACCCCAAGAAGCTCGATTGGGTCAATGCCGAGTACATCAACGGCATGTCCGATGCTCAGTTTGCCGACGAGATCATGGTCCCCGAGCTGCACGAGGCGGGTCTCATCGAGGGTAATGTCGAGTACGGCGAGGATTGGATCGATGCGCTTGCCGCCATCGTCAAGCCGCGCACCAAGATGCCGGCCGACGCCGTGACCGTCGCCGCTCCCATCTTTGCCACGGCCGAGACGCTCGAGTATGACGAGAAATCCGTCAACAAGGGCCTGGCCAAGGAGGGCATGGGTGTCATTCTGGATGCCTCCAAGGCCGCGCTCGAGGGTGTGAACGAGTGGACGGCTGCCAACATCGACGCCGCGCTTGAGCCGCTGCCCGAGCAGATGGACCTTAAGAAGCGCGTGGTGTTCCAGGCCGTGCGCGTCGCCGTCTGCGGCAACATGGTGAGTCCTCCGCTGGGCGAGACCATGGCGCTCATCGGCCGCGACGACTGCCTGGCGCGCATCGACCGCGCCCGCACGATGGCGCTGTAATCGCTGCGCAAACGTATGTATCCGAGCCCCGTTCACCCCGAGCGGGGCTCTTGTTTCTGTAGACGTATGGGATAGGAGGTGCTGGGGCTATGGCCGATCAACTGTCGCTGTTTGGTTCGCCGGAACCTGAGGAGACTACGGTGGTACCGGCATCCGCTGCTGCCCCGGCAAAGCCCGAGCCTGCGCCTGAGCCCATCGCCGCCTACGCGAGTGTGGTTCTTGACATCCCCACCCGTGCGCTGTCCGAACCATTTGCTTACGGCATTCCCGAGTCCCTTGCCAACGACGCCCAGGTCGGATCGACGGTCCTGGTCCACTTTGGCACCCGTGCCGCCGCAGGCTACATTGTCGACATCGCGCCCGAGCTGGCCAACCTGCAAGGTAACGACGCCCTCGACCCCGTGCGCATTAAAGCCATCGAGGCTATCCTCAGCAAGCCGCTCTTTACCGCAGAGGCCGCCCGCATCGCGCGCTGGATGAGCCGCGAGTACGTCGCAACGCTTTCCGAGTGCCTGCGTTTGTTCTTGCCCCCGGGTGGAAGCCCGCGCGTGGTCAAGGGCGATGACGGCGCATGGTCGGTTGAGCGTCCCACCGTCAAGCCTATTCAAAACCGCTGGGTCATGCTCACGCCCGAGGGTTTCGACTACACGCCGCCCAAGACTGCCGTTCGCCAGCGCCAGCTTATCGAGGCGCTCCAGTGCGGCCCGGTTACGACGCGCGACCTCAACCTGCTCTACAACAGTATGTCTGCGACCATTAAAGCGCTCGAAAAACGTTGCGTTGTAGTGGTGGAGGAGCGCCGCGCCTGGCGTGGATGCAGCGAGCAGACCACGCTGTCCTCGGCAAGCGGCAAGGCGCCGGTCTCCCTTACCAACGGCCAGCAACAGGCACTCGCGCAGATTGAGCGCGCCCGTCTGGACGCTCATGGCGACGTGGTGCTGGTCGACGGCGTCACCGGCTCCGGCAAAACCGAGGTTTACCTCTCCGCCATCGAACGCGTACTCGCGGCTGGCCGCTCAGCCTGCGTGCTCGTGCCCGAGATATCGCTGACGGCCCAGACCGTCGGCCGCTTCCGCTCTCGCTTTGGCGAGACGGTCGCCGTGTTCCATTCGCGCCTCTCGGCCGGCGAGCGCCTGGACCAGTGGGATATGGTCGCCAGCGGTGCCGCACGCGTGGTCGTGGGCGCCCGCTCGGCGCTCTTTTGTCCGCTCAGCGACTTGGGCCTCATCATCATCGACGAGGAGCACGAGACCAGCTACAAGCAGGGTTCCAGCCCGCGCTACCACGCGCGCGAGGTGGCGGCCGAGATGGCGCGCCGCTACCGCTGCCCGCTCGTGTTGGGCTCCGCCACGCCTTCTGCCGAGGCCCTCGACCGCTGCCGCCGCGGCACGTACAACGGTGCCACCTGGACGCGCGTCGAGATGCCCGAGCGCCCGGGGCATGCCGTGCTGCCCACGGTTCGCATTGCCGACCTGCGCCGCGAGTTCTCGCACGGCAGTCGCTCCATGTTCTCAAAACCGCTGATGGAAGGCCTGGAACGTGTGGTCGAGCGCCGCGAGAAGGCCGTGCTGCTGCACAACCGCCGTGGCTTTGCGCCATTCCTGATGTGCCGCGAGTGCGGCTGCGTCCCCACCTGCAACCACTGCTCCACCGCGCTTACGTATCACGAGCGCACGCACACGCTGCAGTGTCACACCTGCGGATCGTCCTGGCGCGTGCAGCCGTATCCCGCGCCCACGAGCCGCTGTCCCAAATGTGGAAGTCGCTACCTGGCAAAAATGGGTCTAGGCACGCAGCAGATCGAGGACGCACTGCACCAGATGCTTCCCGAGGATGTCGCCATTATTCGCATGGATGCCGATTCCACGCGCGGCAAGGATGCGCACAAAAAGCTGCTCGAGCAGTTCGATGCGGCCGATTGCGCCGTGTTGCTGGGCACCCAGATGATCGCAAAGGGTCTCGACTTTCCTGAGGTCACGCTCGTGGGCGTGGTCAATGCCGACTTCGCCCTCAAGCTGCCCGACTTTCGCGCAGGGGAGCGCGCCTACGACCTGCTGGAACAGGTGGCGGGCCGTGCCGGTCGCGGCGATCGCCCCGGCGAGGTTATCATTCAGACCTACCTGCCCGAGGATCCGGTCATTCGTGCCGTCGCCGAGCACAATCGCTCGATCTTTACCGGCTACGACCTGGACCAGCGCCGCGACGCCCTGTATCCGCCGTTTGTTCGCCTGGTCAACATTTTGGTGTGGTCGGCGAACCGAGACGACGCGCAAGACTACATCGGGCGCATTGCAAAGCTTCTTAAGCGCCGCTGGCATGCCGCCGCGCCCGACTTTTTGCGGGCGGGGAGTGCCGTGCCCCAGGTGCTGGGCCCGGCTTCGTGTGTAATCGAGAGAGCCAAGGACCGTTACCGCTTCCATCTGCTTGTGAAGTCGCCCGTGGGGTACCATGTCTCTGACGATATCGACGCCTGCCTCAAAGAGGTGGGCTCTGTACGCGGCGTGAGCGTGAGCGTTGACGTCGACGCCTATGATTTGATGTAACAACCCGAAAGGATGGCCATGGAAGCCAACGGAATCGTACTGTCGCCCGACCCTCGTCTTCGCCAGGAGTGCGCCGTCATCGAGGAGATCACCCCGGCAATCGAGGCGCTTGCCGAGAAGATGAAGAAGATGATGTTCGAGAACGGCGGTTGCGGCCTGGCTGCCCCGCAGATCGGCGAACTCATTCAGCTCGTCACCATCGACTGCGACTACAGCGACAAGAACGACTACGACCCGTACGTACTTATCAATCCCGTCATTGTTGAGCAGAGCGATCATCTGGTGCCGTTTAGCGAGGGCTGCCTGTCCATCCCCGGCATTAGCTGCGAGATCGAGCGTCCCGACCATGTCGTCGTCGAGGCGTACGACTTGGACGCCAACCTGATTCGCTACGAAGCCTCGGGCGATCTGTTCTGCGTGTGCCTGCAGCACGAGATCGACCACCTGCACGGCAATACCATGTTCGAGCGCCTTAAGCCGATGCAGAGGATCAAGGCAGTCAAGGAGTACCAGGACGCCCTGGCCCGCGGCGCTCGACCGGGCGAAACGGAGTAGGTCCCACCGTCCCCGGTGCTGAGCCCCCACATATCATCCCGTGCTCAAACATTCTCGCTTTGCTGCGAAACTGCGCGCGGGACGATATGTGGGGGCTCAGCACCGGGGACTGCGTTGTTCTGGCTCGGTTCGCCCGGGTGCCGTCGGGCTAGGGAAGGGCGTCTTCGCTGATAGGTGCTTTGCTGAAAGAGCTGCTTTTATTGCGGCTCTTTCTTTGGTTTTGGGTATATTTGTTCTTGTTGAAATGTTATTGCGGATGGGCTGGGTACTTTGCTTTCCGCTGTTATTTATAGCCGTCTCGGCTTTGGTTGAGAGGAGACGTCCTTTATGCGTATTGTGTTTATGGGCACGCCTGATTTTGCGGTGCCTTCGTTGACTTCGCTTGTCGAGGCTGGTAACGAGATTGCGCTTGTTGTTACTCGCCCCGATGCTGTTCGTGGGCGTGGTAAGAAGCTTGAGCCTTCTCCTGTTAAGGCCAAGGCGCTTGAGCTGGGGTTGCCGGTTGTTGAGGCTAATCGCATGACGCCTGAGGTTGTTGAGGCACTCCAGACTGCCCAGGCTGACATTTTCTGCGTGGCCGCCTATGGCTGCATTTTACCGGATGACGTGCTGCATATGGCGCCGCTTGGTATTGTGAATGTCCATGCTTCGCTGCTGCCTCGTTGGCGTGGGGCTGCTCCTATTCAGCGTGCCATCCTTGCTGGTGATGAGGTTGCTGGCGTTTCCATTATGCGCATTGGGCATGGCGTGGATACTGGTGCTTATTGTGCTCAGGCTTCCACGTCCGTTGCCGGTAAGCATGCCGAGGCGCTCACGATGGAGCTTGGTGAGCTTGGCGGCAAACTGCTTGCCGATACGCTTCCTTCTCTTGCCGATGGCACCGCCGTGTGGACCGAGCAGGATGAGACGCTCGTTACCCATGCTGCCAAGATTTCCAAGCTGGAGATGCGTCTGGATCCGCAGATGGCGGCGCTCGATTGCGTGCGTCATGTGCTCGCTTCGTCCGATACCGCGCCTGCCCGTTGCGTGATTGCCGGTAAGTCGGTTCGCGTGCTCGATGCTGCGCCGGCCGATGTGTCGCTTGGCGAGGGCGCTGTTGCCGTCAAGAGCAAGCGTGTCTACCTGGGCCTTTCTGATGGCGCGGTTGAACTGCTCGAGGTTAAGCCCGATGGCAAGCGTGCCATGGCTGCTTCTGCCTGGGCTGCCGGTCTGCAGGGTGCCGAACTTAGCTGGGGTGTACTGTCATGAGCAAGTTGTCTCCCGCGCGCAAGCTTGCGCTCGATGTGTTGATGGAGGCCGATCGCCGCGGTATGTACGCACGCGACGTGTTGTCTTCCCGTGCTTCCGCCAAGGCCATTGACCAGCGTGATTCAGCTTTTGCCGCTCGTTTGGCGCTCGGTGTTGCCGCCACGCAGGGCAGTTTGGATGAGCTGCTCGATCAGTTTTTGGATAAGCCCAAAAAGGTCGCGCCGCGCGTTCGTATGGCGCTTCGCATCTCGGCCTTCGAGATGCTCTATCTGCATACGCCGGGCCGCGTTGCCGTGAGTCAGGGTGTTGAGCTGGTTCGCAGCGGTGCTAAGTCTGCCGCGGGCTTGGCTAACGCGGTGCTGCACAAGGTTGCGGACAACGTTGAGGACTTTGCCACTGCGTCCGATGTGGATGAGTCTGAGCGACGCTTGGTTCGTTTGTCGCGCCTGATGGGTCTGCCGCGTTGGCTGTGCGCTCGTATTATGGCGTCGTTTGACACGCCCGAGGGTGCGCTTAACTTTGCCGGCAACTTGGCACCTGCGCCGCTGGCCCTGCATGAGAACGCCTTTGCGACTAAGTCCGATCCGTATATCTCGCAGCTCGTCGCGCCGGTCTTCCCGGGCTGCCATGCCCCGGTTGATGCCCAGGTTACCGTTGCTTCGGGTGTGTTTGAGCGTGCTGCCGCGGTGGCATCTGATCTCAACGCGCAGCTTATCGCTACAGCTGCCACGCGCCCTGGTAACTGCCTTGAGATTGGTGCCGGTCGTGGTACCAAGACCTATGTGATGATGTGCCAAGCCAAGCGTGCGGGCTATGAGCGTCAGCATACGGCGCTCGATCTGCATGATCGCAAGTGCGATCTGAATCTCGCTCGCCTGCATAAGGCCGGTATTCAGGGCGTTCGTACGGTTTCGGGTGATGCCTGCGAGCTTGATGAGGTGCTCACATCGTTTGATGCCATGCTTGGCGAGCCTGCCCTGTTCGACACGGTGTTTATCGATGCGCCGTGCTCTGGCACCGGCACCATGCGCCGTCATCCCGAGATACCGTGGCGTCTGACCGAAAAGGATGTAACGGTTGAGCTGCCCAAACTGCAGCTTACGATGCTCAAGGAAGCCGCCGCGCGCGTGGCTGCCGGCGGCGAGCTCATCTATGCGACGTGTTCGGTTTTCGACGAGGAGAACACGCAGGTGGTGGACGCGTTCCTAGCCTCTCCCGAGGGTGCCGGTTTTAGCCTGGAGCCGCTCTCCGAGGCGCAGATTCTGCAACTCCCCGAGTTCAATCAGGCCAAGAAGCTCGTATCCGTACGACAGGACGATCGAGGCCTCTTCCAAAGCGTGCCGGTAAACGCCGATTCCTACGACGGTCACTTCTGCGCCAGACTGGTCCACAAGTAACTACTAAGTTGCGGTGAAATAGGGATTGAATAGCGGCTTCAGCCCACCAAACAGTCCTTATCTCACCGCAACTCATAGAGCCACCTATAGCGCAAAGAATCAGCCCCGCGATCGGTGTCGGTCGCGGGGCTATTTGGTTTCTAGTGGCTATGCGGGCAGTTGGCGCAGCAGCCGCTCGTGGCGCTGGTGCTGGAGCCGCCGCTTCGCTGGTCGGTGTTGTAGAAACCGCTGCCCTCAAATTTAATGCCGCTGGCCGAGAACGTCTTGGCCGCCGGGGCACCGCAGCTGGGGCACACGACCTCGGGAGTCTCGGACATGGGATGCTCAACCTCAAACACGTTGCCGCAGCTCGAGCACTTGTAATCGTAGCGCGCCATAATACTTCCTTTTCAGCACAAAGCGGGCAGATTACTCTGCCCGCAAAAATTCAAACATCTGTAACTGTACCCTATATCGGGGCTTTTATCACGCTTCGCCCCAGAATCTATGGTTGTTGCGCAGGAGCTGTGCGGTTTTGTTCTCGGCGGCTGCAATGTCTGCCTCGTCAGCCTGCCAGGTCCAGTTGCCCGTGGCCACGCCCGGAACGTTCATGCGCGCGTCGTCGCCAAGCCCCAGGACATCCTGCAGCGGCATCATCACCAGGGGAGCGTCGCTTGCCAGCGCGTCGCTCATCAGCTTGGCCGCCACCTCAACACCGCTCGGTTCATCGCCGCCCGCAAAGGAACGCGTACACCAGCCGGCCAGCGTCGACGTATCGTGCGTCGAGGTGTACAGAATCTTGCCGGGCGTGGGATGCACACCGCAACGAACGTCGTAGTCGCTAAACTCCAGCACGTCCATGCCGGGGAAACCGCAGGTCGATGCCATGGCGCGAACACCGGGCGTCAGATAGCCCAAGTCCTCAGCGATAAAGTTGAGCGGACCCAGCTCGTCATAAGCGGTCTGGAACAGGTCCTTGCCCGGTCCCGCCAACCAGCGACCTTCGGCGCAAGCCTTGCCTGCGGGGATACTGAAGTAGCTGTGGAATCCCAGGAAGTGATCCAGGCGCACGCGGTCGTAGAGCGAGAACGCGCGACGCAGGCGATCCATCCACCAGCTATAGCCGTTCTGCTTCATGTGGTCCCAGCGGAACGTCGGGTTGCCCCACACCTGGCCCTCGGGCGCAAAGTTGTCGGGCGGTGCACCGGAAATCTCAATCGCCTTGCCGGTATCGGACAGCCAGAAGTTCTCGGGTTCGCTCCACGCGTCTGCCGAATCGTCGGACACGTACATAGGAATATCGCCGATAACCTCGATGCCCTTCTTGTGCGCATAGTTCATGAGCTCGCACCAAGCCAAGTCAAAGCGGTACTGCATGTACGCCTGAAGCTCGGCCTCGTTGTGAAAGCGCTTGTCGTCGATCAGATGCTCGTTGTAGCGCGCGACATCTGCCGGCCAATCATGGCGCGACTCGCCCTCAAAGTACTTCTTAACGGCCATGTAGACGCAGTATTTCTCGAGCCAATCGGCATTGCGATGTTTAAACGCAGTGTACAGCGGATCGGCATCCTCGCCGCCGCGGGCCTTCCAGGTCTCAAAGTCGGCTGCCAGCTCCTCGTGGCTCTCGGGTAGCAGGTTGATATTGCCTGCAAAGGCCGAAGGACCGGCGTAAGGGGAGCGGAAGAAGTCCGTGGGGTTGACGGGGAGAACCTGCCAGTAGCGCATGCCCATGGCGGCCAGATGGTCGATAAAGCGACGCGTGGGCGCGCCGATCGTACCGGGCTTGCCGTCGTCGGTCGGCACCGATGTGATATGGCACACAACACCCGCACCGTGATCGAGCGGCTCCTGCAGGCGCTGCTCGGCGTGGTGATAGATGATCGACGAACCCAGCGGGTACAGGTCGAGCGTGACCGTGCCGTTGTGGATCTCGCACTCGTGACCGCTAATCACATCGCTCGCGCATTCGCCGAGCGCCGGAATCGTCACGCGGTGTGAATTGCGCAGGCTGCGGTTGATGATGACGGTCGCGGACTCGCCGTCTTTACCGGTGCGCGTATAAGCGAGTACTTCGTCATTGAGCGCAAAGGCCTTGATTTCACCGTCGATCATAAACGGCAACGCGCGGCGCACAGCAGATGCGTTCTTGACGATCGCAAGCGTATCGAAGTCGTGCAGGTTTTCCTTGGTCGGCATGGTGCGACGATTGCCCGGATCGGTGAGACCCTCCAAGCCGTACTCGTCACCGTAATAGATCGAGGGAACGCCCGGGAACGTCATCTGCATGAGCGTCGCCAGCCAAAAGCGGCTCTTGGCCAGGCCCATGGAGTTCTCGTCCAGGCGCCATTTGCTGCGCTCACTCTCGGGCAGCTGCGACTCGTCAGGGCCGCCGCCGAGCACCGAGATAATGCGCGGACGGTCGTGGCTCGAAAGCAGATTAAGCGCGCAAGACAGGGCCTCACGCGGATAGTTCTCGCGCAAGGTCTCGATATCCTCGGCAGCTTGGTAGGCGTTTTTGTAGCCCATCAAAAAGCCGATGACCATATCGCGGAAGGGGTAATCCATGGCCGAGTCGAGCTCAGAGCCTTGCAGATAGCGACGCAGATGACCGTAGCTGATCTTGTTGGAGGCATCTTCCCAGACCTCGCCGAGCAGCAGCGCGTCGGGCTTCTCGGCGAGCACAGCTTTTTTGATCTCAGCTAGGAAATCGTCGGAAAGCTCGTCGGCCACATCCAGGCGCCAACCGTGAGCGCCGGCGCGCAGCCATTTGCGGATCACGCCGTCCTTGCCCAGGAGCCTCTCGCGTACCAGTTCGGAGCTCTCATTGATGGCGGGCATATTGCCCACGCCCCACCAGCAGTCGTACGAGCCGTCCTCGTGGAAATAAAACGCATCACGCCACGGCGAATCCTCGCTCTGCCACGCGCCCACGCCGGGGTAGTTGCCGTAGCGGTTGAAGTAGATCGAATCGTCGCCCGTGTGGTTGAACACACCGTCCAGAATGATGGAAATGCCCAGCTTCTCGGCCGCCTCGCACAGCTCGGTAAAGTCCTGCTCGGTGCCCAGAATCGGATCGATCTTGGTGTAATCGGCGGTGTCGTAGCGGTGGTTGCTCGCGGCTTCAAAGATGGGGTTGAGGTAGATGGCCGTAAAGCCCAGCTCGGCGATGCGGGGCAGGTCTTTCTGAATGCCCTTGAGCGATCCGCCGTAAAAGTCCCAGGTCTTGATGGAGCCGTCCTCGGCGCGCTCGTACACAGGCGGCTCGTTCCAGTCCTCGACCATGCGGCGCTGAATGCCCTTACGCGGCTTTTCGACCTCGGCCAGCGTGCGCTCGCGCCAGTGCTCGTCGCGGGCATAGCGATCGGGGAAGATCTGGTAGACCATACCGCGCTCGTACCAGGTGGGACGGTTCTCACGGTGTTTGTAGACGGTGACCTGGAATGACGGCACCTCAGCGTAGTCGTAGGTTACGCCTTCGCCGCCGGTGCGGCCCTGTGGTGCGCCCAGGCGAACCTCAGGCTGGCCTTCGATATTGCAGATAAAGCTGTACCAGATAAGACATGGTTCAGTGCACTTGAGTTCTACGCTAAATATGCCGTCGCCCTCGTGCGTCATGGGATACAGAGACTCACCGATATCATCGACCCAGGTGCGCAGCGTAAGCGTTGCCTGCGCGGGGTCGGCATCCTCCAGAATCACGGAGAGCGAAAGGGTAGTTCCTGTGGTCACAGCGCCAAACGGAGTGCGAAACTGCGGCAGACGGCTGTTGTGTATCAATCTCATAGTACGGTCCAGTTCAATAGAATCATGACCTGCTGGCCATGGGCTTTACGCACAGGATGTAAGTATATCTGTTGCACACAGGCTGTATAAACAACATCCGTTTACCATCGGCGAACGGTTGTCCTAGAAAATCGTTTTACCAACTATCCACAGATAAGGGGCGCCCGGTTGGAGCGCCCCTTGATAAGGGTTTGATGAGGTTTTGGATCGTCTGTGGACTAGCGGCGCTTGCGGGTGGCCGTTGCCTTGCGGACGGACGTCTTCTTGGTCGGAGCCTTTTCCTCGGCCGGAGCGGCGGGGGAGACCGGGGTCTCTTTGGCAGGCTCGGGCTTAGCCTCTGCCTTCGGGGCGGCCTTGACCTCAGCGGTCTTCGGCGCCGGCTTGGCCTTTACCTCGGCCTTGGGCTCCACTTTGGCAGCAGCGGGCTTAGCCTCTGCCTTGGGAGCAGCAGCCTTGGTCGTGGTCTTCTTGGCCGTCGTCGTGGCACGCTTGCGCGTGGTGGTCTTGGCGGCCGGCTTGGCTTCGACGGATGCCTCGGCCTTGGTCTCGGCGGGCGTCTCCTCGACTTTGGCGGCCGGCTTTGCGGCTGCCTTGGTCGTGGCGGCCTTCGTGGTCGTTGACTTCTTTGCCGTGGTCTTCTTGGCTGCCGTTGCCTTCTTGGCGGTCGTGGTCTTGGACGCGGTCGACTTCTTGGCAGTGGACTTGGCCGGAGCCTTAGCGGCCGGCTGGGCCTCGGCGGCCTCTGCCTTTACCTCGGGAGCAGCCTCGACATCGGCGGCCTTCTTGGCAGCGGCGGTCGTGCGCTTGCGCGTGGTCGTTGCCTTGGCAGCCGTTGTTTTTGTCGTGGCAGCCTTGGTCGTCGTAGCCTTCTTAGCGGTCGTCTTGCGGGTCGTGGTCTTCTTAACTGCGGGCTTTGCAGCGGGCTTGACTTCGGCCTCTGCCTCAGGAACAACCTCAGCCTTCACCTCAGGCTCGGCCTTTGCGGGCTCAGCCTCAACCGGCATCTCCTCGGTCTTGGGCTTCTCGGCGGCCACCGGCTCAGCTGCAGCCTCAGGCTCGTCGACAACAGCCGCCGGCCTCTCAATCTCCGGATGCATAAAGAAGTACAGGTCCAGATACTTATCGGCCGAGCGCGTCCAGCTAAAGTCCTGGCTCATGGCCTGCGTGACCAGCTGGTTCCAGGCGTCGCGGTTATCCCAGAACAGACGCGCCGCGCGGAATACCGCATCGCCCATCTCGTCGCCGTTAAAGTTGCTAAACGAGAAGCCCGTGCCCTCGCCGGTAAACTCGTTGTACGGCTGCACGGTGTCCTTCAGGCCACCGGTCTCGCGAACAATCGGCAGCGTGCCGTAGCGCATGGCGATGATCTGCGACAGGCCGCAGGGCTCAAACTTCGAAGGCATCAGGAACATGTCGGCGGCGGCATACATGCGCTGCGACAGCGCCGGATCGAACTCGATGCGTGCGGCCATGGTGCCGGGGTACTTGTCCTGGAAGTAGCGCAGGCCGTCCTCGTAGTCGCGGTCGCCGGTGCCCAGCACCGCCACCTGCACGCCGCCGGACAGGATGCGGTCGAGCGCGTACATGACCAGATCCATGCCCTTCTGGCGCGTCAGGCGCGTGACCATCACCATGAGCGGACGGTCGTCGCGAACCTCGAGGCCCAGTTCCTCCTGCAGCTTGGCCTTGCACACGGCCTTGCCGGAACGGTCCTCCACGGTGTAGTTGGCGGCAATGCGCTTGTCGGTCGCCGGGTCAAAGCCCGCAACGTCAATGCCGTTGAGGATGCCCTGCAGCGCGTAGGAGCGCTCGCGCAGCACACCGTCCAAGCCCTCGCCAAACTCGGGCGTCTGGATCTCGTTGGCATAGGTGGGGCTCACCGTGGTGATGGCATCGGCATAGTGCAACGCGCCCAGCATGTAGTTGATGCTGCAGGCGTCGCAACGCAGCTGCGAGGCGGCCGCCGGAATGTGCGCCACACCAAGGATGTCCTCCATCACGGTGTCGCTAAACTGGCCCTGGAACGCCACGTTGTGGATCGAGAACACGGTCTTGACGCGGTCATACAGCGGCAGGCCCTGGTAGAACTCGCGCAAAAACACGGGCGCCAGCGCCGTCTGCCAGTCGTTGCAGTGCAGGATGTCGCACTCAAAGCCGGCGGGCAGGTGCTGCAGGCTCTCGGTGATGGCCTTGGAGAAGAACGCAAAGCGCTCGCCGTCGTCAAAGAAGCCGTACGGATAGTCGCGCGCGAAGTAGCGCTCGTTGTCGATGAACATATAGGTGACGCCGTCGTGCTCGAGCTTCTCGAGTCCGCAGTACTCATTGCGCCAGCCCAGGCTCACGTAAAAGTCGGAGAAGTGCTCCATCTGCGACTTGTACTCGTCCTTGATGGTGGCGTACTTGGGCACCATCACGATTACTTCGGCGCCGGCGCGCACAAGCGCCGCAGGCAGCGAGCCCGCCACGTCGCCCAGGCCACCGGTCTTCACAAACGGTGCGCACTCGGCCGAGGCAAACACGATCTGCATCTTTTTGCTGGAATCAGCCATATTGTCTCCCTGTTGCAATTCGAGAATAGCCGCCTGGCGCAAACCGGGCGGCTATTCTACGTGTTACGAGCGATGTTGCGGTGCCAAAGCTAGCTCGCGTTGGTGATATCAGAAGTTAACGGGGCCTTTCCCAGCACCAGGATGTTCTCGGGCGTGCCGCGAAGCTCGGTGTTGGTGGGAACCACGTTGTTCTTGTCCAGGATTGCATTCTCAACGCGGGCGCCGCTCTTGATGACGCAGCTCTGGTTGATGATCGAATTGGTCACCGAGGCGCCTTCCTCAACCACAACGCCGCGCGACAGGATCGAGTTGCGCACGGTGCCCTTGATGATGCAGCCGGCCGAGATGATCGAGTTGCACGCGTGGCTACCGGTCGCGTAGCGCGAAGGCGGCACGTCGTGAGCCTTGGTCAGGATCGGGCGCTCGGGGTCAAAGAGCTGGTCGGCCACGGTCTGGTCGAGCAGGTCCATGCTGCGGCGATACAGTGACTTCTCGCTAAACACGCCCACGACCTCGCCCTTGTACTCGTAGCTGCACACGTCGATGTTGCCAAAGTCGCCCTGGAGTGCCTCGAGCAGGTCCAGATAGTCGGCGGCCTGGTAGTGATCGATGATCTCGAGCAGCGTCTCGCGGTTGACGATGCAGCAGTCCATAGAGGCGTTGTCGCCGTACACGACGCCAGCGCTCACGCCCGTCAGGCGGCCGTTCTCGTTGATTTCGAGTTTGGTCTCGTCGTCGACGTTGTGCGTGGCCTTGCAGTACACCACGGTCATCTGGGCGCCGGAGTTCTCGTGCGCGTCGATGATGGTGTTGAGGTCCATGTTAAAGATGATGTTGGTGCCCATCATCACAACATAGGGCTTGTCCGAGCGCTGGAACAGCGTCTTGTTGGAGATGATGTCGCGCAGCAGGAAGCGCATGCCGCCCTTGGTGGTGCCATACGCGTTGCCGGGCACCATGAACAGGCCGCCCTTCTTGCGGTCCAGGCCCCAGTCCTTGCCCGAACCCACGTGGTCGATCAGCGAGCGGTAATTGCCCGGCATGACGACGCCGACGGTCTTAATGCCGGCATTCATCATGTTGGACAGCGGGAAGTCGATCAGGCGGTAGCGGCCTAAAAACGGAACGGACGCGATGGGGCGGTCCTTGAGCAGCACGCTGCCGTAGGTCGAAGAGTAGTTAGCGGTGATATAACCGATGGCCTTGCGATTGATCATCGGATCATTCCCCCTTCCCGATAACGACGTCATTTCCAACGACGGCCGTATCCTTGGTGGTATCGACAGAGCCGAGCTTCACGCCCTCTTCGACCGTGGAGTTCTCGCCCAAAATAGCGCGGCAGATGTGCGCGCCGCTCTTAACGTGCGCACCCGGCAGCAGCACGGAGTCCTCGACCACGGCGCGCTCCTCGATGATGACATCGGTCGAAAGGATCGAGTGGCGAGCGGTGCCGTAGATCTTGCAGCCGTTGGAGACCAGGCAGTCGTCCAGGCGGCCGTCCGGACCAATGTAGTGCGGCGGACGCGTGGTGATGTTGGACATGATGGGGAAGTGCTTGTCGAACAAATCGAACTCGGGGTTGTTGCCCAGCAGGTCCATCGAGGTCTCGTGGAAGCTGGCGATGGTGCCGACGTCCTTCCAAAAGCCGTGGAACTCGTAGCTGTACAGGCGTTTGCCCTCGCCGAGCAGTTTGGGGATGATGTCCTTGCCAAAGTCGTGGCTCGAGCGCTGGTCTAGAGCGTCCTCTTCGAGCGCCTCGATCAGCACGTCGGCCGAGAAGATGTAGATGCCCATGGACGCGAGGTTCGAATCGGGCTTATCGGGCTTCTCGGTGAACTTGGTGATGTGGCCGTCCTCGGGGTCGGTGGTCAGGATGCCAAAGCGGCTGGCCTCTTCCCACGGCACGGGCATAACGCTCACCGTGAGGTCGGCGTTGTTCTCAATGTGCGTCTTGAGCATCTTGCGGTAGTCCATTCGATACAGGTGATCGCCCGAAAGAATCAGGACGTACTTGGGGTCGTTGGCCTTGATGTAGTCGAGGTTCTGCGTAATGGCGTCGGCCGTGCCCGCATACCATGCGCCGCCGGTCTGCGTCTCGTACGGCGGCAGGATCGAAACGCCGCCGTCGCGGCTGTCCAGATCCCAAGCCTCGCCGGAGCCCACGTAGGCATGCAGCAGGTAGGGGCGATACTGCGTCAGAACGCCCACCGTGTCGATGCCCGAGTTGGAGCAGTTGGAGAGCGAAAAGTCGATAATGCGGAACTTGCCACCAAAGCTAACCGCCGGCTTGGCGATCTTTTGGGTGAGTGCCCCCAATCGGCTGCCCTGTCCTCCTGCGAGGAGCATCGCGATGCATTCTTTCTTACTCATCGATTTCTCCTTCTGTCATCGATGTTCCTAAACCCATTAGCGACGGGCGCGGCGCAACGTCACGCCCGTCGAGTAATGCCGTGCTGGCATAGGGGAGCTCGCGCGCCTTTAAGCGTGCCAGATCTCGTCGCGGTACTCGCGAATGGTGCGGTCGCTCGAGAACCAGCCGCTCGAGGCGGTGTTGAGCAGGGCCTTGCGGTTCCAGGTCTCCTGGTCGCCATAGCTGCCGGTGAGTTTCTCCCATGCATCCACGTAGCTGCGGAAGTCTGCCATGACCAGGTCGGGGTCGTTGTTGTTCATGAGCTCGTTGTAGATGCTTTCGAAGTTGCCCGAAAGACCCGCAAAGGTGTTGTCCTTGAGCTCGTCCATCACGCGGCCCAGGCGCTCGCGGTCGCCGTTGAGGGTATCCCACGCAAAGTAGCTGTTGGATGCCCAGAGCTGCTCGACCTCGGGGGCGGTCAGGCCAAAGATGGCCTCGTTCTCGCGGCCGGCCAGGTCGGCGATCTCGATGTTGGCGCCGTCGAGGGTGCCCAGCGTAATGGCGCCGTTCATCATGAGCTTCATGTTGGACGTGCCCGAGGCCTCTTTGCCGGCCGTGGAGATCTGCTCCGAGATCTCGGCGGCGGGGTAGATGAGCTGGGCGTTGCTCACGCGGAAGTTTGGGATAAAGCAGACCTTCATGACCTCGTTGACGCGCGGGTCGTTGTTGATGACATCGGCCACGGAGTTGATCAGACGGATAGTCTCCTTGGCAAAGGTGTAGCTCGAGGCAGCCTTGCCGCTAAAGATGAAGGTCGTCGGCGTCACGTGGAAGTTGGGATCGGCGATGCGACGGTTGTAGATGTCCATCACCTTCATGATGTTCATGAGCTGGCGCTTGTAGGCATGGAAGCGCTTAACCTGAACATCGAAGACGGTGTTGGGGTCAATGACCAGACCGGTCTCGGCCTTAACGTAGGCGGCCAGACGCTCCTTGTTGGCGCGCTTGGAGGCACCCACGGCCTTCAGGAACTCGGTGTCGTCCTTAAACTCCTTGAGCTTCTCCAGTTCAAAGGCGTCCTTCAGCCAGCCGTCGCCAATAGCCTCGGTCACGAGCTTGGCGTAGGTGGGGTTGGCCTCGGCAAAGAAGCGACGGTGCGAGATGCCGTTGGTCTTGTTGGTGAACTTCTCGGGCGTGAGGGCATAGAAGTCCTTGAGCACGATGTTCTTGATGATGTCGGAGTGGATCTTGGCCACGCCGTTGACGCTGTGGCTGCAGATCACGGACAGGTTGGCCATGCGGATCTCGCCGTCCCACAGGATGGCGGTCTGGCGCAGACGCTCCTGCCAGCCCTCCTGCGTGGTGTCGAACGACTCGTGCCAACGACGGCTGATCTCGTCGATGATCTGGTACACGCGGGGGAGGAGCTTGGAGAACGTGCCGATGGGCCACTTCTCCAGAGCCTCGGGCAGAATGGTGTGGTTGGTGTAGCTCACAACCTGCGTCACGATGTTCCAGGCGTCGTCCCACTCGAGCTTCTTCTCGTCGATGAGGATACGCATGAGCTCGGGGCCGCACATAGCGGGGTGCGTGTCGTTGGTATGGATGGCCACAAACTGCGGCAGCAGCTCCCAGTTCTCGCCGTGCTCCTTCTCAAAGGTGTCGAGCAGGCTGTAGATGCCGGCCGATACAAACAGGTACTCCTGCTTCAGGCGCAGCAGACGGCCGTGCTCGCCGGCGTCGTTGGGGTAGAGGATGGCGCTGATGGCCTCGGCCTCGGCGCGCTCGGCGTCGGCCAGGGCGTAGTCGCCGCGGTTGAAGGCCTCAAGGTCAAAGTGCTCCTCGACCGGCTCGGCGGCCCAGACGCGCAGCTTGTTGACGGTCTCGCCGGCATAGCCCACGACGGGAATGTCATAAGGGACGGCCAGGATGTCCTGCGTATCCACCGTGCGGTAGAACGTGCGGCCATTCTCCTCAAAGCCCTCGACGTGGCCACCAAACTTAATGGTCACGGCCTTGTCCTGACGACGGACTTCCCAAGGATAGCCGTGGGTGAGCCACTCGTCGGTGGCCTCGACCTGGCTGCCGTTGACGATCTCCTGCTTAAACAGGCCGTAGCGGTAGCGCATGCCGTTGCCGTAGCCGGCAATGCCCTCGGCTGCCATGGAATCCAGGAAGCATGCGGCCAGACGGCCCAGGCCACCGTTGCCCAGAGCCGGATCGGGCTCCTGGTTCTCGATGACGGACAGGTCAAAGCCCATGTCGTCGAGCGCCTCGGCGACCATGTCGCGCACGCCAAAGTTGAGCAGGTAGTTGTCGAGCAGGCGGCCGATCAAAAACTCGATCGAGAAGTAGTACACGCGCTTCTTGCCCTCCGCGGTGACGCGGGCGTCACTCTTGGTGGCAACGGTGCGCGCCTTCTCGGCCACGAGCTTGGCCAGGGCGTTAAAGCGGTCGAGGTCGCTGGCGGCCTCGATGCTCTTGCCGCTGATGCTCATGACGGCATCGCGATAGAGCTCGGTAAACTCCTGCTTGTTGTCGAAGATCTTATTCATACGTTCCTTTCCCCCGGGGATGTTTCTCCCGGAACGGTTATGACTTGTATCCTACGCCCTCGCGGGGCGGGTAATTACAGCTGTAACGGCTTTGTTACGCATCCTTGCCGGATGCTTTAACAGCGCCTGCCTTAGCCTTGGGAGCAGCCTTTTTATTGGTTGCCTTCTTGGCCTTGGTCTTAGCCGTAGCCTTGGCAGCGGGCTTGGCGGTCTTCGCCTTAACCGGAGCCTTCTTGGCAGCCGCGGGCTTGGGCTTTACCGAGGACGTGCGCTTGCGCGTCGCCTTCTTGGGGGCCTCATCCACGGGCGGCTTGTAGCTACTGGGACCGCGGCGTTTAAGCACCACGCCTGCCAGGCCGGGCACCTTCATCTCGATAGAGTCCATCTGCCCGTTCCAGGGATAGGGCTCGCTCGAGCAGGTGTAGGGTTCCTCACCGGCGTATCCGCTGCCGCCAAACTCGGGACGGTCGGAGTCAAAGATGACCTCCCAGTCACCCTCACGCGGTACGCCCACGCGGAAGCTCTCGTAGCTTGCCGGGTCAAAGTTGATCAGGATCACCAGGTCGTCATCGACGTCCTCGCCCTGACGCACAAAGCTCACGATGGACTGCTTGGAGTTGTCCGCGTCGATCCAGGTAAAGCCGTCGTCGGTATAGCCGCGCTCGTACAGGGCGGGCTCGGCGGTGTACAGGTGGTTGAGCGCCTTGATAAACGCCTGATGATGACGGTGGGTCTCGTACTCGTCGGTCAGGAACCACTGAATGGACTCGTAGTAGCGCCATTCAATAAATTGGCCGATCTCGTTGCCCATAAAGTTGAGCTTGGCACCGGGGTGCGTCATTTGGTAGAAAGCCAGCGTGCGCAGGCCGGCAAACTGGCGCCACCAGTCGCCCGGCATGCGGCCGATGAGCGAGCACTTGCCGTGCACGACCTCGTCATGGCTCAGCGGGCAGATGAAATTCTCGGTAAAGGCGTACATGATGGAGAACGTGAGCAGGCCGTGGTTGCCGGGACGCCACGGAAAATCGGTCTGCATGTAGTGCAGGGTGTCGTTCATCCAGCCCATGTCCCACTTGTAGTGGAAGCCTAGGCCGCCGTCCTGCGGCGGATAGGTCACGAGCGGCCACGCGGTGGACTCCTCGGCCATCATCATCACGTCGGGGTAGTGCGCCTCCACGGCGCAGTTGACCTGGCGAATGAACGCGCTGGCGTCCAGGTCCTCCTCGGTACCGTACTTGTTGAACTTCTTTTGGCCGGGATCATCGATGCCAAAGTTGAGGTACAGCATGCTGGACACGCCGTCCATGCGAATGCCATCCACGTGGAAGTTCTCGAGCCAATACAGTACGTTGGAGACCAGGAAGGAGCGGACCTCGCCGCGGGCGAAGTCAAACTTGTGCGTGCCCCAGTTGGGGTGAATCTCGTGCTCAAACAGCATGTGACCGTTAAAGGTGGCAAGGCCGTGGGAGTCGGCGCAAAAACCGCCGGGCACCCAGTCCATAATCACGCCGATACCCGCCTCGTGGCACGCATCGATAAAGTGCATGAGCTGCTGCGGGTTGCCGTAGCGCGATGTGGCGGCATAGTAGCCGGTCGTCTGGTAGCCCCAGGAGCCGTCGAAGGGATGCTCCATGAGCGGCATGACCTCGATATGCGTATAGCCCATGTCGCGCACGTAGTCCACGAGCTCCACCGACAGGTCGTCGTAGGTGTAAAACTCGCCGCGCTGCGCGGGGAAGGGGTCCATGGGACCGGGGTAGTTGCCGTACTCGTCGGGCTCGCCCTGCGGCGCGTCACCGTGGCGCTTCCACGAGCCAATATGCACCTCGTAGATGTTAAGCGGCTGCGACATATGGTTGTGACCGGCGCGGCGCTTGAGCCACGCGGCGTCGTTCCACTTGTAGCCATCGAGGGTCCACAGCACGCTCGCGGTACCCGGAGGGCACTCGGCCTTAAAGGCATACGGATCGGCCTTGTAGAGCTTTTCACCCTCGTTGGTCTCAATAAGATATTTATAGAGCTGACCCTGCTCGGCGCCAGGAATAAAGCCTTCCCAAATAGCGCTCGTATGCACGGGCACCAGCGGGTTGGCCTGCTCATCCCAGTCGTTAAATTCACCAATGACATGGACACTCTTTACGTCGGGCGCCCAAACGCAAAAGCGCCAGCCGCGCGTGCGCTGCTGCGTGTCGGGATGCGCGCCCATCTTTTCCCAGCTGCGCTCCCACATTCCAATGCCAAACAGGTAGACATCGTCCTTGGAGAGCTCCGGTGTGTGCGGAGCCGGTTTGCGGGTTGCGGGCTTTTTAGCCGTTGGCTTTAGCTTTGTATCGCTCACGTTTGATCCCATCATGACGCGGCAGCGTGTTGCCTTGGTGACTAGATGCGAAAGGTCCAAGGCTGCACGAATCGAAGGGACGGCGAAGTTTCAGTGATTCGTTCCACCTCGCGTGCTCGGTGGAACTTTCGGCAGAAACTACGATAACACCTGTGCGTTAGTTTTATGGACGAAAGCGGATTTGCGGGGGCGTTTAATCGGTAAGCGACATGTTTATACCACTGGCAGAATTGCTGTGGTAAAACTCTTGACAGTTTTACCAATTAGGGTTTCAAAATTGTTAGCCTGACGTTTGGTAAAACTATTTTAGCAGGTTGTTTACCATTTGACATCGAAAGGTACGTTTATGTCCCATACCGCCGCTCCCAAGGTTGCTTTTATTTTCGATTGCGACGGCACACTGGTTAATAGCACCCCCGTTTGGGCCTATGCCCAGCCCGAATTATTGCACCGCCACGGTGTCGACGTGACGGTCGACGATTTTGCCCAGTTTGAGCATCTTTCGCTCGAGGACGAATGCCAGGCCTACCACGACACGTGGGGCACTGGCGATAATGGCGAGGAGCTCTACCGCGAGCTGAGCGGCATCCTGATCGATGGCTACTCCAAGGTGCCGCCGCGCGAGGGCCTGCTTGCATTTTTGAAGCAGGCGAAGGAAGCCGGTATTGCCATGTGCGTCGCCACGTCCACGCCGGCCGAGTTGGTTACGTCTGCGCTTGCGGGCGCCGGGCTCGATGCCTACATGGAGTTTATTACCACCACGGGCGAGGCGGGACGTTCCAAGCAGTTCCCCGACGTATACGAGCTGGCGCTGCGCCGTTTGGAGGAGCGTCACGGGCACAAGTTTGAGCGCGCATGGGTGTTTGAGGATGCGGTCTTTGGCCTTAAGAGCTCCGGCGCCGCCGGTTTTAAGCGTGTAGGTATTTATGACCCACACGGCCGCATGAAGCGGGACGATGTGCGCGCCAACTGCGATATCTTTATTGACAGCTATGAGGAGCTGGATTTGGATCGCGTTCTTGCGTATGAAGGTTAGGCGAAGGCTGTGGCTTGCAAGGTATTAGTGGTCTGCGGCTCACCTGTGGTGGCGAGTGCGGATCTGTTGCGTAGGCTCGCGGGGGAGTGCGACCACGTTGTCGCCGTGGACCGCGGCCTGGATGCGCTGCTGGGAGCGGGGCTGGGCTGCGACGTTTATGTGGGGGATGCCGACACGGTGAGCGATGCAGGTCGCGCGCTGGTCGATGCCGCTACCGACTTTGAAGTTGAGCGCCACGACCCGTACAAGGACTATACCGATCTAGCACTGGCCCTCGATTCCGTTCGCCGCCGCTGGCCGGGTGCCGAAGTGGTTGCGAGCTGCGCCACCGGCGGCCGTCCTGATATGGCGCTTTCCGTACTGGGCTTGCTCGCGGGCTACGATGACGCCCCAGTCTGGATTGCCGAGGACAAGGTAGTCGCCCGCATCCTTCACGGAGGCGAGTCGTGGACCATCGAAGGCGCCGAAGGCAAGACGTTCTCCATCATCGCCATAGCCCCTGGGACGGTAGTAAGCGAACACGGACTAGAGTGGGAACTAGATCACAGCACCCTGGGCCTGTTGGCCGACACGGGCATCAGCAACGTCGTCAGGTCAACAGCCACGATTCAAGTCCATACCGGCACTGCCATCGCTTACCTATATCATTAGGCATTTAGAGTCTGACCAAAAAAGTCCTTGCACGTCGCGCCAACTTCCCCTATAGTATTTCGTCGTCACGGGGGCGTAGCTCAGCTGGGAGAGCGCTTGACTGGCAGTCAAGAGGTCAGGGGTTCGATCCCCCTCGTCTCCACCATCGTGAATACAAAGGCCTTCGGTATTCCGAAGGCCTTTTTTCATGCCAAAATACCTTGCGCCGCAAACCCCTCCTACGTCAACAAAAAGTTGCACAATTTATTTCACATGTCTGTACATAGTTTGTTAGACAAACGCTATTAACAGTGTAGATCGCCGTTCCATTTGGGCATCAGGAACGCGCCTAATCACCGTTAGCATCCCAATAACCTGCATCAATGTGAACAACATCGCAAAACAGCCCCCTTGAACACGCTAAATGAACGAAATGTTGTCCAGTACTGCCCAAATCAGTTTCACTAACAGCTTGTGCTAGGATACATAACGTTACATGAGTTCAACTGTGCTCGCGGCTCCAGCAAGCCATAAAGCGCAGGGTTGATCAGCATCCGGCCGTAACGGCGGTGCCAGAAACACCACGAGCTCCAATAAAGAAGTCATGCGACGTTATTTATTTGCATTGATGTAATTCCAAGGTGCATTTAATAGCTTGCGTGTCAAAGCGTAGTAGTCCTACAGCTGTTTGCGTGCGGTCCAGTTTTGTACCCGCTTGACTGGCTCGCACGCAGCCAGCTGGGGATGCGGTCTTTTTGCGATACACCTCCGCGTCTCTAGCAACTGCTTCTATACATACCGTTCACGGTGGGGCAGAGCCACGTGCTTGTCTGACTGGGCTCAGGGTTTGAATAT
>NZ_WQPK01000044.1:0-3850 GCF_018785265.1 Collinsella aerofaciens | reverse complement strand
GGGGGGGGGTGGTGCTCGTGTGGTATGTGATCCAGGTCATTAACGGTCGCGAAGACGTAATGCGTGAGCGCATCGAGCGCGTGGTGCCGGCTGGCGCCATGGAGGAGCTCTTTTACCCCCAATTTCTAACCGAGATCAAAGTACACGGCGAATGGGTCAATACAACCAAGCCGCTCTTTCCCGGTTATCTTATCTGCGACACGGTAGATCCCCGCACCGTGCAACAGTATCTGCTGCGCATGGACGACTTTGCCCGGGTGCTTGCCCAGGACGGTCAGTTTGTGCCGCTGGCAAAAGAAGAGGTCCAGCTTATTGGCAGCTTTACGCACAGGGGAGACCGCGTAGTGCCCATGAGCGAGGCCTTAAAGGATGGCGACCAGGTCGTAGTGACGGCAGGTCCGCTGCTGGGCCATGAGGGCCTTATCAAAACCATTAACAGACGCAAGAGCACTGCTTATTTGGAGCTCGATCTGTGCGGCCGACGCGTAACCACTCGCGTCGGCCTTGCCGTGCTTTCGAACGAGCAGCGTGCAATGCGAAACCTTAAAAAGGCGATCGCCTAGCTGCTGGCGACTGCTTAACGAAAAAGGGAGGATCCCCGGGGGCCGGGGATAACGGAATCAATAGGGAAGAGAAGAAGAGTTTTGAACACCGAATCTAAGAGCGCAAAGCAAAAGGGGAAGCTGAGCGCCTTCGAGCCGTATGCGTTGATGGCATATGACATTGCGGCTACTGTCAAAGACGACGGCGCGGAAAAGAAGATTTGCTCGCTGCGCGTGGACGCCAACCACCGCGGACGGGGAGTAGGGACTGCGCTGATCGCGGCCTCCATCGAGCTCCTTGATGATGAGAGGCCTCTTATAACGGTTCCCCAGGAGGTAATGCCGTCCCTATCTCCCCTGCTTGAGAAATTTGGGTTTGAGGCGATGGCGGAGTATCGGAACCTTTACCGGGAGGGTGCAAGCGAGTTTTTCTATAACGGTACCCTTGCGTCCAGTACCGGCATTGCCGAAACGTTTGATGTGAGGTCGTCTCTTGATCTAGTGTTTCGGTAGTTCCGTCGAATGACAAAACCTAGAAAGATGCAGGCCGTTCATTTCGGGTTACTGCAGGACAGGGGTCCAGAATTTCTGGACCCCTGTCCTGTTTTGGGTTGACCGTGCGATAAGGGGCGCCTTGGCCTTCGCTACACCTGCTGGGAGCAGCGCTTCTGGGTGCCGCACGCCGCTGCTCGGTATCGCATGCATTGTCGTGGCGGTTGTTCTTGCTTTGAGCTAAGCGGGCAACCGATTAAAAGCGGGTTTCATGTTTCCCAAAGCAGGGGTGCACCGGCTAACGCCGGCGCGCCCCTGCTATTGAACGGACAGTTTTAGTTACCAAATATATGACAGCCATAGCGTGCCCCACCTCGTTCGTAGCCTTTACTCGACGGTGCAGAAGCGCGTGCACGAGATCCTGGCATAACGCGCGAGCAGCCGCAACAAGCGCTGCCATTGGGCATGACCACGCTGCTGACCGCGCCCCTTTGTCTAGTCCTGCTGCCCTTCGTTCTGATGGGTCTCTTCGTTGAAGCATTCATCGGCCTTTTCGTTGATTAGCCACTTTAACCAGACAGGGCACTTCCCCCAACTGTCTCCGAAGCCCCTTGTATATCAACTTCATCCGAACACCTCCCACATTCATCCGTACATGTACGGATGAATGTGGGGATCCGATGCCCTGAGGGCCGAATCAGCCGGCCCCGGGAGATTGGAGGACTCCACGTCTGAACCTCCCGCATCCCGTGCGGGCAAGATAAATGCCCGCAACGATTGCCGCTGCGAGCATTCTCCAGGCCGGTCACAAACCGGCAGGCTCCGACTATTTGACGTCACCGTGTAAGTGTAATACAGTAATACATGACTGTAGGACACCATTAAGGAGGTAGACAATGGCAACCATCTCTATCCGAGTCAGTGATGACCTCAAGGCCAAACTCGAGGGATTGGCCCACGAATCGGGTGGCACCATCTCAGGAGTGGTCACCGAAGCCCTCGAATCAATTGTGGGCAGCCCCCGCACTGATTACCCCGAGGAGATGGCCCCGCTGACCATAGCGCCGGTCAACCGCCTCATCCTCCGCGACCAGGAGCTCATCCTTGCCGCCCTCTCGGAGTATGAGGAGGATGCCGCTTACCACAAGCGCAATGCACAGATATTCGAGAAGGGCTACGTGCGCGAGTACCCGGAGGCATTCGCCGTGCTTCGACCGGAGATTCCCAACTCCCGCTGCGAGGAGCTGTACGACATCCTCGACATGTTCGGCGTCCTCAGGGCCTCATACGAGGACCTGCCTGAAGATGAGAAGGCCGAGGTGGACGAGCGCGACATCTCGCCTCAAGGCTTCGACTACAACGACATGGAGGAGGGGCGTCTCGCCGGCTACGTGAAGCACCTCCTTGCGGACAAGCGCTATGAGGAGCTCGCGGAGCCTCTAAGGAAGTATTCGGATGGCGGGAACTCGCATGGTCCCCGCCTCGAGATGTACCGCCGCATGCTTCACTGCTTCAGGCCCCTCTGGCGCAAGCATATGCTCGGCGACCGCTTCCTCGGCCTCGCCGAGATCGAGAAGGTCATCGCTGCGCAGCGCTACGACTCTGGCTACTAAGAGGGAGCAGCCGATGTCTGAAGACATCGGACGAATTCTGTAGTACATCAACGAATACATCAAGGGCTGGAGTGTCCACGGGACGGCCGGGAGCTGCCGAGGGCCTACGGCGTGGAGGACGTGCCGCTCGGCGAGCTCGACCTGACGCCGGGGCTGATAGGGCGCGCGCGCATAGAGGGGCGATGCCCCGCTGTCCTAGCCTGAAGGGGAAAACGGAATAGGCGGGGCGACCGTCCGGCTGAGTCTGGGAAGAGGTGCCGGGCGGAGGGCGGAGCATGGCCACCGGACCCATCGAAAAGCATCTCCACCGTTCCTTCAACTGGGAAAATGCCGCCCCCGAGTCCCGGGAGGGGACTCGGGGGGGGTTCGGCTGGCTACGGAAACGGCCTATCCGATCAATGTGTTCGGCTGAGATCGGAAATCAACCCGTCTCCGAAGCCCATGGCTCGCCATTCCTCGCGAGGCAGCCTCTCTTCCATGAGATCGAGGAGGCGCGACCTCCATGAGGTGGCCGGCGCGATGGTTTCGAGCATGTAGCTGAGTACAGTGAGCGTGCCGAACATCTTGTGGTTGCCGACCTCGTGGGGCTCGTGCCAGGCGGTGTCATCCCTTGGGATCATGGGTTTGGTGCCGAGCGTCTTGTTCCAGAGGCGGCTATGGTGGGCACAGCAGTTCCTCACAGTGTTGAGCGCCACGAGCCAGGATTCGGCCACCTTGGCGCTAACTCCGAGCGTGCCTGCTGTTATCCCACGCGCTCGAGCTTGCCGACGAGTTCTTCTCGGTCTGCCATGAGGCCGCGCGAGATCAGCAGGTCCGCCTGCTCGTCGTAGGTGAGGAATGGCTTCTCGTACTTCATCTCGGCTCCTAGAATTTGAAAAAAAGACCCGCCAGTGTGCATGCTAAGCAGGGGCCGGGCGGGTTTACTGGCTTCATCTTAACGTGTCCCCTCGGCATTGGCTATTGAAATACTAGAACGCGTGCCCCAGCTTGTCCGTTAACCAATTGCTCTTGGCTCGGCGACATCGGCATGGCGCTCAAAGGCACCTCAGATCGCTGCCAAAATGCCTATATTTCGGAAGCGCGAGGAAAAATTAGCAATCCCTGAGCACAACCCGATTTTTGTCGATCGCGTCGAAAATGTTGGTGTAAGGGTGACGCTCTAGCGCCCGTTTAACGAAGAACGGCCTTCGTCCTAGAATCTGA
>NZ_WQPK01000043.1 GCF_018785265.1 Collinsella aerofaciens | reverse complement strand
GTCTCGTAGAGCGCCTTACCGTCCTCGAGATAGCCCTCCTGGTCGAAATGCATGATCTCGATCTTCTCGGTTTCCTTCATGGCTTTTCCTTTCTGTCCTGCACGCAACTCTATACATCGCGTTTCTTTTCGATACCAATTATAGGCATACACCTGATGTGTTTTTAATACCACTTATCAATCTGCTCCAATCCTCGGTGAACGGTCGAAATTCTCTGGTGAGTGGTATTAAATTAGAATTGAATGTATAGCTAACGCCTCTGGCGCCTCCCTTGTGTGACAAAGAACAGCGTTCCTACCAGCGCAATAATGGTCGATGCCCCAAACAGTACCGTCTGGACACCCAAAGCCTCCGCCAAAAACGGAGCCGCCAGCAGCGGCAGCACGCCGGCGCTCATCAGGCCAAAACGCACAAAGCCGGTAATGCGCCCCAGGTATTTGATGTCAGCGCGCTCCTGAATCAAGATCATCTGCAGCGGTTCCAGGAATCCCCAGGCCAGACCGTTAATCGCCTGACCGACAATCGCGACCCCCAGCATATCGGTGCCCACGTACACCATGGACCCAATGCCCACGGCCATGAGCGCGCCGAGCAGCAATCGTAGGTTGACATGGCGAGCAGAAAGCTTGGTCAGGATGAACGCGCCCACCGAGGAAGTGAGGCCCACGACCGAGGACAGCCAGCCCAGCCAGACGATATCCACGTTGAGCACATCACGGTAGAACAACGACTCAAGCGAATCAAACGCGCCAAACGCAAAGAATCCCAAAAAGCCCGAGATAAAGATGAGGCGCAGGTCGTGGTCGCGAAACGTAAGTCGCGCACCCTCGGCCATGCCGCCCAGAATACCGCCCTTCGGCTTTTCCCCTTTTGCGGGAACAACGCACTCGTGACAGCCCAAGGAGAGCACGGCCGCCACGCCCATCATGCCCGCCATGAGCAGATAGACCGATTGCGTGGCAAAACAGCTCACGATGGCACCGCCGAGCAGCGGGCCAGCGGTATAGGCGATATTGCTGTAGAACACCATGAGACCGTTCACGCGGGTACGGCCCTCGGTGGTCGACTCCAGGTATCCCGGAAACGCATGCGTGCAGGTGTTGATAAAGCCGCCCGCAAGCCCCAAGACGCACGCGGCAAACACAAGCCCGGGGACAGACAGCGGCGCCAACCCCACGCCAAGCGATAGCACAGCCGTAATCACGCACGTCACAAATGACGTCCGGCGCGGTCCAAAGCGATCGATGACCGAGCCCGACACCATATTGCCCGCCGACGTCATAAGATTGCGCACGAGCGTAATGGCGGCAACCAAAAAGGCCGTGCCGGCCAGATCATACGTGGCCGCACCGATAAGCCCCAAAAAGTAGACCGCGTTGTTGGCGCACCACTGCAGGGACTCAATGAGAATCAGCCTGACCTCTGCCGGCGTCAGGCGCATTGCTTCGCGATCCTTCGCGAACATACGAACTCCTTCTATACAAAAAGGGGATGGAGGGCATAGGCCTGCTCCATCCCCTTTCCAGGTTGCAACGAAAATCTATGCAGCCGGGCCCTTACGCCAGCACGCCGAAGAACGCGCCGATGATGCCCACGACCATGGTGGCCACGATCAGCACCATGGGGTTGATCTTCTT
>NZ_WQPK01000003.1 GCF_018785265.1 Collinsella aerofaciens | reverse complement strand
GTGTTGGCTAAAATGGGTCGGCCGGGATTGGTCAATCTCGGCCGACTATATTTGGCTAAATTATTCCGGCGCTAACAACGACAATGACTCCGGAGGTTGAAGACCGGCTTGTCTCATTCGTGAAGGAGCGTTCACGGGGGCTGAGCGAGCTTGAGATCGGTTGGTATGGTGGAGAGCCGTTGCTGCAAGTCGATAAAATTCAGCGGCTTACGGAGCGTATAAAGGCGATCCTTAATCCAGAGTGCTCCTATTCGGCATCCATCGTTACAAATGGATATCTTCTGACGCCAGAAGTGGCCGAGACTCTCGCGGCTTGTGACGTCAAGATGGCTCAAATAACCTTGGACGGGTCTCGAAAGGACCACGATTCTCGACGGTTCTTGCGGAACGGACAGCCGACGTACGATGCGATTCTAGACAACGTTTCTAAAGTCACGCATCTGTTGGATATTTCTATCAGGTGCAATGTCGATGCCCATAACATTGCCGGTGCTGGCGATTTGCTGGATGCACTCGAGGAAAAGGGCCTTAAAAACAAGGTTGGATTCTATCTGGCGCCTGTCGACAATATTAACGATACGTGCCCAAGTGACAGTAGTTGTTTTTCGATGGAGGCGTTTTCTCGGGAAGAGCTGGACTTTTATAGTCATGCAGTTGATAGGGGGTTCTACGTTGACCTGACGGTGCGCTTTGATCCGGCTATTTGTGGCGCCGTTTGTGCAGGGTCGTTTGTAGTGGATCCGGAGGGCTATCTTTATAAATGTTGGGACGAAATCGGGATGCGTGAACGCTGCGTCGGTACGCTTGCCGAAGGGCCGAGGATGAATGCTCAGCTGGTCCAATGGCTAAACTATGAGCCGAGCGATCATGAGTGTGAAGAGTGTTTTGCCTATCCCTCATGCATGGGAGGTTGCCCTAATCACGCTCTTCATGGAGGGTCAAAACAGTGCGTATCTCAAAGGTATCAGGTGCGCCAACGAATGATTTTGACCGAGAAGGCTCAGCGATTGCTTTCGGAACTGGATTCAGCTCATGTTTAATCTCTGCGCAAGAACAATAATCAAGAATCCAAAGTATATAACCTATCTTCTAATGTGCCTGCTCTCGCTTATGGTTGGTCTCGCAATTCCTTTTCTGACGGGACAACTGGTCAACAACTTTGTCGGTGTCGCGCGAGATGGGGAAAGCGCAATCGCCATCGGCGCTGGGATAGCAGCACTGGGTATTGTGCGAGCCGGTTTGAATTGCGTCAGTGAGCTGGTCTATGTCGATCTGCAAACACATGTGGGATTTGCATTGAATGAAGAGGTGATAAGTCACGTTCAAAGGCTACCACGGGCCTTCTTTTCTAATTTTGATGCCTCATATTACAACCAACAGATTAATCATGACGCTAACGATTTGGTGATATTTGTTATAAACGCTAGTGTCCAAAGCGTGAGCAATATAGTGACGTTGCTTGTGGTGTTTGTTGTCCTGGCGACCATAAACGGTCACCTGGCAATGCTGTGTATGGCTCTTGGCATAATAGGTGGCGCGGTCTATTCGCTTTTCAAAAAGTGTTTGTTCGCAAGAAGTTTCGAGGCTCAAGAGCAGGAGGCTCGATTCTTTTCCGATCTGGAGAAGCAGCTTAGCAACGCACAATTTATCCGCAGACATGTTCTATTCGAGGTTTTCAAGCAAAGGCTTGAGCACTCTTTTGCAGAGCTATATCGTTGCGTTTATCAGAACCAGCAAATTAATGCGACCTTTACGTTTGCCAACACTGTCGTCACATCTTTGGCACAGGGTGGAATCTTGATCCTGGGCGCAAAGGAAGTTCTCGACGGCAATTTGCTGCCCGGCTATCTTATGACGGCGCTAAGCTATTACTCCTATTATTCTTCGGCTATTGAATTCTTCCTTGCGCTGGGCAAGGACTATCAAACGTCAAAAGTATCCTACGAGCGTTTGCGGCGCTTGCTGGACATGCCAGAGGACTCAAATGGGGCCATTATCCTCGCCGATGTTTACGAGGTGAGCTGTTCCGAGCTGGCGTATAGCTATCCTGGGTCTGAAAAAACCGCGTTCAGAGACATTCGAGCTTCTTTGGAAAAAGGAAAGGTATACGGAATCGTTGGGCCGAACGGTTCCGGTAAGAGCACGCTGCTGGATGTGATAAGCGGTTGCGATCCAGAAAACTGCAAGGGTGATATTTGGATTAACGACAAGCCCCTGAGCTCTCTGGACCGTTATGCGCTGCGGAAGCGCAATATCGGGATTACTGAGCAGGAGCCGCCCCTGACCGAGGGGTCGATACGGGACAATTTAACTCTTTGCTGCAGAAGCACTGAAGAGCGTGACCTTGAGAGTCTCATTGAGAGAATGGGGCTTAAAAAGATGGTCGATTCAAGTGGTGGACTTGATGTCGAGCTGGACGATAAGCAGAACAACATTTCAGGGGGGGAGAAACAAAAAATAGCGATAATTCGCCAGCTGCTGAAAAACCCGGACGTGATGATGTTTGATGAGCCGACATCTGCACTTGACAGTCAGAGCAAGCAGGCGTTTATCGAAATCCTTAAGGAAAGAAAGGGGCGACATATCACGTTCATCGCTACGCATGACCCTGTGCTTATTTCGGCATGCGATGAGGTGATTGAAATTGCCTGACGGGTTAGTGGGCCTAGCATATCAAATACAGGGGGGTGTTCCTATAGTTTTGTCAACTGGGAAATGCTCTCCGTGCGACCGAATCGCGGCATGCTGACGCCTAGCCATTAGGCCGGTGGGCTTCAGTCTGCTCGGTGCGTTTCGGCTAGGCTGCGTAAGGCACCCTGTCTCGCATGACCGCGTAGATGACCTTCAGTCTCTTTCGCGCCAGCGCCTTGAGCGCCTTGCCGTGCGACATGCCCCGCTCCCGGCACCTGGTGTAGTAGTCGCCCCATCTCCCCTCTGTCCGGGTAAGGCAGTTACATGAGAATATGAGCAGGTTCTTCAGCCTCTTGTTGCCTTGGCGCGATGCCGTCACCGAGGAGATCGAGGTTCCCGACTGGCGGTTGCGCGGCGCCAGGCCGCAGTACGACGCGAGCCTGTCGTGACTGGGGAAGTCTTCGATGTCGATGGAGATCGCAAGCTCGGAAGCGGTTTTGGGCCCGATGCCCGGCACCGTCAGGAGGCATCGGTAGGTATCGTCGCCCTCGAGCAGGGCGGAGATCTCCGCCGTGATCGCCTCGATCTCCGCCGAGTTCTCGGATATCCTGTGCGCGAGCAGTTTCACCGCCCGGTCCTCGGCGGCGACGACCGACGCATCCGGCCTTGTCGAGGAGGTTGTCGAGCGGACGAGGGCCTCGATCTTACCGCGCGCCGCCCCACGCGTGAGCGCCGCCGCCCTGCGGGGCCCGGCGTCAGTCGGCTACCGACCAGGCCCCGCCGAGGGATGCCATGAGCCTCAGCTGGGGCCCGTCGGACAGGTCGACCAGCGCCTCGAAGGCGGGGCACGATTCCAGCAGGATGCTGCGCAGCCGGTTCTTATTCCTAGTGTTCTCGCAGGTCAGGAAGTTCCTCTGGGCGGCCAGCGCCCTCGCCGCCGCGACCGTCGGGCCCGGATCCCCGACCGGCAGGAGCGCGTCGGGGATGCCAAGCGCCGTCTTCGCGATGACCATCGCGTCTCGCTCGTCGGTCTTGGCGTCGCCGGCGAAGAGCCTGGCGGCCCCGTGCGCCGCGAGTCCCGGCAGGTACGCCGCCGACATCCCGGCCGCCCTGGCGCGGGCGAGCGCGAGGGCGCCTATGTTGCGCGACTGGTCGACGACCACGAGCGCATCGGGGAAGCGGCCGAACAGCGAGTCCAGGTCGTCCTCCCTGTTCGCGACGGGGGCGCTCAACAGCACCTCGCCATCTCGAGTCGCGACGCATGCCCAGTGGGACGATTTCCCGACATCGAGCCCGATGACGGCTTCCGGCATTCTAATTGGTGCCACGGTGGTATCCTCCAATCGGTAGGCCGATCGGAACCCCTCCCCGCGACACCCACATTACCTGGCCGTGGCGCTTTCGCCCGGCAGTTTCCTATCAGTCGTCCGGAGCGGCGAGCGCCCCCGGTGGCAACACCCCCCGGGCCCTCTACGGGGCAGGGGCAGACGGCCATCCGGAGGCGCCCGATCGGCGGCCCCTCGGGGCTTGCCCGTATCGTAGGCAATGCGCCGAATGCTCGCCATCGAAATTTATCGATGGCCTATTTCAGACTGTAATGGGCGGGCACCGTAGTTGGTGTCCCCCCCTGTATGGGTAGCTTTAGCCTGTGTGGTTCGCGAGCTAACGAGCCTGCTTTACCTTGGCCGCGGCCTCGACAAACGACTTCCAGAGGTTAAAGTCGGTTTCGAGCGTCTGCCAGGTGTACTCGGGATGCCATTGCACGCCCAGGCAGAAGGGTTGGCCTTCGACTTCGATGCACTCGGGCACGCCATCGGTTGCCTTGGCGACCAAGCGCGTGCTTTTACCCAGACGATCGATGCAGCAGTGGTGTGCGGAGTTGGTCTGGATAAGCCTGTGCCCGCCAAGCGCGCGCTCCAGCAACGAGCCCGGCACGACCTCGACGGGATGCACGGGGTCGTTGAGCACGTGGGTATGGCGCCACTGCGTGCGGCCCTCGCGCGCGCCCAGGCTTGGCACGTCCATGCACAGGGTGCCGCCGGTGGCGACATTGAGCAACTGCGTGCCGCGGCAGGTGGTAAAGAGCGGCTTTTTGGCGCGGAGCACCTCGCCGACCAGCTTAAACTCAAAGCTATCGCGGATCTCGCAGCAGAGGGTGGGGTCGTAGGGTCGATCATCGCCCCAACGTTTGGGATTGACATCGGGGCCGCCGGGAATGGCGATGCCGTCGGCGATATCGACGTAATGACGGATGACCTCAATGTCCTCGGTGATGGACATCTGCAGCGGCAGGCCGCCGGCGGCAAGGATGGCATCGACAAAGACGCTCGCAATCTCCTCGTTGGGGGAGAGCGTCTCGCTCAAATAGGGTTTCGCTTCTTCCCAGCGTGGTGCGACCAGGATGAGCGGACGGTCGGCGGGATCGACGTCGACGTGCGGAGTGTAGGACGATGAGGTGCGGGTTCCGATCATGGGCGTAGCTTTCGAATCCGGGTGGACATGGCACAGGGGTGGCGCGGAGCAAACGTTACTGATGAATTTGCCCGCGTGGCAATTGGGTTAGTGGCCCTTGATGGAGTTGAGGAAGTCCTGGGCGCGCTTGGTCTGGGGGTGGTCGAAGAACTCGTCGGGCGTGCCGGTTTCCACGATCTGGCCGTCGGCCATAAACACGACGCGGTCGGCCACGCGGCGGGCAAAGTTCATCTCGTGCGTGATGACGATCATCGTCATGCCCTGCTGGGCCAGACGGACCATGACCTCGAGCACCTCATTGATCATCTCGGGGTCCAGCGCACTTGTGGGCTCGTCAAAGAGCATGGCCTTGGGCTGCATGGCGAGTGAACGGGCGATGGCTACGCGCTGTTGCTGGCCGCCCGAGAGCTGTGCGGGCACCTTGTCGGCCTGCTCGGCCACGCCCACGCGGCTCAGCAGGTCCATGGCGCGCTTGCGGGCCTCGTCCTTGGAGACGCCCAGCACATCGACCGGTCCCAGCATGACGTTCTGCAGTACGGTCATATGTGCGAACAGGTTGAACTGCTGAAACACCATGCCCAGCTCGGCACGCATGCGGGCAAGGTCCTTGCCTTCCTGCGGCAGGGGCTCGCCCTCGATGAGGATCTCGCCCGAGTCGATGGTTTCCAGGCGGTTGATGGTGCGGCACATGGTCGACTTGCCCGAGCCCGAGGGGCCGATCACAACGACGACCTCGCCGCGATCGACCGACAGATTGATGTCGTTGAGAACGTGCAGGTCGCCATAGTGCTTATCGACGTGTCTGAGCTCGATCAGCGGCTGATTGCCGGTGGAAGAGGTGCTCTGTGCCATGGTGCTCGGCTCCTTATGACTCGAAATGGTAAAGCGTTAGCGGATGATGGTCGCGCCGGTCTTGTGCGAAACATAGACAGCGGCCTTGTTAATCGCGACGTTGATGAGGATGTAGATGACCGCGATCACCAAGTAGACCGATACGAGTGCATCATAGTTGGTAATGAGCACGCGGGCATTTTGCATGAGGTCGGGGTAGCTCACCACATAGGCGACGGTGGTGTCTTTGACTACGACCACGAGCTGCGAAATCAACGACGGAATGATAAATCGAATCGCCTGCGGCAACACGATTTTAAAGGTGATTTTAGCTTTGGAGAGACCGAGCGCCTGGGCCGCCTCGACCTGGCCGCGCGGCACGGCATTGACGCCGGCGCGAAAGATCTCGGCAAGTACGCCGGCCGCAGCGAGCGCGACAGGGAGCGTGAGCATCCAAAACGACGGCAGCGAAATCTTGTACTGAGGCAGCACCAAAAAGAAGAAGTAGATGAACAGAAGGCTCGGCACGCCGCGGAAGAAATCGGTGAGCACGCGGCAGACCAGCTGCAGCGGCTTGATGCCGCTGGTGCGGCCGAGCATAAGGGCTAAGCCCAGCACCAGCGCGATGGCGCCAGCGGTGAGTGCGACTTTAACGGTGCCCTCAAAGCCGGCAAGCAGGAACTTCCAAGTGGTGAGGTGCGTAAAGAAATACCAATAGTGGACCGAAAGCTGGCCGGTCACATAAAAGCGCTGCAGCACGAGGACGGCGAGCGCGGCGACGGCAACAAGCGAGATGGCGGTGCCGATGCGAATCTTGGCGCGCATCTTGGGGCCGGGAGCCTCGTAGAGCGCATCGCGCATGGTAAGCGCAGGGGAGGAGTGCTTGCTCATCGGAGGATCCTCACCTTCTTATCGATGTAGTTGCCAATGTGGCTCACCACAAAGGCCGTGCCCAGGTAGCCGAGCGCCGAGATAAAGAACGCGGCGACGCCGCCGAGCGAGCGCGTGTTGATGAAACTCACCACGCCGGTGAGCTCCTGCGGTTTAAGCGGCACCTGACTGCCGAGCGCGGTGGTGAGCATGACGGCGATAAAGAGGTTGGTCATGGGCAGCACACTCGAGCGCAGCGCCTGCGGAATCACGATTTTGGCGAGGATGCGGTTAAAGCTCATGCCGAGCGAGCGGGCGGCTTCCACCTGGCCGACGCCGACGGTGTTGATGCCGCTCATAAAGTTTTCGGAGCCAAAGGCCGAGCCCAAAAGGACCGTGGCGACGATAACGCAGGTGCGGTAGGGCAGAACGACCTTGAGCGGCGGCAGCGCATAGACGACGATGATGAGCAGCGCGATGCCGGGGATGTTACGGAAGACCTGGACATACAGGTCGCCAAAGACGCGCAGTGGCTTGAGCGGCGACACGCGCATCACGGTGACGGCGACGGCCAGTACCATGGCGATGGCAAACGACTCAAGCGTCATGCCCCAGGTTGCTAGCAGCGCGTCGATATAGTTCTGGCCATAGAGCGACCAGAGTTCGGAGAGACTCATGCGGACCTCCCGCCGATAAGGAAAGGGGCTCCCGTGTGTACGGAAGCCCCGACAACTCAGTGAGGAAACAGTTTACCGCAATAAAGCGCATCATGCGTTTCCGTATGGTTTCGTTGCGGCCGTTACCAGGCCCGCTGCCTAGGCGCCGATCTCGGGCAGCTCGGGAACATTGGTGTCGCCCGTACGGTCGCCGATGCAGATCTGCCACAGCTCGGTCCAGGTGCCGTCGTCCTCGATCTTCTTAAGGAAGTCGTTGACAAAGGCGACGCCGTCGGAATCGAGCGGCAGGCCGATGCCGTAGGGCTCCTTGCTGCCGAAGGGCTTGCCGGCGATCTTGTACTTACCAGGCTCGCGGACCAGGGCGCTCTGCTGCATGTTGTTATCGATGACGTAGGCGTCAACGCGGCCCTGCTGGAGTGCCTGGCGGGCCTCCTCGTCGGTCTTGAACTCCTGCTGGCTGGCCTTGGGAGCGAGCTCCTCCAGGATGGCGGGGCCGTTGGAGCCGGACTGGACGGCAACGCTCTTGTCGGCCAGGTCGTCGACGCTCTTGATGTCGTCGTTATCGGCGAGCACCAGGATAGCCTGCTGGGTGTAGTAGTAGGGACCGGCAAAGGAGACGAGCTTCTTGCGCTCGTCAGTGATGGTGTAGGTGGCAAAGACGGCGTCGACCTGGCCGTTCTGCAGGACGGACTCTCGCGTGTCCGAGGTCACCTGGGTGATCTCGACCCTGTTCTCGCCCAGGATGTAGTTGGACAGGAGCTGTGCGATACCGGCATCGAAGCCGCGGGTCTGGCCGTCTTTCTCGTTGAGGAGGGAGAAGAGCGTTGAGGTCTGAACGCCGCCGATCTTAAAGACGCCGGCGTCCTTGACAGCCGTGGCCCAGGTGCTGGCGGCGATGGCATCGTCATCGGCCTTGGGGCCGTTGTCGACGAGCTTGTCGAATGCCTTGGCATCGAGCGTGGCGGAAACTTCGGTATCCTCGGAGCTCTTGGAGGAGCCGGCGGCGGAACCCTTGTCGGCCTCGGCGCTGGTGTCAGAGCAGCCGGCAAGACCAAGGCCGGCGACGGTTGCGAAGGTGGCGGCAACGAAGCCGCGGCGGTCGAGAACGACCTGCTGGGAGAGGTTCTTGCTCATGGTAGAACACCTTTCTCAATAAAATCCCTAGCGGTTGAGTAGAGTTATACCCTATCGCGCTCAAATGGGTCAACACGAAATAACTCAGAAACATACTTACCTTATGGGTTATTCTGCCTACCAAAAAGGGACAGGCACCTTTGTGGTGGTTCTTGCAGATGTGGTGGCCTGTCTCGCTGCTTTGTCTCAATCTGTAACAGTTAGACGAGGAAATGGGTTCTACCTGTTACAGATCGAGATTTTCACTTCAGGGGAATTCGAATGTCTCGATCTGTAACATCTGGATGGCTAAAAGGTCTCTATCTGTTACAGATTGAGACAAAGGTCAGGGACTAAGACGTCTTGTCTAGATCTGTAACAGTTAGACGGGAATTCGGGCCCTGGATGTTACAGATTGAGATAATCGCGTCGCGAAAACAAAAACCTCCGCAGGGATGCTTCCCTTGCGGAGGTTTTCTTACTCGTTGAGTAGTCTTGCGGCTTCGGCGGCCATGTTCTCGACCGTCATGCCGTTTTGAGCGAGCAGTTCGTTGGGGTCGTAGCGGTCGGGGAAGCCCTTGGCGATGCCGAAGGTGCGCGTGCGCAACGGCGTGCATGCCAGATAACATGCCACGCGCTCACCCCAGCCGCCGTCCAAGACGCCGTTCTCGAGGGTGACGACAACGCGATGCTCGGCGGCAAGGCTGTCGAGGAACTCGCGATCGAGCTCGGTTGCAAAGCGCGGGTTGACGAGCGTGGCCTCGATGCCGTACTCGGCGGCCAAGCGGTTTGCCACGCGCTCGCCCAACTCAAAGAAGTCGCCGAGCGCAAGCACGGCAACGTCGCGGCCCTGACGCACCACGTTATAGCGAACGGCGCTGTAGTCGGTGTCTTCGGCGGGCGCAAGGTCGGGACGGCTCACCAGGCCGATGCCCGGTACGCGGATTGCCACGGGATGCTCGCGGTGGTCGAGCGACCAGCTCAGCATGGACAGATATTCCTCCATGCAGGCCGGCGCCAAGTAGTGCATGTTGGGAAGACCGCCCAGCATGGAAATATCAAAGAACGAGAGGTGCGTCTCGGACGTGGTGCCAAAGATTGACGCACCAAACACCAAAATGGTTGCGGGGGCGTCGTTGAGGCACAGGTCGTGCCACAGCTCGTCGTAGGCGCGCTGCAAAAACGTGCCGTACACACCAAAGACTGGCTTGGCGCCCGAGCGCGCAAGCGCGGTGGCAAAGGTCACGGCGTGCTCCTCGGCAATGCCCACATCGACGAACTGTTTGCCGGCGGCAGCGCGAAGCTCGGGTGTAAAGCCCATAATGTAGGGCGTGGCGGCCGTGATGCCAACGACCTGTGGATCGCGCTCGATGGCGGCGCTGAGCGCCTCGCCCGTAATGTCAGCATAGGTGCGCGGCGCGGGCTCGCTCGGATGGCCCGGGCAAAGCTTGCGCCCAGTCGCCATGTCAAACGGACCCACGTGGTGCCAGCGTTCGGGGTCGCTCTGGGCCGGCTCAAAGCCCTTGCCCTTGGCGGTGGAGACGTGCAGCACGATGGGATGATCGATATTGCGCAGTTCCTGCAGCGCGTCGACCAGGGCCAACACGTCGTTGCCGGCGTCCAAATAACGGTAGTCGAGTCCCATCGCGCGGAAAACGTTGCGCTCACAGGTGCCGTTGCTGGTGCGCAGCTCGGCCAGATTGCGATAGAGGCCACCGTGGTTTTCGGCGATGGACTGGTCGTTATCGTTGACGATGATGATCAGGTTGCTGTCGAGATCGGCGGCATTGTTAAAGCCCTCAAACGCCAAGCCGCCCGAAAGCGAGCCGTCGCCAATGATGGTGATGACGTTGTAGCTGTCGCCCGCCAGATCGCGGGCGTGTGCCAAGCCGCAGCCCAGGCTCACCGATGTGGAGGTATGGCCCATGGCGAACAGGTCGTGCTCGGACTCGTCGGGATTGGCAAAGCCAGAAGCCTCGCCAAAACGTTCCGGATCGATATAGGTATACGCGCGCCCGGTCAGCGCCTTGTGGGCGTAGGTCTGGTGCGAAACGTCAAAGACAATCTTGTCGATAGGGGAGTTAAACACGCGATGAAGCGCAACCGTAAGCTCAACGACGCCCAGGTTGGGGGCAACGTGTCCGCCGACAGCGGCGGAGCTTTCGAGGATGGCGTGGCGAATCTCGCCGCAGAGCAGCGGAAGCTCGGCGCGGTCGAGAGCCTTGACGTCCTCGGGCGTTGTCGTTTGCGTAAGCAGCATCGTTGTGGGTTACTCCATGCGAATCGAGCGCCGGCGCTCCCTCGGCCGACACAATTGCACAAGACAGTCTCGCACATTTTGGCGTTTGATATGTGACGGCGGCGCGGTAATTCGACAACTGGTGGGGCAAAACGTTTTGTCCGATGCCATACTGATAGATTCGATGATGATTTTTTCAATACGTGCAGGCCGTGGCTTGCCGCCGTGAGCCGCTGGAAGGAGGCAGCATGTCCGATGCCGTTCGTGCCGAGAAAATCGCGCACGAGGTCGACGATGCCGCCCGCCAGCTCGCCCAGGCGGGCCGCTTGGACCTGACGCGCGAGTTTATCCAGCATGGCGACGTGACGGTCTATGCACATGTGACCTCGGTGGCACGGGCAAGTCTGTCCTTTGCCGAGCACTTGGGCGGTGCTGGCATTTCGATCGACCGTGCCTCGCTGCTGCGCGGGGCCTTGCTGCACGACTACTTTCTCTATGATTGGCACGACCCCGACCCGAGCCATCGACTGCACGGATTTCGACATCCGTTTTTTGCCCTGGCGCGTGCCGAGGAAGATTTTGAGCTGACGCCGCGAGAGCGGAATATTATCGTGCGGCATATGTTTCCGCTGGTGCCGGTGCCGCCGACGTGTCGTGAGGCATGGATTGTGTGCCTGGCCGATAAATGGTGTGCCCTGCGCGAGACGGTCGCCGGTCGCCTGCGGCGCAAGGACGAGGCGGACGATAGCGTGAGCAAAGAATCGAGCGAAAAGAGGAGAGGGTAGACGGTGGAAACCGCGATCGACATGGCGTTTGGCGGCGCAACGCTTGCCGCCTGCCCGCTTTCGGCACTGGTGCTCTCGTTTGCCTTTTACGGGTTTTGCGGCTGGGCGTGGGAGTCGACAGTATGCGCCATGCTCAATCACGGACGATTTGCCAACAGCGGCTTTTTGCTGGGACCGTGTTGCCCTATCTATGGTGTGGGCGGCATAGCCTGCTGGCTTTTGCTGCGCGGGATTCCGGATGCCCCGAGCCAGTTTGTCGCCGCGGCGCTTGTATGCAGCGTAATCGAGTACAGTGTGGGCCTTCTATTGGAAAAAACAACGGGCGCTCGCTTTTGGGACTATTCGCACCTGCCGTTTAACCTGCACGGACGTATCTGCCTGTACTGGGCCTGCGCGTTTGGCTTGGGTGCGTTGTGCATTTGCCATTTAGTGGAGCCGGCATTGCTGGGGCTGCTTGGCCATCTGCCGGTGCTGATTGTGCGGCTGTCCGCCTTTATCGTCGCGGTCGCGATGATGGTCGACGCGGCGTGCTCTTTGGCCAGCTGGCGTCGCCTGTCCGATCAGCTGGAGCGTGTGCGTGCCGACCTTGCCGACCGTATCAACGAGTCGCTTGCCGATGCCTCGGACTCAATGCTCGAGCGCATTCCCGATTCGACGATTGACTCGGTGGCACAGACGCATATTCGTAGCCGTGCCGTTAACGCGTGGCTCGCCGAGCTGGGTGACGCCGCGCTCGATGCCCTGCGCGAGAAGGCTTTGATGCCGACGTTTATCGCGGACGGCGCTCGCGGCTTGGCGCTTGTCGCCCGCCGCGTGGCCGATGCCGCGCCGAGCATGCCGCGTCCGTCGCTCAGTCGTCGCCTTGCCGGCAAGCGCATGAGCCGTCCGGTGCCGAGCGTGTCACTCAGCCGCCGCGACCTACGCTTCTTTAACGCCTTCCCGCGTCTGCGCATCAATCACTACGAAGGTGTCATTCGAGCAACTAATCTTCGCGACCGCGCCCACGAGCTGTTTCGGCGCTAGTCGGGACGGGCGCGCTCACGGCTCCCTTGCTCGCGTATTTCCCGTCCGTTTCGCGCCCGTTGCCGCGCCGTTTCCAAGATTGCGGCACCGTTTCCATTCGACAACGCAGCGTTTAACAACGCCGTATCTGGTCTACACCAGTTGCCCCTCGGCCGCATTATGGGCGCCGACAACGTTCATGCGACCAAGGGGGAGCGAATGTACGACACGGGATCGACAACGTTTATGCTCATCTGCACCATGCTCGTGTTTTTAATGACACCGGGTCTGGCGTTTTTCTATGGCGGCCTGTCCAGGCGCAAAAATGTGATCAACACTATGCTTATGTGCTTTGGCGCCATTGGCCTGGTTGGTGTGCTGTGGATTGTTGCCGGCTGGTCGCTGGCCTACGGTGGCGATGGTTCCAGCCCGTTTATTGGCGGCTTTGACCAGCTTCTGTGCCTGCCGGTGCTCAACCAGGTGCTGCAGGCGGCCGAGGGCAATGCTGCGGACGGTGCCGTCTACCCTCAGATTATCAACATCGCCTTTCAGATGGCGTTTGCCATGATCACCGCCGCTATCGTCACGGGCAGCCTGGCCGGTCGCGTTAAGTTTGGTGCCATGACGGTCTTCCTGGGCATTTGGCTGCTTGTGGTCTATGCGCCGCTCGCCCACATGGTTTGGGGCGGCGATGGCTCCTTTATCGGCGACATCATCGGCGCACTCGACTTTGCCGGCGGCGACGTGGTGCACATTTCGTCCGGTCTCACGGGCCTGATTCTCTGCTTAATGCTCGGCCGTCGTCGCGGCTTTGGCATGGTGAGCTATCGTCCGCATAACGTGCCGTTTGTGGCGCTGGGCGCCGGGCTGCTTTGGTTTGGCTGGTTTGGCTTTAACGGCGGCAGCGAGTTTAAGGCCGACGCCGTGGCGGCACTCGCCATCCTCAACACCGTGACGGCCAGTGCGGCAGGTATGGTCTCGTGGCTTGCCGTCGAGTGCGTGCACACCGGTCGTCCCACGCTGGTGGGTGCCAGCACCGGTCTGGTTGCGGGCCTTGTGGTGGTCACGCCGGGCGCGGGCTTTGTCGAGCCGTGGGCGGCGCTGGTCATGGGCCTGATCGTGTCGCCCGTCTGCTACTTGGCCATCAGCCATCTCAAGACCAAGTTCGACTACGACGACGCGCTCGACGCGTTTGGCTGCCACGGTATCGGCGGCATCTTGGGCGGCGTGCTCACGGGCCTGTTCTGTGTGCCGGAGCTCTCGTGGACCGGTAAGGGCGGCCTGTTCTACACGGGCGACATGTCGCTGCTCATCTCGCAGATTTTGGGCATTGTGGTGACGGTCGCTATTGTGCTGGTACTCGATTTAGTGATCGCCGCGGTGGTCAAGGCGCTGTTCCACGGCAGCCTGCGTGTGGACGAGGCCGACGAGGCGCTGGGCCTGGATGCGAGTCAGCACGGCGAGAGCGCGTATCCCTCCTTCTCGGGACTTGACTAGCGGCTTCCCCAGGCACCGCACCTTGGGTTTCAAACCGTCGCTTGCGTACAAAAGTACGCGGCGCTCCTCTTTCAACCCAATCTGCGGCACCTGGGAAACCCGCGTCTCATGTAAAGGGATACGTTGATTATTGAGAGGAATTCATTATGAAAAAGATCACGGCTATCGTGCGCCAGGAAAAGCTTGAGGTTCTTAAAGATGCGCTGTTTGCTGCCGATGTTCGCGGCATGACTATCAACCAGGTGCAGGGCTGCGGTGCACAGCATGGCTGGAAGGAATACGCGCGCGGCAACGAGTTGCTTGTCAACACGATCCCTAAGGTGCAGTTCACGCTCATTTGCGCCGATGAGCATGTCGACGGAATTGTCGAGATTATCTGCAATGCTGCTCGCACCGGTGCCGTTGGAGACGGCAAGATCTGGGTCGAGCCGGTCGAGGAAGTTATCCGCATCCGCACCGGCGAACACGGCCCCGCCGCGGTGTAGGACAATCTTTCGCCTAGCGGGCGCGTCTCTCTTGGGACGCGCCCGCTCTCGTCTACAATATCGTGCAGACGAAGGAGAGGCATGCCCATGATCAAGATGTTTGCGAGTGACTTAGACGGAACGCTGTTGAATGCCCTGCACGAGGCAGACGGGACCATTCGCCGTGTCATTCGCGAGCTGACCGAGGCTGGCCTGCATGTGGTTCCCGCGACCGGACGCTCGACGCTGCCGATCGGCGAGCATGGCTTTACGGGCCTGGCGCTTGACGCCTGCTGCTCTAACGGCTCCATTGTGCGCGACAGTCATGGCGAGGTGCTCAAGACCTGGACCATCGACCCGCAGGTTACCGAGGAACTGCTCAAGGCGTTCCCGGACATTTGCTTCGACTGCTCCACGCCCGACGGCATGTTTTCGAGCGGGTCGTTCGAGATGCACCAGGCGGGTTTTAAGAAGGACAGCCCTATCAAGCGCATCGTGATGCGCGGCATGCGCGCGCGTGGCGGGTATCACGAGGAGCAGTATTTCGATCAGTCGATCGGCGACATCCTGCGTCATGACGTGTGCAAGATCAACTGTCGCGTGACCTCGCCCGAGCTGGAGCGCGACCTTAAGGCGTATTTGGCCGAGCGCTCGGACCGTGTGGTCAACGCGCCGTTTGATCCGGTGATGTTCGAGATCACGGACGTGGCGTGCAACAAGGGCGAGAGTGTGGCCTGGCTGGCGGGCTACTACGGCATTGCCGAGGACGAGGTCGCGGTTTACGGAGACGGCGGCAACGACATTGCCATGCTCAAACGCTTCCGCCATAGCTACGCGACCAAAAACGGCAGTGACGCGGCCAAGGCCGCCGCGAGCGCGACCATCGGCAGTTGCATGGTCCACGCCGTTCCCAAGCATATGCTCGCCACCATGCGCAAGCAAAACTCCCGCACCGTCATCGAATAATGTGACAAAGGGACTGCCCTTTGTCACATTCCAAATATTGCCTTTACGTGTTGATGCACACGGTGTGCAATAATACTCGCACTGTGCAATAGCGCACAGGTTGAGTAACAAGGAGGACGCTTGTCCCAGCTCGAGAAATGCGATCGCCGGTCCCTTCGCTCGCAGCGTGCCCTTCGCCAGGCGCTTGCCAGCGAGCTTGCCGAAAGCGGCGACCTTTCGCGCATTAACGTCGCGTCGCTCACCGAGCGCGCCGGTCTTACACGCCGCACGTTCTATTCGCACTACCGCGATATCCCCGACTTTATCAGCCAGATCGAGGACGGCCTGCTTGCCGAGATTCGCGAACGGGTGGAGCTTATCACCGCAGCTCAATTACCCGATCTTTACCGCAATATCGACGAGCTCGAGCCGGCACCCGGTTCGGTTGAGCTGCTTCGCTATCTTGCGGCTAATCGCGACCTTATCGGGGCCCTGCTGGGCCCGGGCGGCGACCCCGCCTTTATTAAAAAGATCATCGATACCGCACGCGAGGCCGTGGTGCCGCGTGCACAGACGGGCATTTTGGGTTTGGCGCTGGGCACCTTCTTTGACTACTACGTCACCTATGTCGTGAGTGCCGAGGTCGGCATGATCCAACGTTGGTTTGAGCGTGACCTTTCTGAATCGCCCGAGACCATGGCGCGCATTATGACGGTCATCGCTTTTGTGCGCCCTGGTGACCTGTATGGCCAACCCATCGATATCAACGTGCCGGAATACGGCATGAAGCTATTGAACCTGCAGCTCGAGGATGCGGCCGACACCGTCGCAACCGTCGAGTCCAACGACTAAGAGGAGAGACAGATGAGCAAACTCGTCGAGGGCATCAAGGACCGCATGGTCGCTGCCGCACGCGAGGCCGCGCCCGCCGTGGTGGACGCCGCGCAGAAGGCCGCGACCGCGGCTGCCGAGAAGGTCGCCGAGGCAGTTGCCGAGGCCAAGAACGCGGCAGGGGAGGCGTCCGTCACCAGCGAGCCCGCCACCGCCGCTGAGCCCGTAGCCGCCGCCCACGCCCCCGAAGGCGCGATCTTCAACCCCGAGAACGCTCGCGGCAACCTGCACTTGGGCATCGATGTGGGCTCCACCACCGTCAAGCTTGCCGTGCTCAATGACGACAACCAGATCGTGTACGCCAAGTACCAACGCCACCACACCGACGTCCGCGCTTGTGCCCGCGACCTGTTCGAGGGCGCTGCGACCGTGCTGCCGACGGCCCAGATGACCTGCGCCATCACCGGCTCGGGCGGCCTGCTGCTGTCCCAGTGGCTCGACCTGGAGTTTGTCCAGGAGGTCATCGCCAGCAAACGCGCCGTCGAGACCCTTATCCCGGCCACCGATGTCGCCATCGAGCTGGGCGGCGAGGACGCCAAGATCATCTACTTCGACAACGGCATCGAGCAGCGCATGAACGGCACCTGCGCCGGCGGCACGGGCGCGTTCATTGACCAGATGGCAACCCTGCTGCACACCGATGCCAGTGGCCTCAACGAGCTCGCGGCCAACGCCACCACCATCTATCCCATCGCCAGTCGTTGCGGCGTTTTTGCCAAGACCGACGTGCAGCCGCTGCTCAACGAGGGTGCCCGCCCCGAAGACGTGGCTGCCTCCATCTTCCAGGCTGTCGTGACCCAGACCATCTCGGGCCTGGCGTGCGGCCGTCCCATCCGCGGCAACGTCGCCTTCCTGGGCGGCCCGCTGCAGTATCTCTCCGAGCTGCGCCACCGCTTCTACCTCACGCTCAATCTGGACGAGGAGCACCGTATCGTGCCCCAAAACGCCCACCTGTTTGTGGCGAGCGGCGCCGCCATGGCGCATGAGTCCAACAAGCTCAGCACGTTCCCGCAGCTCATCGAGGCCATCGACAGCCTGGGCGACACGCAGGGCGCCGAGGTTGAGCGCCTGGATCCGCTCTTTGCCACTGACGAGGACTTTGCCGAGTTCAAAACCCGCCACGACCAGGAAGTCGTCCCCAAGGGCAAGCTCGACGGCTACACCGGCCGCGTGTTCATCGGTATCGACGCCGGCTCCACCACCATGAAAGCCGCGCTCGTGGGCGAGGACGGTCAGCTGCTGCACACCTGGTACGGCAACAACAACGGCGACATCCTGGGCACGGCCAAGGTCATCATGGCCGATTTCTACAACCACATCCCCGCCGGCTGCACCATCGGCCACGTGACTACCACGGGCTACGGCGAGGCACTGCTCATCGAGGCCCTTAAGGCCGACTCCGGCGAGATCGAGACCGTCGCTCACCTGCGCGGCGCCAAGGCATTCCTGCCCGGCGTCGAGTTTATCCTGGACATTGGCGGCCAGGACATGAAGTGCCTGCGCGTCAAGGACGGCGTTATCGAGCACATCATGCTCAACGAGGCCTGCTCGTCGGGTTGCGGTAGCTTTATCGAGAGCTTCGCCGTCTCTATGAACATGGACGTGCGCGCGTTCGCCGACGCCGCTATCCATGCCAAGGCCCCGGTCGACCTGGGCAGCCGCTGCACGGTCTTTATGAACTCGCGCGTCAAGCAGGCGCAAAAGGAAGGCGCCACGGTGGGCGACATCGCGGCCGGCCTGTCCTATTCCGTCATCAAGAATGCTCTGTTCAAGGTCATTAAGCTGCGCGACCCCAAGGAGATCGGCAGCCAGGTGATCGTCCAGGGCGGCACCTTTATGTCCGATGCCACGCTGCGCGCGTTTGAGCAGCTCACCGGCGTCCATGCCGTGCGTCCCGACATCGCCGGCTGCATGGGTGCCTATGGTGCTGCCCTGCTCGCCCGCGATCGCGCCGGCGCCGATGGCACCTCGACCATCCTTTCGGCCGAGGACATCGCGCACCTCACCGTGACGCAAAAGCATGTCCGCTGCGGCCGTTGCTCCAACAACTGCCAGCTCACCGTCAACGACTTTGGCGGCGGTAGGCGCTTCATTACCGGCAACCGCTGCGAGAAGGGCGCCGGCCACAAAAAGCAGAAGACTGAGGCCCCCAACCTTTTCAAAAAGAAAAACGAGCTGCTCTTTAACCGCGAGATCCTGAGTCCCGACGAGGCCCCGCGCGGCACCGTGGGTATCCCGCGCGCACTCAACATGTACGAGAACTACCCCTTCTGGCACGCGTTCTTTACGCGCCTGGGCTTTAGCGTGCAGCTGTCCGACCAGTCGAGCAAAAAGACCTACCAGGCGGGCATCGAGTCCATGCCGTCCGAGAGCGTGTGCTACCCGGCCAAGATGAGCCACGGCCATGTGATGAACCTCATCGACCGCGATGTCGACTTCATTTGGATGCCGTGCGTGCGCTGGGAGCGCAAGGAGGACCCGACGGCCGGTAACTGCTATAACTGCCCCATCGTCATGAGCTACCCCACGGCGTTGGCACTCAATATCGACGAGATCCGCGAGCAGAACATCGAGTTCCTGTATCCGTTTGTGCCGTATCACGACAAGACCGAGCTCAAGCGTCGTCTGTACCAGGTGCTCGCCGTCGACCGCGTGGCCGATGCGCAAGCCGGTCGCGGTCGCGTGCGCGGTCCCAAGATTACGCGCTCCGAGGTCGATGCTGCCGTCAACGCTGCTTTTGAGGCCGATGCGCGTTTCCACGAGGATATCCAGACCATGGGCGAGGAGGCCCTTAAGTGGGTCGAGGACCACGGCGGCCACGGCATCGTACTCGCCGGCCGCCCCTACCATAACGACCCCGAGATCAACCACGCCCTGCCCGAGCTGATCTCGAGCTTTGGCTTTGCGGTCTTTACCGAGGATTCGCTCGCGCATCTCGTGAAGCCCGAGCGTCCGATTCGCGTCGTTGACCAGTGGATGTACCACAGTCGCCTGTACGCCGTCGCCCGTTTTGTGACGATGCGCAACGACCTGGACCTGATCCAGCTCAACTCTTTCGGCTGCGGCCTGGACGCTCTGACCACCGACCAGGTGCAGGAGATTCTGGAGGCCAGCGGCAAGATCTACACCGTGCTCAAGATCGACGAGGTATCCAACCTGGGCGCCGCGCGCATCCGCATCCGCTCGCTCATGGCAGCGCTCAAGGACCAGGAGGCCGAGCGCTTGGCCGAGGCCACGGCCGCGGGCGAGGCCTACGAGCAGGGCGATGCCGCGCCGGTGGCACCCTCCACGGATGCCCCCGCGTTCGCGAGCCGCAAGTACACGTTTGAGGCTCAGCGCGAGAGCGCTTCGACCGCGTGGCCCAAGGTACCCTTTACCGAGCAGATGCGCGACGAGGGCTACACCATCCTGTGCCCGCAGATGGCGCCGATCCACTTTGACCTGGTCAAAGAGGTGTTCCGCGGTGCCGGCTACAACTTGGAGCTGCTGCCCTCGACTGATCACGACGCCGTCGAGGCCGGCCTGCGTTATGTGAACAATGACATCTGCTACCCGTCGATCCTGGTGACGGGCCAGATCATGGAGGCCATTGAGAGCGGTCGATACGACCTGTCCAAGACAGCTGTGGTCATCAGCCAGACCGGCGGCGGCTGCCGCGCCACCAACTACATCGCGCTCATCCGCAAGGCCCTGCGCGAGAGCGGCCACCCCGAGATTCCGGTGATCTCGCTTTCGGCCGTGGCGCTCGGCGAGGACAACCCCGGTTTTAAGATTACGCCGGCGCTGCTTAAGCAGGCAGTCTACGCGGTGCTCTTTGGCGACGTGATGATGCAGATGCTCTACCGCTGCCGCCCGTACGAGGCCACGCCCGGTGCTGCCAACGCACTCTACGAGGAGTACATGGCGCGCGCCCGCAAGCTGGCGCCTAAGTTCAACAGGCACAACTACACCAAGTTGTGCCGCGAGGCCATCCGCGCGTTCGACACCATGCCGCTTGTGGGCGAGGGTACCAAGCCACGCGTGGGCGTGGTCGGCGAGATTCTGGTCAAGTTCCACCCCACGGCCAACAACCACGTGGTCGATGTCATTGAGCGCGAGGGCTGCGAGGCTGTGGTGCCGGGCCTACTCGACTTCTTCCTGTACTCCATGAGCAACGCCGAGCTGCAGAAGGACGAGTTGGGAAGCTCCGCTACCACGCGCGCTGGTATGCAGGCGCTTATTAAGCTCGTGGACTGGATGCGCACGCCGGTGGAGGAGATGCTCGAGAAGTCCCGCCGCTTTGAGGCGCCCGAGCGCATCGGCACCATGGCCGATAAGGCTCGCACGGTGCTTTCGGTGTGCAACAACATGGGCGAGGGTTGGCTGCTCACGGCCGAGATGCTCGACCTAATTGATCACGGTGCGCCCAACATCATCTGCACGCAGCCCTTCGCGTGCCTGCCCAATCACGTGGTGGGCAAGGCCGTGATCAAGGAGCTGCGCCGCCAGCACCCCGAGAGCAACATTGTCGCGGTGGACTACGACCCCGGTGCATCCGAGGTCAACCAGCTCAACCGCATTAAGCTCATGATCAGCGTGGCTAAGGAAAACATGCGCGCCGGCAAGGGCTTTAAGCTCGAGAAGGTGGCGCCGCTCGCGATGGACGAGGTCACCGGCCAGATGCGTGCCCACGATGGCTGCGTGAGCTGCGGCTCGGTCGACGAGAGTGCCGTGGCGTCGGTCGCTGAGCGCCTGGGACGCGGCATTAAGAAGTAACTGGCCTGCTTTGGGCTAGATATGAGACAAACGGGTGGTAGCCGTACCGGCTACCACCCGTTTTTGCTGGACATATGTTGCGTAAATCGTTTTGTCGCAGCCTTCTGTGCACTCGAATTTCGGAAGTGCGGGAAAAAACGCGAACCTCCTGAGCACACCGCCTTTTTAGACTCTCACGACCTGCGGTTTTGTTGTAAAAAAGCCGGTCTGGTCGGCGAACTCCGATTTTTCCCCGCACTTCCGAAAACAGCGGTTCAGCAGCGTCAAAAAATGCCCTCAAAATCGAGAGTTAATGAACAGGTGTAGCCGTTCGCCGCAAATTACCGTCCGTTTATAGAACCCACCCCCAGCGTGCAGTCCCCTTACGGTTGAATAAATACACATCTATGGAATTACGTAAGAGAGAGCTGTTCCTATGAGCTACAAGACCGTTTGTGTTGCCGGCGGCGGCGTGTTAGGAAGCCAGATTGCCTTTCAGGCTGCCTACTGCGGCTTTGATGTAACGATTTGGCTGCGCAGCGAGGGCAGCATCGGCCGCACCCAGCCCAAGATCGATCATGTGCGCGAGGAGTACATCGCGGCAATCGAGGGCATGGCGGACGGCACGGGCGAGTGGTGCGCCGGTATCGCCGATAGCGACCAGCCTTTCGACAAGGAGGCGGCGCTCGCCGCCGTTGAGCGTGCCTACTCCACACTCAAGCCGGAGCTCGACCTCGCCAAAGCCGTGGCCGACGCCGACTTGGTCATCGAGTCCATGGCCGAGGACGCCCAGGCAAAGATCGACTTCTACAAGAAGCTCGCCCCGGTCCTCCCGCAAAAGACCGTCGTCGTAACGAACTCCTCTACGCTGCTGCCGAGCACCTTTGCCAAGTACACCGGCCGCCCCGAGAAGTACCTGTCGCTGCACTTTGCCAACTCCATCTGGAAGAACAACATGACCGAGGTCATGGCCCAGAGCCAAACTGACAAGCGCTACTTCGACGAGCTCGTCGACTTTGCCAACGATATCCGCATGCTGGCGCTTCCCGTCAACAAGGAAAAGAACGGCTACCTGCTCAATTCCATGCTGGTGCCGTGGCTGCTTTCGGGCCTTGACCTGTATGTCTCGGGCGTGAGTGACCCCAAGAGTATCGACCTCGCATGGACGCGCGGCACTGGTGCTCCCAAGGGCCCATTCCGCGTATTCGACACCGTGGGTATCCAGACGGCCTACAACATCGTCATGCAGTATCAGAAGGTCCCGGGCCTGGTGAGCCCGCTGCTCAAAAAGATGATGATGCCCTACAACTTTAAGGCCATGGCATCCGTCCTCAAGCAGATGCTCGACGAAGGCAAGCTGGGCGAAAGCTCGGGCGAGGGCTTCTTCAAGTACTAACAATGATCCCTCGGGGACGGAGGAAAACGGATCATTTTTGGTCGCCAGCAGTGAGAAGATGGACCCAGAAATAGAAAGGAGTGGCAATGGGCCGGCTCGGGCTTTGAGGACAAGTTACTGCAGGCCCAGGGCGATTTTTCGCTCAACGCGGGTCAGCACAGCGTGACGTATCTGCCGAGTTTTGACACGGCAACGACTGGTCGCTACCAGGTGCTGCTGTACGACAACAACTTTGGTGCGGCCGAAAGCTATCCCAAGTTCGACTGGGGTCAGCTGGGCGCCGCGGTGGTGACCGACTACAACAAGGGCACGCATTCGTTTGGGCGCATCTTTACGGTGGACGAGACCGCGCGCACCTACGAGCTTGTGGACCAGATCGCCGTGCCGTTTTCGGGCTATGTGAGCAGTGCGCAGCGCGTCGGCAATTCGAACAGCATGCTCGTGGCATCGGGCATGGCCAAGACCTTTATCGAGTACGACCGCTACGGACTGCCCATCGCCACCTACGAGATGGAAGCCGAAAAGCACATCTACCGCGTGTACAAGTACGACCTGTAGGGCCGCGCTTAGGTTTGACCAATGGAGTATGAAAACACGCCGTTCACCGATGCCCCCTCCGCGAGTGGCAGCCATATGGTTTGATGTCAGAAGCATATAGTTGTCACCAGCCTGCTGGCGACGTTCCCCCTGATATCGGAGGTTCCAGGTATGTTTCGCGCTCCGTTAAACAACTATCGGTTGGTCTAACATGGGTCGCCGTGCTATTTCGATAACCCTTGCAGTGGTCTGCCTGGCTGTGCTCCTGGGCGCTACAGGGCTGTTTGCTATAAGCCGGGAAACGTCCTATATGCAGGAATGCGCTTCCGAAGGGTTTGCCATTGATGGTTACTATCGGGATGACAAAACGAGTCGGGAAACCCTGGCTTTTCTTGAGGAGGACAACTGTCGATGGCAGCTGGTCGATCAAGACGGAATCTGCACAGACGGGCAGTTTAAGCGTACGGATGACCCCAACATCCTGATATTAAAGAAGGAAAACGGCGAAGAATTCGGCACGATTCACGTTGCGTATATATCGCGCCGACGCAATCAGGGGCAGATTTACCTAATTAGAAATACTAAGGTGACCCGATTTTATCTGGTGAGCACCGATCCGGCGTTTACAGTGGAATCTGGCGATGTCGATGCGGACGTCTGATTCACGGCAATAAAACAGCGAGCGGGGCGCGGGTGAACTGCACCCCGCTGTTTGCTCGTGTCCGTATCGCGTCTGCGTCTCGTCGTAACTTGCGTCCGTGCGCGCATTCATCCCGCGCCGGTATCACTTCACATCGAACTCCACGCGATCGAGTTCGGGCACATTGAGGTCGATGAGCTTGCGGGCGATACGACGGTCGTGTGCCCCAAGCGCCTCGCCTGTCGTCACATGGGCGACAATCTCGTGCTCGACGATGCCCTCCTCCTCGCCTTCGGTAGCCGAGGTCTCGACAGCGACGGTGTAGTCCTTAAAGCCCGGTAGCACCGCGGCGAGCTCACGCGTGGTCTCGGTGACGCCGTAGCCGTCCTGCACGCCGGCCTGCGCCGAGCCGATAGAGCCCGCCGTCATAACGATGCAGGGGATGGCAAAGACTACCGTGCCCACAATGATGCGGCGGCGCACCTTGCGTGATAGCTCGTCGACCTCGGCATCTTCCTCGGCAGTCACAATGCCGTCGCCGTTGAGGTCGCGCTTGAGCGGCACGCGCAATAGAAGCAGCACGGCTTCGGCGGCCAGCGCGATAAAGACCACGTTGATGCCAAACTCATAAAGCGCCGAGAGAAACAGCGACCCACTTGCGATGGCGATGCCATAGCCCGCCGCGCACAGGGGCGGCATCAGCGCGGTTGCCACGGCCACGCCGGCGATGAGCGTGGCGGGTTCCTGGTCGCGCGAGTTGCCCAGGCCACCCGCAAAGCCGCCCGCGAGCGCGACGGCAAGGTCCCAAACAGTCGGTGTCGAATTGTCGATGATGGCGGCCGTGGTGGTGCCAAGGGGCGAGAGCTTAAAGTACAACGTGGACGTGACCAGGCAAAAGACCATCTGCAGCGCGAGGCCGGCGACGGCCTCAAGGGTGATCTCGCGGTCGAGCGTGGCGATGCCGTATGCCATGGCAAGGACCGAGCCCATGAGCGGGCAGATGAGCATGGCGCCTACAATGGCGATATCCGAGTCGATATCGAGGCCGATGCTCGCGATCAACATGGCAATGATCAGGATGCATAAGTGCGTGCCAGTCAGGCGCGCCCCGTTTACAAAGCGCTTGCGAATCACGTGATAGGGCGCGCGGCCCTCGCGAATGTTGAATGCCTGCTTTAGAAAGCGGTTTGCGTTCTCCATAGCCTCGCTGTGGGCGGGGCGGATGCCATGGCGCCGATGATGGCGCTCGCGCAATCGCTTAATCTGTTGTTTGTCGAGTTCCATGTTCACCTCGTATTGCCGCAGGAACGCGGGTGCGCTCGCAGCATGTACTCTACACCGTGGCGGGCGGGGCGGTCATCTTGACATGGAACTTAGGCGAGCAGGCAAAGGAAGACACGCCACATACAAGTACTGCCGAGGGTTTCGGCAGATACAAAAAGCGCGGGGCCGGATGGTCTCCGACCCCGCGCTCTGCACGGGTGCGTTGTTGTTTGGTTTAGCCCAGCAGGCTCAGGCCAACAGAGATAAACGCCAGGATAACGCCGACGATAGACTCGCCGCCCAGCAGGCCGCTGGCGACAACCAGGCCCTGTTCCTGGAAGGCGGCGTCCTTGGCAGCCCTCTCCTCGTCCGAAAGACCGGCCTCGGCGTCGCGGTGAGCGGCCCACTTGTCGTAGGCGAGCTTAGCGCAGGAGCCCAGGAAGGCCGTGAGCGACATGTAGAACGGCAGGTACACGCCCAGGCCGATCATCATGGCCGGAATGCCGAGCCAGTACATGACGATGCCGGCGATAAAGCCGCCCGCAAACCACGGCACGCTCGGGATGCCCGAGACCATGGTGGCGACCACGCTTGCCTGTGCGGCCACAAAACTCTTGTCGGGGCCAAAGGCGTCCGGACCATAGGCGGTGACGAGCGCGACCATGACGGCGGCGGCGACCAGGGCGCCCACGATGCCGCCAATGGCCTGGCCGACCCACTGCGCGCGCGGGTTGGTGCCCAGCACGGCGCCGGCCTTGAAGTCGTTCATGACGTCGCCCGCAAGGCCGCACGCCACGGCCACGATGCCGGCGATAAAGAACAGCTTGACCTGAGCGAGCTGCGCGAAGGCGGCAACGATGAGCATGACGATGAGGCCGAAGATCTCCATGGGGTCGATGCCCGTCTGGCCGCAGCTCTGCGCGCTCATGATGGTGGTGACAAAGGTGAACAGCGTAACGATGACGGCCGGAACGGGGCCAAGGTCGAGCACGATGGCGATGATCACGGCGATGGCGGCAGCGCCCAGGCCGATGATACCGGCGTCGAGCTTAAGGGAGCCCGAGATGAGCGACTGCTCGTCGGTGTCGGTGGAGCTGTCGGCGGCGAGGCCGCGGACGATGCCGGCGACCTGCGGAAGGATGTCCTTAAGGACGACGGCGACGCCAAAGCCCATCATAAGGCCCATACCGAGGGACTTGACGATACCCTGCGCGGTCGCAACATCGAACAGGCCGGCAGCGGTGCCACCGACGATGATGCCAAAGTTGCCCAGCAGCGCGCCGGCAAACCAGAAGGCGACGGGGGCGAAGCCCACCAAAAAGCCGATGGACAGCAACATGGGCGAGTTGTAGATGGCAAAGGTCACGCCGGGGATATTGAGCGTGCACAGCATGCTGGGCACCACGCCCAGAGCGTCGCGAAGCACGCTGTAGATGCCGGCGATGGCCATGGAGCCAAAGAGCTGCTTGCCGGTCTTGCCGCCGGCCTCGGTCGCGCGCAGGGTTTGAGCTGCGGCGTTGCCGGTGGGGAACTCAAGCGCGGCGTCCACGATAAAGTGACGGTGGATGAGTGCCGTGGCCAGCAGGCCCAGGATAGTGCCGGCGAGTGCCACGATAAACATGTCGAGCCAACTAATCTGGTCGGCATAGCCCAGCATCCAGGCGCCCGGGATGGTAAACGCCAGACCGCCGGCGACCATGGCGCCTGCGGACATGATGGTGTGGGTGACGTTTGCCTCGTTGAGGCTGGCGTTGCCCATGAGCTTAAGGAAGAACAGCGAGATGACGGCAGCGAAGACGATCGGCCAGGGGAGGGCGCCCATCTTGAGGGCGGTATAGGCCGAGCTTGCCGTGATGATCACGCAGCCAAGGACGCCGATGACGACGCCGCGCAGCGTGAGTTGCCCGCGCATCGAAGCGCGGCTCGAGGGATTGCTCATATAGAACTCCTTTGCGTATATCCGCTTCCCCGGGAGCGCCGCTACGGATACGGCGCGGGAAGTCGGGTTACCAAGGGCCGCCGCGTGAGCTCGCAAACGACCGCGCACCAGTATAGCCGCAAGCTAGTCATTTTGGGATGACTGGTTTAGGTAGGCGATATACTGCTGGGCAGACGAAAGGAGCGCCGACGATGCAAAATGGATGCGCATATATATTGACGGTCGACGTAGGCAACACGTTCATTCGCTTTGGCCTGTTTGCCGAGGATTCGGCCGCGGCGCAGGAATGTCCGCTTGCGACGTGCGAGATCACCACGCCGTCGAGCATCACGGCAGACGAGGCGCGCATGCGTCTCGTGCAGGTTATGGCCACACTGGCGGCCGATGCGGGCATGCCGGGTGCGCTTGTGCCCACGGCTGCCGTGCTGAGCTGTGTGGTCCCGGCGCTCGAGCGCCCGTGGAAGGCGGCACTTTCCCATACCTGCACGGGGCGCGTGCTCACGGTGGGGCCGGGCCTCAAGACCGGCATACCCGTGCACTACGATGACCCGGCCGAGATCGGTCCCGACCGCATCGCCGACGCCGTGGCAGCCCGCGCCGTCTACGGCTCGCCGTGCATCGTGATCGACCTGGGCACGACGACCAATATCGAGGTCATCGACGCGCACGGTACCTTTGTCGGCGGCGTTATCGCGCCGGGCCTGGCCCTCGGTGCCCGCTCGCTTTCGGCGGCAGCAGCGCGCCTGCCCCAGGTTGAGCCCTCGGCGCCGACACACGTCATCGGCCGCAACACGCGCGAGGCCATGCGCTCGGGCGTGGTTTTGGGCGAGGTAGCCCGTATCGACGGCATGCTCGACATGGTGCTTGCCGAGATGCGTGCGACCAAGGCCGCGGGGGAGGGCGATGTGCCCATTGTCATTACCGGCGACGATGCCGAGGCGCTTGCGGCCCTGGTCGGCCATAGCCTGACGGTCGATGACGCGTTGACGCTGCGGGGCCTCGCCGAGCTTTACCGCATCAACCAAAAGCCCCGCCGCGCGTGAAAGTGAGGGCGCCGGTGGGATAAACGCCCCTACCTTCCACCTGCTACAATGGGTCAAACTATTGCGATTTCGGAGGTGCCTGCCATGTCGGACGATCTTCATCAAACCGCGTCGGGCAAGCGCCGCGACGTCATTAGCTGGGATGAGTTCTTTATGAGCGTGGCCATTGCCGCGCAGCGCCGCAGCAAGGACCCTAACACGCAGGTGGGCGCGTGCATCGCCAGCACCAACCACCGCATCCTTTCGGTGGGCTACAACGGTACGCCCTCGGCGCTCAACGATGACTTTTTCCCGTGGGGTACGAGCGACGACCCATTGCAGGATAAGCACAACTACGTGGTCCATGCCGAGGCCAACGCCGTGCTCAACTACCGTGGCTCGCTCAAGGACCTCGAGGGTTCCACAGTCTACGTCACGCTATTCCCGTGCCACGACTGTGCCAAGATCCTGGCGCAGGTAGGTGTAGGCGAGGTCGTCTACCTGGACAATAAGTATGCCGATACCGATGACGGCCGTATCAGCCGCCGCATTCTCGACTCCTGCGGCATCAGCTACCGCCAGGTCATCGTCGATGTCCAGATTGGTACCGGGGGACAGGCTCAGCAGTAGCGCGTGCCAACGCCAGCTGACGGCAAAACAGCCAAAAGAGCCCCGTCCCAAATTGACTACTCGTGAAAGTCGCGTCTGCGCGCATGGACGGCTCGTGAGCGGGTACATGGCTGTAGTAACATAGCTTCTGTCCGCGGGCGTGCCCGCGTTGTTGTGAGAAAGGAGCCCCTGTGGCTGTTAACGAAGAGCTGCTTAAGAAGGTTCTTGAAGAGATTCGCCCCAACCTGCAGGCCGACGGTGGCGATATGGAGTATGTGGGCGTCGACGACGAGGGCGTCGTCAAGCTGGAGCTGCAGGGCGCCTGTGCCGGCTGCCCCATGAGCTCGCTAACCCTTTCCATGGGCATCGAGCGCATCCTGAAGGAGCACGTGCCCGGCGTTACCCGCGTTGAGCAGGTCAATGCTTCCGGCGAGGCCGAGGACCTGTACGACGAGTACGCCCCGTTCTAAGATGCGAAAGCTGCGGACGGTACGCTCCGCATAGACGTTACGCCCAAATATGCGGCTGCGAGCGTAAGGCCCGCGGCCGCATTTGTATGTAGGGAGCAGGGGGATCGATATGCTCAACGACCTCTACCATATGCTTGATCCCGTCGCGATCTCGGCGGGCCCCATCACCATCTACTGGTACGGTCTGGCCTACGTGGTCGGCGCTCTGCTCACGGCGGTCGTTATGTACCGCACGCAACGTCGTTGGGGCTTCGACATCACGATCGATGACCTGACGAGCGTCGTGGTCGGTGCGGTCTTTGGCCTTATTATCGGCGCGCGCCTGTTTTACGTCGTCTTTTACGGCGATGGCTACTATTGGACCCACCCGCTCGAGATCTTTGCCACCAACGAGGGAGGCATGAGCTTCCACGGCGGCTTGGTGGGCGGCATCTTGGGCGGCATCATCGTGTGCCGCATGTATAAGCTCGACGCCTGGACCGTCGCCGACCTTGCCGTGATCGGCGCCCCGCTGGCGCTGTGCCTGGGCCGTTGCGCCAACTTCGTCAACGGTGAGCTGTGGGGCAAACCGACTGATCTGCCTTGGGGTGTGGTCTTTGGCGGCACCGCGGGCGATATGCCGCGCCATCCCTCCCAGCTCTACGAGGCGTTTCTTGAGGGCGTCGTGCTCTTCTGTATTTTGCAGGTGCTCAGCCGCAAAAAGCCGCTACTGCCCCAGGGCACGTTTATGGGCGTGTTCGTGATGGGGTACGGCATCGTCCGCTTTCTCGTTGAGTTCGTGCGCGTGCCCGATGCCCAGCTGGGTTATCTGCTGGGCGGCGTCATCACCATGGGTCAGCTGCTGAGTTTGCCGCTCGTGATCGCCGGTCTGGCGCTCATCATCTTCGCCCGACACCGCAATCGCCCCCAGCGCGTCTACTTGGACGCCTAACCACCAAAACCACCACAAAGGGGACAGGCACCTTTGTGGTGGTCTTGCCGAGTTTGATAGGTTTCTAGAAAGGCTTTCGGACTGTGAAGGATCCCGACCTCTCCACAACGGCTGCGCGCGACGCTGCCCGCATCGTCTGGTTTAAGCGCTACCCCGCCAAGCAGACGCTCATCGCATTTTTGCTCGCGCTGTTGGCGACCACGGCGTTTTCCATCGATCCCGCCCCGGTGTCGAGCAACGCAGTCTTGGCGATTGACCCCAAAGCCTCGGGCATGCTGTACGTGTGCTACGAGGTGCTCCTCTCGTTTGCCGGCCATACCGACGCGGTCATGCTGCTTGCGCTTGCCTGCCTGCTCACGCTGCCGTTTCGCTACGTATTCTTTGGCCGCGGCGACGCTTGGCGTCCCTCGGTGATCCTTCCGTCGCTGTTCTTTGCCGTCTGCATGGTGTTTGGCCGCAGCTACGACCTCACCGATTCGGCCGAGATCGTGCTCGGCGACAAGGCCCGCATCATCTGCGCCTGGATAGGCGGTGCGGGCTGGATGCTCTTGGCGGTCGTTGCCTTCTACCTTGCCTTTGAGTGTCTAGATTGGCTGAGCTCTCGGCGCATTCCGTTTTCCGAAGCGCACTTTGGCCGCGTATGGCGTGTGGCTCACGCCGTGCTCTCGGTCCATCCCTTTGCCGGGCCCTTCCTGGTGCTTATGGTCGCTTGGGCGCCCACGCTCATCGCTTCGCTGCCCGGCCTTTTTATGGGAGATACGGGTGCGCAGATTCGCCAGTGGTTCAACTACCCCAACGGCACGAGTGACTACCTGCGTCTGCTCAATCCCAATGTGCTGCTCAACGGACATCACCCCGTGGTGCATACGGCTATCATCGGTTCGTGCGTCCAGCTGGGGCTTTCACTGTTCAACAGCGCCAACGCAGGTCTTGCCATCTACACCTGCGCTCAGTTCGTCATTACGGCCGCCTGCATGGCCTATTCCATCTCGTCGCTGCGCAAGCTGGGCGTGAGCCTGCCGGTCCGCGGCGTAATCCTGCTGTTCTTTGTGTTTATGCCCATGTTCTCCAACTACGCGGCCTTGCTTACCAAAGACGTGCTGTTTGCCGACGCGTTTTTGGTGCTGTTGGTGCAGACCGTGAAGCTCGTGGCCTGCGGCCTGCCCCGTCGCGATGCCAATGTCGAGCGTGCAGGCGAACAGAGGCCTGTGCTCTTTGCGCGCCACGACTGGCTGCTGCTCGCTCTGGGCGCCATGGGTTCCACGTTTCTGCGCAACGGCGGCCTGGTGTTTTCCCTGGCGGCATGCGTGATCGCGGCGGCGTTTTGCGCGTGGGACGCGCATGTGGCTCATCGTGCAGCCAAGCAGGCTGGTGCTGCGACTTCGGGCGCCACGCCGCGTTTCCGCTGGGTGGGCGTTCTTGCGGTGCTTGCGCTCTGCCTTGCCTCTAATATGTACTTCACCAAGGTCTTTATGCCGGTGCACGACATCACGCCTGGTTCCAAGCGCGAAATCCTCTCGATTCCGTTCCAGCAGACGGCTCGTTTCGTCCAAAAGCACGATGGCCTCAACTCGGGCGTCAATCCCACGGTTAAGGAGGACGGCACCGTCGTGGAGGCTCCTTGCGACGGCTTGGTGACCGACGAAGAGCGCGCCGTGATCGACCGTGTGCTCAAGTACGAGAATCTGGGCCGCCGTTACAACCCAGATAAGTCCGATGCCGTCAAGAACTGCTTTAACGAGTACGCCTCGCAGGAGGACATCAAGGCCTATTTTGAGGTGTGGGCCCAGATGTTCAAAAAGGATCCCGAGTGCTATATCTCGGCGCTCATCAATAACTATTACGGCTACTTTTATCCGAGTGCCCGCGATGCGTGGGTCTACAGCACGGCGCGCAGTGCCGAGATCATGGCAAAGCCCGATAACCTCAAGTACTTCGACTTCCATCCGGTCGATAGCAAGGTTGTGCGCTGGTGCGACCACCTGATCAACCTGTACCGCGTGGCGGTGCAGCGCATCCCGTTTATCTCGCTCACCATGAGCTCGGCCACCTATGTGTGGATCATGATCGCCGTGGTGGTCTATCTGCTACGTCGTCATTCGTGGCGCGGGCTGGCCATTTGGGTGCCGCTGCTGGGCGTGCTCGCCGTGTGCCTGATCGGTCCCTGCAACGGCTCGACCTACATGCGCTACCTGTATCCGGTCATCGCCTGCATGCCCTTTGCCATCGGCGCCACCATCACCCGCAGCGACCTCCTCTGGTCCTAATTTGGTGCAAAGGGGACAGGTTACTTTGCACCAAGGGGCTGTATCATCACGACGCCTTCATTTTGGGGTTTATCTCGCAGGCCAGTAGGTATATCATAACGACGTTTGTTTATATTGCCCGAGCATCTGCGCTGGGCTTTAGGTCGAAACCGATAGGAGACACGTATGTCCGGACACTCTAAGTGGGCCACAACCAAGCATCGTAAGGGCGCGCAGGACGCCAAGCGTTCCGCCCTCTTCTCCAAGCTGAGCCGCAACATCACCGTTGCTGCCCGTCTCGGCGGCGACCCGCTGCCTGAGAACAACGCCAGCCTCGCTGCTGCTGTTGCTAAGGCCAAGGCTCAGTCCATGCCCAAGGACAAGATCAAGTCCGCTATCGACAAGGCCTTCGGTTCGGGTGCCGACGCCGCTGTCTACGAGAACATCGTGTACGAGGGCTATGGTCCCGCCGGTGTCGCCGTCTACGTCGACTGCCTGACCGATAACCGCAACCGCACTGCCGCCGATGTCCGTTCCGCCTTCTCCCACGCTGGCGGCAACCTGGGCACCTCCGGCTCCGTCGCCTTCCAGTTTGAGCGCAAGGGCCAGATCGTCGTCGCCAAGGAGATCTTGGACGAGAACGCCAAGAAGGAGACCATGATCGCCAACGGTGCTGCCGGTGACGAGGATGAGTTCATGATGGCTATCGCCGAGGCCGGTGGCGAGGACTACGAGGACGCTGGCGAGGAGTGGATCGTCTGGACCGCTGCCAACGACGTCATGGCTGTCTCCAAGGCACTCGAGGAGCAGGGCATCCAGGTCAAGGGCTCCGAGACCACCATGGTCCCGACTACCCCGACCGAGGTCTCCGGTACCGACGCCAAGAAGGTTCAGCGCCTCATCGACCGTCTCGAGGAGCTCGACGACGTCCAGGACGTCTACAGCACCATGGACATGACCGACGAGGTCATCGCTGCCCTCGAGGAGGAGTAGCGCCTGCACGGGTTAAGCCGTGCATATCTGGGCATAATGAAGCGAGCATGCAAGCCTCGTGGAATAGATGAGCCGGATCCGCGTGCGTATGGCACCGGACCCGGCTCTTTTATAATGATGCGAATCGTTTTGCATTCTGTGGACCGAAACCTGAAGGGAGCGCGCGTGCGCGTACTCAAACGAGCCCTAGCGATCGTGTATCTTGCCGCCTCCATCGTGGCGCTGGGTGCGCTTGTCTGCCAGTTCTGGGGACCGTATACGTATCGCATTATGTTGCTGTTGCGTGACACCATGCCTCGCGTCGTCGTTACGGTGTGTACTGCTATCGTGGCACTTGGCGTGCTCATCGGTTTTTTCCGCCTGATGTTCGCGCGTCGCGAGCCGTCCTGCGTGCATCCGGCGGGGGAGCGCAATATCGAGGTTACGCTCGCAGCGCTTTCCTCGTGCGCCCGTGCCGCGGCGGAGTGCGATGATCGCGTGATGGTTGAGCATATCGAGGCACGCGTTCAAGGCCCCGACGAGTCCCGCGTTCGTTTTAAGGTCGAGGCCATCGCGCTCGATGATAAGGACGTCGCCTCCCTTGCCACCTCGATGCAGCAGCGCATCGAGAAGGCCTGCGACACCATGCTCGGCACGCCGGGCACGACCGCGCGCGTCCGTTTTTTGCCGTCCAAGACTACCGTCCAGACCGTGGAGGTTTCCGGTGAGTGATACCAACCAAGACAAGACCGCCCGCACGCCGCGCCTGACGATCGACCAGAACGCTACGCCAGCAGGCGAGTCCGCCGACACCAAGCCCGAGGCCGGCGAGCAGCACGACAGCGCCGTCAACGACTTTGACGAGGCCATGGGTCTCATCAAAGGTACGGGCGCTGCTATCTGGAGCTACGCCGTGCGCCACCCCAACACTACGCTCGGCGCCGTGGCTGGCTTTATCCTCGCCGTGCTGGTACTTACGTTGGGCCTGTGGGACACGCTCGTCATCGCATTCTTTGTGCTGATTGGCGCCGTGATCGGCCAGATTCGCGACGGCGAGAACGGTATCGTCAACTTCTTCGGCCGTCTGTTTAGCGGCCGCTAATATGTATTCGACTGTCGCATCTGCGGCAGGCATAAGGAGGAACCATGGCTTTTAACACGAAGGTCGATGTGGCCGATACCGAGCTCGAGGCGAATGAGGCCGTCGCCGATGCCGGGGACGTGACGCTCGAGGACGAGGCGCTCGTCGAGGCCGAGTCCGATGCGGACGAGGACAACGAGGAGATGGACGAGGAGGCGGACGAGTCCGAGGACTCGCTGACCTATTCCAACGGCGTGATCGAGAAGATCGTCGCCATGGCCACCCGCGAGGTGCCGCACGTCCTGGGCATGAAGGGCAACCTCATGCACTTTGTGCAGGAGCAGTTTGGTGCCGAGAACCTGACCAAGGGCGTGACGGTCGAGGTCACCGATGACAACCGCGTGGTCGTCAACATCTCGGTCATCATCGAGTACGGCGCCTATGCGCCTGCGATCTTTGACGACGTTAAGGCGCGCGTCACCGAGCGTCTGGCCGCGATGACCGGCCTTGAGGTGGCAGGCGTCAACCTGCGCATCGAGGATGTCATCACCCCCGAGGAGTACGAGCACCGCACCAGCCAGCACGAGTAACCTACCAAATAGGGACAGGTTTGTTTCGATAGGTTTTACCTGCGAAAACGCTAAACGGTCGACCGCGCAAGCAAAGGTGCGGTCGACCGTTTTCTATATGCCCCCGATGCAGGCATACCGCTCGTCTAACTAAGGGTTGCAATCTTCGCGTTCCGCGTTACCCTAATGGGCGCATTGTTTCCAAATTGTTAACGAGGGGTTGCCGTAATGGCCGACGAACATGAGACCGAAAGCAAGGCATGGGCGATTGAAGCCGCTGCGGCAGAGGCGGCGTCGCGTGCCGCCGAGGAGATGCATCGTCCTCCGGTGGTGCCGATGGAGCGCGTTGTCGGTCGCGAGGATATCGAACGTGGCGAGCGCGCCGGCCGCAAGCGCAGCCAGGAACCAGGCTTTCCGCGCTTTTTTGCCGAGCTCAATCTGGGCCTGGTCCTCACGGCGTTCGCCATCGTGGCTTTCAAAACGCCCAATCACTTTGCCTTCGGCGGCACCTCGGGCGTGTCGGTCATTCTTTCCACGCTGTTCCCGACTCTGCCCGTCGGCGTATTTATGTGGATTATCAACGCGGTCCTGGTCATCCTGGGTTTTATCTTTTTGGAGCGCAAGGCAATCCTTTGGAGCGTCTTTGCCTCGTTTGCGCTTTCGGCCTACGTCTCGCTGTTTGAGCTCTTCATTCCGTCGGATGTTTCGATGACGGGCGATATGTGGCTCGACCTGTGTTTTGCCGTCATCTTGCCGGCGCTGGGCAGTGCCATTGTCTTTGACATTGGCGCCTCGACGGGCGGCACCGACATCCTTGCCATGATCCTCAAGCGCCGCACGACGCTCGAGATCGGCCGTGCCCTGTTGCTGGTCGATATCGGCATCGTGACCATTGCGGCTTTCCTGTATGGCCCGCGCGTCGGTCTGTACTGCGTGCTTGGCCTGTTTGCCAAGACGCTTGTGGTCGACAAGGCTATCGAGAGCATTCACCTTCGTAAGGTCTGTACGATCATTTGCTCCGAGCCCCTTAAGGTCGAGGAGTTTATCGTCAAGCATCTCAACCGCACGGCAACGATCAGCCGTGGCTACGGCGCTTTCTCGGGCAAGTGCGTCACGGTGATCATGAGCGTGCTGAGCCGTCGCGAGGCAGTGCAACTGCGCCGCTATGCCCGCGAGATTGACCCTGGCGCCTTCATCACCATCGTCGATAGCTCCGAAATCGTCGGCAAGGGCTTCCGCGGCACGAACTAGCCCGGGCGTACCCTTCGAATCATTGAATAAAGCCGGCTGCGTTGCAAATCGGTCATCTTGGGGTATTTGTCCCCACATTGGGCGATAATGATGCCAAAGACATCGTTTGCGATCCAGGTGATTCGCTCTAGATACGAAGGGATGATTTCGATGTTCTGTTCGCAGTGTGGCGCCCCCATGGGCGATAACGACAAGTTCTGCGGCGTGTGCGGTGCCCCTAATACCGAGGTCAAGGCCGCCGGTCCCGCTCCGCAAGCTCAACCTCAGCAGCAGGGTCAGCCGTTTGCCCAGCCGCAGCCGCAGCCGTTCGTTGCGCCCCAGCCGGCTATGAACGTGCCCAAGGGCTGCATGGCGCAGGCTTTCAACGATATGCTTAAGGTTCCCGGCGCCCTGGTTCGCGTATGTCAGATTGCCTTTTTGCCGGCGCTGATTTGCGTCGTGTCGGTGCTGGTGCTGTTCATCCCCGTTATCGGCGGTATCGCAGCGGCCATTGGCTTTTTGCTTGCGTACGTGGCAAGCGTGTGCGGTGCCGGTTTTGCTATCGAGTGGGGTCGTGACCTGTCGCTCAAGGATGATAACGGCATGGAGCGTCCGCTGTTGCGCTCGACCTCGTTTGGATTGGGTATCTTCTCGTCCGTCATTACCGGTGTGCTCGAGTTCGTTGCCATTATCCCAGTGATAGGCGTGATCTTCTCGGCTATCGAGAGCGTCGTGATCGGTGCCGTCGGCTCGTACTATTACAACGGTTCGAGCGGTCTCGAGGCCGCACTCTTCGGCTCGATGGGCCTGCTCGTCTTTGCCATGATCGTGTCGGTGGTACTGGGCATCTTCTTTAAGATGTTTGGTGATGCTGCCGTGATGCACTTTGCCGTCGTCGGGCGCGTGGAGAGTGCGTTCTCGCTTGAGAAGGTTTGGAAGTCCTATAAGGCCAACCTGGGCAAGTTGTTCTGCGCATCGATTCTCCCCGAGTTTTTGACGGGCATCGTGTCGCACATCATCACGTGGATCTTCACCGCCATCTTCGGCGCCATTGCTACGTTTGGTATGTATAGCTATTACTACCGCCCCACGGGTCTTGAGGCAATCATCGAGGGCGGTGGCATTACGCTCATTCTGTTCTTGATGATCATTGCCTTCGTCACGGTGTTCCTGACTGTGTTTGGCAAGATGCTCAAGTATCGCGCCGTTGGCTATTGGGCGGCACGTCATGCCAGCGAGTGGGCCGATGAGGATGCCGACGATGTCCTGACGTTTGTGTTCCCGGGTGAGAAGAAGCCTACTCCTGCGGGATTCAACCCCACGGCCGCCACTGGTGCTGCGCCTGCCCCGGCACCTGCCCCTGCCCCTGCACCTGCACCTGCGCCTGCACCTGCGCCCGCGCCTGCTCCGGCACCTGCCCCGGCGCCTGCCCCGGCGCCCGAGGCGACGCCTGCGGAGCCCGATTGGAATGCCGTTGCCACGCCGGCGGAAGAGCCGGGCGATAATCCTGCTGCCGAAAACAATCAAACCGAATAGTCGGTCGAGGCGCCCTGGGCAACTGAGCCCGGGGTGCCTTTTTCTACTGCGGAAGCAAGAAAATGCCTGGGAAAACGGTTGCAGCAAAATTTCTCGGGAATTGGTCAATGTTGCGCAACAACGTCGCGGCTATTGTTGAGAACATAGACGTGTAAGGTTTGAAGGCGTGCAACGCCTTAGGAAAAGGAGAAGCTTATGTTCTGTCCCACTTGTGGTTCTCCCATTTCGGATGATGCCAAATTCTGCCCCGTCTGCGGTTCTGCCGTCGGTGCCGCTCCCGCTCCGCAGCCCGCGCCGCAGCCTGCACCTCAGCCCCAACCTGCTCCGCAGCCCACACAGATTCAGCCCGCTCCGGTTCAGGCAGTTCAGCCTCAGCCTCAGCCGCAGTACACCGGCCAGCAGCAGTACACCGGTCAGCAGCAGTATGCTCAGCAGCCTGCACCCGCCCCGATGGGCTATGCTCCGATTAAAACCGACCGTGGCGTGATCGGCTGGCTCCTGCTTTCCATCGTGACCTGCGGCATCTATTCATATTACTTCCTCTATTGCCTCGCTCGCGACATCAATGTCATGTGCCAGGACGACGGCGATTCCACGCCGGGTCTGGCAGCATTTATCCTGCTGTCGTTCGTGACCTGCGGCTTCTACGCACTCTACTGGTACTACAAGATCGGCAACCGCCTGCAGGCTAATGCTCCTCGCTATGGCCTGATGTTCCAGGAGAACGGTACCACCGTTCTTATGTGGCAGATCGTCGGCGCGCTGCTGTGCGGCCTTGGCCCCATCTTTGCCATGAACATCATCATCAAGAATACCAATGCCATGGCAACGGCTTACAACGTCCGTCTTGGCGCTCGTGCCTAACGATAAGAGCGGCGTGAACAGCTCCCAGGGACATAAGGGCGCGGCGGAACTCATTCGCCGCGCCCTTTCTTGCATCGGCGCGCTCTTTGTCGCCTGGCTCGCACTCTACCTGCTCGATATCGGCTGCGTGTTTCGCCTGATGACGGGCATTCCCTGTCCGGGATGTGGCATGACGAGGGCCTGGCTGGCAGCACTGCGCCTCGATTTTGCGGCGGCCTTTGCCTACCATCCGCTGTTTTGGGTGGTGCCGATTGCGTTTGTGCTCGCGTTCGTGCGCGAGGAGGTGACGTCGAGCAAGCTAAAGCGCGGCATCGACATTGCGGTTATTGTTCTGTGCGTGCTGGTCGTTGCCGTATGGATCGTGCGCCTTATCAACCCGGCAGACGCGGGCCTGCTCTTTGGTGGTCACGCTCCCGTCGGAGTTCCTGCCGATATCATCCACCTCGAAACCCCACGCTGGCTCACCATTCTTCACTCTTACCTGTCGTGACGGAGGACGCGCTAGAAAAGCGGTCGACACATAAGCGGGGGCGAACGTTGAGATAACGTTCGCCCCCGCTTTGCTCTAGCTAGGTTGTTATGGGTGGGCGTGACGGCTACTCGTCGCGCTTCTCCTCGTGGCGAGCGGCGGCACGGGCATCGTGAATGCCCTTGATGGCGGCATGGCGGGCGGTGCGGGCGTCGTGCACGGCGTCGCGGGCCTCGGCGGCCGTTGCCTTGGCAGAGCGCAGCTTGGCTGCCAGGTCGGGATTGGTCTCGGCAACCGCGGCGATCGTGGGGCCGTCGAGCTCTTCTTGCGTGGGCTCGGCCAAAAAGTCGATGGCATACTGAGCGGCTACCATGGAGCCCTTGGCGAGCACGCTCTCGTCGATCTTATAGAAGCAGGAGTGCTGGGCATAGGTGGCGCCGATCTGGGGGTTGCGCGTGCCAACAAAGGCGAGCACGCCCGGTACGCGGCGCAGATACTCCGAGAAGTCCTCGCCCGAAAGCGTGCCGCGGTAATGGCCCTCGCCCGCGGGGCCCAAGCACTTGAGCACAGCTTGGCGGCAGCGCTCGCTCGAGGCAGCATCGTTTTCGACCTTGTAGTTGGCGATGGTGTAGTCGGTGAGTTCGGCCTCGGCGCCTAGCGCTGCTGCGGTGTGCTCCACGATGCGGCGCATAAGCTCGGGCATCTCCTCATGCGTTTTGTCGCCATAGGTGCGCACCGTGCCGGCGAGGTACGCCGTGCCGGCGATAACGTTGCGCGCGGTGCCGCCGTGCAGCTCGCCGACGGTGATGACGGCGGGTTCGTAGGGGCTAATCTCGCGCGAGACGATGGTCTGCAGGGCGTTGACGATCTCTGCCGCAACCATAACGGCGTCGTGGCCGCGCTGGGGCATGGCGCCATGGCACGAGGTGCCGCGGACGTCGATGCGGAACCAGTCGGTGTTTGCCATGCGTGGGCCGGGCTCGCAGCTTACGGTACCGGCGTCGACCTCGCTCCAGATGTGCGCGGCGTAGGCGCCATCGACGCCGTCGAGCACACCCGTGCCAATCATGAGTTTGGCGCCCTGGCCGTTTTCCTCGCTGGGCTGGAATACGATGCGAATCTCGCCGTGGATGTCATCGGTCATGTGGCGCAGAATCTGCAACGTGCCGAGCATCATGGCGATATGGCAGTCGTGACCGCAGGCGTGCATGCAGCCCTCATTGACGCTGGCGAACTCCTCGCCGGTCTGCTCAGTGACGGGCAGGGCGTCGATATCGGCGCGCAGCAGGATGCGGCGGCGCGGCGTGCCGTCCTCGCGGTAGGCATCCGGCGCGGTGCCGCGAAGCGTCGCCACCAGGCCCGTCTTGAGCGGACGCTCGTAGGGGATATTCATGGCGTCGAGCTGGTTGGCGATGTCGGAAGTCGTGCGCTCCTCGGCAAGGCTCAACTCCGGGTGCTTATGGAAGTGCCGGCGCTGCTTGATGATGTAGGGTTCAAACTCGGCGGCGATATCCTGGATGGCCGCGGTGACGTCGTCTGCCGCGCGAACCTCGGTTGCCGCCATAATTTGCTGTGCCTTGGTCTTCGTCATGGTCGATTTGCTCCTTGCTGGGTTGATCGCAAAATCGTACAGGCTTTCTCCAGTATGCCACCTGCCGCTAGGGCTGGTAAAGTTGCCGTTTGCCGCTTGGGGTTTTGTTGCAAGGGCGGGGGAGTACACTCGGGGGTGTTGAATTACCTGCCAGAGATGGGGATGCCCATGCGACATATCGATCGGATTATTCGCTCCAAGAACGTTTTTACCGCGCAAGACGGTATCGATGCCGCCCGCGAGTTGGCGATCGCCATCGCGGGCGATCGCATCGTCGCTGTCGGCGCGCCCGATGACGTGATTGCCGCCGCACCTGCCGCCACGCCGGTGGTCGATTACGGCGAGCAGTTTGTCTGCCCCGGTTTCCATGACGCTCATCTGCACTTCTTCCATACCTCGGTCGGTTCCTCGCCGTATATGCTCATGGATATGGGCACGTCCGAGGCGGCACTGGTGCAGCATGCGCTCGAGTTTTCCCAGGGCCTGCCCGACGACGCCTGGGTCGTGACCCAGGGCTGGCGCGATTACCGCTGGGATCCGCCCGAGCATCCTACCAAGGCCTCCCTCGACGCCGCCTTCCCCGGTCGCCCCTGTGTTATGTATTCGGGCGATGGGCATACGCTGTGGCTCAACAGCCGCGCACTCGAAGCCCTCGGCGTGACGCGTGACAGCGAGCCTCCGGCGGGTGGCAGTTACGACAAAGACTCAAACGGTGAGCTTACGGGTATTGCCCACGAGGCAGCTGCTATGCAGCTGCTGCCGCGCTGCCTGGAATGGCTGGGCGAGGACCGCATCGCGAGCGCTTACGGCGACCAGATGAAGCGTATGGCCGAGCAAGGCATCACCTCAATCTGCGATATGTCGCTCATGCCCATGCCGGGCTGCGACTTTATTCGCGACGATGTTTACGACAGGCTGCAGGCCGCCGGCAAGCTGGGCATCCGCGCCCATCTGTTTCCCACGCTGCTGGATGACCAATCGCGCTTGGAAGAACTCCAGACCCGCTACGCGAACAACGCGCTGCTCTCGGCGCCAGGATTTAAACAGTTCTTCGACGGCGTGTCGAGCGAGCATACCGCATACCTCACTGAGCCCTATACTAACCCGCGCTTCCCGGGTGACCAGGGGCGCCTGACGGTTCCTGTCGAGCGCATGCGCAAGTTGGTTCTGGCGGCAGCCGAGCGCGGCCACACCGTGCGCATCCACGTTATCGGCGACGGTGCCATCCATGCCGCACTCGATATCTTTGAGGAGGCGGCAGAGCTCTACGGCCTGCCCCAGCACGGTCATAATACGCTTGAGCATTTGGAGAATCTGCTGCCTCAGGACATCGATCGTCTGCGCAAGCTCAACGTCATTGCCTCGAGCCAGCCTTGCCACATCACGCTCGACCCGGGTGGCCCGGAGCGCGACCTGGGCCTGGAACGCAGCCGCATCATGTGGCCGTTTGCGACCTATAAGCAGCGCGGCATCCGCCAAGCTTTTGGTACCGACAGCCCCATCACGGCCGTTACCAGCATGAACGTGCTCTACACGGCTATTACGCGCCAAGACCCTCGCAGCCACTGGCCCGAGGGCGGCTGGCTCCCCAGCGAGCGCATCGATGCGGCAACGGCCCTGCGCAACTACACGCTTGGTAGCGCGTACGCAGCGGGCGACGAGCAAAACCTCGGCAGTCTAGAGCCCGGCAAATACGCCGACCTGGTAGTCCTGGACCAAAACCCGCTCACCATTGACCCACAAGAGCTCCAGGCTACCAAAGTTCAGGCAACCTACCTGGCAGGCAACTTAATCTACGAGCGTTAACCCCACATCCCACCCCTCAGTTGCGGTGAAATACGGACTAAATAACACCTCAACAGCCAAAAACAGTCCATATTCCACCGCAACTTAAGGGGCACGTTTCAGCAACGTGCCCCTTTCTTGTGCACCCTACCCGCATCGCCATTTTGCTGCACTGACTTTTCTGAATGCCGGGCCCGAGTTAGTCAACCTGGCTCCCGGGGCGGACCGGAGGGCATGAAGTTTGTCGCGAGTTCCGCACGCAAAGGAAAGCACTTAATGTGCTTTCCGTCTTGCGCAGGACTGTAGAGCAGCAAACTTCATGCCCTCCGGTCCGCCCCGGGAGCCACCGCTAAGTTATCCCCCGGCATTCAGAAAATCTAAGTGCCAAAAAATAAGATTTTTTGACTCCGTGTTGTATAACCCGCCATTCGTGGGTACCATTCAACGCGTACGCAAACAAAAAGGGTTAACCCGCGCGGCATGACCGCGCGGCCCACAAAGGAGGAAACAAGCATGTCGTCTTTGAAGCCGCTTGCAGATCGCGTCCTGGTCAAGCCCGACGAGGCCGAGCAGAAGACCGCTTCTGGTCTGTACATCGCTAGCAACGCTCAGGAGAAGCCGCAGCGCGGCACCATCGTTGCCGTTGGCGCCGGTAAGGTCAACGACAAGGGCGAGCGCATTCCCATGGACGTTCAGGTCGGCGACGTTGTCATCTACGGTAAGTTTGGTGGCAACGAGGTCAAGGTCGACGGCGAGAAGTATCTGCTGATGCGCGCCGACGACATCTACGCCGTCGTCGAGGCCTAGCCTCGTCAGAATCTCTGATTCGTCTTTGAACGCGCCTGCCGCATAGGACTCGGAAGCGGCGACGCGAGTCACATTTCTTTTGGAGGATTACCTACCATGGCAAAGAACATTACGTTCAACACCGATGCCCGCGCCAAGCTCGCAAAGGGCGTCAACACTCTGGCCGATGCCGTTACCGTCACCATGGGCCCCAAGGGCCGTTACGTCGCTCTGCAGCGCACGTTCGGTGCCCCGACCATCACCAACGACGGCGTTTCCGTCGCTAAGGAGATCGAGCTCGAGGACAACATCGAGAACATGGGCGCTCAGCTGGTGAAGGAGGTCGCCACCAAGACCAACGACACCGTGGGTGACGGCACCACCACCGCAACCCTGCTCGCTCAGGCTATCGTCAACGACGGTCTGCGCAACGTCGCCGCTGGCGCCAACCCGCTGGCCATCCGTCGCGGCATCGACAAGGCCGTCAACGCCGCCGTCGCCGAGATGAAGAAGCAGGCCAAGCCGGTCGAGACCAAGGAGCAGATCGCTTCCGTCGGCACCATCTCCGCCGGTGACCCCGAGGTTGGCGAGAAGATCGCCGAGGCCATGGAGGTCGTGGGCAAGGACGGCGTCATCACCGTCGAGGATTCCCAGACGTTCGACATTACCATCGACACCGTCGAGGGCATGCAGTTCGACAAGGGCTATGTCTCCGCTTACTTCGTCACGGACAACGACCGCATGGAGGCCGTGATGAAGGATCCGTACATCCTCATCACCGACCAGAAGATCTCCAGCGTCCAGGACATCATGCCTGTTCTCGAGGCTGTCCAGCGCGCCGGCCGTGGCCTGCTCATCATCGCTGAGGACATCGACGGCGAGGCTCTGCCGACCCTGGTCCTCAACAAGATCCGTGGCGCTCTCAACGTCTGCGCCGTCAAGGCTCCGGGTTACGGCGATCGCCGCAAGCGCATCCTCGAGGACATCGCCGTCCTCACCGGTGGCCAGGCCGCTCTGGACGAGCTGGGCGTGAAGGTCGCTGACATCACCGCCGATATGCTCGGTACCGCTAAGTCCGTCACCATCTCCAAGGACAACACCGTCGTCGTCGGCGGCGCTGGCTCCAAGGAGGCCATCGACGCCCGCATCGCTCAGATCAAGGGCGAGATGGAGAACACCACCTCTGACTTCGACCGCGAGAAGCTCCAGGAGCGCCTGGCCAAGCTCTCCGGTGGCGTTGCCGTCATCAAGGTCGGCGCTGCTACCGAGTCCGAGCTCAAGGAGATCAAGCACCGCGTCGAGGACGCCCTGCAGGCTACCCGCGCTGCTGTCGAGGAGGGCATTGTCGCTGGCGGCGGCGTCGCCTTCATGGACGCTGCTCCTGCGCTCGACGCTGTTGAGATCGACGACCCCGAGGAGAAGATTGGCGTCGATATCGTCAAGAAGGCTCTGACCGCTCCGGTCGCTACCATCGCCAAGAACGCTGGCTTTGAGGGCGCTGTCGTGGTCGACAAGGTTGCCGAGCTGCCCGCCGGCCAGGGTCTCAACTCTGCCAACGGCGAGTGGGGCGACATGATTGAGATGGGCGTCCTCGACCCCGTCAAGGTCAGCCGCGTCACCCTGCAGAACGCTGCTTCTGTCGCCAGCCTGATTCTCATCACCGAGGCCACCGTCTCCGATGTGCCCAAGAACACTCAGCTTGAGGATGCTATCGCTGCTGCTACCGCTGGTCAGCAGGGCGGCGGTATGTACTAAGGCCGACAAGGTCTAGAACTCCCACCGGGGATCCGGGGGCGTGACGGGGGCTTCTCTCCGGAACGTCCTCGGACATGCAAAGAGGCTCCGCATCGCGCTTCGCGCTGCGGAGCCTCTTTGCGTCCTGCGGAATGTTCCGGAGAGAAGCCCCCGTCACGCCCCCGGATTCCCTGCGTTTACGGCCTTGAGGTCGGCGGGGGGAGAAGGACGTGGTCGATAGGGATACGTGTCCCCTTCGCTGTTTCGCGCTTTGCGCGAAAGGCACGCTACTTTGGGATGGATGGGGAACGTGGTTGTTACGGCAACTGATCCCCACCACAAATTATCCTTGGCATACTTGCGCGAATACCTGCCCGTGCTACACTTGCAATTGCTGTTTCAGGGCGGGGTGGAATTCCCCACTGGCGGTAAATCGGGCGGTGCCAAAGGGGTGCCGTGGCGCAGACGAGGCGTCTGCGACCGAGCCGATGAGTCCGCGACCCGTGCGTGTGTTGGTTCGCATGCCGGCTGAACTGGTGAGACCCCAGTACCAACGGTTAGAGTCCGGATGAAAGAGGCAGGTGATCTTATGTCTGAACAGTCGCAGCATATCCATTTTGAGAACACGAATAGGTGGAGCACCAAACAGCTCGTTACCATGGCGTTGATGTGCGCCTTGGGCGCCCTGTTTATGTACGTGCAGCTGCCCATCCTTCCTTCGGCGCCGTTTTTGACCTACGACCCGTCGCTGGTGCCGGCGATGGTGTGCGGATTTGCGTATGGCCCCGGTGCTGGTACCGCTGTTGCAGCCATGGCGATCGTTATCCATGCGCTCACTACGGGTGACTGGGTCGGCGCGCTTATGAATCTGGTTGCCACGCTGGGCTACATTCTGCCCGCGGCTATCGTCTACCAGAAGATGCATACCTATAAGGGTGCCGTGATTGGCCTGGTGCTCGGCGTTATTGCCGCTACGGCGTTGTCTATGGTCGCAAATCTTACCATTGGCGTATGGTTCTGGTATGGCTCGGTCGATGTGATCGCCCCGCTCATGATTCCTGCCGTGCTGCCGTTCAACCTTATCAAGACCGTGCTTAACTCGGTGTTGACGCTTGTGGTGTACAAGGCGGTCTCCAACCTCATCACGCCTAAAAAGGACCAGGTCAAAGGCCGCGCATGATTGAGTGTCGGGGCGTTTCCTTTAGCTATGACGGTGCCGCACCGGCACTCGACGGCGTCGATCTGAACATCGAGGATGGCGAGTTTTTCTGCATCCTCGGTGGCAATGGGTCGGGCAAGTCGACGTTTGCCAAGCATCTGAATGCACTGTTGCAGCCCGATGCGGGCACGGTACGCGTCAACGGCATGGATGCGTCCGACCCCGAGCTGGTCTACGACATTCGTTCGACCGCGGGCATGGTATTCCAGAATCCCGATGATCAGCTGGTAGCAACGCTTGTCGAAGATGACGTTGCGTTTGGTCCTGAAAACCTTGGCGTGCCATCGGCGCAAATTGCGCAGCGCGTACGCGAGGCACTGAAGGGCGTGGGCCTGGTGGGCTTTGAGCGCCACGAGACCCACGCGCTTTCGGGCGGCCAAAAGCAGCGCGTGGCGCTTGCCGGCGTGCTCGCCATGGAACCGCGCGTGCTCATATTGGACGAGGCTTCCTCGATGCTCGATCCGCGTGGACGCAAGGGCCTCATGAAGGCTTGCCGTGCGTTGCATGATCGCGGCATGACCATCGTGATGATTACGCACTTTATGGAAGAGGCCGCCGAGGCCGATCGCGTTGCTGTCTTCCAAGCGGGCCGCGTTGCCATGATCGGTACGCCCGAGGAAATCTTGACGCGGGCGGACGAACTTGCGCAGCTCAACCTGGATATGCCGGCGTCGTGCTGCCTAGGTAGGGCACTTCGTGAGAAGGGCGTGCCCGTTTGCGCGCAGGTGCGCGAGGCAGATATGGTCGCCGAGATTGCGCGGGTTTACGCCGAGCGGGGCGGGGCGGACGTCGCAGTGCAGCCTTCTGCATCCGATTCTCGTATGCTCGACAATGCATCCTTCGCGACTAACGAGGCGGCCGCGTCGGAGCCCGTTATCGAGATCTCGCACCTCTCGCATAGTTACTCGCTGAGCGCCCGCGAGCGCCGTCGATGGCGCAAGCGCTCGACCACTGCGGACGCATCGAGCAAACAAGCTCTTTGGGGCAACGATCCAAACAGCCCCTGGGCGCTACGTGATGTTTCGTTGACGGTGCGCCGCGGCGAGTTTCTGGGATTGGCGGGTCATACCGGCTCGGGTAAATCGACGCTGGTTCAGCATCTCAACGGGTTGATTCGTCCGCAGGAGGGAAGCGTTTGCGCGCTGGGGCTCGACCTATCAAGCAAGAAAGACGCCGCCGCGGTTAAGGCCAAGGTCGGCGTGGTGTTTCAGTATCCCGAGCGCCAGCTATTTGCCGAGACCGTGGCGCAGGACGTGGCGTTTGGCCCGTGCAACCTTGGCCTGCCAGAAGACGAGGTTGCACGCCGTGTCGCATCATCGCTTGCGCGCGTGGGCCTCGACCTTGCCGCGATAGGCGACAAGAACCCCTTTGAGCTTTCGGGCGGCCAGCAGCGCCGCGTGGCGTTTGCCGGCGTGCTCGCCATGGAGCCCGAGGTGCTGGTGCTCGACGAGCCCATGGCGGGGCTCGATCCGGCTGCGCGCAGGGATTTCCTGGGGCTCATCGATCGGCTCCATCGCGAGGGCCTGACTGTTGTCATGGTTTCGCATAGCATGGATGACCTGGCAAATTGCTGTGACCGTATCGTTGTGATGAACGAGGGCGCCGTGTTTGCCGAGGGAACGCCCGCGCAGGTGTTTGCGCGCGCGAACGAGCTCAAATCGATCGGCCTGGGCGTTCCTGCCGCCCAGCGCATGGCGCTGGCGCTTGCGCAAGCCGGTGTGCCGCTCCGCTGCGACAAGCTTTATACGGTTGAGGCGCTAGCCGACGAGTTGGCCGGCTTGCTGCTGGGCTGCGCGGACGTGCCTTTGAGGGTTCCGTGTCAGGCTGGTTCCAAGGCGCCCACGCGAGAGGAGGGCTGCTAATGGAGGCGTTCTCATTTGGCAGCTACTATCCCGGGGATAGCGCGGTGCATCGCCTGGATCCGCGTAATAAGTTGCTCCTAGGTTTTGCATTTCTGGTCACCGTGCTCACCGTCGGAAGCTTTTGCGGGCTGGTTCCGGTCGCATTTTTTGTCGTGCTGGTCTATCTCGCAGCCCGGGTGCCGTTGCGCCGGGTCCTATCATCGATGGCACCATTGCTGGCGATTGTCGTGGTGGTCGCGGTGCTCAACCTGTTTTCCGACCAGAGTGGCCGCATCCTGTGGCAGCTTGGCTTTTTGCAGGTGAGCGAGGGCTCGCTGCGTTCTGCGGCGTTTGTGGCGTGCCGCCTGACGTTGATGATGGCCGGCATGAGCGCCATTACACTCACCACGCCGACGCTCGACCTCACCGCGGGCTTTGAACGTCTGCTCGCACCATTTGCGCGCGTGGGGCTTCCGGCGCACGAGCTCGGCATGATTATGGGTATCGCGCTGCGGTTTATGCCGCAATTTGCCACCGAGATGAAACAGACGGCCGATGCACAGGCAAGTCGCGGCGCGCGCGTGACGGGCGGTCCGCTCGGCGGTGTGCGCATGCTCGGCAGTGTGGCGATTCCGCTGTTCACCGGCGTGTTTCGTCATGCCGAGACGCTTTCGGCCGCCATGGATGCGCGCTGCTATCACGGCGAACAGGGACGCACGCGTCTGCATGCGCTTACGTTTGGCCGCGGGGATGCACTGGCCGCGGTGGCGATGGCGCTGCTGGTGACATGCGTTGTCGTTATCAATCTTCAACTCGTCTAAGCTCGATTCGAGCGCAAGAAAGGGGTCTCTATGACCGACATCGATCGCACGGCTCAGCTCGAGCGCGCTTGCTCGTATCTCAGACGCATTCCGGCGTGGTATCTTGCCACGACCGATGTGAGCGACGGGCATCAGCCCCGCGTGAGGCCGTTTTCGTTTGCCATGGTCGATGACGACAAACTGTGGTTTTGCACGTCGCGCGACAAGGACGTGTGGGCGGAGTTGAGCGCGAATCCCAAGTTTGAGGTATCGGGCTGGAAGCCGGGGGAGTGCTGGATCGTGTTAACCGGTGAGGCCGCGCTCGATGATGATGCAGTCGTGAGCGACAAGGTGCGTCAGGCGGGCTTTAGGCACATGGTGGGCATTGGCGAGCAACACGATAGTGCCAACGACGGCCGCCTTGCATTCTTCTCGGTCCGCAACATCGCCGCACGGTTCTGCGATATCGACGGCAGCGAAGAGCGCCTCGAGCTCTAATTTCCCAAATTGGCTACCCATTCCAAAAAGACTGGTCAGGCGTCAGGAGGACACATGGACGGATTGAATACGGTGTTGGAGTATCTGACGTCGGTGCCGGCGTGGTATCTGGCGACGAGCGTGGGCGGGCAGCCGCATGTGCGTCCGTTCTCGTTTGCGCAGATTCAGGACGGCAAGCTGTGGTTTGTGACAGCGCGCACCAAAGATGTGTGGCAGGAGCTGCTGCAAAACCAGCGCTTTGAGGCCACGAGTTGGTGGCCGGGCCATGGTTGGTTGATCCTGCGCGGGCGTGCAGGGCTGGAAGACCGGGCTTCGAGCGAAATGCGCGAGGCCGGATGGAAACATCTTGAGCGCTTGAGCGAGCACTATGAGGGGCCTAACGACCCCGCGCTCGTCTTCTTTAGCGTTGAGGATCCCGAGGCTTTTATCTGCAATCACGACGAATGGGTGCCGGTCGAGCTCTAGCCAGCTGGCTCATCCTAACAACTTAGTTTTCGCATGGGCGGGTCCCGTGTTGCCCGGCGCCGTAAGGAGTGCCGGTCAATACGGGGTCCGCTCTATTTGTCAATTCCTTCAAGTGAATGTGTCGGGAATGTTTCAATGCATGAACATGCAAGCTATTTACGTATAAATGTATCTTTTGGTGCTAAAGTTTCAACCCACTTCATAACGACCGCTGCGAAATGCGCATCGGTGCATAAATCGCAGACAAGGAGTCTGATATGTCTTTGAAGGTTGGAATCGTCGGCGCGGCTGGATATGCCGGAGCCGAGCTCATTCGCCTCGTACTCGGCCATCCCGAGTTTGAACTTGTTGCCATTACGTCCAACGCCGATGCCGGCCAGCCGCTGTCCGCGGTGTATCCGAGCTTTGCTGGCGTGAGCGATCTGGTTTTCACCACGCATGACGCCCCCGAGCTCAAGAGCTGCGATGCGGTTTTTCTTGCCGTGCCGCACACGGCTGCCATGGCACAGGTGCCCGCGCTGCTTGCATCGGGCGTCTCCTGCTTTGATCTTTCGGCCGACTACCGCCTGAACGACGCGTCCGTCTTTGAGACGTGGTATGCCGCCGAGCATACGAGCCCCGAGCTGCTCAAGACCCGTGCCTTTGGCCTGCCCGAGCTATTCTGCCGGGACTTGGAGACCGCCGCATCCGACCATGCCGACGGCAAACCCGTGCTGGTCGCCTGCGCCGGTTGCTATCCCACCGCAACGAGCCTTGCTGCCGCTCCTGCCGTGCGTGCGGGCTGGGTGGCAGAGAACGGCCCCGTAATCGTCGATGCCATTAGTGGCGTGACGGGCGCCGGTAAGTCCTGCAACGCTCGCACCCATTTTTGTAGCGCGGACGAGAACCTGGAGGCCTATGGCGTAGGCAAACATCGCCATACGCCCGAGATTGAGCAGATCCTGGACCTGACCGATCGCGTCGTCTTTACTCCGCACTTGGCACCGCTCAAGCGCGGCCTGCTTTCCACGGTGACGATGCCGCTCGCGCCGCAGGCTCTCGACGCGTTGGCCCTTGAGGACGTCGTCGACCATTACAAGAAGTTTTACGCCGGACGCAGCTTTGTGCGCGTGCTCGATGCCGGCCAGCAGCCCAAGACGGCTTCGGTCGTCGGCACCAACGCCGCCCAGATCGGCCTTGCGCTCAACAAGCGTGCGGGCGTGCTGGTGGCGACGGGCGCTATCGACAATTTGTGCAAGGGTGCTGCGGGCCAGGCGGTCCAGTGCGCCAACATCGTTTTTGGCTTTGACGAGCGACGAGGCTTGCCCACAGTGGCGTGCCCGGTGTAGCACATTCGATTGTTAACGATTTGGTAGTCGGGTATCGAGTTGGGCGCCACTTTTAAGCTGGTCTACTAATTGCGACCGGTATGGCGTGCCAGCCGATGCCCGCTTTTTTATTTGATATAAGGAGTCGTAGGGACGATGAATACCGACCTGATTGATATCAAGATTCGCGCCGTCGAGGGCGGCGTTACGGCAGCGGCCGGCTTTAAGGCTGCAGGTATCCATGCGGGATTCCGGAAGAATCCCGAGCGCTTGGACTATGCGCTCGTCGTGCCCGATAAGCCCTGTCCCGGCGCCGGCGTGTTTACGACCAACCGCTTTTGCGCGGCGCCCGTGCAGGTGAGTCGTGCCAACCTGGGCGGTGCGGACAAGGGCTATGGAATCGTCGCCGGTGTTTCAATCAACTCCGGCAACGCGAACGCCGCCACGGGCGAGACCGGCCTGGCCTGTGCGCGCGAGACGTGCAACATCGCGTCGCAGGTCATCGGCTGTGAACCCCAGCAGATCCTGGTTGCCTCCACGGGTGTGATTGGACAGATTCTGCCGATCGATACGTTTGAGACGGCCGTTCCGTCCGCCTACGAGGCGCTCTCTGCCCATGGCGGTGCCGATGCGGCCCGTGCCATCATGACGACCGATACACACTCCAAGGAGTATGCCGTTCGCTACCGCAGTGAGGCTGCGGGCCATGCGGGCAACGCCTATACGGTGGGCGGCATGTGCAAGGGCTCGGGCATGATCATGCCCAATATGGCCACCATGATCGCGGTCATTACTACCGATGCCCCCGTCGAGCCGTCGGCGCTCCACACCCTGTTGCTCTCGACCGTTAAGCAGACCTTTAATAAGGTGACGGTCGATTCCGATACCTCGACCAACGACACCTGCATTATGCTCGCTTCCGGCGCTGCTGCCGCAGATGCCGAGGCCATCGCCGAGGGCACTGACGCCTTTGACGAGTTAGCCTTTGCCGTGCACGAGGTGTGCGAGAGCCTGGCGCGCAACATCGCGGCCGATGGCGAGGGTGCGTCAAAGCTCGTGACGGTTAACGTTGCCGGTGCCGCCAACGACGAGGAAGCCGATATCGCCGCCCGTGCCGTCGCCAACTCGCCGCTCGTCAAGACCTGCATCGCTGGTCACGACTGCAACTGGGGCCGCGTCGCCATGGCGCTTGGCAAGTGCGGCGTGAAGTTTAATCAGGAAGACGTTTCCATCGACATGATGGGCATGCCCGTCTGTCGCGACGGTCTGACTGTTCCCTTTGACGAGGACGAGGCTCTGCGACGTTTTGAGGCGCCCGAGATCGTGATCTCGGCCGACCTGGGCGCAGGCGATGCGGCAACGACCGTGTGGACCTGCGACCTCACGCACGAGTACATCTCCATCAACGGCGACTACCGTTCCTAGATTCCAGGCACGCTGCGCATCTTGCCGCGATTGCGGACGGCGGAGCACGGCACGATAACGATACGAAAGACGAGGCAGATTATGAAATTCGCACGCGATTGTCGTTCGAGCGAATCCAACGAAGCAACCGCGCAGCTGCTGTTCGAAGCGCTGCCGTGGATTAAAAACCTGACCGGCAAGACGGTCGTTATCAAGTATGGCGGAGCGGCCATGGTCGATGAGCAACTGCGCCGCGATGTGATGAGCGACATCGTTTTGCTCAAGATCATCGGCATGCGCCCCGTCATCGTGCATGGCGGAGGCAAGGCTATCAACGAGGCACTGAGCCATTACGATATTCCCGTCGAGTTTAAGAACGGCCAGCGCGTGACCACGCCGGCGACTATGGATATCGTGCGCGAGGTGCTGGGCGGCAAAGTCAACCAGGAACTGGTTGCTGCCATCAACCACCACGGCAATCTGGCCGTAGGCGTGTCGGGCAGCGATGCCGGCACGCTCATCGCCGAGCCGCTCGACCCCGAGCTCGGTCGTGTGGGCAAAGTGACGCACGTCAACACCGACTATATCGAGCGCTTGCTCGATAGCGAGTACATTCCCGTCATCGCTACCGTCGCGGCAGGGGAGGACGGCGGATTCTTCAACATCAATGCCGACACCGCTGCCGGTGCCGTCGCGGCGGCGCTTCATGCGCATAAGGCGATTTTTTTGACCGATGTCGACGGCCTGTACAAGGATTTTAGCGACAAGGACTCGCTTATCTCCAACCTGACGCTCGACGAGGTCAACGAGATGCTCTATGGCGGGGAGGTCGATAAGGGCATGATTCCCAAGCTGCGCGCGGCCGTCGATGCGCTTGCCGGGGGCGTATTCCGCGCCCACATCATTAACGGTACCACGCCGCATTCGCTGCTGCTTGAGCTGCTGACCGATGCCGGCGTCGGTACCGTGATCCATTCCACCGAGACGGCCTACGAGTTCGATGCGCACCCGCACCCGCTTTCGACCTTTGCGGCGCGCCTGACCGAGAACCTCGACGAGGTCGAGAAGCTCCAGACGGTCTAGCCGGCTCGAAATTGCTACGCCATTACGCCCACAGTCCGCGCTACCTGGCGCTTAACGAAAGGTATCTCATGTCACTTGCAGCACAACAATCGCTCGAATCCCACTACGTCATGCACACCTTTGGTCGCTCGCCGGTCGAGTTCGTCGAAGGCCACGGCATGAAGCTCACCGGCGACGATGGTCGCGAATACCTCGATTTTCTTGCCGGTATTGGCGTGTGCAGCCTGGGCCACGGCAATCCGGCAGTGCTGTCGGCGCTCGAGGATCAGACCAAGAGGCTCCTGCATGTCTCCAACTATTTCTACATCGAGCAGCGCGGCCAGGTCGCGGCGCTGCTGTCCAAGCTCGCTAACGATGATGCGGACGGTGCACGCGTGCTTGCCGACGCGATTGCCGCTGGCGACGAGACCACGGCGGCGGCACTTGGCGCTCCGGCTGCGGGCGAGCAGGTGTGGGAGACGTTCTTTGCCAATTCCGGTGCCGAGGCCAACGAGGGCTCTATGAAGCTCGCGCGTCTGTACGCCAAGCGTGCCGGCAACGCTGGCAACACCATCGTGTGCATGCGCGGCGGCTTTCACGGTCGTACGCTCGAGACCATTGCCGCGACCATGCAGGATTGGCTGCAGGACAGTTTCCGCCCGCTGCCGGGTGGCTTTGTGGCCTGCGCACCCAACGATGTGGATGAGCTGCGTGCAATCTTTAAGCAACTGGGCAGTGAAATCTGTGCCGTGATGCTCGAACCAATCCAGGGCGAGAGCGGTGTGCATCCCATGACCGAGGAGTTTATGGCTACGGCGCGCGACTTGGCGCACGAGGTGGGTGCCGTGCTTATTGCCGACGAGGTCCAGTGTGGTATCTTCCGCACGGGTAAGCCGTTTGCGTTCCAGACCTATGGCGTGGAGCCCGACATCATGAGCCTTGCCAAGGGCATTGCCGACGGTGTGCCTATGGGTGCCGTGGTGGCAAAGAAGGAAATCGCCGACGTCTTTAAGCCCGGCGATCATGGTTCGACCTTCGGTGGCAGCTGCTTGGCCATCGCGGCGTGTGCCGCGACGCTCTCCGCGCTTGTGCACGGCGATTATGCCGAGCATGCTGCCAAGGTTGGCGCCTATATGGAGCAGGCGCTGGCTAAGCTTCCGCATGTGGTAGAGGTGCGTGGTCGCGGCCTGATGCTCGGCTGCGATCTGGATGATGCCGCGGGTGATGCACACGACGTCGTGGCCCGTGCATTGGGGGCTGGTGCCGTGATCAACGCTACAGGCGCACATACGCTGCGCTTCCTTCCGCCGCTCGTGTGCGAAGAGGCCGACGTGGACAACCTGATCGAGATCCTGGCGGGTGTTTTGGCTTAGCGAGAGTAAAACATAGCCAGTTTGAACGGGTTCCAGATTGTCGGTGCGTCATTTGATGCATCTTTGGACGGTCTGGAACCCTTTTTGCCGTAAATCTACAATGGTCAGGGTGGCGCGCGCAGACGTGGTGTAAGAGTGTCCTGAGGTCCGTCGCTGCAAGCCCCGATGTTACTCCTTCTTGAGGC
>NZ_WQPK01000042.1 GCF_018785265.1 Collinsella aerofaciens | reverse complement strand
CCGCGAGGGCGGTCCCGAGGTCCTACGGAAGGCTCACGAGGCACGAGCGGGACACGGTCCAGAGGATGCTGGAGCGCAGGGCGTCGTGCAGGGAGATCGCGAGGGAGCTGGGCAGGTCGCCCTCGACGGTGAGCGCCGAGGTGGCGTCGCACAGGTTCGTGACGGCGCCGAAGGCCAGGCGCGGCGAGCGCGTGGACGCCTCCGCCGACCTGTCGGCGGCCTGCCCGCGCCTGGCCGCGTGGCCGCGCTGCTGCAACGGCTGCGGGCGGTACCGCGTGATCGGCTGCAAGCGCCGCCCCCACGTCTTCTACGAGGCCCGGGCCGCGCAGCTGTGCGCCGACTCGGTCCTCGTCTCGTCCAGGCGCGGGATAGACGCCGACGAGCCCGCCGCGGC
>NZ_WQPK01000041.1:119865-140611 GCF_018785265.1 Collinsella aerofaciens | reverse complement strand
GGAAAGTCATAGATGCGGGCGTGTTGGCTAAAATGGGTCGGCCGGGATTGGTCAATCTCGGCCGACTATATTTGGCTAAAATAATCCGACGCTAACAGCATGGCATTGATTCAAGCATTTTATCAAAATATATTAATCTACCTGCGCATATAACGGTATCAAAGAGCTTCAAAAGGTGTCGATAAACATCGATATTCTGTTCTCATGACCCGAAGGTCGTAGGTTCAAATCCTGCCCCCGCGACCAAGACTTTTGTAGCCAGGAAGCTTAACGGCTTCGGCTTATAGGACAAAAAGTGTGTCCGCTTTGGGGGCATCGGCGCAGGTCGATGCCCCTTTTTCAGCCGTTTAAAATCCGCGCCCGCTTTTTACCGCTCGGACAGAATGTGTGTCCGGTTGCCTATCGTTCTCGCGGGTAGATAACCTTTTCCGGAACCGTAAAACCCTTTCGGAAGAGGTACCCATGAAGGCCGTTTATTGCCCCTACTGCGGCGGTCGGACCAAGCGCAACGGCAGGACGTCTTCGGGCTACTGCGCGTGGAAGTCGCGCCCGCCGAGCGCGAGCTTTGCGGCGGACATGGTCACGTTCTCGTATTTAAACCCGAACTACCTGCCCTACTCGTGCACGAACCTTGCAGGCATTTCCGGCCTAGGGAACCTCTTGGGCGTGCGGTCGATGGGCTACGCGTTCTCGTCGTGCACCTTCGCAACCATCGACTTCCGGGGCATCGACCCGTCCAGGCTCACGAATCTGTTCTGCACGTTCTTGGGGTATTCATACCTGACGATGATTTACGCGGACGCGACATGGGCACTGCCAACGAGCGGCATCACGGGTTCGCAGTGGTTCTATTCCTGCTCCACGTCGCTCGTCGGCGGCAACGGGACCGTGTGGGCAAGTAGTAAGACGGCCTGCTCGTACCTGTGCGCCGAGGTGGCTGGTACGCTTGGGTACATCATGGCTTCTCAGCAATGAGTTTGGCCTTGGCCACTATATCGGTATTGGCCATATCTGAGAACATTTCGTCGACGAGCCGAACGTAGAACTCGTAGGCTTCGTAGCGAGATGCTTTCAGAGCGCCTTCGGCTTCCCTCAAACGCAGCCCAGCATCTCTCGCTTGCGCTTTTCTTGCCATCTGCTGCATGACTGGTTCGTCACCGCCTTTGGAATCATCACCTCTCTGCAGTTTCGCCACCTCCGCATCAAGGCGCGTCATCAATAACTCGTATTCACTCTCACCAACATTTGAGAGGCTGATCAGCAAGTCTTTGAAAGTTCTGGCAGTGAGCATGCGATTTAGAGCTGCCCTGCAAGCATTAAGTTCTGCGTTGGCTTTTTCGACCATATCCTGGGCAATGAAGGCACTCCCTGCAGATGGCTTCTCATTCTCCAGCGTGGTCTTTCCAAGCGGCCACTCTACGCTTGCCTTCCCCGTGATGCTTTTAAGTGCGGTGACTGCCCTGCTCTCCAATCCAACGATGTCGGCGACATCTTGGAGCTCGTACGAATCGCAGTCCGTTTCGCCGATTAGATAGCCGATTGGTTTTCCGAAGAAATCGGCAAGTTCGACCAAATCAGTCCAATTCGGGAAATGGTCTCCCTTGAGGAAGTGGCTAATCCTTCGCGCTATGGCCTTGCACGCCTGGTCCGTCTTCTTTACGCATTGAGCATCGATGCTCGATTGGTTTTCTCCTCCGTAACGCCTTTCGTACATGAGCCTCGCGAGCTCGATTTGCGAGAGGCCAACTCTACCGTCCGTATTGACGAAACTCCGCATTAAGCTTGCAAGTCGTTCTGGAAGCACATCTTCTGGCTTATAACGGCGGACATACATTGTCTGAATACCCTTTCTAAATAGCGCAGCAGACATATCTTAGACATTTACTGTTTACTTGTGCAGTTGCATTATTGACCCAAGTAATCAAGTAGCCAGCGGGCGGTCGAGTTAGGAGGACACGATGACGGATTGGGACTACGCGCAGCTGTCACATATTGCAAAGGAGTCGGGCGGACCAAGGGCGCTTATCGCAAACATCAGAAATGGGGGAATTGCCACAGGAAGGTGGCAGGGTTGCATTGTTGGATCTGCTGTAACGCTTGCCATAGGGAGTATGGGTTTGTGCCTGTATAACAGGCACCAGAAGAAGCTGGCGCTTGCCAACGAGAGCGCCGAAATCCTTGAGTCGAACATCGAAGCCTACGATGCCATCCAAGCGGAGGGGGCCACGGGCGCAGCCGATGAAGACGAGCAGAGTATTCGGGATGAAGGACTAGGTGTCGAAGCCGCCGTTTAACGACGAGCAATATTGCTAGCCAATTCAACGATATAAACCTAGAAGGGTCGAGCCCCCGGCACAGCGCCGAGGGCTCGCTTTCGTTGCGGATTGATTACACTGGGCGGTCTTGAGCTCCCGATACGTCGGGCCGCCCTTGCTGATGTTTACTTAAAAGTGGTCCGAATGGTCAAGCTAGCGTACTGGACAAGGATCTTCGAAAAACGCTTCGAGCTGACGGCGGCGCCCTTTGATGCTAAAAGGCATCGGGCCTGCGTTTCTATAAGGCCGGCCACCCAATTAAGAGCCATCAGGACGCATGGCTGCGGTACATCGAGGGGCGGCTTGGATGGGCTATCGAGATGAAAAAGATCGTTGCGGAGATCGGGTTTTAAAAACGCTTCGGCAATTTACTGGCTTATAGGACACACTTTTTGTAGCTTTCAACTATGAGTCGACTGTTTTCCGACTACAAAACGCGGGGATGCCATCGAAAAGGACACTTGCGGTATCCAGAGTCGGGTAGGGATGGATGCCGCAAGTAGAGAGTCCAATATTAGATGATGCGCCCGGTAAGGTACCCAGACGCATCGCGGTCGGTCTGTTGGAAGCCGTGCGTCTGACGGTGAGATCCATCACGATGTTACAGGGCATGCCATCTTGCGGTCTTTCCCGTTCCGTCGCTATCGATGGTCTTGTCTACCTTCTTCATCTTCGCTAACAGGTTCGACACCTTCTTGGCCTTTTGCGCGTCGGTAAGGCCCGAGGGGAGAAGATCGTTGATGAGGGCGGTGATTTTCGCACGTGGTGCGGGCCCCGTTTCTGAGAGCATCTGAATGACAAACGCCTTGCAGGCCTCTTCATTGAGGCCTTTGCTGCGCGTGTAAGACACCTCCTGCCCCGTCTTCGAGGCAAGGGCGTTCGTGATGGAGATATGGGGGTACCTGCCTTCGATAAGCTTGAGTCGATGCAGCTCTGCGGCCTCCTCGTTCGTGATTTCCTCGCCTTTTTGAACCTTGTCCAAAAGGTAGACGACGTCCATCGGAAGGTCCGGTTTAGCATAGAGTAGCCTGCTGTAGCTCTCATTGATGGTCTTACCGTAGACGCTTACGCGCACGCGGGTTGGATCCGAAAGGTCGTAGGTGGGTAGGGGGAAGTATCGCTTTCTCTGCATCTGGAATACTTTGGGGATTCCCATGGCGATGGTGTCAATCATGTCCATCTGCACCATCGCCTCGGAAAGGAAGGGGTTGCGGTAGTAGCTTGGCTTAAAACCCGGCCGCATCGCATTTTCGATTGTCTCCGGAATGAAGGACCCTTCGTTTAGGAACACGAGGTGATCCTCGAATTCCTCGACATTGATTCGCCCCTGCATGGAATAGTCCTGATGGGCGATACAGTTGTTCAGGAGCTCTCTGATGATCTCGGGTTCGTACTGGTCAGCCTCAAAGGGAAACAGACTCGCGCCATTTGCGTTGAACCGGTACTTCTCGTTGCGGATTTTCCCGAGTACCTGGTCAATCGCGAGAAGGAAGGGTGGTTTGAAGTGCTCGTAAGAGGTTACCGATCCATTGGAGGCATAGAGAGTCCAGGTGATGCGCGGGCTCATCCCATCGAGCAGACGGGTGGATTCTGGCCTTCCGAGCAGGATGAGTGTCGTCGGGTTGATCTTGCCGTTTCTGGTTAGGTTTGCCATGTCGAGAATCGTGCGGTCATCCATGTCCGCGAACGCCCCGGAATGCCGCCGGTGCTTGGAGAGAAAGAGCTCCACCGCTTTCTTCACGGCTTTGGGGTCGAGGTCCTCGAAGGTTGCTTCTTCGATTTCGAGGGCACTCCAGTCCGGCCTCCGCATTTGGCGTATCTGCTCGTACTTATCGATGGGGAGTGGCCCGAGTGATTCGCCCTCGCGCGCCCATGCCGCATTGTTGAACGCCGTCGGCATGCCTGGCGTTGCGGCGGGGATTTGAAACGCGAGGACGCGTTTGCCGTCAATCCTGAGTTCATGGATCTCTCTCAGGGTGAGGTGGTTGTTCGCGCGGTCCGCAATCTCCTTTTTAAGGGATCGAAGGTTGGCCGGATTTCCTTCTCGGTAAGCGGTTCCGCATGCGACCTTGTCGTTGTCCATACCGAAGATGAGCCAGGCGTCTTGTTTCCCGCGCAGGACCGCTTCGTTACTCAGGGCGGAGAAGTACTTCCCGAGGTTCTTGAAACTGAAGTCGTTTTTCGCTTCCTTGAGCTCGATAACCTCGCTCTCATAGGGCTTCTCGATACGGGCGATGAGTTCAAGGACGTCGTGATCGCTGTAGTACAAGATCGCTCCTAACGGTCTCGTGGCTGATATTTAGTCGTAAGATACGACTAAATATCGAAATTAAAGTCATTTTAGTCCAATCTAACGACTAGAAATAAAGATGTTGGACTGTTTATAGGACTAAATACTGTGGAAGGCACGGCTTTAGTCCAATCGCTGTTTGACGGCCCGCCATATCCATAACCCGGAGGTCGTGGGTTCAAATCCTGCCCCCGCGACCAAGAACTTGCAGCTCGTCGGCCTAGCCGGCGAGCTTTTTTGTTATTTCGGGACCGTGTTTTCGGTCCAATTCTCGGCCTCTCAAACAAAATCTCGATCTGTAACATCTAGACCCGATTTGGGCGGCTAGGTGTTACAGATCGAGATATACCGGTGGGTTGGGCCGTGTTTGTCTAAATCTGTAACACGAGGGACGGATTTTGCCGAGTTGTTGTTATAGATTGAGATTTTCTAGCAAGCGGGTTTGGTTTGTCTCGATCTGTAACAGTAAGACCCAGTTTTGCCGCGTAACTGTTACAGATTGAGATAAACCGACGGGCCGCCCCGCCCATCCCCATCCACCTGCCGCTACCTGCTGTCCGCCGATTTCCGTTGCGCTGCTGTATTCCCATGCCATATCCTCTAGATAACTACGCGGCATCATCGCCGCCGCGCCTACAAGAGAGGAATGTCCATGACCGCACCTGCATCCAAGCTGCTCCAGCCCATTACGGTTGGCCCCCTTGAGCTCAAGAACCGCATTATGTTTCCGCCGCTGACCACCGGCTACGAGGAGCGTGACGGTTCCATCGGCGAGCGCAGCCTGGCTTTTTACGAGCGCTTGGCCCGTGGCGGCGTGAGCTACATCGTCATCGGTGACGTTGCTCCCGTCATGACCGCGAGCCCCACGCCCAAGCTGGCGACCGACGCTCAGATCCCCACGTTTAAGGCGCTGGCCGATGCCGTCCACAAGCACGGCGCCAAGGTCGCGCTGCAGCTGTTCCACCCCGAGTACGATGTGCCCGGTGTCGGCCGCATGGTCATGGGCTCCATGGCTGCCGCCAAGGCCGCGCAGGAGGCCAAGGCCGCCGGCGACGAGGAGACCTTTGCCGCCAAGATGGCCGAGTCCAACGAGATCCGCAACCAGGCCTACGCCAAGCTGCATCACGACATGCAGCACTTTGTGAACGAGGCGAGCGTAGAGCAGCTCACCCAGATCAAGGAGGCTATCGCCGCCTCGGCCGCTCGCGCGCAGCAGGCCGGCATCGACGCCATCGAGGTCCACGGCGACCGCCTGGTGGGTTCGCTGTGCTCGGCCATCCTCAACCAGCGCACCGACGAGTATGGCGGCTCGTTCGAGAACCGCGTTCGCTACGCGCTGGAGGTCGTCGCTGCCATTAAGGAAGCCGCGCCGCAGCTGATGGTGGAGTACAAGCTCCCCGTGATCATGGAGAACCCCGACGGTACGCCGCGCGGCAAGGGCGGCCTGCAGCCCGACGAGGCCTGCGAGTTCGCCAAGCTGCTCGAGGGTGCGGGCATCGACATGATCCAGGTCGCACAGGCCAACCACACAGGCAACATGGGCGACACCATTCCGCCCATGGGCGCCATGCCCTACAACTGGACGCTGCCGGTGGCCGAGCGCGTCAAGGCCCTGGTCTCCGTGCCGGTGGCAACCGTCGGCCGTGTTGTTTCGGTCGAGGCCGGCGAGAAGATTCTGGAAGACGGCGCCGCCGACATCATCGCCTATGGCCGCTCGCTCATGTGCGACCCCGACATTGCGCTGAAGGCCGCCACGGGTGAGCCCATCCGCGAGTGCCTCAACTGCAACAAGGGCTGCGTCGACGCGATTCAAAATCGCAAGTACATCTCGTGCGTGCTCAACGCCGAGAACGGTGACGAGGCGACCATCGCCATCAAGCCGGGCGAGGGCGACAAGAAGATCGCCGTGGTGGGCGGCGGCATCGCCGGCCTGGAGGCCGCACGCGTGGCGGCCAAGCGCGGCTACGACGTGACCGTCTACGAGGCGAGCGATCACTTGGGCGGCCAGATTGTGCTGGCGGCTGCGCCCCCGCGCAAGGACGAGATCATGCGCTCGGTCGAGTACTACGAGAAGATTCTGCCTGGCCTGGGCGTAAAGGTCGAGCTCAACCACGTTGCTAGCCCCGCGGACCTCAACGCCGCCGACGCTGCGATTGTGGCTGTGGGCGCACACGACGTGGTCATCCCCGTTCCGGGTGCCGACTCGGACAAGGTCGTCTCGAGCTGGGACGTGCTGGCCGGCAAGGTGGAGCTCAGCGGCCGCGTCGCCGTCATTGGTGGTGGCCTGGTGGGCACCGAGACTGCCGAGTATCTGCTGCAGCACGGCTGCGAGGTGGCGATCGTGGAGATGCTCGACAAGATTGCCGCGGGCGAGTCCGAGACCATTCTGCCGCTGATTATGAGCGACTTTGCAGAGCACAACGTGGAGCAGCATGTTAAGACCCGCCTGACCGCCATTACCGACGAGGGCGTGGAGGCCATTCGCACCACCGAGGACGGCACCGAGGAGCCGGTGAAGATCGCCTGCGATTACGTGGTGATGGCCGTGGGCTCCAAGGCCAACGCGTTTGACCTGGATGGCGTGACGGTGCCCGTGACCTGCGTGGGCGACTGCTCGGGTGAGCGCACCGCCGACATTGCGAGCGCCATTCGCACGGCGTATCACGCGGCCAACGAGCTGTAGTTGAACATCGCGGCCAGGCGGGGCGGTAGCACGGATCCGTCTCGCCCGGCTGTGTCCCGTCGGGTGTCAACCGGTGCGGGGCCTGCAAGCGCAGCAGGTCCCGCCCTTTTTGTTTTGCTCCGATGAATGGCAATGCGCGGTAATCATGAGGAGTGAGGACGTCTACTGCCTTGCAGATCACTCAAAAATATTGGGGGAGGGGTTAATAACTATATCCTCTATACCAAAGGACATAAAGAGATGCCAATTTTGTTGACAAGCGAATGACGATTAGCTGCGAGTCAGCTACCAGCGTAAATAATCGATAAAGAAATGTCGTAATTTGGTGCCAAATGCCCAGATAACGCCGCGTCTATTTTAATTAACTGCTTTGAGCAAACAGTAAAATGCTACTATCTAACTTGCACGTAAGAAAGCAGATTAACGGCTAAGGCTAAGAAGTGGCAGGTATGTCGGAAGCAACTAGGACTCGCACGCATGCGCCCGAGGTTAGGCAGCGCGCCGTCGAGATCCTCCAAGAGGGGGTCGGTCATCGCGTTCTCGCCGCGGAGCTTGGCATTCCCCAGGCCACGGCTCGTCAGTGGGCCCGCGCGTATGCCGTGGGCGGTGCCGACGCCGTTCTCAATGCCGGTTCGCATCATCACACCTATTCGTACGACGTAAAGCTCGCTGTGGTTAAGGACCGTCTGGAAAACGGCTTGACGGTTCGCGAGGCCATGATCAAGCACAAGATTCCCAGCGAGTCTTCGGTCAAGGCTTGGTGCCGTCAGTACCGCGAGAGCGGTGAGTCCGCACTGGTCGATAAGCCGCGCGGTCGCAAGCCGCGCGTTAAAAAGGCGGAATAGCAAACGGGATGGTGCGCCCACAGGGGCGCATTTTTCTTGCCGCCTCTCTGCTCCAAAGCGGACGTGCCCTTGCCCCGTACGCCTAAAACTCCCCAGTTGACCGAAAACCCGCCGCCGCTACTCATCAATTGAGCTATAACGTTAAACAATTGCAGCGTTTTTGCATGGGGGAGTGATGGTATGACGCTACTGTATTTCCTTACCCTGTTTCCGCTGGTACCGGCGCTGGGCATGCTGCTCGCGCGCGGTGACCGCACCCGCGATGCGGTGGGGCTCATAGGCTCCGGCATTATTATGGCGGTGACAGTTGTAGTCGCCGTCATGTTTTTTGGCACGGGTCCGCAGAGCTTTGAGGTTGCCCCCGGCACCTCGCATGTGCCCTCGATCATCAGTTCCGTTATCGACGTCATCCTGTGCGCCGTCATCCTGTACAACGCGCACAAATATAGGAACGCGCTCACCACGGTGCTCAGCGTAGTCCAGTTGGTGGGCTCGCTCGCCTTTGCAGCCATGACGCTGCCCGCGACCGAAGCCGTCACCGCAACCCCGCTCTACCTGGACTACATGAGCGTGATCATGGTCCTCGCCGTCGGCATCGTCGGCAGCCTTATCTGCGTGTATGCCCTGGGCTACATGAAGGACTTCCAGGCCCACGACGAGCACGAGGCTGCGCTGCGCGGGCAGACCGCGCCCGACCGTCGCCCGCAGTTCCTGGCGCTTATGTTCCTGTTCCTCTCGGCCATGTTCGTCATCGTGACGAGCGATAACCTTGAGTGGCTGTTCTGCGGCTGGGAAATCACCACCGTGTGCTCGTTCCTCATGATTGGCTACACGCGCACGCCCGAGGCCATCAAGAACGCCTTCACCCAGATCATCCTCAACATGCTGGGCGGCATCGCGTTTTTGGCCGGACTCATGTACCTGCACGTTAACGGCATGCCGCTGACCATCTCGGGCATGATCGAGCTTTCCGGCGCCGGAACCGCGCAATCCGCGCTGCTGGTGATGCCGGTCGTTCTGCTGTCGCTCGCCGCCCTTACCAAGGCCGCGCAGATGCCGTTCCATACCTGGCTGCTCGGCGCCATGGTTGCCCCCACGCCCACGAGCGCCCTGCTGCATTCGTCCACCATGGTCAAAGCCGGCGTGTTCCTAATGGTCAAGCTGAGCCCGCTCTATGCCATCTATCCCGTGACCGGCTTTATGGTTACGAGTGTGGGTGCCATCACGTTTTTGCTCGCGGCCCTCATGGCCATCTCGCAGAGCAATGCCAAGCGCGTGCTCGCGTTCTCCACCATTTCCAACTTGGGCCTCATCAGCGCCTGCCTGGGTGTCGGCGCGCCCGAGGCCGTATGGGCGGCCATCTTCCTGATCCTGTTCCACACGGTGGCCAAGTCGCTGCTGTTCCTGTGCGTGGGCACGGCCGAGCATCATATCGGCAGCCGCGATATCGAGGACATGGACGGTATGTTCAGCCGCATGCCGCACCTGACGCGCCTGATGATGCTGGGCATCATGGGCATGTTCGTGGCGCCGTTTGGCATGCTCGTGTCCAAGTGGGGCGCTCTGGTGGCGTTCGCGCAGACCGGCAACGTGCTCATGATCATGGTGCTTGCCTTTGGCTCGGCCGCGACGTTCTTCTTCTGGGGCAAGTGGCTTGCCAAGCTTTCGGGTGTCGACCCCACGGCTCAAAACGTTGAGGTCAATGTCCATAAGACCGAATGGATGGCCCTCAACACCATCGCCGCGCTGCTGATTCTGTGCTGCGTGGCGTTCCCGGTTATCTCGAGCGGTCTGGTGTCGCCTTACTTGGCCATGGTGTTTGGCCGCGTGCCGTACGTTATTGGCAAGGACGCCATGTACCTGATGGTGGTTATCGTGGCGTTTATCGCCGTGGTGCTGCTGACTTCATTCCGAGTGAGCAACAAACCGCATGTAAACGTATATCTTTCGGGCGTGGGAACCGACAAATATCGCCATTTCCGCGGCTCGATGGGGCACGAGGTGAAGGCCGAAAAGCGCAATTGGTACTCGGAGGACGCCCTTGGCGAGAAGCGTATTGGCCCCGCGGGTAGCGTCGTGTGCTGCAGCATCATCTTGTTTGCGCTGCTGTGTTGCGCGTGGATTGGGCCCGAGAGACTTGCCATGAGCGCGCCCTCGGTGCTGCGCGGCAAGTATTTCGAGGGTTCGGGCGTCGTGGGCATTTTTATTGGCACCGTGGCGTTTGCCTTGCTGGCGCCGTTTGTGGGTGGCCTGATCGACGGCGTTGACCGTAAGCTTTCGGCCCGCATGCAGGGCCGCGTGGGCCCGCGCCTGCTGCAGCCTTTCTACGACGTTGCCAAGCTCCTGCGCAAAGCCCCTGCCAGCGTAAACACCATGGACGATACCTACATGGCGTGCGCGCTCATCTTTACCGTCGTTGGCGGCGGCATCTTTGTGTCGGGCTCCAACACGCTGCTGTGCGCTTTTATGGTGACGCTCGCCGCGATCTTTGTGGTGCTGGCGTCCGCCTCGACGCAAAGTCCGTTTGCCCAGGTCGGCGCCGACCGTGAGCTGCTGCAGGTCATGAGTTACGAGCCCGCCGTTCTGCTGATGAGCGTGGGCCTGTACCTTGCCACCGACAGCTTCGATTCCATTGCCGTGACGGGGCAGTCGGCCCCCATCGTCGTGTACAGCGCGCCCATTTTCCTCGCGCTGCTCGCGGTGCTTACCATCAAGCTGCGCAAGTCGCCGTTTGACCTTTCGTACTCGCATCACGCGCATCAGGAGATTGTCCAGGGCGTCGCCACCGAGATGAGCGGCGGCACGCTGGCCAAGATGACCCTTATGCACTGGTGCGAGACCGTGCTGTTTTTGATGTGGGTGGGCATGTTCTTTGTTTGGGACAACCCGGTGAGCTGGGTTGTAGCCCTGGTCGTGATGGCCGCGACGTATTTTGTCGAGGTCCTGATCGACAACACCTTCGCGCGCAGCACCTGGCGCAGCTGCTTTAGGCTCGGATGGGGCGTGGCGCTGGTGTTTGGCCTGCTCAACCTTATGCCCATCCTCGTCGACGTGTTTATTTAGGAGGCGGCATCCATGGATCATAAAATGTCGCGCTCGCCGTGGGTTATTCATTACGACGGTTCGAGCTGCAACGGATGCGATATCGAGGTGCTGGCCTCGCTCACGCCGCTGTTCGATGCGGAGCGCTTTGGCGTGGTCAACACCGGCAACCCCAAGCATGCGGATATCTTTTTGGTGACGGGGTCGGTCAATGCCCAGAACCTGCCCGTCGTGCGCCAGATCTACAACCAGATGCTCGAGCCCAAGTGCGTGGTGGCCTGCGGCATCTGCGCGTGTTCGGGCGGCGTGTTCCGCGATGCCTACAACGTGATCGGCGGCGTGGACCGCGCGATTCCCGTGGATGTGTACGCGCCCGGGTGCGCCATTCGCCCCGAGACCGTGATCGATGCCATCGTGGAGGCGTGCGGCATCCTGGACCAGAAAGAGGCCGTGATGCGCGCCGGTGGCGATCCGCTCACCGTGGGCGGTGCCGCAACCTGGGACGGTGGCGTTGAGCTGGGCGAGGACGGGTTTGTAGCTGCGGCTGAGGCCGGCGACGCGCCCGCCGCTGGCGACACACCTGCTGAGACGCCTGCCGCTGCAAAGGAGGCCGAGTAATGCAAAAGGCTATCTATACCACCGTCGGGATCGACGAGCTCCTGTCGCATGTCCAGGCGCTCAAGGGCGTCGGCGCGCGCTTTGTGCAAATGCACGCCGAGCGCAACGTCGACGACGGCACGTATCGCCTGGTCTATACGTTTATCAACGTTCGTGTTGCTCAGGAACATATTGCGCAGGACGGCAGCTATGCGATCGAGAACCTGGTGGTTGAGGGCATCGACCAGTACCAGGAGATTCCGTCCATCAGCTTGTACTATCCGGCGGTATTCCCGTTTGAAAACGAGGCGCACGACCTGTTTGGTCTTGCCATCACCGATATGCAGATTGACTTTAAGGGCTTTTTCTACCAGGTCTCGACTGCCGAACCCATGAGCGTTATCACGCCCGAGGTGAAGGCCGCGCGCGAGAAAGCCATGAAGGTGCGTGCCGCCGCCGAGGCCAAGGCGCGCAAGGCCGCTGCCGAGAAGGCTGCTACTGCCACGGCCGCTGCGGGGGAGGGCACTGCGGGCGCTGGCGATGCTGCGGGCGCTGCCGTCGCTCAGCCCGCTGCGGCTGCCGGCTCCGATGCTCAGCACGATGAAACTGCTGCGAAGGCCGCGCTCAAGGCTGCCGAGATGGAGGCAAAGCTCGCCGCCATGGATCCCGAGAAAGCGGCCAAGGTCCGCGCGGCGCTTGCCGCCAAGGCCGCCCGCGACAAGCAGAAAAAGGAGGCGTAAGGTCCATGGCACATCGCTCCGTTATTCCGTTTGGCCCGCAGCACCCGGTGCTGCCCGAGCCGCTTCATCTGGACCTGGTGATCGAGGACGACCGCGTCATCGAGGCAATTCCGCAGATCGGCTTTGTTCACCGCGGACTCGAGAAGCTCACCGAAAAGCGCGATATGCACCAGTTTGGCTACATCGCTGAGCGCATCTGTGGCATTTGCGCCGTGGGTCACAGCTATGGCTATGCCAGCGCCTGCGAGCGCATGCTCGACATCGAGGTGCCCGGCCGCGTGCAGTATATCCGCACCATTTTGCACGAGCTTTCGCGTATTCATTCGCACCTGTTGTGGCTGGGTCTGCTCGCCGACGCCTTTGGCTTCGAGGCACTGTTCTATCGTTCGTGGACGCTGCGCGAGCAGATTCTCAAGATCTTCGAGAGCACCTGCGGCGGGCGCGTGATTCTGTCGATTAACGAGATCGGCGGCCTTAAACACGACATTGAGGACTCCGAACTGGCGGGCATTGTCCAGACGCTCGATGCCATGCGTCCTGACTACGAGGCCTTGGTGCATACGTTTTTGGACGACAATAGCTGCGGCGAGCGCCTGCACGGCGTGGGCGTGATCAGCAAGAAGGACGCGCTGGATCTGTCGATGGTCGGCCCGTTCGGTCGCGCCTCGGGCGTGGATTACGACGTGCGCATGTTTGGCGACGGCGCCTATGCTGATCTGGCCGCGTTTGAGCCTATCGTTGCTAGCGATGGCGACTGCTATGCCCGCTGCCAGGTGCGTTGTGCCGAGGTCACGCAGGCCATGGACATCATCGAGGAGCTTGTGGGCAAGATTCCGCACGACGGTATCGGCGGGCGCACCAAGCTCACGCCGGCCGACGGTGCGCGCGGCGAGGTTGTGATTGAGCAGCCGCGCGGCGAGGCGTATTACTATGTGCGCGGCAGCGGCACCAAGAACCTGGACCGTTTTCGCGTGCGAACGCCGACGTCGCAAAACCTGGCGGGTCTGACGCATGCGCTGCAGGGCGTGCTCCTTGCCAACGTGCCCATGATTATCCTGACCATCGACCCCTGCATTAGCTGCACGGAAAGGTAGGCGCGGCATGAGTTTACTGACATTTGCCAAGACGGCCTTGGGTTCTATGGTCAAGCAGCCGGTAACGGTGTGCTATCCGCAGGAGAAGCTCGCGGTACCCGAGCGCTTGCGCGGACATATCGTTAACGACATGGACGTGTGCATTTGCTGCGGCATGTGCGCGCGTCGCTGCCCGGCGGGCGCGCTCGCGGTCGATCGCAAGGGTGGAACGTGGTCGATCGACCCGTATGCCTGTGTGGTGTGCGGTGAGTGCATCGAGAGCTGCCCCAAGCACTGCCTGACTATGGACACCGCCCGCACCCCAGTTGCAGCGGACAAGACCCCCACGGTAGAAACCAAGCCGGAGTAGCACTGGAATAGGGGCTGGTGGGGCAAAAATGCCCGCCGGCCCTCATTTGCACCCGTTTTCCTGCGAAAACGCCGTGTCTCAACTTTGGTGAGACATTTGTCTCACGCTCAAAACCGAATCTGGAACATGTGTCACCTGCCCTAATTGTGTCTCATTTCGTAACTTTAGGCTGATGCAAGGTTTGAGCCTGCGAGAAGGGAGACGCGATGAGTAAGTACACGAGGGGTCTCTTGGCGGTGATGCTGGCCGTAGTGCTGGTATTGCCGGCTGCAGCATTTGCCATGCTGCCCGAGGCCAACGCCAGGTCCAGCACAGGAATGGACGGACCGACAATGAGCGGAAAGGTCGTCGTCGATCCCGACACCAGCGGACGCTGGGAAATCTGGGCGGCCGGTCACAACGGTAATAAAGTAACGACTCAAAACGTCGGCCGAATCTGGACCGACAAGACGGTCGAGGCAACTGAGGAAAACGAGGAGTCGGATTTTCTGACCACGCTTTCGGCCATGTCCTCGACGTCTAATTCAACCGTGACGGTTACTACGCCGCTCGACATCGTGATGGTGCTGGATGCATCTGGCTCGATGGATGATCCTATGGGTGGCGGAGATCGCACCAAGCGTATCGATGCACTGAAGAACGCTGCGAACAGCTTTATCGATACCATCGCAAAACAAAATGAGAGCATCGAGGGCGTCGATAGGCAGCATAGGGTTGCCATTGTTAAGTTTGCGGGCAAGAAGTCCAACGATATCGGCAACAATATGTATCGCGACGGAGGGTACTCCTACAATTACACCCAGGTTATGAAAGAATTGACCTACTGTTCCGGCAGCAATGTGGATGATCTCAAGAAGAATACAATTAATAAAATTCAGCCTGCCGGCGCCACGCGCGCCGACTATGGCCTAGAGCTGGCCGAGAAAATCACTACCACTTATGGTCGCAAAGACGCCAAGAAGATTATTGTGTTCTTTACCGACGGTACGCCAACAAAGCAAAATAAATTCGATGCGGGTGTCGCCAACGCTGCCGTGACAGCTGCTAAGAATATGAAGGACGGCAAGGCCACCGTTTATACCATCGGCATCTTTGATGGCGCGAACCCCAGTGCTGGTATCCAGGATTCGGGAAAAAGCCAAAAAGAGAACAAGTTCATGCAGGCCGTTTCGAGCAACTACCCCAATGCCACGGCATGGGATACTCATGGCACACGCGCGGAATACTCCGACTACTACAAGTCGGCGACCAATGCAGAAGAACTCAAGAAGGTTTTCGACGACATCTCGCAGGCCATCACATCGGAGGCGCCTTATCCGACCGAAATCCATAAGGGCTACGACGAGACCAAGTCCGGCTACATCACGTTTACCGACGAGCTGGGCGACTTTATGCAGGTCGACAGCTTCACCGAGGTCGTCATCAACGGCACGCCGTTCACCAAGGCGAGCAAGACGGTCAACAAAGAGACCAATACCGACACCTACGAGTTTGCCGGCAAGGCAAAAGACCTGCTCATCACCGTGCAGCGCGCCGGCGATGACAATCCCCAGAAGGGCGATATCGTAACGGTCAATATTCCTGCGTCGTTGATTCCGCTGAGTCACTTTAAGACCGTAGACGGCAAGCTTTCGGTCGACAGCGCTCAGCCTATCCGCGTGAAGTACACCTCGAGCGTGAAGAGCACTGCGCTCGACAACCTGTTTACGCCCGAGAAGGTAACGGGGCTCAAGGATTACATCGAGAACAATACGACCGTTGCCAACGGCGCCAAGACCGTGAATTTCTACGCGAACAAGTGGGCTGCCGGCGATCTGGGCAATACGGTTGCGACCTTTGAGCCGGCCGACACCAACCGCTACTATTACTTCCAGAAGCAGACTCCCATTTACACGGACAAGGACTGCACACAGCCTGCAAAGAATTCACTGGCAGAAACCGGCACCTATTACTACAAGGATGAGTTTGAGGAGCAGGGCGAAAACGGCGAGGCCAAGCCCGCCTCTGCCGTCATCGAGTTTATCGGCGGCGACGCTGCGAAGTTTGACGGCGCTATTGTTGCCGACGAGGACGGCAACCTTTCGTTTAGCGTGGGAACCGCGCGTCTGGCCTTTATCGACGAACTCCATACCACCAAGAAGAGCGTGGGCGGCAACAACACTGGTACCGCGACCGACGTTCTCAACCTCAAGTGGAACAACGTGTCCGCCAAGGCGACCGCGACGCATGTCAATTCCTACCTGGGCAACAACGGCAAGATCAGCTTTAACGTGACGCCGGCAACGGTGGACACCAAGGCTAGCTTTGGTCTGACCAAGGTGCTCGAGGGCCGCGACTGGACGAAGGGGGACACGTTTGAGTTTGGGCTGACGTCCGAGAACGGTGCCCCGATGCCTGCGGCTAGGACTGCGACCGTGCGCAAGGCTGACCTGGACCAGGGCAAGGCTGCCATCGACTTCGGCGAGATCACCTTCAACAAGCCGGGCGAGTACACCTATGAGGTCCGCGAGGTCAAGGGCGACGCCGGCGGCATCACCTACAGCGATAACGTTGCCACGTTCAAAGTGACCGTGACGGTTAAGGCCACGGGTGGGCTTAAGGCTGACGTTGAAAAGATCTCGGGCGAGACCGAGTTCAAGAACACCTATAGCGTGAAGCCTGTCGAGGACCAGATCACCGCGACCAAGGTCCTGGACGGCCGCGACCTCAAGGAGGGTGAGTTCTCCTTCGAGCTCGTCGAGGGCGACAAGGTCGTTGCCAAGGGCACTAACGCTGCCGACGGCACGATTGTCATGGACAAGATCACTTACGACAAGCCCGGCACCCACACCTACACGCTGCGCGAGAAGCTCCCCAACGAGGCGGGGCTGAGCAACGGGATCACGTACGATAAGACGAACTACACCATCAAGACGAGCGTCATCGACAACGGCGACGGTACGCTTAAGGTGACCCATACGCTCGAGGGTCCCGAGACAGCACGCTTTGAGAACAAGTACAACACTGCACCGAACAAGTCCAGCGTTACCGACAAGATCAAGGCGACCAAGGTCCTGACCGGCCGCGACCTCAAGGCCGGCGAGTTCCGTTTCGAGCTCGTCGAGGGCAATAGCGTGGTCGCCACCGGCACCAACAATGCCGACGGCAAGATCGTGATGGACCCCGTCACCTACACCGCGGCTGGCGAGCACACCTACACGCTGCGCGAGACCAAGGCCGACACCACCGAAAACGGCATTACCTACAGCACCGCTGAGTACACCATCGTGACCATCGTCAAGGACAACGGCGACGGCACCCTCAGCGTCGAGCACGAACTGCAGAACGCTAAGAAGGCGATCTTTGAGAACGCCTATAACGTGACGCCCAAGGATTCCAGCGTCACCGACAAGATCAAGGCGACCAAGGTCCTGACCGGGCGCGATCTCAAGGAAGGCGAGTTCTCCTTCGAGCTCGTCGAGGGCGAGGACGCCAAGGTCGTCGCCACCGGCACTAACGCCGCCGACGGCAAGATCACGATGAGCAAGATCACCTACAACGAGCCCGGCAAGCACACCTACACGCTGCGCGAGGTCCCGGGCGACGCCGGCAACGGCATCACCTACGACGGCAAGACCTACACCATCGAGACCGTCGTCAAGGACAACGGCGACGGCACGCTCGGCGTAGAGCACGAGCTGCAGGGCGCCAACGAGGCGAAGTTCAACAACAGCTACAAGCCGAATCCTGACGAGTTCAGCGTCACCGACGAGATCAAGGTCACCAAGGTCCTGACCGGGCGCGACATGGCTGAGGGCGAGTTCTCCTTCGAGCTCGTCGAGGGCGAGGGCAAGGACGCCAAGGTCGTCGCCACCGGCAAGAACGCCGTCGATGGCAAGATCACGATGAGCGCCGTGAAGTACGATAAGGCCGGAACGCACATCTACACACTGCGCGAGGTCAACGGCGGAACCATCAGCAAGGGCGTCACCTACAGTGATGCCAAGTTCACCATCGAGACCACCATCACGGACAACGGCGACGGCACTCTCAAGGCCGAGCATGTCCTGACGGGCACCGAGCCCGCCGAGTTCAAGAACACCTACAGCGTGACCCCGCTCGACGCAGAGCTCGACTTTGACCTGAGCAAGGCCATCGACGGTCGCGACTGGACGGACTCCGACAAGTTCAGCTTTACCATCACCGCTTCCGAGGGCACCCCGCTGCCCGATCCTGCAACCGTGACCGTGAACAAGCACGATGCGAAGGATGGCATCGCTGCCGTCAAGTTCGGCAAGATACGCTACACGGCTGCCGGAACCTACACGTACGAGATCCGCGAGAACGCGGGTAACGCGGCCGGCATGGCGTATGACGGGCATGTCGCGACCGCCGAAGTGACCGTGACTGAGGACGGCGAGGGCAAGCTGACCGCCAATGTCACCAAGAAGGAAAACGGACGCTTCACCAACACGTACCGCACTGAGCTTAACTACACCGCGGCCGGCGGCCTCAAGCTCAGCAAGAGCCTCTCCGGACGTCCTATGACCGAGGGTCAGTTCACGTTTACCGTGACCGCCGACGAGGCCTCAGCCAACGCGCTTGGCCTGCTGCCCGGAGCCAACAACTTCAAGTCCCCTGCGACGGCAGAGGCAACGGTCGGCCTGATTGACATCCTGGCTGGCCATGAGGTCAAGTTTACGCAGGCTGACGCCGGCAAGACCTTCACGTACACCGTAGCCGAGAAGAATGACGGCAAGCCCGGTTACACCTACGACGACGCCGTGCGTACCGTGACGATCGCCGTCGCCGATGACGGTGCCGGTACGCTTACCGCCACGACGACCGTCTCCGGCGGTCCCGAGGGTACGCATACGACGGTCCACAAGAGCGGTGAGAACAAGGTCGAGAGTGCCCTGGTTCCGTTCCACAACAGCTATAGCGCTACGACCAATACGCCTGGTGGTACCGCTGCTCAGGTTGTCGCCACCAAGACCCTGACCGGTCGTCCGATGGCCGACGGCGAGTTCTGGTTCGGCATTGCCTATCAGGGCGAGCTTGTGGGCTACGAAAACCTCAAGCCCAATATCGGCGGGCATGTGAGCTTTGATGCGCTGCACTACGACACCGAGATGCTTGCCAATCTTGAGGCGGCTGGGCTTGCCCATCGTACCGACAAGGACGGTAAGCTCGCTTGGACCATTAACTACACGGCCTACGAAGATTTATTCGGACTGCCGAATGGCGTTTCCGCTACAACGTGGAGCTTTGGCTTTAAGGTTATCGTCGTCGACAACGGTGACGGTACCCTGACGGCAACGGTCGACTACGGTGGCGTCGAGCCCTTGTTCGAGAACGTCTACGGCGCCGACGCCGTGGATGCTGCGCTCACCGGTACTAAGAAGCTCCAGGTTGCCGAGGGCCTGACCCCGGCCGACATCACGGGTAAGTTCACCTTTACCGTGACCGCCGACGAGTCAGGTGCCCCGATGCCCGAGCGCACGACCGTAACCAACGACGCAGTCGGTAACGTGGACTTTGGCAAGATCCACTTTACGCTCGAGGACCTCAACCGCGCTCTGGGCGTGACGGACGATGCGACCGATAAGGCCGAGGCAGACGAAGCTGACGACGTCGATGCTGACGAGGCAGAGGCCGACGCCGACGCTGATGCCAACGCTGACGAGCCCGGCGACGAGTCCGAGCCCGCAGCCCCCACCGCTCCGCGCTCGCACACCTTTACCTACACGGTGGCCGAGTCCGGTAGCGCCCCTGGTGTGACCAACGACGCCAACGCCACGCGCAAGGTTTCCTATACCGTGACTGACGACGGTGCCGGACATCTAAGTGTCGTGCGCGACGGCGATGACGGTGCGGCCTTCACGTTCACCAACACCTATGGCGTGACGCCCACCGATTCTTCCGTGACCGATCAGGTCAAGACGGTCAAGCGTCTGACCGGCCGCGACCTTGCAGCTGGCGAGTTCACGTTTGATCTGCTCGAGGACGACGTGGTTGTCGCAAGCGGCACCAACGACGTCAACGGTAACGTTACGCTGAGCCCGATCCGCTACGAGGCACCCGGTACGCACACGTACACGCTGCGCGAGGCTTGCCCCAACGCGCTCGGCCTGTACAAGGGCGTCACCTATGACGGCACGACCTACACCGTCGTGACCACCGTCTCCGACAATGGTGACGGCACGCTGACCGCGACGCACAAGCTCGAGGGAACTACCGAGTCGGCTGGCTTTACCAACAAGTATCACGCCATGCCTACGCAGGTTTCCATCGGCGCCATCAAGGTGCTCGAGGGACGCGAGCTCAAGAAGGACGAGTTTAGCTTTAAGCTCGTTGGCGAGAACGTAGAGTCTACGGTTACCAACGATGCCGACGGCAAGATCAACTTTGACAAGTTTGAGTACAGCGAGCTCGGTACGTACGTCTATACCATCAGCGAGGTCAAGGGCGACGAGGCCGGTATGACCTACGACAAGTCCGTCTTTACCGCGACCGTCAATGTGGTCGACGACGGCGAGGGCAACCTCAAGGCGAACGTTGCCTTTACCAAGGGCGACAAGAGCGTCGAGGGTATCGTGTTCAACAACACGTACAAGAAGCCCGAGACGCCCGTGCCGACGCCCGATCCCGGCACGCCCAAGACCGTGACGAACATCGTCAAGACGGTCAAGGGTTTCCTGCCCACCACGGGTGACCAGCAGGCCGCTGCACTGCTCATGGCATTCGTCATTGCCATGGCCGGCGTCGGAGCCCTGGTCTGGGGTATCCGTAAGCGCTAGGCACGCTGGCAG
>NZ_WQPK01000041.1:0-119707 GCF_018785265.1 Collinsella aerofaciens | reverse complement strand
ATCTCCCTCCTCCGTGGCGGCACTTTTGTGCGTAGGCGAGAAGGGCTTGCCACGAAATCGGCCCATCTACTACGTTTAGCCCCTTACCCCCAACCATGCCAAAAAACGCGAAAACAAAACCACAGGTAGAACGCCTGCGGTTTTGTTCAAAACGAAGGCATGGTCAGGGGTATCGAGTCAAACGTAGTAGATGGGCCGATTTCGTGGCAAGCGGTTCCGGCTGATCCCTTGGGGATGGAGGAAAACGGATCATTTTGGTCCCGCAAGGCTTGCGGAGGCACTCGTGCAGGGTTACTCGAACAAAACTATGCCGGTTTACGGGGCCGGATTCCGAATCCCCAACCATACCGAAAAGCGTGAAAATAAAACCGCAGGTAGACGAGCCGTCATTTTGCAGAAAACGCGGGTATGGACGGGGTTCCTGGGTTTAGCCCCGTAAACCGGCATAGTTTTGAAATGGTATTAAATCGCTAGCAGCCATTTTGCTATGCCGGAGCGGTCGGCCGTTGGGTAATTACCCTCGCAGATAGGCGATGGCGATTTGGGTGCGGTTGCGTAGCCCCATTTTGGCTAGGATCGAGCTGATGTGGTTGCGCACGGTGCCTTCGCCCATATAGGCGGTGGCAGCGATCTCCTTGTTGTCGAGGCCGCGGGCGATGAGCTCGGCGACTTCGAACTCGCGGTCGGTCAGGCCGGCAAAGGCGGCGGGCCGGCGGGTCGCGCCGGCCTCGACGTCCGCCCCATCAAAGTTGATATCTTCGATCGCCTTGCCCTCGAGCACGCGTTTGCCGTCCATGACCTGCGCCAACGCCGGCGGAATGGCAGCGACATCGGTCTTGATCAGGTAGCCGCGGGCGCCCAGCTTGAGCGCCGACACAATGTACTCGTCATCCGAGAACGTCGTCAGAAACACCACGCGCGCCGCAGGGTCGTGCTCAAGGATCTCGCGCGCGGCCGAAAGGCCGTCGCGTCCCGGCATCTGGATGTCGAGCAGCGCAATATCGGGTGCGTGCTCGGCGTAGAGCGCCACCGCATCGTTGCCGTTGGCACCGGTGCCCACCACTTCGATCTGCGGCTGGGCGCCCAAGATAATCTTGAGCGAATCGGCCACCAAGCGGTCGTCGTCGACAACGATGAGCCTCATCGGCCCTCATCTCCTTGCTGTTTGGGAACGGTGGCAAACACACGCCAGCCGCCGGCGCCGGCACGCGGGCCGGCGGTGAAGGTGCCGCCAAGCGCCTCGATGCGCTCGCGCATGGAGGCGAGCCCCATGCCTTCTGCGACGTTGCTGCTGCTCGCCGGGGTCGCGTCCGCGCCATCATCGGTAACGATGAACTGGTAAAACGACGGATGCTCCATGCACCGCACAGTAATGGTTTTGGCATGGGCGTGGCGCATGGCGTTGGAAAGCGCCTCGCGCAGAACTGCCGCAAAGCAGTTGGCGACGTTGGCGGGCGCATGCTCGGCCAAAACCTCAAGCTCAATCTGCGGACCGCTGTCCGAGCGTGCGCCTTCAACGATGCGCTCGAGCTGCACGGAGAGGTCAGTTGCATTGTCGTTGAGCGCGTGGACGCTGGCGCGCACAAGCTGGAGCGCCTCGTCAACCGTGCGTTTAACGTCGGCGAAATCGGCGGCGACGCCAGGCTCGTCGGCGTGGACCACGCGTAGGGCTTCGGCCTGCAGTGAGGCGCGCGTGAGCTGGTGCCCGACGTTATCGTGGATCTCGCGCGCGATGCGGGCGCGTTCGGCGAGCGTCGCGAGCTCGACTTCGTAGTCCTGGCGATCGGCAAGATCGCGGTTGCGCGCCTCGAGCGCGAGGGCTCGTTCCTGCAGCTCGTCGCGGGTGCGGCGCATGCGCCGCTGCTCGCGCTCCAACTGGGCGGTGCGTAGCGATAGCAAGGTGGCGGCAACCGAAAGGATGGCGGTCAGCAGGAGCGTTCGTGCGGTAAGCGCATCGGCGCGAAGGTCCGCGACGAGCGCAAAGGCAAAGACGGAGCCAATGCCCAACGCGACCCAGGCGTGCTCGCGGCGCACGCGTCGCGCGATGTCATAGAGGGCGAGAGGCGCAAACGGCACAAACGGCGGCACGAAGACAGCCGCGATGATGCAGGCGTAGCTCGCTGCCTCGCTTGCGCGTCGGGTGCGTTTCCCCTGTGCGACCTCGGCCAGCGAGGTGGCAATAATGCCAAGGCAAAACGCCACAACCAGACGAGCGTCCACGGCAAGACCCATGGCGGCCGCAATACAGCACGCCAGCACGATCGATTTGTCGAAAAGCCTGTTCATACGGGTATTGTACGCGAAGCTGCGCGTGGTGGAGGGGCCGCCTAGCGCAACCGTGACATTCCTCCCGCACGGTGGGGCGGTCGCGTCAGCGGGCCACGCGACCGAGCCCCCGCACTCGTGACAAAGCTCACTGGTGCGCGCCGTCCGCTCCTGCGATGATGCAATCGTACCGGGCCGCAATCAACAGAAGGGCCGCCTCATGACAGACATCGTCCACGTCGAAAACCTCGTCAAGCGCTACGACGACCTTATCGCGCTTGACCACTTTAACCTCAGCATCGCCCCCGGCGAGATCTTTGGCCTGCTGGGCCCCAACGGCTCGGGCAAGACCACGTCCATCAACTGCATCCTGCAGCTGCTCGCCTACGACAAGGGCACCATCGAGCTGTTCGGCGAGCCCATGACGCCCGCCCGCTACGACCTCAAGCGCCGCATCGGCGTGGTCCCGCAGCAAGTTGCGGTGTTTGACGAGCTTACCGTGCGCGAGAACATCGACTATTTCTGTAGCCTCTACGTTAACGACCGCAAGCGCCGCCGCGCGCTGGTGGACGAGGCGATCGACTTTGTGGGCTTGGGCGACTTTACCAAGTTTCGCCCCGGCAAGCTCTCGGGCGGCCTGGCGCGTCGCCTCAACATTGCCTGCGGCATTGCGCACAAGCCCGAGCTCATCTTCTTTGACGAGCCTACGGTGGCAGTCGACCCGCAGAGTCGCAACGCCATCCTGGAGGGCATCTGCCGCCTGCGCGACGAGGGCGCTACGGTGGTGTATACCAGCCATTACATGGAGGAAGTCGAGCAGATCTGCAGCCGCATCATGATCATGGACGGCGGGCGCGTGCTGGCGCAGGGCACCAACGACGAGCTCAAGCGCATGATTCAGATGGGCGAGAAGATCGTGATCGAGGTCGGCGAGGTGCCGAGCGCGGCGCTCGGTGCCGTCGCGAGCCTGCCACATGTCCTGGACCTGTCGGCGACGGCGGGCCAGCTCACGTTTTCGTGCGAGGCGAGCCCGCATAACCTGACGGACATTCTCGATGCGCTGCGCTCGCATGACGTGGCGCTTGGCCGCATTTATTCCGAGCCGCCGACCCTCAACGACGTGTTCCTCGAGATCACCGGCCGCGAGCTGCGCGACTAGGGGGCAGCCATGTTCAATACCATTATCATTACGGTCAAGACGCTGCTGCGCCGGCCGAGCACGTGGGTTTGGGGCGCTCTCTTTCCCATCGCGCTTTCCACGATGTTCATGTTTATGTTTGCGAATCTCAGCTCCGACGGCAAGATCGATCCGGTGCCGGTTGCCATCGTGACGGACGAGGCCTGGGACGCTTCGACCTTTAAGGACGTGGCGACGTCGCTTGCCAAGGAAGGCGACGACCAACTGCTCGAGATCCACGAGTGCGACGACGCAGCCGATGCGAACCGTGCGCTCAAGGCCGGCGAGGTCGCGGGCATCTATACGGTCGACGATGCGGGCACGCCCAAACTCACGTTGCTTTCGAGCTATGACAGCTCTCGTGCGTCGTCGGTGCTCACCGACCGCAGCATCCTTGAGACGGTGGCGAGCTCGTATACGCAAAATGCCGAGCTCATGTCCCAGATTGCCCAGGACAACCCGGCGGCGCTCGCCGACTCCGAGGCGGTTGCGCGCGCCCTGTCGCTCGAGGGCGGCACCCGCCGCGTAAGCCTGACACGCATCACGCCCGATGGCACGGTCATCTACTATTACGCGCTTTTTGGCCTGGTCGCGATGATGTCTGCCGAGTTTGCCGCCTTGAGCGTCGTCGATTTGCAACCCAATCTGTCCGGCCTTGGCGCACGCCGCTGCGTGGGCGGCCTTTCCAAGACGGCGTCGCTGGCCGGCATTTTTGTCGGCTCGTGGCTGGTCTCCTTCGCCTCGATGACGATCACGATCGGCTACGTGCGCCTGGTCGTGGGCGTCGACTTTGGCGGGCGCGAGGGACTGTGTTTGGTGGGCGGCGCCGCTTCCGCGCTTGCCGCCACGGGCTTGGGGCTCTTTGTGGGCACGCTTCCCGTTAAGGGCGGCAAGGCGTCCAAGTCAGGCATCCTCACGGGCTTTGCTACCACGTGCGCCCTGTTCGCCGGCCTCTACGGCGAGCCGGCGATGGCGCTTGCCGACGACGTCGCCCGCGCCTGCCCGGCCGAGTGCTGGTTCAACCCTGTCAAGCTCATCTGCGACATGTTCAACCGCCTGTATTTCTTTGAGGACCTGGGGCCGTTTGCCGTTCGCGCCGGCGCGCTGGTCCTGATGGCCCTGGTGTTTGTCGCCGCCGCTACGCTGATCTTTGGAAGGAGCCGCTATGAGCACCTTTAAGACCGCGCTTCGCATGGCGCTCGCGCACCCGTTCTACCTGCTCATCTATACGGTGTTCATCTCGCTCATGGGCGTGTTTATTGCAGCTTCCGTCAGCTGGAATTCGTCGCAGCTTACCGAGTACAAGCCCTACGATGCCAACGTGGTCGTGGTCGACCGCGACGACAGCGACCTTTCGCGCGCGCTTACCAAGCACCTGGGGTCGCGTTTTGAGCTGGTCACGGGCATCGGCGACGATACGTACGACCTTGCAGACGCGCTCTCCAAGAGCAACAGCGCCAAGGGTAGCGCCGACTGCGTGTTCTTTATTCCGGAGGGGTTTGAGGGCGACCTCGTTGCAGCCGCCCGCGCGGGGGAGTCCCTGCCCAAGCTCGATGTGACCTACGGTGCCGGCACCATGGCGGCGGCACTTTCGTCTGCCGAGGCCTCGCGCTGGATCTCGCTCGCGGGCGCTGCGGCGGCGCTTGAGCCCGCTGCTTCTAACGGCGACGTTGCCAAGGCCGCCGAGCATGCCGCTGCAAAGCGCGCGGAGGTCCAGATCGAGCAGGTCAAGGTCGACTCGACTGCTGCCGCCACGCTCGAGTCGTACTTCAACTTTGGCGCGTACGCGATTATCTCGTCGGTCATCGTGTCGGTGGGACTGGTGTTCTCGGGCATGAACGAGCCCGAGCGCGTGCGCCGCATGGATGCCAGCCCGGTCTCCGAGCGTCGGCGTTCGCTTGCCGTGTTTGCGGCCGCCGCCGTGCTCACCGTCTGCATTTGGCTCGTGTCGAGTATGATGGGCGTCGTGGGCTTTGCCGGCGCGGTTGCCGAGGTCGGCGCGGGTCGTGTGTGTCTGGCGCTGGCGGCGACGTTTGCCCTGGCGTGCACGCCGCTGGCCGTTGGCTTTGCGTTGTCGAGCCTGGGTGCGCGCGAGGAGCTGCTCAACGGTGTGGGCAACTTACTCGGCATGCTCATGACGTTTTTGGGCGGTGCCTGGATGCCGCTGTCGCTCATGGGCTCGGCCGTGCAGACCGTGGCGCACTTTGTGCCGACATATTGGGTGAACGATGCGATCAGCAAGGCACTTGCCTCGGATCTGACGTCTGCCGTGCTGAGCGACATCGCCTGCGATCTGGGCGTCACCGTGCTCTTCGCCGCCGCCATCGCCGCCGTAGGCCTGGCCCTCTCACGCGCCAAATCCCGCGCCTAGTCTGAAATAAATCCTAGGCCTCGCCCCAAAATAGTTCACCAAGGTTTACTATTACGTTCATAAAGTAGTACGAGGCTAACAATGGGGGATACCATGGCAACGCAGGAAGCCTACGTCCAGGTTAAGGATCTCAAAAAGCACTACGGCGACGGTGATGCGCGCCTGACGGTACTCGATGGCATCGACGCGTCCATCAACCGCGGCGAGATCTGCGTCATGCTGGGGCCCTCGGGCTCGGGCAAGTCGACCTTTCTCAACCTGATCGGCGGCCTGGAGGATGCCGACGGCGGTTCCATCATGGTGGACGGCTGCGACCTCACGGTGCTCAAGCCTACCGACCTTGGCGAGTATCGACGCCGTGAGCTGGGTTTTGTCTTCCAGTTCTACAACCTGGTGCCCGATCTCACCATCAAGGAGAACATCGAGGTCACGGCGCACCTGTCCAAAAACCCGCTCAATGTCGACGACCTGCTGCGTTCGCTGGGCCTCTACGAGCACCGCAACAAATTTCCGCGTCAGGTTTCGGGCGGCCAGCAGCAGCGCTGTGCCATCGGCCGTGCGCTCGTCAAAAACCCGGGCCTGCTGCTGTGCGACGAGCCCACGGGCGCGCTCGACTACAAGACGTCCAAGGAAATCTTGCAGCTCATGGAGGACGTCAACCGCACCTACGGCTGCACCATCATCATTGTCACCCACAATGCCGCCATCGCGCGCATGGCAAATCGCGTGCTGCGCCTGCGTGACGGGCGCATCGTCGAGGACGAGCTCAACGAGTCGCCCGTCGCGGCCGCCGAGCTCGATTGGTAGGCGGCGCCATGACACCTCTCGCAAAACGTCTCCCGCGCGAGCTGCGCCGCAATATCGGCAAGTACCTAGGCATCTTTCTTCTTATGTGCGGAAGCATTGCCCTCACCTCGGGCTTTTTGCTCGCGGCACATTCCATCGGCTGCCTTATCGACGACATGCGCGATGCGTACACGATTGAGGACGGCCGCGTGACCACCTCCTTCGAGGCTACCGACGATCAACTCAAGGCCGCCGAGGATGCGGCCGGCGACGTCGGCGGCGTCACGCTCTACAAGAATTTCTCCATCGACGCCATCATCAAAAAGACCGCCGGCGACGATGGCACCAAGCGCACGCTGCGCACCTATGCGCACCGCACTGAGGTCGATATCGCGTCCTACTGCGAAGGCAAACAGCCCAAGGCAGACGACGAGGTGGCCATCGACCGCGTCTTTGCCGCCAATAACAACCTGTCCGTGGGCGATAAGGTTGAGCTTGAGGGCCGCACCTACACCATCTGCGGCATCATGACCCAGCCCGATAGCCAGGCGCTGTTCCTCAACAATTCGGACTTTACGGTGAACACCATCACCTATGGCGTGGCCGAGGTCACCGACGCCGGCTTTGCCGCGCTCGAGGATGCCGGCGGCGCGCCTGCCTACACCTACTCCTTTACCTTTACCGATCGCGACCTCCCCACCGCGGATCGCATCGATGCGGAGCAGGATATGGTCGAGGCGCTGACCGATGCCGATGCGCGCGTGGACGATCTGGTCGATGCCGATTCCAATCAGGGCATTGGCTATGCGCGCGACGACGTGGACGGCGACTCCATGATGTGGATGACGCTACTCGACATCATCATCGTGATCATGGCGTTTGTCTTTGTGGTCCTTACCGACGCCACCATCGAGGAGGAGAGCGCCATCATCGGCACGCTGCTCGCCAGCGGCTATCGTCGTCGCGAGATTGTGCTGCACTACCTGGCGCTTCCCGCCATCGTAGGCGTGGTCGCGGCGCTGCTGGGCACCGCGCTCGGCATTGCGTTCTTTACCGAGCCTATGCGTAGCCTGTATTACGGTTCGTACAGCCTGCCGCCCTTCCAGGTGTACTGGAGCTGGGAGATCTTTGTGAAGTGCGCCGTGGTTCCCGCCGTCGCGCTCATCCTCATCACGCTGGTGGGTCTGCTTCGCAAAATGGGCAAGACGCCGTTGCAGTTTCTTCGTCACGAGGCGAGCGGCAAATCGGGCACCAAGCGCGGTATGCAACTGCCGGAGCGCATGGGCTTTGTCTCGCGCTTCCGCCTGCGTATCTTCCTGCGCAATCTGGGCAACTTCGCCACGCTCTTCGTGGGCATCGCGTTTGCCTCGCTGCTGCTGCTCTTTGGCCTGGCGATTCTGCCCACGATGACGCACTACGCCGACAACCTCGAGACAAGCCTGGTCGCCGAGCACCAGTACACGCTCAAGGCTCCGCTGGAGCTCGAGGGCACTGCCGAGGAGCGTGAGCAGTGGTCAGCACTCGAGCGCTTGCAGTCGGTTGACGGCGCGCTGCTTTCTGCCGCTCAGGATGCCGATGATGAGCTCGACGAAGCGGCCGATGCGGCGCAGACGGCAGCCGATGCCGCGACCGCATCTCCGTCTGCCGAGAGCCTGGCCGCGGCGCAGGACGCGCTTGCGGCGGTCCAGGACAAGAAAGATGCGCTTTACGCGCGTCTCGACGACCTTGCCGATGCCCTCGGCTGCGACCGCGACGAGGCTATCGACCTGATCGACAAGGCCTCTAAGATCGACACTGACAACGACGATATCCACCCGGTCAATACGACCGATAACGGCGCGGGCGCAATCGCACAGGCCGAGAAATACGCCGTCTACCAGCTGCAATACGACCGCGGCGACGGAAATGGCGAGGAGACGATTTCCGTCTACGGCATCTCGCCCGATTCGCGCTACTGGAAAGGGCTGGACGTCGGCGATGGGCGCGTCGTCTTTGGCGGTGGCCTGCTCGATAAGTTTGGCTGGAGCGAGGGCCAGAAGGTTAAGCTTCGCGACAAGTACGAGGGCAAGAATTATTCCCTTGAGTATGTGGGCAAGGACTGCGCCTGGGGTTCCAAGTCGGACATGAATATCTATATGAGTATCGACGACTTTAACGAGCTGTTCGACAACGACGCCTCCTACTTTAACGGCTATGTGAGCGACGAGAAACTCGACCTCGACTCGCGCTACTTTGCCGGCGACACCACGCCCGACGACATGCGCGCCGTGGGCGACCAGTTCATCGGCATGATGAGCAAAATGATCGGCATGATGGTTGGGCTTGCGGTGTTCATCTTCTTGCTGTTTATGTACCTGCTGACCAAGGCTGTGATCGACCACAGCGCCCGTTCGATTAGCTACATGAAAGTCTTTGGCTATCGCGACAGCGAGATCTCGCATCTGTACATCCGCTCGATCACGCTGTGCGTGGCGGCGTCGCTCGTGCTGAGCCTGCCGGTCATTATTGGCTCACTAACGGCCATCTTCCGCTCGATGCTGCTCGCCTACAACGGCAATATCGAGATCTACGTGCCCGCTTGGTCCATGGCGGCGTGCGCAGGAATCGGCTTTGCAACCTACCTGGTCGTGGCGCTGCTGCACACGCGCTCCATCAAGCGCGTGAGCCTCTCCGAGGCGCTGAAGGTCCAGGAATAGAGAACCGCCCGCACGCGGGGGCACGAACCGAAGGAAGGGTGCCCCCGCGTTATTTGCCCGCCAGGCCCGACGTGGGCAAACGCGCGCAACGTCAGACTTCCCCGAACAGAAGGAGACCCATGGCAAGATCGGCAGAGGAGCTCAAGCAGCTCTCCATCAAGGAGTTCACCGAGGCGGCAAAGGTCTACGAATCCGGCCATGCCGGCATTTACGAGATGTGCAAGGACGACTATCCACAAATGCTCGAGGAGCTTGAGCTCGAACCGTTCGAGGACGCGCTCGACGTGGGCTGTGGAACCGGGGCCGTCCTAGAACTGCTCCACGCCCAGTACCCCAACAAGCACTTGACTGGACTCGACCTCACACCCGGGATGATCGACGTCGCCCGGGCAAAGCAGCTCGATAACGTCAGCTTTGTCGTCGGAGACGCGGAGGCACTGCCCTTCGAGCCCCGGAGCTTCGACGTCGTGCTCTGCTCCAACAGCTTCCACCACTACCCGCATCCGGAGAGGTTCTTCGCCGAGGTGGCACGCGTCCTTCGGCCCGGCGGGCGACTGGTCCTCCGCGACTACACCTCGAACGATGTCGCGGTCTGGCTCATGAACAACATCGAGCTACCGCTGGCACGCCTCTTGGGCCATGGCGACGTGCGTATCCTCAAGCTGTCCGAGCTGCGTGCACTCGTCGAGGAATCCGGGTTCACCCCGCTCAAGCTCGAGGCACAGAAGGGATTCCGCGCGCATCTGGTCGCGCGAAAGGGCTAGCGGTCCGCGCCAGAACGTGCCGCCAAACCAAGGCGCGCCGCCACAAACGTGACGGCGCGTCCCTCTTACCAGATGCCGATGATTCGCCGGTCTGCCGGTCGGGTTGGCAAGGACTGTCCCTAACTGCCGGCAGATAAGGAACGTCCCCAAGTGCCGGGTGGCGAAAGAGTGTCCCTGGCGACTAGTCGTTTAAGAACGTCCCCAACGACTAGGTGTTTCCGCTTCTGCGCTTGACATTAACCCTACTTCAGCGGGTACCATCCTCTATGTCTGTAACGCCATATAGACAGAGGGGATAGATCTATGACCGCAACTGCACCCGCAGCACCCGCTAAGGTGTACTTCACCAACCTGCGCACGCATGCTCGCGAGAGCCAGCTCGACAAGCTCAAGCGCCTCATACGTCACGCCGGTATTGAGCAGATCGACTTTGAGAACAAGTTCGTCGCCATCAAGATTCACTTTGGCGAGCTGGGCAACCTGAGCTTTTTGCGCCCCAACTACGCCCGCGCCGTCGCGGACGTGGTGAAGGAGCTGGGCGGCAAGCCCTTCCTCACCGACTGCAACACACTCTACGTCGGTAGCCGCAAAAACGCGCTCGAGCACATCGATACCGCTTATCAGAACGGCTTTACCCCGTATGCCACGGGTTGCCAGATCATCATTGCCGACGGCCTCAAGGGTACCGACGAGGCGCTCGTCCCGGTCGAGGGTGGCGAGTACGTGCGCGAGGCCAAGATTGGTCAGGCGCTCATGGACGCCGATATCGTGATCAGCCTCACCCACTTTAAGGGCCACGAGCAGGCCGGTTTTGGCGGCGCCATGAAGAACCTGGGCATGGGAGGCGGCAGCCGTGCCGGCAAGATGGAACAGCATGCCGCTGGCAAGCCGAACGTCGCGACCGAGCACTGCGTTGGCTGCCGTGCCTGCGAAAAGATCTGCGCGCACAACGCCATCTCGTTTGACGACATCCGCGAGCGCGAGCTTGCCAACGGCAACACCCGCACGGTTCACGTCGCTGCTATCGACCACGATCGCTGCGTGGGCTGCGGACGCTGCATTGCGGCATGCAACCAGGACTGCATCAAGCCCGGCTATGACGCCGCGGCCGATGTGCTCAACTGCAAGATCGCCGAGTACACGAAGGCTGTCGTCGACGGCCGCCCGAGCTTCCATATCTCGCTTGCTATGGACATCAGCCCCAACTGCGATTGCCATCCCGAAAACGATACGCCTATCGTCAACGACATCGGCATGTTCGCGAGCTTCGACCCGGTCGCCATCGATCAGGCCTGCGCCGACGCCGTCATGGCGTCCGAGCCACTGCCCAACACCGAGCTCACCGATAGCGCGGCCAAGATGGAGCATAGCCACGAGCATCTGGAGGGCGAGCAGGCCAAGGACCCCTTCTGCATCACGCATCCCGACACCGACTGGCGCGCGTGCATTGCGCACGCCGAGAAGATCGGCCTGGGCACGAGCGAGTACGAGCTCATCGAGGTCAAGTAGCACCTGTCTATTGGACATATCAAGCGCTTTTGTAGCGCAACGTTAGCAAAAGCCGCCCGTGAGCACAGCGCCCACGGGCGGCTTTCCGGAAGTGCGGTGAAAAATCGAATACCGCCGACCACAAACCGTTTTTTGGCAACAAAACCCCTGATAAATTGTTGGTAAAACTGTGGTCTGGTTGAGCTTCCCGCGATTTTCCCCGCACTTCCGAAAACAGGGGGTCAGATAAAGCCCCAGACGTTGCTTTTTGCCTAAAAATACTCGTCGAGGAAGTTGTTGACTGTGCTCCAGTAGAGCTCGGGGTCAACTTGCGCACTCTTGGCGTGGGTGGCGCCATGGATGGTGAGCTTTTGCTTGGCCTTGCTGGCGCACGCCTCGTAGTTTTGGTCGAGCATGTCGTACGGCACAAAGGTGTCCTGGTCGCCGTGGATAAACAGCATGGGAACCGTCGCGTGTTTGAGTTGCTCCACACTGCTCGCCTTATGAAAGTCGTAGCCCGCGCGCACGTTGCACACCAAATTTGCTACATCGAGCAAGGGAAAGCTGGGCAGGCCGAATACGTCCTTGAGCTGCAGAGAAAACTCGTCCCAAACACTCGTATACCCGCAGTCCTCGATAATGCATTTCACGTTTGCGGGCAGAGATTCCCCCGCGACGTTCATGGCGGCTGCCGCACCCATCGACTCGCCAAAGACCAGGATACGCGCCTCGGGGTCAGCCTGAACGATTCGCTCGATCCATGCGACGATGTCGAGGCGCTCGGGCCAGCCCATGCCGATATAGTCGCCGCCGGAGCGCTCGTGGGCGCGGGCGGCGGGTGCGAGTACGTTCATGCCGCGGTCATGGAATCGTTTGGCGTATCGGGCCATACCAATGGGCTCATCGGTGTATCCGTGTAGGCAGACGGCGTAGTCGTGCGTGCTCTCCGACGCAGCAAAATACCAAGCGGCAAGCTCGGTTCCGTCATCTGCGGTGAGGCTGCTGCTCTCGCGATTCTCTTTAAACCACGCCCGCGCCTCGGTGTCCTCGGCATCCGGCTGCTCACCTTCTTTTTCGTTCTTGCTATCCTGCATCATCTTCATGGTGTACGGCGCTTGGGGGTTCAGGGCAAAGTCAAACAAAAAGTTGCCGGCAAACCCGAGCAGCGCAACGACAACCACCAGCGCAACGATGCCGGCTATCTTGAGCTTTCGATGGGAACGTGCGTTTTGAGCCATGCGGTATTCTCCTATAAGATGTTAATACATCAACATTCAATGCAAGCGCATTATGGATGTTCGCCGTTGATGCGTCAACAAACAAAGAATGGGTAAACAAAGGGTCACGTAAGGTGCAAATTTCGCACGTATCCAGACGCTTTGATATAGTGTTGAGAACTCTTTACTATTGGAGGATGTAACCGGCATGTCCGATTCGAGCGACAGTTCTAAGCCGCGACCCAAGACCGCGGCCGTTCCACACTACACGGTGGGCGAGGAGATCATGAACTCCGTCACCCATGGTGTCGGCTGCCTGCTGGGTATCGCGGGCCTGGTGCTCCTGATCGTATTCGCCGCCCTGCGCGGCGGAGGCCCAGCCCACATGGCCGCGGCAATTGTCTATGGCGTCAGCATTATCCTCGAATACCTAGCCTCCACGCTCTACCACGCGATTCAGCCCGCGCGCGCCAAGCGCGTGTTTCGCATCATCGACCACAGCTGCATCTACCTGCTCATTGCGGGCAGCTATACGCCGTTTTGCCTTATCACGCTCGCAAATGACGGCGGCCCCGCGCTGTTCTTTGCCGTATGGGCCATCGCCATTATCGGCATCGCCCTCGAGTGCTTTATGCGCGAGCGTCAACCGCACTGGGTAAGCGGCCTGGTCTACCTGCTGATGGGCTGGCTCGTCGTCTTTAAGCTGCCCGAGCTCGTGGCGCTGCTCAACCCCGTGGCACTTGCCCTGCTCGCCGTCGGCGGCGTGTGCTACACCGCGGGCGTGCCGTTCTATATCGCCAAAAACGTGCGCTACCTGCACAGCGTGTTCCACCTGTGGGTGCTCGCCGGCAGTATCTTCCAGTTCATGGCGGTGATCCTCTTCGTAATCTAGCGGCCACGCCCACGGCCCCGCTCGCACGGGCGACCGGCGCAATTGCCGTATCCGCCATCAACGTTTTACCCTAACGTCCCGAATCTTGGAGGTTCGAGAAACTCCCGATGGACATAACCATCTCCCTTATTACCACGCTCGTCCTTACGCTTATCAACGGCTACTTCTCCATGTCCGAGATGGCTCTCACCACGGCCAAGCGCGCCGTGTTGGAGCACGATGCCGAGGAGGGCGATAAGCGTGCCGAGCGTGCCGTCCAGCTCGCCGCCGACTCCGATCAGCTGTTGGCCACCATCCAGGTCGCCATCACGCTCGTGGGCTTCGCCTCGTCTGCCGTCGCCTCGACGAGCCTGTCCGACCCGCTTGCCACGTGGCTCATGAGCTTTGGCATCGCGCCGCTTTCCGCCATCGCGCGCGGCCTGGCGCCGGTCATCATCACCGTCGCCGTCGCCTTTGTGTCCATTGTGATCGGCGAGCTCGTGCCCAAGCGCATCGGCCTCGCTAACGCCGAGGGCGTATCCAAGCAGGTCGTGGGACCGCTCTCCGTGTTCCAAAAGATCGCCCGCCCGCTCGTGTGGCTGACTGGCGCCTGCTCTGACGGCCTGGCCCGCATCCTGCGCATCAAGAGCGCCGATGACCGCCAGAACGTCTCGGAGGAAGAGATCAAGTACATGGTCTCGGAGCAGGACGATCTGCTCGACGAGGAAAAGCGCATGATCCACGAGATCTTCGACCTGGGCGACACCGTGGCTCGCGAGGTCATGGTGCCGCGCGTGGACACCACCATGTGCGAGGACGACGAGACGGTCGCCGACGTGCTGTCCACCATGCGCCAGACCGGCTTCAGCCGCATCCCCGTCTACCACGAGGATCCCGACAACGTCGCGGGCATCGCGCACATCAAGGACCTGATCCAGCCCGCGCTCGACGGCAAGGGCGACCAGCCCATCGCCGATTATCTGCGCGACGCCACCTTTGTGCCCGACACCAAGGACATCCTGCCGTTGCTGTCCGAGATGCAGACCTCGCACGACCAGATCGTGGTCGTCGTGGACGAGTACGGCGGCACGGCCGGCATCATCACCATCGAAGATATCGTCGAGGAGATCGTCGGCGAGATCGAGGACGAGTTCGATCCCGACAACAAGTACCTCACGCGCCTTTCGCGCCGTGAGTGGCTTGTCGATGGGCGTTTTTCGTGCGATGACGCGATTGAGCTTGGTTGGCCGCTCGAGGAAAGCGATGATTATGAGACCATCGCCGGCTGGATTTTGGAGCTTTGCGACTCGGTGCCCGATATCGGAGAGGTGTTTGAGGTCGCGGGGTACAAGTTCAAGGTACAGTCGATGCGTGGCCAGCGCATCTCGCTCATTCGCGTGATCGCTCCGGCCGAAACCGATAAGAAGGATTCCGAGTCCTCGGCAGAGAAGCCGGCGTCGGGTGCGGGCTCTGCGGATCCGCACGATGGCGACGAGTAGGGCAAGGAAGAGTAGGGGAGAGTTATGGCAGGCCTGTTCAACATCCTTAAGGTCACCGTCAGCGAGGACAAGATTTGCGCGCACGTGCTGGTGAACCCCGGCATGCCGCTCATGACCTCGGAGGATATCGAGGCCACGGCGCGCGTGTACTACCTGGTGCCCGCGATTGCCAAGCATCTGTGCCTGGGCGATTCGGGTCGCGAATTCCAGGACTGCATGGGCCAGACCGAGCTTTGCCACCTGCTGGAGCACGTGACGGTCGAGCTCATGAACGAGACCGGGCTTGCCGGCAGCATCTCGTGCGGTCGCACGCGCGTGAGCGAGCATGACGAGCGTGTCTTTGAGGTTGAGCTTTCGTGTCCCGACGATGCGCTGGCCATTGGCGCGCTGTCTTCGGCCACCTTTATGATGGACTGGGCGTACCTGCATGCCGATCAGCCGGCCCCCGACGTGGAGGGCACGGTCGCAGGCCTGCGTAACCTGGTGCTGGGCATGCGTGCCGAGGCCGAGGGCAAGGACCCGCACGAGGCCGTTGCCGCTGCGAACGGCGAGGACGTGGCCGAGGATGCGCCCGAGGGCGACGCTCCTGCCGACGCCGACACTGAACCTGTTGCCGAGGCGCCTGCCGAGCCCGAGTCTGCGGAGCCCCAAGGCGTCCCGAGCTTTGACGACGAGCCGCAGATGCCAATCGATACCGAGGGTGCGGTCGCCGAGAACCACGAGGCCCCCGCGGCCGTCTTTGGCGGTGCGGCAACGGCCCCGTCCGGCTCGGCGCACGAGGGCAACCTGCCGCTCGTCGATGGCGCCGGCGAGAACCCGGCCGCCACGGTCGCCATGCCGGCTATGCCGCAGGAGTAGGCTCACTCGCTTATCACCATCATGTACCTGCGCTTTTACCGTATGCAGATGAGCGCGACGGCAAGTGTTGCGCTGCGGGTATAATGGACAGCATTCAAACGGTGGGCATCGAGGTGCCCGCAGGAGAGGAATGATCATGGGAAAGACTTTCAGCTTTGTCTCCGGTGCGCTCTTTGGTGCTGCCGCCGGCGCTATCATCGGCGTTGCTCTGGCCCCGCGCTCGGGTGCCGAGACCCGCGCCATGGCCGCCGATATCGCCAATGACGCCTGGGACAACATGCGTGACACCTACGAGCACAGTGCCGAGGAGGCTCGTGCCGCGGTCAGCGACTTTGGTCCGATGGTCGATGCCAAGACCGATGACCTGCGCGCCAAGGTCGACCTGGCCCGCGAGCGCATGGATCAGCTTCGCGAACAGCTCAACGACGCCATCTCGGGCGGCAACGTGACGCCCGCTGCCGACGTCGTAGTCGAGAACGCCGCCGAGGCCGACACCGAGGCCACGGAGCCCTCGACCGAGGCATAATGCGCGCAGGGGATTTTGTCGGCGTCAAGGTTTACCGTAAGCCTGCCGAAGACAAGCGCACCAAAAAGGATGGCACGCCGCGCAGCCCTAAAAAGCTCGGCAAGATTCACTTTCCCGTCTTTACCCCGGGCGGCACGCGCGTGGTGGGCTTTATGGTCCGCCAGTCCGATATCGCAGGCATGATCGAGCGCCCCGACCGATTTGTGGCGCTCGATGCCATCGGCGTCTATGAGGGCGCCGTCGCGGTCGACGACGTCAAGGGCACCTACGATGCCGCCGCGGCCAAGCGCCTCGATATCAACCTGGACGATTGCATCATCTGGGTTGGCATGGACGTGCGCACGGAATCGGGCGATGTCGTGGGCTACTGTTCGGACGTTGAGTTCAAGCCGCGCTCGGGTATTGTGCAAATGTTCTACGTGACCGCCGGTGCCGCTTCGAGCGTGCTGGTGGGCGACACGCAGGTGCCGCCGACGATGCTGCGCGGCTACGAGAACGGCGCGATGATTGTCTCGGACGAGGTCAAGGCGCTCGGGTATTCGGGCGGAGCGGCCGCCAAGGCAGCCGAGGCCAGTGTCGTGGTGGGCGATAAGGTCAAGAAGGGCGCCAAGGTGCTCGATGACAAGGGGTCGGTCGCCGTGGACAAGGGCAGTCGCGCATTGGGCAAGCAGCTCGGCAAGACGCGCGGTATGTTCAAGGCCTTTAAGGACGAATATCAAAAGGCGAGCGGGGGCTCGTCAAAAGCTAGCAAATAGCGACGTACCAAATGATGGGAGGCGAGCCGGAGACATGTTGCTCCGGCTCGCTGTGTTTATGGGGGAGGGCACATGCGCCAAAACGAATCTAACTTAAACGGGCGCTCGGGTGCGCGTCCGACGGCGCGCCGCGACCTGGGGCAGCTGCCCAGCGGTCAGCGTCGACGTCGCCGTAAGCCCGGCGCGATGTACCTCAACCATAGCCGTGGGTTTAGCGATCGCAGCGCGCGCATCGGCAACGGGCGCTCGCCGCGCCGACCGTCCCGCCTGCCCTATGCGCTCATCGCCGTGGGTTGTGCGCTCGTGCTGTTTATCGCTGCCGTCGTGGGCTACGTCAACCGCAGCGTGGACGTGGAGCTCAACGGGCAAAAGACCGCGGTGCGCGTGGGCTCTACGTTGCAGAATCTTATCGACGATCAAAGCCTGACCGAAACATACGACGCCGGCGACCTGCTGGCCGTCGACGACAGCGTGCTCAAGCGCCATGGCGGCGAAAAGCTGTCGGTGAAGGTCGACGGCAAGCGCGTGAAGCAAGGCAAATGGGATAGCCGCGAGCTTGCGGGTGGCGAGAAGGTGACGGTCAAGGACGGCCGCAACGCGTACGAAAAGCACGAGGTCCAGGCCACGACTATCGAGCCAAAGCTAAAGGTCGAGGGCACGGGTGCCATTGAGTATGTCAAAACCTGGGGCGTTCAGGGCCGCTCCGAGGTATGGGTCGGCGAGCAGTCGGGCAAGACGCAGGATCGCGGCGAGGTCGTGCCCGCCACCGACTGCGTAGTCGAGTGCGCAAGCGTAGCGCCCAAGGGCAACGAAAAGTACGTGGCCCTGACATTTGACGAGGGTCCGAGCGGCGCGACCAAGCAGATCTTGCAGGTGCTCAAGGAAAAGGGCGTCACAGCGACGTTCTTCCTTTCGGGCGATGCCGCGGAAGCCTCGCCCGCTACTGCCAAAGCGATTGTCGATGCCGGGTGCGAGATCGGCTCCAACAGCTACAGCGATGATTCGCTCAAGGGCGAGGATCGCGAGACGGTGCGCAAGCAGATCACGAAGGGCACTGAGGCGATTAAGTCGGCGACCGGCGTCGAGACGATGTTGCTGCGTGCCCCCTACGCCGCGTTTGACGAGCAAAACTGGATCGACTCGATGGACCTGGTGTCCGCCGTGGTTTCGTGGAATATCGATTCGGGCGACTGGCTGCTCAACGGCGCTGACGAGCAGGTATCGACTGTGCTCGACTCGGTGACGCCGGGCAATATTGTGCTGCTCACCGATAGCGATGAGTGTGCCGAGCAGACGCTCGAGGCGCTGCCGCAGATTATCGATGGCCTTGTCGCCGACGGCTACAAGATCGTGACGCTCAGCGACCTGGTCAAGACGGACACGGCATTGAGCAAAAAGCTCACCTCGCTCACCAAGGCTTCCATGCCCAAAAACGCCGTGTTCCCCCAACTCCCCGAGGACGATGACGCCACAGAGTAGTCATCGGGGACGTGCTTAAACGACTGGTCGTTTAGGGCGGTCTTAATCGCTTTGTCCCACTGTGCTCATCCGGCTCTATGCCACGGATACGTCAGCGTTTGGTATGCCTGCAATGTGCAGCGCATAAATTCGGTGCCGCAGCGCGATGCTGATGCTATAGTTACTGCGGTTAATGAGGGTCAAGAGAAAGGTTACAGGTGAAATCCAAACCTCGACCATACAGTCGATGACCCCATGCAGGTGCTTTCTGCGCGTGCACGGGGTGTGAGCGCCGAGCGGTGTGCCGCCCGCGCATGCGTATACATATCTAAAAGTCCACGGATTGCGTGCCGGCATGGTCGCGCGGTCCGCAGGAATAATGATGGGGAGCACCATTGAATTATCTGAGTGAGATGCTCAAATTGCCGGTCTTGGACGTCGACGGCGAAAAGCTCGGCGTGGTTAACGATTTTGGCATTGCAACCGGCGAAGTTTTTCCGCACGTGACGTCGCTCGCGTTCCGTGGTCCCGGCAAGACGCCGTTTATGATCAGCTGGCGCAAATGGGTCGACCGTATCGACGAGACGGGTGTACACCTTAAGACGTCGGCCACCGAAATCCGTTTTTCGTACCTGCAGCCGACCGAACTCTTGCTTGCCCGCGACGTGCTTAACAAGCAGATTGTCGACACACAGGGCATGAAGGTCGTGCGCGTAAACGACATCAAGTTTTCCATGTCGGGCGAAAATCAGCTGCGCCTGCTGGGTGCCGAGGTCGGCGCCCGCGGTCTGCTGCGCGCGATCAGCCCCGCGCTCGAGCATGTCGTCGAGGGCTTTATGAAGCACCTGGGCAAGCCGCTCAGCGAGGACATTATCGCCTGGTCTTACATGGACCTGCTCGATCGCTCGACTAAGAACATCCAACTCTCGGTGTCGCACAAGACGCTTGGCGAGCTGCATCCTGCCGACATCGCTGACATCATCGAGCAGCTCGACCCGCGCCTGCGCGCGCAGGTGTTCGCTCAGCTCGATACCGCTCAAGCCGCCGAGGCCATCTCGGAGTTCGATGACGACGAGCTCATGACCGAGATGCTCGAGGGCCTGTCCGATACCGACGCGTCGTCGATGCTGGCCATGATGGACCCGGACGACGCCGCCGACCTGATCGACGAGCTCGATTATGAGAAGGCCGAGAAGCTCCTGCGCCTGATGGGCGTCAAGGAGGAGAAGGCGATTCGTAATCTGCTGGGCTACGAGGACAACACCGCCGGCCGCATCATGACCTCGGAGTTTGTCTCGCTGCCCGCCACGGCGACGGTCGGCGACGCCATCGAGGCGATTCGCAAACTCGACGAGGACTTTGAGAGCGTCTACTACGTCTATACCGAGGATCCGAGTGGCATGCTGACGGGCGTGCTTTCGCTGCGTACGCTGATCGTGGCCGACCGCGACGCCACGCTGGGCCAGCTCGCCTATCGCGATCTGGTCTACGTGTCGCCCGACGAGGACCAGGAAGACGTGACGGACGAGATGACCAAGTACGACCTGGTTGCCATCCCTGTCTGCGACGAGAACCGTCATATCCTGGGTATCGTGACCTTCGACGACGCCATGGACGTTATCGCCGAGGAGCATCAGGAGGACCTGCAGATCGCCGGTGTCGGCTCGGGCGATAGCGCGTCGGACGACTCGACGAACGTGCTCAGCTGGTTCGTGCATCGTCAGTACTGGGTCGTCGTGTGGGGCATCGCCTCGTGCATTATGGCGACCGTGCTGGGGACGGCGCTGGGCTCCGCGCATCTGGTGGTGTTCCCCATGTGCGCCATGCCGCTCGTGCTGCTGGCTGCCTCGCGCATGGTGTCGTTCGTCAAGAACTACTTCCTCGAGTACGACGGTCACGACGACGAGCCCAAACCGTACCTGGGATTCTTCTTCCAGAGCACGGGTATGGGCCTGATCCTTTCGCTCGTGACCTACCTGTGCGCGCAGCTGGTGCGCACCGCCGCGTTCCTCGATGCCCCTATGCTTGAGGAGCAGCTCTTTACCGGCTGCTTTAACATCGCGGCCATCATCTGCCTGGTGGGCAACATGAGCGCCGTGATTTACCTGATGGTGCTGTTCTGGCGTGACGAGCACGACCTCAATACGTCGGGCACCGCCATGAACGTCATCGCCGTCATGATCTCGTGTGTGGCGTACTGTGCTGCTGCGGTGCTGCTCACCATGTCGGTCATGGGGTAGGTGGTCGCGTGCAAAATACGAAGCAAAAGCCGAGCACCAAGCAAAAGCTGACCATCGCGGCCATCTTTGGCGCCATGGGCCCCGGTCTTTTGGCGGCGCTTTCGGGCAATGACGCCGGCGGCATCGCCACGTATTCCAGCGCGGGTGCCAGCTATGGCTATAAGATGCTCTGGATGCTTCCCGTCATGACCGTGCTGCTTATCGTGACGCAGGAGACCGCGGCGCGCTGCGGATGCGTCACGGGCAAGGGCCTGGCGTCGCTCATTCGCGAGCGCTTTGGCGTGCGCAAGAGCGTGTTGGCCATGGCGGCGCTGCTGATCGCCAACACGGCGGTGACCATTTCGGAGTTCGCGGGTATCGCGAGTGGCCTTGCTCTGTTTGGCGTTCCGGCGAGCATCTCGGTGCCGCTCGTGGCGCTGCTGGTGTGGATGCTTACCATGTCGGGCAGTTTCCAGCGCATCGAGAAGATTTTGCTGCTGGTAAGCTGCGTGTTCGTAACCTACATCGTCGCCGCGTTTATGGCCGGCCCCAACTGGGGCGAGGTCGCGGTCGACTTGGTCGTCCCCAATATTCAGAACGATCCCAGCTACGTGTCGCTCGTGGTCGCAACGATCGGTACCACCATCGCACCGTGGATGATCTTCTTGGCTCAGAATAACGTGGTCGATAAGAATGCGGGCGAGGACGACATCGTGCTGCAGCGTATTGATACCGTGAGCGGCTCGATCGCTGCTGATATCATTGCGGGCTTCATTATCATCACGACCGGTACGGTGCTGTTCCCGGCGGGTATTCAGATTAGCGATGCCGCCGATGCCGCCCGCGCGTTGGAGCCCATCGCGGGCCAGTGGTCCACGGTGCTGTTTGCCTCGGGCTTGGTCGCAGCGAGTTTTTTGGCTGCCTGCGTGCTGCCGGGCGTTACGTCGAGTGCCGTCTGCGAGGCTTTTGGCTGGGAGCGCGGCGCCGACCGCAGCTGGGACGAGGCCCCGGTTTACCGCGGCATCATTACGGCCATCATCGGCATTTCTGCCGTGTTGGTGCTCATGCCTGGCGTCGATTTGTTCCAGATTATGATGACCTCGCAGGTCATCAACGGCGTGCTGCTGCCCGTAGTCTTGGTATTCCAGGTGGTTATCGCGGCGGATCGCCACATTATGGGCGCCAACCGCAACGGCCGCGTATGGAACGTGCTCACTTGGGCGACTATCGGCGTGATTACGGCGCTCACGGTCGTCATGTTTGTCCTGCAAGCGATGGGCTACAGCGCTTAACGCCCACTTTTGCTTCCGAACAGGCCGCAGCGATGGACTGCGGCCTGTTTTTTGCCCGCGACCTCTTGGGGCCGGCTCGAAAAGAGTGATTTTGGGTTGTTTGCTGCGGGCTATTTGTCGGTGCCCAGCTTGTGCGGCTTGAAGGCAAGCGCATTGACGAGTGCGTCGGTGGCAGACTTGACGGCTGCCGGCTGCGGATCGTTGACGTGATCCTCGGGATGCACGGGCAGGTCCTTCTTGACGGCATCGTGGATCAAGTTGAGGTACTCAGTCACGCCAGTGGTCGATAGGTGCGTGCCATCGCCATCGAACAGGTCGTTGCGGTTGGCACTGTATCCGTACCAATCGATAACGCGCACGTTCTTGTAGCGCGTAGCGGCGTTGGCGATGGCCTGGTTGGTAGAGCCAACCCACGGCTGCGGGCTGCGCGTGTTCACAAACACCACAATACGCTTATCTCCTGCATCGGCCATGATGGCGTCGATCTGGTCGTCGGTTACCAAGCCGTTGGTGCCCAGGGCAAAGACCACGATCTTGCCGGCAAGGTTCTGCTGGATATAGCCCTCAAATGTCGCGCGCCCCGCATCAAACTGGCGGCCCTTTTCGGCATCGATATGGCTGTGCGGGAACACGCCGTCAAAGGTGTCTACGGCACGCAGCGACACGGAGTCGCCGATCATAAGCAGATCGTAGGAGCCATCGGGGAAGCCGTCGTTGTCCTTGTCGGTGTCGTCGGCCGCCTGCTGGTCGGTGGGCGCGGTGTTCTTGGCTTCCTTGTTCAGAACTTCGGCGCCCTCGCCGCTCAGCGCAGACGTCTCGGGCACAAAGATCAGGCCGCCCAGTGCAACGACCAACACGACAGCGCAGGCTGCGCAGACAGGGATGTGCGTGCGTGCCCAGTTGGCGGGCGTGGTGGTGCCATCGCGGAATTCGGCGACGGTGCGCCCAAAGGCGCCCTTCCTAAACGGAGTCTCGATAAAGCGATAGCAGCACTCTGCCACGGCGACCACCAACAACACCTGCAAAATGTACTGCCACCACGGCGTATCGTTGATGTTGGCGACCGGGTTCATGAGGAGCAGCAGCGGATAGTGCCACAGGTAGATGCTGTAGGAGCGCTTGCCAACCCATACGAGCGGCTCGGCGGACAGCGCGCGGGCAACCATTCCCTGGGGCTGCACGCAGGCCGCGATGACCATGAGTGTGAGGATCGAGCACAGCAGCGTGCCTCCGCGATACTGGAAGGCGGTGTAGCCGTTGGTGAGCGCGACCATGGCGGCAAGGCCAACCAGACCCACGAGGCCCAACACATCGATGGATGCGGGCGAGGACCAAAAACGCACGAGGGCGCTCGGCTGTGCCGGGGCGGTCTCGGCTGCTTCGTCGGCCTTCTCGCCAGGTTTGCCCTCGGCGTTCTTGCCGTGCTTGGCGGCGCCAGTCAGGCGATTGAGCCCCAAACGATGAGCGAGACGCACCGGCGCCAGGTCGCGATCGGGGATAAAGGCCATCCAGGCACCCAGCAGCAGCGAGAACACGCGGGTGTCGGTGCCGTAGTACACGCGGCTGGGGTCGGCGGCAGGGTTGTAAAGCACCATCATGGCGAGGGCAGATACCGCGGCAAGGCCCAGAACCACGCGGCGCGTGTTGGGCTTGCTCACATGCATGGATACCATGGCAAACAGCAGCGGCGGCCAAATCAGGTAGAACTGTTCCTCGATGGCAAGCGACCAAAAGTGCGTGAGCGGTGAGGGGTCGCCCAGAGCATTGAAGTACGAGACGTTTTGAGCAATCTGCCACCAGTTGTTAAAGAACAGCAGCGACGGCAAGATGTCGGGGCGCATCTTGGTGAGCATCACGTGGTTGAAGACGGTGCACAGCGCGCAGGTCACCACCACGACGGTTACCACGGCGGGGACCAGGCGACGGATGCGGCGAATCCAGAAGCTCTTGAGGTCGATGCGGCCGGTCTTAGCGACTTCGTTGAGCAGCAAGCGCGTGATCAGATAGCCCGAAAGCACAAAGAAGATCGTGACGCCGAGCAGACCGCCCTGCGCCCACGTGAGGTTAAGGTGATAGAGCACCACCGCGACGACGGCGAGCGTACGCAGGCCGTCAAGGGCAGGGATGTAGCGGGATTTGGGGCGAGCAGGCGTCTGCTCCGCGGCGGGAGTGTTGGCGCGGCCCGCGTTGTTGGCAGAAGCACGATGGGGGCTCACGGTGCGTCGCGGTTCGTTGGCACGGCGTTCGCCCTTCACGCGTTCGTGCGGCGCCGGCTCGTTGCCCGTGCGGCGTCGACCGCGCGAGCCCGATTGCGAGAGTTGTTCCATAAAACATCATCCAATGACGAGAATAATCAGCACGCCTTCATTGTAGCTGCCTGCTCCTGTGAATGCTTGCTGCTGGCGCAAGCTCAAGCGCGCGACCACATCAAAGTGAACTAAAGTTATAGGGGGTGCGAGAGTGCACGATCGACGGCTGCGGTGGGCATAAGGCCCGCAGATGAGGAGGTTTCCATGGCAGATCGCGGCATCGTTGCGGTGTTCGGCAGCATGAACATGGACCTTTCGGTGGCGTGCGAGCGCATACCGCGTGCGGGCGAGACCGTCGGCGGCAGCGGGTTTATCACCAACGCCGGCGGCAAGGGCGCCAATCAGGCCGTAGCTGCCGCGCGTATGGGCGCTTGCACGCACATGATCGGCGCGGTCGGTCGCGACGCGTTCGGCGCGTCGCTCGTGGCGGGGCTCCAAGACGCCGGCGTGGACTGTGACTTTGTAGTGCATCGCGATGATGTGGAGACGGGAACGGCGACCATCATTCGCTGCGAGGGAGACAACCGCATCGTGCTGTCGCCGGGCGCCAACCATGCGCTTGCGGGCGAGGACGTTGCCCGCGCGCTGAGGCGTCTGGTGGCCGATGAACTCGATAGTGACGCCAGCAAGATTGCCCCGGCTGCCGGAAGCGTCTTTATCGCCCAGGGTGAATGCGACCTTGTAGCGACGGCCGAGGCGCTTGTTTGCGCTTACGAGCTCGGGTTCTATACAGTCTTTAATCCGGCGCCTGCCTGCGATGTGCCTGCGGAGGCCTGGTCCGCGGTCGACCTGGTCTGCCCCAACGAGACCGAGTGCCAGGTGCTGACGGGCATTCTGCCCACGGATGATGCGAGTTGCGTCGCCGCGCTCAATGCGCTGCTCGACAAGGGCGCCGGAGCTGCGGTCATCACGTTGGGCGGCGCCGGGTCGGTTACGCTCGGCGATGGCGGTGAGCTGCTGCGCATGCCGGCACTTTCGAGTACGGTAGTCGATACCACGGCCGCCGGCGATACGTTTATCGGCGCGTTGGCGGCGGCTCGCCTAGAGGGCTTGCCGCTCTTTGAGTGCATGGCCGCGGGTGCTCGCGCCTCGGCAGTGACGGTGTCGCGCCTGGGCGCTCAGCAATCGATTCCCACGCGCGCCGAAGTTGAACATTGGTTTAGTTAAACGATAAAGACGGAGAAGCGGAGTAGAACAATGGCAATCAAGAAGCTGATCCTTGATCTGGATATGGGTGTGGACGATGCGATGGCGCTGGCCTATGCCATCGCGAGCCCCGAGGTGGAGCTCGTGGGCATCACCACGTGCTTTGGCAACGTGCGCGTCGAGCAATCGGCGCACAACTGCCTGGCGGTGCTCGATCTGCTGGGTCGCCCCGAGGTTCCGGTGTACCTGGGTGCCGACCGTCCTCTGCAGGCGACTGAGCCCTATACGCCGCCGGCGTCCACCGCGCTCATTCACGGCAAGAACGGCATCGGCGGCGCGAGCGTGCCCGCGTCGCCCTACGAGCCGGTGGGGGCGACCTCGGCCGACGGCAACGCTGCGGTCGATTATCTGATCGATGCCGCGCGCACCTATGGTCCCGATCTGGTCTACGTAGCGACTGGCCCGCTCTCCAACCTGGCGCTCGCCCTGGAGCGCGATGCGGCGGCGATGATGTCCATCGGCCGCGTGGTCGTAATGGGCGGCGCCCTTACCGTGCCCGGTAACGTGAGCGCGGGCGCCGAGGCCAATATGGCGAGCGACCCCGAGGCAGCCGACGCAGTGCTGCGCTCGGGCCGTAAGCTCACCATGGTGGGTCTGGACGTGACGCATCGCGTGGTGCTCACACGCCGCGACATTGCCGGCTGGACGGGCTCGGGCACCATGGCGGGCTGCGCATTTGCGAGCATGGTCGAGCACTACATTGGCTCGTACGAGATGAACGCACCCTACCTGGGTGGTTGTGCGCTGCACGATCCGCTGGCCGTTGCCGTGGCGATCGACCCCACGCTCGTAGGTGCGCTCGGCTGCAACCTGCGTGTTGATCTGCTGGGCGAGTACCGCGGTCGCACCATCTGCGATGAGCGTCGCCTGTCCGATCCGGACAAGAGCGCGCTTGTGGCACTGACCGTGGATGCTCCGCGCTTCCTGTCCGAGTTCAAGACGCGTATGGCCCGTGTCCTTGGCTAAGTTGTCTTTTTGGGACGGGGCTTTTTGACTGGTATGATTGGTGCGACCAATCGAACCAGCTAAAAGAGCCCCGTCCCAATTTGACTATCGAGAGGATCTGCCATGGAGCGCATCGCCAGCTTTTCCGTTGACCATCTGCTGCTTGAGCCCGGCGTGTATGTGAGCCGCATCGACCGCGATCCGGCGACCGGTGCTGCCGTCACCACGTTTGACCTGCGCCTGACCACGCCCAACAAGGAGCCGGTCATGAACACCGCCGAGTGTCACACCATTGAGCACCTGGGCGCGACGTTCCTTCGCAATCATGCCGAGTGGTCGAGCCGCATTGTCTACTTTGGCCCCATGGGCTGCCGCACGGGCTTTTACCTCGTCGTATTTGGTGAGGTGACGAGCGAGGAGATCCTGCCGCTCGTGCGTGAGCTGTTCGAGTTTGTCGCCGACTTTGAGGGCGATGTCCCCGGTGCCGCTCCCGAGGAGTGCGGCAACTACCTGGACCAGAACCTTCCCATGGCTAACTGGCTCGCGCGCCGTTACCTCGACCGCGACCTGGCCGATATCGACGAGAAGCACCTGCACTATCAGCAGGCATAAGGGCTTTATCGCCCAAAACGCGCGCATTGGGCGTCTTCGCTTATGCGGGGGCGCCTTTTTGTTGATTGGTCGGGACGAGCGTTCAAAATCGCTCATGTTTGTTCTAGAATGTTCGTATAGTCACATTTACGAACAGGAGTGAACATGCATATCTACTCTGTCAACGATCCCGAGTTCAAATCCTATGGCAACGTTTGGGATGACGTTCCGTCCGAGCTCACGTCGCCCGTGCTCGAGGCGCTCTCAGCCACGCCCATTCCCGAGGGCAGCAAGTACGTAGCAAGCGCGCCGGAGCTCGATGGCGTCAAAGATGCCGATAAACTGGGCTTTCTCATGTTTGGCGGCCGTCCCTTCCAGCTCGGCTGGTGCAACGGCCACAACACGCAGCTCAACTGCCTGGAGTATCACCGCGCCAGCGAGTTTAACCTGGGCGCCCGCGACTTTATCCTGCTCGTGGCGCATCGCTGGGAGATCGAGGACGGCAAGCTCGACACCGCGTGCGTCAAGGCGTTCCGCGTGCCGGCCGGCACGCTTGTTGAGGTTTTCAACACCACGCTCCACTACACGCCGTGCATGGTCGACGACGGCGGCTTCCAGGTGATGGTGGCGCTGCCCGCCGGCACCAACGGTCCGCGCCCCGAGGCTGCAGCCGACATGCCTGCCGCCGGTGACGGCTACTGCTACTGGAAGGCCGACAAGTGGGTTCTCTGCCATGCTGACAGCCCCAAGGCAGCCGAAGGCGGCTACGTTGGCCTCATCGGCAAAAATCTCGACATCACCGTGGACTAGCGCATCGCCCCAAACCACCACAAAGGTGCCTGTCTCCTTTGCGGTGGTTTGGGGCGGGCGGATATCGGGAAGTGCCAGACGGGGGAGGCTGCCGGGCGCCTTGCCGTCTGCGGATTTTGGGACATGCGGCCCGCTTTTTCGACCCATCTGTCGGTACACTAAAGGGACTATGGGTACCCGCGAGCGACATATCGGCCACGCGGCCGCCCGATCCGCACCCGTGGCGGATCCCAGGGGTGGCAGGCTCTTCGCCATGCCGCGATTCCTTGTTGGCATAACACATCGGATGTACCGCCACCGCGTCTTTGCTATCGCCGGCGTCATCACTGCGCTGTTCCTCATGCTTTTGGCAGTCTTGCCGACACTGTTCGCCTTCGACCCCAAACTTTCTAACGCCGTGCCAGCCTATGGCGAGGTGTCCGAAGAGGTCGTGGATGCGCTCGTCCATTCGAGCTCTCTCCCGCTGCCTGTCGCCGCAATTATATTTTCGATCTGGGGCGTATCGGTCTATCTGCGCTGTTTGGACTATGTGTTGCGCCGCCGCCTTGTTGCCGTCGCCACCATCTGCGCCCTGTGGATGATCGAAGTCATTCTCAAGTACAAGTCGTTCACGCCGTTCTATGCCACCGTGCTGTGGTACCTGTACTACGTGCCCATGACGTTCATTCCGCTGCTCTACCAGTTGTGTGGTCTGCGCCTTGCGGGCCTGGAGCAACACCGCCTGGGTCGCCGCTACTGCGCTGCGCTGTGGATTATGGCTATCCTGCTTATCGGATTTGTGCTCACCAACGATTTTCACCAGCAGGTCTTCCACTTTGACCGTACAAGCGACACCTGGAGCAACGATTACACGTACGGCTGGGGTTATTTCGCCGTCCTCGTGTGGACGGCCTTTAACTTTGTGGCCTTTTTTATCCTGGTGAGCCGGTCCTCGTCCTTTCGCATCCAACGTTTCTCGGGCACGGCGGCGCTCGTGCTGCTGGGCGGCGCGTTCTTTGCCATCTCATATGCGTTGCGCGTGCCCTGAGCATGGAGGCTCAACTTCTCGCTCATCTATTGCGTCTTGTGTGTGGTGGCGATGGAAATCTGTCTCGATTGCGGTGTCATTCCGTCATATCACGACATCGCCGGCATCTTCGACACCTTGCCGCTCGACCTCAAAGTTCTAACGCGCGACCTGCAGGAAGTCTATGCCACGCCAGTGTCAAAGCCAATGCCGGTAGGCGTGTGCGAAGAGCTGCGAGCCCAGGAACACGGGCATGCCCATGCCTTTGCCGTGGAGTCCAATCCCGATGTGATGTACCGAGCCTTTCCACTGCTGGGTGGATCGGCCCTGCTTGCCCAAGACGTGTCGGATCTCAACGAGCTTAACCGTGAACTGACACACCGTCGCATGGAGCTGCAGCGTCAAAACGAGCTGCTCGCTGCCGACTACGACCTTAAGACGCACCTGGCAGACCAAGAGGCCGAGACCTTGCTGGTCCAAGACGTGGACCAGGCGCTTGCCCGCGCGCTCGAAGGGATGTACGACCTGCTGAGCTCGCTACCGCCGTTGACCGATGAATCGTCTTCGCACGAGCGTTACCGCATGCTGCAGCGCGCCAAGATGCTCGTCGCCTATTGCAAGCGCAAGGGGTCGCTCACGTTGGCACAGCACGGGGAGAGCGGTTTTGATCGCGACCGCATTCAGCTCATTGCCAACGAGCTCGCAAGCGACCTGCGCACCATCGATATCGATTGCGCCTCGATTATCGCCATACGGCGCCCGATGCACGCCAGTACGGTAAGCGCCCTGTACGACTGCGTGTATGACTTTGCGTTTTTTGCCTACACCACCGACCATCCGGCGCTTATGTATCACTTGGGCGATCATGACCGATGCAGTGTCGAGCTGCGTGCCGCGCTTTTTTCCAACGATGATGCAGATCTTTCGCAGACGCCCGCTGCGCAAGAGCTCGAAAGCGCTCTGCAAGGGCGCAACGTGGCATACCGCCTTGAGGGCGAGCCCGGCCAGCTGCGCATGATCGTCTTGATGCCGAGGGCGGGTGAGTGACGATGCAGATTTCGCTCATTCTTCCCCAAATCGTTGCGCTCGATGTTGTCTTTGCCCTGGCTGCGTGTCTGCAGACGATCCACGTCCCGCTCATCGCATCGCGCCGCTCGTCCTATAACCGTAAGGTGATTTGTGCCTACGAGGCGAGCCTTGTGCTTCACCTAATTATTTCGGCGCTCATCTTGTTCGCGTCGTCTGGCTCATATCTGGTGGCGCCGCTTGACGTTTGCGCCAGGGCAATGGGCGGAGCGTTGTGGCTCAATGCCGTGATCTTTGCCTACGGCATGGTGCTTATGGTGCACTATCGTCGCCCCGTCATGCTGGCCGAACTGTTGCTCGTTGCCGCCGTGACACCGCCGGTGGTGCTTGCCATGGGCTCGGCGTGGACCACGGTCCTTATCGCAGAGGGAGCGTTTTTCCTGTTCCGCTCCATTGCGGCGCTCTTGATGGATGTCCGCAACCGCCAGGAGGATATCACCGCGTTCTCGACGATCGAAACCATCAACGTGATTCCCGTGGGCATCCTGTATCTGGACCCGAGGGGCCGTCCGCTGCTCATGAACCGCTGCATGCGAAAAAACCTGGTGGAGCTTCATATGCCCACCGACCTAGGCGATATGAGCGGTACATGGAACGACCTGCGCAAACTCAGCATGCAAATGCCCGAAAGCAGCCAGAACCGCGTGCGGATTAATCTGGACCGCTTTGGTGAGGCGCGCGTTGTGGTCGAGGTTTCTCCCGCCGAGATTCGCTTGTTCGTGCACGATGACGTTATGGTTTCGGGCCGCCTCTTCGAGCGCATTATCGGTCTGGATGTAACAGAGTATGCGCATGCCCATGATCGCCTAGCGCAAGCCAACCACCTGCTTGAGCTTGCGGGCCAAGAGCTCCAAGCCCAGATCGAAGAAGTCAAAAAAGTTGCTGACAATGCGGCCTATCTGCGTATGCGCGCTCGCGTGCACGACGTGATCGGGCAGCGCCTGTCCATTCTCCATCGTTATCTGGAGGAAGGGCGCCTGGATGACGAGTCACTCGAGCAGATCGACCCGCTGCTGCGCTCAATCGCTGCCGATCTGCGCAGCGGGGGCGACACCGAACCGGCAGAGCAATTGGGCGATATCGTCCATGCCTTTGGCCTGGTGAGCGTGCAGATCGATGTGGAGGGCGAGCTGCCAAACGACGCGCGTGTCGCCGCAGCATTTTTGCAGATTATCCGCGAAGCCTCGACCAATGCCACCAAGCATGCACAGGCCCATCAGGTCCATGTGCGCCTGTGGCAGGAGGGGACGGAAGACGGCGCTGTTGCGCGAATGGCCGTTTCTAACGACGGCGCGCCTGCACCCGTATCGTATCGCGAGGGAACGGGTATCCCAGGTATGAGGCATGTCGCACAGAATCTGGGCGGCAGCCTGGAAGTCCACACCGCCCCGCCCTTTACGCTTACGGTGTCCATCCCGCTCGCCTCCAGCGCCACGGTCCAAAGGAGAAGCTCATGATTCGCGTCCTTATAGTCGAAGACCAGGCCATTCTGCGCGAGAGCCTCGCGCGCTCCGTCGGTGACCAGCCCGACATGACGGTTGTTGCCGCGATCGCCGACGCCTCGGATGCCTTGGACGTTGTGCTTAAGGAGCGCCCGGACATGATACTGATGGACGTGTGCACCGAACACGATTCAAACGGCATCGTGGCGGCGGCACGCATCAAGGAACAGCTGCCCGAGTGTCGCATCATTATCATGACAGGCATGCCCGAGATCACCTTTGTCGATCAGGCCCGCGAGGCGGGCGTCGATAGCTTTGTGTACAAGAACGTCGGTATCGACGAGCTGTTCGCCGTGATGCGCTCCACGCTGGCGGGTTACTGCACGTTTCCCAAGCCGCCCGAGAGCATCTTCTCGGGCACGGCGGCCCTCGACGATGTCGAGCTGTCGATCTTGCGCCTTGCCTGCGAGGGCAAGAGCCGTCGCGAGATCGCGGCCGAGCTGTTTATGAGTGAGGGCACCATCAAGCGTCGCATCTCGGAGATCCTGAGCAAGACCGGCTACGACAACATCATGCGCTTGGCCGTGCATGCGGTGACCGAGGGCAGCATCGTTCCCAATATGGAGCGTCCGTAGTCGGTGCGCCGCCCGTGTTCCGGCGCCGTAAAGATAGGCCGCCCGCCGTTTTGCATCAGAAAACGGCGGGCGGCCTGCTTGTGCGAGCGGTGCTGTCGGCGCAAGGCGGCGGGGCCGCGGGATCATTTCCTGCGGCCCCGCCTGGCAAGTGCGCGGATGTGTCCGCCAATCCGCGGCTGATGTTACGTGCCGTTACGCGATGGTCGCGGTGTAGGAAGCGACGTCCTCGTAGGAATCGGTCAGGTAGGCGTCGATGCCGATGGTCGTGTTGACCAGGTCGTCAAGGCTGTCAAGCTCGCCGTTCGAGAACGTGAATTCCTCGGTGGCGTTGGTGCCGGGCATCAGGTGGGCCGAGAACCAGGCTTCCTTCATGGTGCCGTTGACGTTGGTCTTGCCGGTGGGGGCGTAGAAGGTCAGGTCCTTGTCGCTCTTGTTGGTGATGTTGACGACAAAGCCGATGTCGCCCCAGTCGTCTTTGAACTTCTCGGTAATGGTGATGGTGCACAGATCGTCATCGGCGACGGTGACGGCGGGGGAGATTTCGACGCTCTGGACATCGTCGTCTTCGACGGCCTCATCGATCTCCTCTTCCTTCTCGGCGTTCTCGCGATCCTTCTTCACCGTACCGGACAGGTCCTTGTCGGACTTGGTGAAGATGAGCTTGTCGCCGTCCACCTCCAGGACGAGCTTGTCGTCCTTGAGCTTCAGGTCGTGCGACTCATCTTCGGCGGTGATCGTTACGGTGGTGGCGTCCTTGGCTTCCCATTTCAGGTCGGCGACCTCAAGGAACATATCGAGGACACCTGTGCCGTCCTCGTCGAGGATCAGGACGCAGTTGAGGCCCCACTCCTTGAGCATATCCATGTACTCATCGGTGAGCTCTTCGCCATCCAAGGTTCCACCCGAGTACTGCCAGCTGCCGACGAAGTTGGCCTTGGGGTCCTTGCCGCCGCCGCTGCAGCCCGTCAGGGCAAAGGCGAGCGCCAGGACGCATGTCAGAAATGCGAGTACGGACTTTTTGAACGTTGTCTTCATGGTGTCCTCCTTCATCGAACGAAACCCATAGAAGCAAATGCGGGGGTGGCGGATCCCCCGCCAATTACCAGATAGAGGGGCTAGGGCCTGGGTGTTCCGCAATTGCTGCAGAACTTGCCACCGTTTTCGCTACCGCAGTTGGGGCAGAACCACTTGGCCGGTGCCGGGGCGGGTGCGGGACTGCCGCACTCGGAGCAGAACTTGCCGGTGTTGGTGGCGCCGCAGCTGCAAGTCCACGTGCCGGCCGCAGGTGCGGCGGCGGGAGCCGGTGCGGGGGCGGGAGCTGGAGCCGGCTGCGGGGCGGCCTGCTGTTGTGCCTGGCCGGCGGCGAACAGCTGGCTGGCGTTCATACCGCCCATGCCGCCTGCCATGCCCATGCCCATAAAGCCCGCCATCGCGCCGTTGGGGTTGGCGGCTGCCGCGCGCATTGCGTCGCTCTGGGCGCTGGCAATGTTGGCTGCCGCCATAGTGGGATCGCGCATGACCGCGGCTTTCTGCAGGTCCTTGATCATCTGCTCGTCCTCTTGCGAGGCGGCGATGGAGTTGACGCCAAAGCTCACGATCTCGACGCCGCGCAGGTCACGCCAGTCGGCAGAGAGGACCTCGTTGAGCGCGCGGGCGAGCTCGGTGGTGTGGCCGGGGATGGCGCTGTAGCGGATGCCCATCTCCGAGATCTTGGCAAAGGCGGGCTGCAGGGCGGTGAGCAGCTCGGACTTAAGCTGGCTGTCGATCTTGTCGCGCGTATAACTATCGGTCACGTTGCCGCATACGTTGGTGTAGAACAGCAACGGGTTGGTGATGCGGTACGAATACTCGCCGTTGCAGCGCACGGAGATGTCGACGTCTAGGCCAATGTTGTTATCGACCACGCGGAAGGGCACGGGCGAAGCGGTGCCGTACTTGTTGCCGATGATCTCCTTGGTGTTGATGAAGTAGACGCGCTGGTCCTTGCCCGCGTCGCCGCCAAAGGTAAAGCGGCTGCCGATATTGGCGAAGGTCTCCTTGATGGAATCGCCCAAGTTGCCGCTAAAGACGCTCGGCTCGCTGCCGGTATCGAAGACGAACTCACCGGGCTCCAGCGCGACTTCGATGATCTTGCCGTTTTGCACCACGAGCATGCCTTGTCCGTCGTTGACGGCGATGACCGAGCCGTTGGAGATGACGTTGTCCTCGCCGCGCGTGTTGGAGCTGCGGCCACCGGTACGTTTGCTGCCCTTGCAGGCCAAGACGTCAGCAGGCATCGATTCGCAGTAGATAAATTCCTTCCACTGGTCGGCCATGACGCCGCCGGCAGCTCCCAATCCAGCTTTCAAGAGTCCCATGGTGATCTTCCTTTCTCGTCAAAGGCCGGGTGGTATTGGTTGGATTGCTTAGTCGTCCTTGTCGTCTTTCATGACAACGGTGGTCTCGGTGTGGCTGAAGGTGTCGTGCTTCTCGGTCAGGTCGAGCTCGCCACAATACTCATCGGCACAGGTTGCTTCGTTGGCCGTCTTGAGCTGGCCTACCAGTAGCACGTCTCCGATAATCACGATGATCAGCGGCGCGATGATGTTGATGAGGATGCCCTCGATATCAAAGGTGAGGTAATCCGGATCGAAGGCGTATTCCCCCATAAAGAGAATCTGGGAGAGGATAAATCCGATCATAAAGAACAGCACCGAGGCGATGGCGAGCTTGGGCTTGGAGCAGGGGAGCTCGCCGACCAAGCGGCCGGTCTGGCCGTTCATGGCAAACAGGTAGCTCTTGCCGTTCCACGAGGTGGAGAGCATCCAGACGGGGAACAGGGCGTAGTCGCTGTCTTCCCAGGTGTAGTCGAGCTGCTTGCTTTCGACCGTGGCATCGTCGTATTCGTCGACGACGGTCTCGCGCAGGGCCGAGACCGTGCTTTCTTCCATGCGGCGCTCGGCGCGCGCCTTGCAAGTCTCGCAGTCCTCGTCGTAACGGTTGGCGATGTAGCCGGGCATATATGCGACCGAGAACGGACGCAGTGCGTCGTAGTCAAACGGCTCGATGGCGTCCATGTGGCCGTCGGGCATCTTGGATGATCCGTCGACGGGCACGCGCTTAAACGAGATATTGCCCTTGCGATAGGCATCGTAGTGGTCGGTGGTCGTGACGGTGCGGTCGGATTCCTCGGTCACGGTCTCGTTGGTCGCGTCAAAGTACACTTCGCCGTCAACGCGGGCGCCGTAGAGCCAAAACGGCACGTAGACACCTTGGACCTCGTCGATGTGGTTGCCGGTGACAAAGCTCTTGGGCAGCAAGATCTTGCCCTTGTAGTGTTCCTTGAGTGCGGCCGTGACGTCGTCGCGCCCGAGCTTAAACGGAATCACCAGGTCGGGCGAGAAGTCGCCAGAGAGCTGGCCGGGCGCCACGGCGGAGTTACCGCAGTACGGGCAGGTGGTGACGGCGACGGTGCCGTCGGACACGAGCTCGGCGCCGCACGACGAACAGATGTAGCCGGCGTTTTGGGCGAGCTCCTGTACGGCATCGTCGACAGCAGGCTTGGGGGCCGCGGCTGCGGCATCGGCTTTGGAATCTGCCTTGTCCTGGCGCTCGCGATAGAGGGCCTCGACTTCTTCGACTTCAAAGCGCGAGTCACAGTAGTCGCAGACGAGCTTTTGCTCGGCGCTTGCAAAATGCAAGGGGCCACCGCAGGCAGGGCACTGATAGTTGACGCTCTCGAAGGCCATGATCGGTCCTTTCCGTGCCGGGGGCTATGCGCCGATGGCGCCGCCGCAGTATTCGCAGCGCCCACTGGCATCGGGAATGGTGGTGGCTCCGCAGAAGGGGCAGGTCACCGCGGTCTTGGGGGCCTTGGCGGCCACGACGCTGTCGCGTGTCTCCTGGCGCAGCTGCACCAGCGCATCGCGGACTTCGGTTGCCTGGCGCTTGGCCTCGCGATATTCGATGGAGCCGCGCTGATCGATGGTGGAGTCGTTCACGCGCAGGTTGATCTCGGTAAAGTACGGCGTGTTGACGTGGATGGTCAGATTAAAGTCGTAATCCAGGTCGTAGCGCGGCGGGTTGTAGCTCTCGCGCTCGCCGTCCTTGGTCTCGCGATAGATCTCGGTGCGCTGCTCGTCGATATCCATATCGCAGCCGAGTACCTGCGAGAACTCGATGATGTCGGGATTGGCGTCGCGCTAGCGGCTCTGCGAAGTGATGATCAGCAGGCCCGCGTCCTCATCGAGCATAATATTGGTGCGCCCGGCAGAAAGCGTGCGCGTGGGGTTGAACGAAGACAGGCGCTCGGCGTTGGCCTCGCGGTAGGCGAGTTGCTCACGGATATCGTCCGCGGTGCTGGAGCGATAGCCGTGAAAGTAGGGGGAGAGCTTGCCGGCGCACTCTTTGCACAGGTAGCCTTCATTGATTTTTGTCTTACCTAGAAGTCCCAGCTCGGTACCGCAAATCGCGCACTCTTTCTTCTCGAACATCTTGTCAAAGAAGCCCATGGCTGCCTCCCATCAACTGGTAGCGTGTGTCACTTTTGATGATGGGGGAGTGCGTGATCCTTCGCGATACCCAGACGGCTCAAGGAGTCTCCACAACTGGGACACATGGCCCATTTTTGACTAGTCATTGGGGACGTACTTAAACGACTAGTCGCGGGGGACACTCTTCGGCCACTCATTGGGGACGTACTTAAATGAGTGGTAGTTGGGGACACTCCTGGCCGAGCTAGAGATCGCGCGCGTCCCTTCTGGTCCATGCGGCTCAAAATCGCGGCGTGATGTGGACGGCTGGGGTCGAATTGGCAGCATTTCGAGCCTGGCTTCGATATTGAGACTGGTTCTTTATGAAAATAGATTTCCAGACAATTGAGTGGCTGGGGGTTAACCATGAGGGGCATGGGAGACACAACCGCATATTTGCGTCGGGGCATTCGGGAGATTATATGCCTGGCGCTGTTCTTCTTCACGTTTTTGGCGTGCGAGTATCTTTTTGATGTGCGCATGGCCGAGTTCGTGTCTCCGAACGAGGTCGTTATTTATGAGAGCCTTGTCATCGGCGCGAGCGTGATTGGCTTTTTTGTGCGTCCCATTCTGTACTATCGCCGTCCCCATGCTATCGACGCAACGAGTGACGTCACGGGCGTTTTGCTGGTGGCGGCATTGCTGCTGTTGATTATGGCGGTTCAGGTTGAGGTGGTAATTGCCGGCGGTTTGGTGGCGTGCTGCGCGCTGGGCTACTGCGGATCGACTGCTCATGCAAATTTTGCGAGGCGCTTTGCGCGAACGCCCTGCTTGGCGCGCGCCGCCGCACTTTCTTACGCCATGTGCGTTCTGGTGCAGGTTCTCAACCACATGGTGATGCCTGTCGGCATTCCTCAGCAGGCTGTTCTGGTCGTCTGTGCGATCGCGCAGGTGGCGTTGCTCCACGGTGCCCGACGCGCCAAGCTGCGCGACGAGTCCGATCCCAACTTTGAACCCAGTGCTGCCGGGCTTTCGGTAGATGCTCTGGAATATGGCGCCAAGTGGCATGACGATCCCGAGGCAAAGGCGGCATTCCGTCGCGCCGTAGTTCGCCTGACCGTGGCGACGGCGTATCTTTCCAGCGTATTCGCCGCTCTCAACGCGGGCTTCACGACCCTGCATGCTGTCGGAGCCGTCGATTTGGGCGATTGGCCGCGCCTGCTGCTTGTCGTGAGCTCGTTGGTCGCTGGCGCACTATTTGACCTGCACGGCCGCTCGTATATGAATATCGGCATGACATGTGCCGCCATACTGTCCACGCTTTCGTTCTTTGTGCTCATCGTCGATGGCAATGGCGGCAACGAGCTTGCTGCCACGATCATCTTTTATCTGGGCTCGGGCTTTTTCGTGGTGTTCTTTACCACAAAATATGCCGCCGTCTCGCTCTATGCGCGCTGGTCATATTTTTGGCCGTGCATGGGTCGCGTCGTCAACAACGTGTGCTCGATGTTCGTGACGGCGCCGGCAGTGGCGATTATCTCGAGTCAAAATGTGCTGGCTGCGGTCGGTGCAGCGCTCGTGATGTTTGTGGGCATTGCGATTACGCTGCTGGGGCAGTTGGGGCAACGAGCCGATGATGCCGTGATGCAGGATGGCCTGCCGCTTGCCACCGACGATCTTGGTGGGGATCTTGCGCCCACATGCCCCGACCCCGAGCCCGTGGAGGCGGCGGAGCTCACGTCCGATGAACGCCTCGATGCTTTCGTCGCCACCTTTGGGCTTACAGAGCGCGAGCGCGATATTCTTGAGGTCTTGGTCGTTTCGGACCAGAGCGTTCAGGACATCGCCACAACGCTCTTTCTTTCGCGCTCCACGCTCTATCGCCACATTTCCTCGATCAACAAAAAGGCCGGTACCGCCTCGCGCGTGGCCCCCATCAACTTCTTCTGGTCCTGGACACCCAAGGACTAGCTAATCTCCCAATAAGTTGCGGTGGAATAGTCCCTAAATTAAAGTCACGGGGCTTTAAACAGGAACTATTTCACCGCAACTGCTGGGGGGATAGACTGCGGCGGCGGCAGAGGCAGCGGCAGCGGCGTTGGCGGCTGTGGTAGTGGCAACGGCAGCTGGCAGGGTGTTTTCCGTCTACTTGCTACAGCAACTCGCCGTGGCGGGCGATGTAGCGGCGCTTGGCCAGTTGGGTGAGCGCGATGTAGGCGGCGACAATGCCGATGAGCAGCGCGAAGAAGCTCGGCGGCAGCGGCATGAGGCCCAGTGCATCGGTGATGGGGCTTGTCGGCAGCCAGGTGACGAGCGCCAGGCCCAGCACGGTGAGGACGCACAGCGCGGGCGCGGCGTGGTCGCGCGGGCTCGGCAGGCGCGGGGAGCGCAGCATGTGGACCACGAGCGTCTGCGACCACATGGACTCGACAAACCAACCGCTCTGGAAGAGCGCCGTAAAGGCCGCCATGCCTGCGACGTCGCCTATAGCGGCAAGCTCTGCCCAGCTTGCGCCCACGGCGGCGGGGCACACCACAAAGAAGAGCGCGGCGAAAGTCACGATATCAAACAGTGAGCTCACGGGACCCAACTCGAGCATAAAGCCCTTAATGGACGCGGCATCCCAGGCGCGCGGACGGGCAGTCCAGACGTCATCGACGGTGTCCCACGGCAGCGCGATGCACACGATCTCGTAGACCAGCGACAGCAGCACCAGCTGCAGAGCGCTCATGGGCAAGAACGGCAAGAACAGGCTCGCGACGGTCACGGACAGCACGTTGCCAAAGTTGGAGCTCACCGTGGTCTTGAGGTACTTGAGCAGGTTGCCGTAGGTGCGGCGGCCTTCGATGATGCCGCGCTCGAGCACGCCCAGGTCTTTCTGGAGCAAGATGATGTCGGCGGATTCCTTGGCGATGTCGACGGCCGAATCGACCGAGATGCCGCAGTCGCTCGCACGCATGGCGGCGGCGTCGTTGATGCCGTCGCCCATAAAGCCCACAGTGTGGTCGAGCAGCTCGCGCATGACGCGCACCAGGCGCGCCTTCTGCAGCGGCGAGAGCTTGGCGAAGAGGTGGGTGTTCTCGGCGCGCTCGGCAAGTTCGGCGTCATCGAGCGCATCGATCTCGGAGCCGAGCAAGACGTTGCTCGCGTCGATACCGATCTGCTCGCAGACGGTGGCGGCAACGCGGTCGTTGTCGCCGGTCAGGACCTTGACCGCCACACCCTTGGCCTCGAGCGTGGCGACGGCGCCCGTGGCACTTGCTTTGGGCGGATCGAGGAAGGCCAAAAAGCCCATCAGCACCATGTCGCACTCGTCGGCGATGCCAAACTCGCCCACGCAGCGCGGATTGGTCTTCTGCGCCACGGCAATCACGCGCAGGCCCTCGGCGTTGAGCCCGGCGACCTGCTTGCGAATCTGGGCGAGCTTATCTTCGGTGAACGGCTGAGCGATGCCATCGATCTCGACAAAGGAGCAGATCTCGAGCATTTCCTCGGCAGCGCCCTTGGTAACCATCTGGGTTTTGCCTTGGGCGTCGGCGACAACTACGCTCAGGCGACGGCGCGAGAAATCGAAGGGAACCTCGTCGACCTTGGTATAGCGGTCGCGCAGACTCTGGCCCAGCATAGAATCGGGCACGACGGTCGAGGGCGTCACATCGGCACGGTCGATTACGGCCAGGTCGATAAGGTTTTTGAGGCCGGTTTGGAAGAAGCTATTCAAAAATGCATGGCGCAGCACGCGTGCGTCTTCGTTGCCGTCGGTGCTGAGATAGCGCTCGAGCACGATGCGGTCTTCGGTGAGGGTGCCGGTCTTGTCGCAGCACAGGACGTCCATCGCGCCGAGGTTTTGGATCGCCGGCAGCTCCTTGACGATAACCTGGCGGCGGGCGAGGTCCTTGGCGCCCTGCGACAGGCTCGTGGTCACGATGACGGGAAGCATCTGCGGCGTGATGCCCACGGCCACGCTCGTGGCGAACAACAGCGCATCGATGACGTTGCCCTTGGTGGCGGCGTTGATGGCAAAGACCGCCGGCGCCATAACGAGCATGAGGCGCACGAGCAGCATGGAGACGCTCGAGACGCCGCGGTCAAACGCGCTCTTCTCGCCGCGCCCGTTGAGCATCTTGGCGATGCCGCCCAGGTAGGTGTCCGAGCCGGTGGCAACGACAAGCGCCATGGCGGTGCCGTTTTGCACGGAGGTGCCGGTAAAGACGATGTTCTTGCAGGCAGAGAGTGGTAGCGCGGAGCCGTCGGCACCCTCGACGACGGTGATGGCAGCGGTCTTCTCGACGGCCTCGCTCTCGCCGGTGAGTGCGGACTCGATCACAAACAGGTCGCGCGCGGTGATGATGCGGGCATCTGCCGGCACCATGTCGCCGGCAGAGAGGCGGATCACATCGCCGGGGACGAGCTCGTCGAAGGGGATCTCGACGCGCTCGCCGTCGCGCAGGGCACAGCAGGTGTTGGAGACCAGGTCCTTAAGGGCCTCGGCCGCATTGCCGCTGCGGGCTTCCTGGATAAACTTCATACCGCCCGATACCAGCAGCATGATGCCGATGACGATGACCGTGGAGGGGTCGCGCTGCGGCTCGGGTACGGCGAGCACGTCGATGTAGAGCGAGACCAGCGCGAGCGCGGCGAGGATGCCGGCGAAGGGATCGATGAACGCGTCGGCGATGCGGCGGGCGAGCGTTTTGGTCGTTGCCTCGATGGTGTTGGGGCCGACGGCGTCCAGACGCTCGGTTGCCTGCTTGGCGGTGAGGCCGTTTGCCGTGGCATCGAGCAGAACGAGGGCGTCCTCGGCACTATGGGTGGCGGCGAATATGGTGTTCTTAGACAGGCCGGTATGAGCGGCAGGGCGCGCCGTACGGCGGCGCTTGGAGATAGCTTCGAGTACCGTGGCGGTTTTGAGCATCAGCATAGGGTCCTCCTTGTTGAAGGGAGTTAGCGTACGTGTCGTATTTGCTTCAAAAAACCTAGATGTCGCTCACGTCAAGCTCACGAGCCACCACAAAGGGGACAGGCACCTTTGTGGTGGTTTTGACGATCGGTTGGTGGCGCTTATGCGAATACGGAATCCTCGCGGCGTGCCGAGGGCGACATGCAGGTTTTTCGACTAGGACTGCCTTCCATGGCACACCTCCTTAAGGCCGGGCGCAGCGCGCTTTGGGTATCTCGTACCCGTTTCAATCCGCCCGTATTCTTGATGAGGGGGTTTGAAATGTCAACCCCCATTGTTCGGAAAACCATTCCCCCTGACAAAGCCTTTACAGAACGCCGCGGCCTCAAAGCGCGCCCGCATCGACGCTTCGCCTGCGCTAAACTGGAAGGCACGTACGCGATTACGAGAGGAGCCCGCATGGAGGCTTACAAGCAAGAGTTCATCAAGTTCATGGTCGAGTCCGACGTTCTTAAGTTCGGCAGCTTTACGCTCAAGAGCGGCCGCCAGTCCCCGTTCTTTATGAACGCCGGCGCTTATGTGACGGGCTATCAGCTCAAGAAGCTGGGCGAGTATTACGCCCAGGCCATCCACGATAACTTTGGCGACGACTTTGACGTCCTGTTTGGGCCGGCCTACAAGGGTATTCCGCTGTCTGTCGTGACCGCCATTGCCTACCACGAGCTGTACGGCAAGGAGGTTAAGTACTGCTGCGACCGTAAGGAGGCCAAGGACCACGGTGCCGATAAGGGCAACCTGCTGGGTTATGAGCCCAAGGACGGCGACCGTGTGGTCATGGTCGAGGACGTTACCACCAGCGGCAAGTCCATCGACGAGACCTATCCCAAGGTCAAGGCTGCTGCCGATGTCGAGATCAAGGGCCTGATCGTGTCCCTCAACCGCATGGAGGTCGGCAAGGGCGGTGTGACCACCGCGCAGAAGGAGATCGAGGCCAAGTACGGTTTCCCCGTCGCGAGCATCGTCTCCATGGCCGAGGTCGTCGAGACCCTCTACAACCACGAGATCGACGGCAAGGTTGTCATCGACGACGAGCTCAAGACCGCCATCGACGCCTACTACGAGCAGTACGGAGCACGTTAGTTACGGCGTTTTACCAAACGCCGTAACTGCTCGACGCTGCGCGGGCCGCATTTGGACAATCTGACGTTCAACTTCAAGGGCGCGACCAGAAGGCCAGCGCCCTTTCGTTTCACGTCACCTTGTCTCAAATGCGACCCGCTCGCTGTCCGTTCTCTACCTGCGGCGTCGTCTTGCTCCGAATGCGGCCCGTTCGCTGCCGTTGCCAAGGCATCGGCGTTGCCGGACTAGTCATTGGGGACGTTCAAAAATGACTACTCAGGAACGAGCGTGGATAATCTCCCGTTTTTGGCCTGTGTGCGGGCTCAAAGTGGGAGATTATCCACGCTCGCTTTAATTTGCCTGGGCTGCGATGCCTATCTAATCGGCTCGGCGTCTTCCCTGAGAATCGAAAGATACTCTTCATACCCGTACTGCCGGTATCTCTGTCTTGACTCGTCGAGCGGACGGAGGATACCCAATTCTTCAAATGATTTGACGAGCGAGCTCGCGGTACTCCTGCCGATATCGAGTTGGGCAGCGATGAATGCGGTGTCGACGATGGGGTGCTCTTCAAGAATGCCCAACAGCCTTTGCCCGTTTGCAGCAGTCCTTCCGAGATTTTCGGTAATGGTTGCTGTGGAACGGTTATGGAGGTCAACAAGGTTTTTTAAAGACCCTACCGAGTCCTTCGCACTCTCGAGAAGACTGTTGCAGAAAAACTCTATCCATTCCTCGTAAGTGCCTCTCTCCCTTACGGATGTGAGTTGCCGGTAGTACTCGCTTCGGTTTTTCTTGAACTGGAACGATGGATAGAACAAGCAAGAATGAAGAACGCCATCATTGATGAGCATAAGTGTAATGAGAAGCCTGCCCAGGCGACCGTTTCCGTCTAGGAATGGATGGGCAGTTTCAAATTGGTAATGGACGAGCGCCGCCCGCACAATCGGATCCATTTCGACTTGAGGCTCATTGATAAAGCGTTCGAGGTCCTGGAGCGTGTTACTCAAATCTTCAATGTTTGGAGGGACAAACGATGCGGTTGCAATGGTGCAGCCTGAGGGGCCAATCCAGTTTTGTGAGGAGCGCAGCTCGCCTGGATTCTTCTCCGTTCCGCGCACTCCGTCCAGCAGGACCGCATGAACTTGCCTAAGAAGTCTCGTGCACAAGGGCATCTTTTTGAGCAGTTCTACGCCGCGGTCGACAGCACGGACGTAATTCACGACGTCTGCGACATCTTTATGATGGAGTTGTGTTTGCGATGGACTAAGTAGGTCGTCAAACGTGCACTGGGTTCCCTCAATTTGCGAAGAAAGGAGTGCTTCTTTGCGCACGTACATTGTCAGATACATGTCGGCGTTGGGAACAAAGTAGAGCATGCCTTCAAGCTCTCCAAGCTTTCGTGAGCATGCGGAAAGCGTGCGATAGGTTTCCTCGGTGAGGTTTAGCTGCCTCAATGATTGCAAGGGCGTTGGAAAAAACGAATAGTAAGCCAATTTCCCCGATAGATTATTGCGGAGCGTTCCCTGGCCGTTCTCCTCGATTTGCATCGCGCCCTCCATATCTTTAGTGCCGGAAACTCGTTATTAGGCTAATCATATCAATTCTAATAACGAGTTTAAGGATTAAATAGTTATTAGAATTGATGTAAACAATCTAATGATAAAAAGTCGTTATTACTTGACCATGGAGCTCGGCTTGGTACAAGGGGGTCATCCAAAATGAACGTGGATAATCTCCCGTTTTTGGCTCGGTGACGGCCTCAAAGTCAAAGTGGGAGATTATCCACGCTCGTTAGTTAAGCGTCCGAAAATCCACACTCGCCAAACCTACCAAAAAGGGACGGGTTTATTTTGGCACGTTTCGGTCGGTATCAGGAAGTGTCAGGGACGGGGCGGCGGCAGGACTCGAGAGCGAAAAGAAGTATCGGGTTTGGTGCGCCCGCTTCTGCCCGTCCCGTGCGCAGACGATACTCGGCTTATCGACCCGCGATGCAAAGGAGATGCTCGTCCCGCGAGCACTACCGGGAAGGGCTCGCGATTCGAGTCCCCACCTTAGCATTTGAACCATTTGGCACTATAATCACCATAGGCATGCGCATAACGTTGCGCTTAATCAAGAGGAGAAAACGTATGGGTCTGTTTGACATGTTTAAGAAGAAGGCTGAGCCTGCCGCTGCTGCAGCTCCCGCTTCCATCTCTGCTTCTGCCGGCGCCGACGTGCTGTGCTCGCCCGTCAAGGGCAAGGTCATCAAGATGGCCGACGTGCCCGATCCCGTCTTTGGTGGCGAGGTTCTGGGCAAGGGCTGCGCCGTGTGGCCCGAGGACGACCTGGTCTACGCTCCCTGCGACGGCAAGGTGACCGTCACCATGGGTCACGCCGTGGGTCTGCAGTCCGATAGCGGCATCGAGGTTCTGGTGCACGTTGGCGTCGATACTGTCAACATGAACGGCGATGGCTTCGAGGGCTTCGTCAAGGCCGACGACGTTGTGAAGGCCGGCCAGCCCATACTCAAGATCGACCGTGCCAAGATCGCCGCTGCTGGTTATAAGGACTGCGTCGTGGTGGCCGTGTCCAACACCGCCGAGTTTGCCGACGTCGAGCTCACCGTTGAGGCAGAGTCCGCCGTCGCCGCCGGCGACGCCATCGTTAAGGTCGTCCGCAAGTAAACTGCGGCATCCAAAGGATGTGCAAGGGTGGTCGGGTTTTCCGGCCACCTTTTTTATTGCATCGCGGGGAAGCGTTTTATTGCACGTTGGGCGGGCTTGCAAACCGTTCGGACGCTAAAACGAACCGACCGCGCCTTCGCGTTGCCGAGGGTGTTCATAAGTGGATAGTATGGGCTTACTTATTACAACGTGTGCCGCGTCCGGGAAGCGCGGTGCCGCTCATTGGGAGGAACAACATGAAAAAGAAGCTGCTGCTTGCGCCCCTCATGGCCGTCTTGGTTGCATGCGTGGTCGTACTTTCCGGCTGTGGAGGTCCTTCGGTTGAGGAGCTCATCACCGAGGATCTTACGACACAGTTTGACGAGGTCAAGAACGGTGGCGACGACTTCCTCTCTGGTCTGGAGGAGGCTTCGGGCGACGAGTTCGAGCAGCTGGGTATCGATCCCAAGGAGTACGCCAAGACCTATCTCGAGGGCTTTGACTACAAGATCGGCGACGTGACGGTCGACGAGGACAAGGGTGTCGCGACCGCCGAGGTCTCTATCACCTGCAAGTCTATGAACAAGATCGTCGAGGACTTCTCCACCCAGTATCAGGAGAAGGTCGCTGCGCTTGATACGGTTCCTTCCGATGACGAGCTGTACAAGATGGCCGGTCAGGTCATGGTCGATGTGACCAAGGCCACCGAGCCCAGGAAGACCACGGTCATCTTCAAGTACACCTGCAACGACGACGGCGAGTGGTCTGCCGACGACTCCGTCAACTCCGAGATGATGGATGCAATGTTGAGCTAGTTCGTTGCGGCGTTTTACCAAACGCCGCAACTGCTCGACGCTGCAAGCCCGCCAGAGCGGCAATCTGCCTTTCAACTTCGGCGGCATGACCAAAAGGTCAATGCCGCCTTGTTTCAAGGCACCTTGCTCGCTCTGGCGGGCTTTCGCTGTCGTTGCCAAAACAACGTCGTTCCCTTGGTTGGCTTAAAGTGGCACTTTTACCTGCGACGTTGCCATCGCTGAAGTAGTCATTGGGAAGGCGGCAGCTGGGGACGTTCCTTTTCTGCCGGCAGTTGGGGACACTCCTTGTGCCAGCGTTGCACCGAGTGCTTGGGAAACCGCGACCCGGTTTTTGGCCGAATAGTGGGTCGCATTTTCCGGATGGGGTGGGTTGCGGAAACTGCGACCCGGAATATTGCTCTGAAGTGGGATGCGGTTTCCCTGATGCGCCTCAAACGGAAAGCGCATCCCATTCCGGAGCTTCAAAACGGGATGCGCTTTCCGCGCGGAAGAATTGTCGCAGCTGCGTTAAGCAGTGTTGCTCGTTACTCGCCCAGGATCAGCGCTGCGAGCTCTGCCTGGGTGTCCACCACGTAGTCGGCGCCGGTGGCTTCCAGCTCTGCGCGGCCGCGGAAACCCCAGCTGACGCCCGCACTCTTAAGGCCGGCGTTGTGGCCGGTCAGGATATCGACATTGGAATCGCCTACGTAGAGCGTGGTCGCCGGGTCGGCGCCTAGCTCTTCCATCACATGCAGCGTGACGGGTGCTTCGGGCTTGGGCGGAAACGCATCGACACGGCCCTGCACCAGCGCAAAGCGCTTGGAACCAAAATACTTTTCGATAAGCGAAGCCGCCGAGACGTGGTCCTTGTTAGTGAGCACGGCAAGCTGAACGCCCGCGGCGCGCAAGCGGTCGAGCATCTCGATCGTGCCGGCATAGGGAGCGGTGTGGTCTTCCTTGTGCTCGCCGTAGTAAGCCCTAAACTCGGCAAGCGTCTGCTCAAACATGCGGCCGTCGCCTGCGTACTCGGCGGGCATAAAGCGCTCAACCAGCTTGAGCATGCCGTTTCCCACCTTGTAGCGGTACTCGTCAACGGCAAACGTGGGCCAGCCGTGCGCCTCGCAGGTATGGTTGCCGGCGGCCGCCAGGTCCTCGAGCGTGTTGAGAATGGTGCCGTCCAGGTCAAAGATCACATGGGAAAAAGCTGCTGCCATGGGTGCTCCTGCCGCTTGAGTTGTAAAACGCACCCCATGATACTGGGCATGCGTGCCGGGCATGTTTGGAATCTGAATATCTTTAATAGCCCTGAGCCTTTGTCGTTAGCAAATTCTCGGCAGCTGCTCTCCTACGAGCATGTCGAGGATGCGGGTCGAGCCCCAGCCGGTGCGCACGCGCACGGCGGGGCGGGCGCCCTCGGCAAGTGGCAGCACGCGACCGATGATGGCGGCGTTCTCGCCGTAGTGGGCGGCGCGCATGGCGCTCAGTGCGGCATCGGCTTGCTCGGCCGGTACGACGGCGACCATCTTGCCCTCGTTTGCCACCTGCAACACATCGTAGCCGAGCATCTCGCAGGCGGCCTGCACGTCGGGACGCACGGGCACGGCATCCTCGTCGACCTCCATGGCGACATTGCTGGCCTGGGCAAACTCGTTGAGTGTGGACGCTAGGCCACCGCGCGTGGGGTCGCGAAAGCAACGCGTGCCGGGCGCTGCGGCCAGAACGTCGGCAATCAGGTGGTTGAGCGGCGCGGCATCGCTTTCGATCGTGCTCGAAAACGCCAGGCCCTCGCGTTGGCTCATGATGGCGATGCCGTGGTCGCCCAGCGTACCCGAGACCAGGATGACATCGCCGGGGCGGCAGTTGGCGCCGCTGAGCGCCACGCCCGTGGGAACCTCGCCCACGCCGGCGGTATTGATGTAGACGCCGTCGGCCCCGCCGCGCTCGACCACCTTGGTGTCGCCCGTGATTATGGACACGCCCGCCTCATGCGCCGTTTCGGCCATCGTCTGCACAATCTGGCGGAGCCTATCCATGGGATAGCCCTCTTCGAGGATAAAGCCGCACGATAGGTAGCGCACGTTGGCGCCCGAGGTCGCGACGTCGTTGACGGTTCCGCACACGGCGAGACGGCCGATGTTGCCACCGGGGAAGAACTGCGGCGAGACTACAAAGCTGTCGGTCGACATGGCGATGCGCCCGCTCGCGGGCAGCGCGGCGACGCCGGCGTCGTTGCCTTCGAGCAGCTCGGGCGACCCAAAGGCATCCAAAAAGACCTCATCGATGATGCGCTTCATCATCTGTCCGCCGGAGCCGTGGCCCAGCAGGACGGTGCTATCGGTAACGCTATGGGACATATCGAAAACTCCAATCGTGGGTGGAATTATATGGGTGAGGCGCAGCGTCGACTGGTCCGCCGTTCGTTAGAACGGCGGAACCTATTAGCCTCGGTAGCGGAAATATGCTGCGCAGCTGCCCTCGGAGCTCACCATGCAGGGGCCGACGGGATGCTCGGGCGTACAAGCGTGGCCGAACAGGGGGCAGTCGCTCGGCGTAATGGCCCCGCGCAGCACGTCGCCGCAGCGGCACCCGCGTGGCTCGACCGTCGGCTCGATGGACACGTCAAAGCGCATGCTGGCATCAAAGTGCGAAAACTCGGGACGAATGGCGAGTCCCGAAGCCGCAATCGATCCCAGCCCGCGCCACGTGGTATCGCACGGCTCAAATACCTGCTCGACCAGCTGGCGCGCCACAGAATTGCCGTCGGCATTGACGCCGCGGCGGTAGGCGTTGTCGATCGCGGGTTGCCCCTCAACAACCATCTGGACCAGCATGCAGATACCCTGCAAGATGTCGACCGGCTCAAATCCCGTTACCACGCCTGGAGTCTTAAACTCGTCGACCAAAAAGCCAAAGGGGGCCAAGCCCGTGATGGTGGCGACGTGGCCCGGCAGGATAAAGCCGTCGATGGCGGTCTCGGGGTCGTTGGCGATGGCACGCAACGCCGGCGGCGTGGTCTTGTGGGCGCAATAGACCGAGAAGTTCAAAAGCCCGCGCGCCTCGGCCTCCAAGATGGCGGCGGCGATGGTGGGCGTCGTAGTCTCAAAGCCCACGCCCATAAAAATGACCGGGCGATCAGGGTTTTGCTCGGCAATGTCGAGCGCGTCGAGCGGGGAGTAGACGATGCGAATGTCACGCCCTGCCGCTTTTTGCGCAGCGAGCGAGGTGGATGATCCGGGCACGCGCATCATGTCGCCAAAGGTGGTGATGATGGCGCCGTCTATGTTGGCGAGCGCGATTGCGTGGTCGATGTCGCGGTTGGCGGTGACGCAGACGGGGCAGCCCGGGCCGCTCAGCAGCTTGAGCCCTGCCGGCATAATGGAGCGAAAGCCATAGCGCCCGATGCTCACGGTATGCGTGCCGCAGACTTCCATAAGGTTGATGGTGCGGTCGCCGACAAGCTCATGAATGCGCTCGATGAGCTCGCGAGCCAGCTTGGGATCGCGGAATGCCGAGAAATCGATACCGGAGCGAGCCGGCTGCTCGGGCGCCACTAGTAAGCCTCCGCCGGGTTGGTGGCCAGCTGGTCTTCTTCGACCAGCTCGGACATGGCATTAACAAGCTCGAGCGTTTCCTGTGCTTCCTGCTCGTCGACAATCTGGATGCCAAAGCCGGCGTGTACGAGAATATAGTCGCCAACCTGCGCCGTCGGCACGAGCCGCAGCGACACGGGGCGCTCGATGCCCATCATGTCGACGGTGGCCTTGAGGCCGTCGTCGCGTTTGACTACTTTACCGGGAACGGCAAGGCACATATTGTTCCCCTTGTATACGCTTTGCGCTGGATGAGCGCTCAATAATCCATCAGTTGATGGTAGCGCTCGCGGGGTTCGCGGGCAAACGCGTTACGCCTGTGAGACGGCGGCTTGCGGGCTGGCCGAACAGCCTATTGTGGCGCGACCTGTGCGAGGCGAGTGCGTGCGACTGCCGCCTGACCGTAGGCGATGCAGCCGTCGTTAACGGGCACGGTTTGGGGAATCAAGACCGTAAGGCCTGCGTCTTTAAGCTTGCGGGTGAGGAGCTGAAGCAAAAGTCGGTTCATGAACACGCCGCCCGAGAGTGCGACGGTATCGATGCCTTCGCGCGCGCAGATTTCGCGTGCGATTCGTGCCGAGGAGCGCGCGACGGCGACATGGAAATCGAGTGCGAGCCTGTCGGCGGGCGCTCCGGCTTCAATTCCTCCCAAAAGTGCCTCAAAGAGTGCTTTCTGGTCCAGAACATAGGGGCCGTCCAGCCACGATGGGTCAGATGCGGAATAGCCGGCGTTGTCGTCGGGAAAATGGGCGATTTCGCTGTCGAGCGCGCGCCAGGCGGCGGCTTCGAGCTCGATGGCGGGTTCGCCCTCGTAGGTTGCCTGGCCGCAAATGCCCAAAATCGCGGCTGCGGCATCAAACAGGCGACCCATGCTGCTAGTGCGCGGACTGTTGATGCCGCGCTCGATCATCGTTGCCGTTATGCTGCGCGTTTGCTCGTCAAGGCTGTTCAAGAGCCCCACAGCTCCCGGGTGCTCGAGCAGGCCGAGCTCACTGAGCAGGGCAAAGGCGTTGCGGCGGGCGTCGCGCACGGAGGCCGCCCCACCGGGGAGCGCCCAGGTGCGCAAATGCGCGGCGCGCTCAAAGCCGTCAAGGCCGGCAACAAGAAACTCGCCGCCCCAAATGGTCCCATCGGTGCCGGCGCCGGTGCCGTCAAAGGCGATGCCAAGGACGCGCGCGTCGGTTGTAAGCTGGCCAGCGGCGATAGCCTCAGCCATTACGCTCGCGATATGCGCATGATGGTGCTGCACCTCGACGAGCGGCAGATTGCATTTTCGCGCCTGCTCGCGCGCCCACTGGCCCGATAGATAGCTGGGGTGTAAATCGCAGGCCAAGGCGGCGGGCGCCAAATCAAAGAGATCTTCCAAGCGCGTGCGCGCGGTGTTCCAGGCATCGAAGGTCCCGCCGTTTTCAACATCGCCGATATGCTGCGACACAAAACAGGTCGCCTCGCCGTTCGTCCCTTCACGCGTGAGCGTAATCGTGGCCTTTTGTTGCGGCCCGCAGGCGAGTACGCAGGACGGAGCGCCGTCGAGCGCCGGCAACGGCAGCGGCTGGGGTGCATATCCACGAGCGCGGCGAACGGGCATAACGGCGCCGTCGACCACGCGCACCACGGAATCGTCATAGCGCGAGAGAATCGCTCGATCGTTGCCGAGCAGCGCGTCGGCAATGCCGGCGGCAACGAGGCGCTCCCAGGCAAGATCGTCATCGGTCTCGATGGGCTCTTCGCTCAGGTTGCCGCTGGTCATGACGAGCGCGTGCATACCGTGTGACGCGGCAGCTGCAAGCAGAAGATGCTGAAGCGGGGTGTAGGGGAGCATAACGCCAAGCTCGGGCAGGTCGCGCGCGACGGACGGTGCGAGTACGAGGGCGTCGGAAGAATCGCCGTCGTTCCCGCAGACAGCCCGCCGGCGCAGCAGCACGATGGGGCGGATACTGCCGGCGAGCAGATCGCGTTCAGCATCGTCGATATGGCACAGGCGCCCGGCATCGGCAAGACTGCGCACCATGACGGCAAGCGGCTTATTGCTGCGACGCTTGCGACGGCGCAGCTCGGCCACCGCCTGCTCGTTGGCAGCGTCACAGGATAGATGGAATCCGCCCAGGCCCTTGATGGCGACGATGCCACCGCTGGCCAGCAGCTCAACGCAGCGCTCGATGATAGCGTCGCTGGCCTCGCGTGTGGTGCCGACGGCCGGTGTCGCGGACGAATTCCCGCACGCATCGCCGTTCACAGCCTCGCGCCACGTAATATGCGGCCCGCAATCAAAGCAGGCATCGGGTTGCGCGTGAAAACGCCGGTCGAGTGGGTCGGCATACTCCGCGGCACACCTGGGACACATGGGAAAACAATCCATCGACGTGGCCGCTCGGTCATAAGGCAACGATCGGATGATGGTAAAGCGTGGCCCGCAGTTAGTGCAGTTGATAAAGGGGTAGTGATAGCGTCGGTCGGCGGGATCGAACAATTCGCGCAAGCAATCGTTGCAGGTGGCGATATCGGGCGAGACAAGCGTCGTGTGCGCGGTCTGGTCCTGCGATGCTACGATGCGAAAGCCCTGTTCGTTGGCGGCATCCCAACCGTTGGCTGCCAAGTCCACAACCTCGACATGCTCTACGCGGGCTGCCGCAGGCGCATGCTCAGAAAGCGCGGCAACAAAAGCATCGAGTGCATCGGCCGGAGCGTGCACCTCGATATGCACGCCGTCGCCCGCATTGAGCACCCATCCGCAAATGCCATGCGCCATGGCCTCGCGATACACAAACGGTCGCATGCCAACGCCCTGTACAATGCCCGTCACATGAATATGCACATGCCGCATGCGACACCCCTCATCAAAACCGACCAAAAAAGGACAGGTTTATTTTGGTAGGTAAAACGCTAAACCTGCCAAAACAAACCTGTCCCTTTTTGGCAGGTGCGCTGCGGGAAATTCCGCTACAGCCCCAGGCTCTGCTTGGTGGCGGCGCACGTGAGCTCGCCGTGCTTAACGCCGCGCAGGCCCAGCAGACGGTCGGCTAGTTCGTAGACGCGCTCGCCGCGACCCTTGAGCGCCAGAATCTCCAAGCAGTTGTGGTGATCCAAATGCACGTGCATCGTCGATACGATCTCGTCGGTGTAGTCGTGCTGCACCTCGTCCAGGCGGCGCGTCAGATCGCCGGTGTGATGGTCGTAGATCATGGTGAGCGACCCGATAACATGCTCATCGGGCGTGCGCATCTGCTCCTTGGCGATCGAGGCGCGAATCAGGTCGCGCACGGCCTCGGAGCGGTTGGCCACATCGCCGCGGCGCGCGATCTGCTCGTCAAAACGGCGCAGCAGGTCGTCGGGTGCGGTAACCGAAAAACGGACCAGCTCGGAGCCGGAGCCACTACAGCGGCAGCCCGCGTCACCGTCCGCCCCGTGCGGATGCTCGTGCTCGTACCCGCAGCAGTGCTCGTGTTCGGCCACCTTACACCAGCTTCACGGAGCCGACGGAGTTGTGGTCGGCCTCGATGGCCTCTTCGTAGCCCTCGAGTGCGTCGTGGGCCTCGTGCAGCGCAGCCATGGCGGCCTCGAGCTTGGCGCCGATGCGCTCCATGTCAAAATTCTCGGTCGCATGCAGCAGCTGATGGCTCCACTCGTGAGCGAGCTCGATGGTGTCGTCGACCTGCTTGACGCTCATGGCAAGCTGGCTCATGTTCATTCCAACATCATGCATGGGAAATCTCCTTTTGTATGGGGCAGTTCAGTGGTTCAGATTTTACTACGCCCGCTCTGCGCGCGGCTGCATAAGAAAACGGGTACGAGTCTGTGCGACCCGCACCCGTTCACTGGGGGCTGTTTGTGACTACCATACTATCCGTGGTTGCACTCGGTACATCCAGAAGTCCGGCGAGCGGTGCAAAAGCGCTCATGGACGGCAGACAGACGGCAACATGTAACAAGCGTATTACAGATGCTTCTCCAGCAGCGCCTGCAGCCTCGCCTTGGGCAGGGCGCCAACCGAGCGGTCAATCTCCTCGCCGTTCTTAAACACAATCAGCGTGGGGATGCTCATGACGCCATACTTCATGGCCAGGTCCTGGTTGTCATCGACGTTGCATTTGGCAACGGCAAGCTTGCCCGCCAGCTCATCGGCAACCTCGTCAACGATGGGCGAGAGGGATCGACAGGGCCCGCACCACGGTGCCCAAAAATCGACCAGCACGGGCAGGCTGTCGTTAACGATGGAATCGAAGTTCTCGGGGGTAATCTGATTAATGTCAGCCATGGTGACCTCCATAATGCGACGCGGTTCGGCCGCGTAAAACTCAGTACGACCGTGCTTATACCCAGCCGCCCGCAAAGCAACCACTCGCGGGCGGCTCTTTTATATAATGGTGGGCACGCAAACGATTGGAGAGCGCATGCCCACGTCACAAAGCCAGAAAAAAGAAGCCATCGCCCAGGCGACCGAGCAGGAGCTCGCATCGCTCGCGGGTCGTGGCGTGCGTATCGCGGGCAACGCGTGCTCGCCGATCGTGCTGGTCAAAGGCGATCTGGACGAGGCCGAGCGTTCGGGTGGCGAGCTTGCCGCCGGCCCGGATGGCGCGGCGTTGCGCAAGGCGCTTGGGGCCATCGGCTACGCGCCCGAGGATTTTTGCGTGCTGGCAAGCGTCGCTGGCGTGGGTGACGGAGCGGCCGCGGTGGGCGAGACTCTACCGTGCGAGCTGTTCCGCGAGGCGCTTGAGGCCTTGGACCCCGAGGCGGTGCTACTGCTCGACAACAACGCGGCCGATGTCATGCGCGAGACCTACGCCGACATGCTCGTGGCAATCGATGACTTCGACACCGCCATGCTCAAGCCCGGCTTGGTCGCCCATGTGCAGGGCCGCCGCGTACTCGCGCTCGATGGCTTTGAGGCGGCACTCACCGACAAGGCCGCTAAGCAGCGCATGTGGGCCTACATCAAGCAGCTGACTCCGGCGGCCGCTCCGCTGTAGCGGATTGGCACCGGTGAGCGATTGCCTGGCGGGCAAGACACGCCGCGAGATCGGCGCCGCACTTCTACATCACAGCGCGCAGCTCAAACCGATCGCCGTTAATGCGGAACTGACAGTTGCCGTTCATGCGCTCCACGGCGAGTTTGATGCTTCTGGTGCCAAAGCCGTGGCCCGCATGCCGGGTCACGGGCATGCCGTCGACCATGCGCGGCGCGCGGTCAAACGTATTGGAAACTAACAGCAGCAGCTGGCTGTCCTCTAATCGCAGGTCAAGGTCGACGAATCGCTTTCCTTGGGGTGCGGCGCTTGCGGCGGTGATAGCGTTTTCCAAGGCATTTGAGAGCACGCTAAACAGGTCGGCGTCGCCTACGTGGATGGTTTCGGGTACGGCGGCGCGCAGGTTGGCGGTAATGCCGTTTCTATTGATATCCGAGTTAAATGACGAAAGCGCGATGTTTACGGTCTCGTTGGCGCAGAAGCGGCGTACGGCGGTGCGATCGCCGGCTTCGCAGAGTTCATCGATGCGTTTGAGCGCCTCGTCGGTGTGGCCCTCCTCAATTAAAGCGGCCAGGCCGCGTAGGAAGTGGCGCATGTCGTGGCGCAGAATCGACAGCTCGCGCCCAGATTGACGCCAAGCCTCGAGCTCTTTGATGGCGGCGCTGTCGCGGGTCTCGAGCATCCAACGCTCTCGCTCGGCGGTTTCCTTTTCTTCGTATTCGCGCAGGTAAACGGCAAGAAACATAAGATAGAAGGCACAGAGCGCAAATGCCAAAAACTCAACCGTCACCACCGAGCCCGAGTGGAACAGCGTGGTGTAGACGTTGGTGGCATAGTCAAAGACGTAATAGACGAGCGGCAGGATTAAAAGGATGCCCAGCTCGGTGGTGCTTTTAATCGCCAAGCGCGGACCGATGTCGCCGGCCCAATGCAACAGGACGGCAAAGACGGCGAGTGTGGTCGCGATACGCGCCAGATAGTACGCGATCTGAGAATCGGTTGCGGCAAATGCGGCGATGCCCATCCAATTGCTGAACTGGCAGCTCAGATAGGCACTCGTAATGCCGAGCACGGCAAGCAGCGGGCTCAGGCGGTAGCGCGCGCACAAATAGATGATGAGCGGCAGATGCACGACGAGCGGATATACCTGGCGGGCGAAAAGCTCTCCGCCGACGGCATTGGCGATCGAAAAGGCAGCGCCGGTTACGGCACCGACCAACACCAGTTCAAGCGCATGACGCCGGTTGATCTCGACACCGCACAGCGCCGCCGAGGCAAAGACGCCAAAGAGCAGCGTCGTGGCGTGGTGGATTGCCCAAAGGACCATTTCGACCGAGGAGACCATCAGCGCCTCCCGCCCTCAAAGCGCGCCGCAAAGTAGGCGTCTTGGAATCCCTGCTTGCAGCTGCGCGAAAGCGGGATGCACGCGCCCGAGCGCATGACGATGTCCGTGCGGTCAAAGTGATCGATATTGCGCAGGTTGACCTGGTAGCTGCGGTGGCATTTAAAGAAGACCGCGTTTTGCTCCAAGCGGTCCTCGACGCTGCGGAACGACTCGAGTGCCTCGATATCGCGTCCGTCGCGCAGGTGGAAGACCACGTGCTTGTTGCGCGCCTCGGCATATTCGATGTCGGACAGGCGCAGGGCGTGGTAGCCAAAGGAAGTTTTGATCACGAGCTCGTCGGTTGCCGCCGGGCGCATGCTCGAAAGCTCGTCGAGTAATCTCGCCAGGCGTTCGTAAGTCACGGGCTTGAGCAGATAGTCGAAGGCGCGGACCTCGTAGGATTCCAGCGCGAACTCGGGCGACGAGGTGAGGAACACCAGGCGCACGGCGGTGTCGGCCTGGCGCAGTTCGCGTGCGGTGTCCATGCCGTTGACGAGCGGCATGATCATGTCGAGCAGAATGATGTCGGCGCGCGATGCGGCATGGCGGGCCAGCAGGTCCTCGCCGCGCGTGACGAGCGCAACATCGACCGCCGTGCCCGTCTCGGTCGACCAACGGTCGATCATCCGGTGCAGTCTATCTAGAAAAGCGACATCATCGTCGCAGGCAATAATCTTGAGCATTCGGCCCCCTTAAGTAGTTCGATTTTGCCACATCGGGCACGCGCCGCTTGCGGGGGTGCGGACCGTTTGCGCCCCACGGCGTGCAGCTCGCGCCAAGCGGTGTTGCGGTGGCGAAAGATGCCTCCTGCGCCATCGAGAGCTCAGCTATCCTCAGCTTGCCAGTTCGAAAATGGACCTGCCACATGATTGAATCTTTATTTCAACTTTACACCTAGGTTTACAGCTGTCTTGTCAGCTGTAAACCTAGGTGTCATACTAAAGCCCCAAGATTCGCCAAAAGAGAGGGGCCTTGATGGCACAGAGCGCGAACATGGATGCGTCGGAGCTTGCACGCGATATCGCGGCCGGCCTGGCATCGGCAACGACGGCAACGGAGCGTGCGGCACTGGTGCCCGCAGAGCTCGTCGAGGCCATTCAGCAACTAAAAACCCAACGTGACGCGGTGATCCTGGCGCACTATTACGTGGCGCCCGAGGTCCAAGCCGTTGCCGATTACGTCGGCGATAGCTTCTACCTGGCAAAGCTCGCCAAAAGCCTGCCGCAGCAGACCATCGTGTTGTGCGGCGTGGAGTTTATGGGCGAGAGCGCCAAGCTGCTCAATCCCACTAAGACCGTGCTGCTGCCCGAGCCGGGCGCGGACTGTCCCATGGCGCACATGGTCAAGCGCGAGACGGTCGACGCGGCGCGCGCCGAGTACGGCGACGACCTGGCCGTGGTGTGCTACGTCAACTCCACGGTCGAGATCAAGAGCTGGAGCGACGTGTGCGTCACCAGTTCCAACGCCGTTAAGATCGTGTCCGAGCTGCCGCAGCAGCATATTCTGTTCATTCCCGACCAAAACCTGGGACGCTTCGTAGCCGAGCAGGTGCCGCAAAAGCACGTCATCCTCAACAACGGCTACTGCCCGCGCCATCACATCATCACCGTCGAGCAGATCGTCGACGCGACGGAGGCCCACCCCGACGCGCTCGTGCTGGCGCACCCCGAGTGCAAGGCCGACGTCCTGGCCGAGGCCGACTACATCGGCTCCACCGCCGGCATCATCAAGTATGCCGAGGAGTCCGGCGCGAGCGAATTCATCATCGTGACGGTCCGCGGCGTGCTCTACGAGCTCGAGCGCCGCTGCCAGGGCACCGGCAAGAAGTTCTACTTCCCCGCGGTGCAGCCCACCTGCGTCAACATGGATCTCATCACGCTCGAGAAGCTCGTGCGCTGCCTGGAGACGGGCGAGGGCGAGGTGCAGATCGGCGTGTCGGACGAGGCTGCCGACCAGGCCAAGCTCACGCTCGACCGTATGCTCGAGTACGCAGCACGCTAGAACAATGTTGCATGAGGGACGGTCCCTTATGTCACATTCAAGGGAGAGGATTCCTGTGGAAACCAAGCAATACCCCGATATGGAGTGCGACGTCGTCATTGCCGGCTGCGGCGTGGCGGGTCTGTACGCGGCCCTCAATCTGCCGACGAGCACGCGCGTGATCATGCTCTCCAAGGGCGCGGTCGATGAGTGCGATTCGATGCTCGCGCAGGGCGGCATTTGCGTGCTGCCCGAAGGCTCGGACTACGATGCCTTCTTTGAGGACACCATACACGCCGGCCACTACGAGAACCGCCGCGAGAGCGTCGACATCATGATTCGCTCGAGCCGCTCGGTCATCAACGACCTGCTAGCGATGGGCGTGGATTTTGAGCGCAAGGCCGACGGCAGCCTCAATTTTACCCGCGAGGGCGCGCACAGCCGTCCGCGCATTGCCTTCCATGCCGACATTACGGGCAAGGAGATCACGACCAAGCTGCTCCAGGCCGTTCGCAAGCTGGACAACGTGCAGATTTTGGAGCACGCGGCCATGACCGACATCCTGACCGCCGAGCGCGATGGCGCCACGGTGTGCACCGGCGTCGTCGCCGTAGCCGTGGACGAGGACAACTCGGTTCGCCCCGCCGACGAGCTGGCAAATGCCGTTGAGGGCGTGCATGCCGGTAAGCCGTTTAAGATCCATGCCCGCCACACGCTGTGGGCGACGGGTGGCATTGGCGGCGTGTACGACCACTCGACCAACTACCCGCAGCTCACGGGCGACGCCTGCTACATCGCTCAGGAGCATGGCATTAAGATGGAGCACCTGGACTACGTGCAGATTCACCCCACGGGACTGTTCTCGCCGCAGCCGGGCCGCACCTTCCTGATCAGCGAGAGCTGCCGCGGCGAGGGCGCGATTTTGCTCAACGCCGCTGGTGAGCGCTTTACCGACGAGCTTCAGCCGCGCGATGTGGTCGCCGCCGCTATTCGCGAGCAGATGAAGCAGGACGGTACCGAGCACGAGTGGCTGAGTTTTGCCCCCGTCGAGCGCGATGTGGTGACCGGGCACTTTGCCAACATTCGCGCGCGCTGCCTGGAGGACAGCCGCGACATCTTGGACGAGCCCATCCCCGTTACGCCCACGCAGCACTACTTTATGGGCGGCGTGTGGGTCGACAAGGACGGCCGCACCTCGATGCCCGAGCTCTACGCCGCCGGCGAGACGGCCTGCAACGGCGTTCACGGCAAGAATCGCCTGGCTTCAAACAGCCTGCTCGAGGCGCTGGTCTGGGGTCGTCGCGCCGCGTGGTATATGCGTACCGGCGAGTCACTGGCCGTGGAGCAGGCAGGCGATCCCGCGCTCGATGGCCGTCATCGCGCCCTGGGCGCCGACACCCTGGCAATCGATGATTTGGCCCGTGCCGCCGGCACGCAGGCCGTGGAGGAATAGACCATGAATCCCATTACCATGAAGCTCGTCGTCGATGATCTGATTTTGCAGGCCCTGCGCGAGGACATTACCTTTGAGGACGTGAGCACGGCGAGCGTGTGCCCCACGGCGCGCCCCGCCACGGTGGAGCTTATCGCCAAAGCCGATGGCATCATCGCCGGCCTAGACGTGTTCTCCCGCACCTTTGAGCTGCTGGATCCGCAGAGCTCCGTGTTGTTCGATGTCTCGGATGGCGACGAGGTGCACGCCGGCGACCATGTGGGTCAGGTGCGCGGCGACGCGCGCGTGTTGCTTTCGGGCGAGCGCGTGGCGCTCAACTACCTGCAGCGCATGAGCGGCATCGCTACTTACACGCATCGGATGGCGGCTGCGCTCGAGGGTACCAAGACCGTGCTTGTCGACACGCGCAAGACCACGCCGGGCATGCGCGTCTTCGAGAAGGCCGCGGTCGAGATCGGCGGCGGCAGCAACCACCGTTACAACCTGTCGACGGCTGTCATGCTCAAGGACAACCACATCGACGCCGCCGGTGGTGTGACGCGTGCGATCGAGATGGCGCGCGCCCATGCATCGTTTACCACGACGGTCGAGATCGAGTGCGAGAACCTGGACATGGTGCGCGAGGCCGTGGAGGCCGGTGCCGATATCATCATGTTCGACAACATGACCCACGACGACATGGCTGACGCGATTGAGCTTATCGCCGGCCGCGCCAAGACCGAGTGCTCGGGCAACGTGGATGCCAGCAATATCCGCGCGCTTGCCGACCTGGGCGTTGACTTTATTAGCTCGGGTGCCCTGACGCACTCCGCGCCGATTCTCGACCTCTCGCTTAAGCACCTGCGTCTGCTGGACGGTAAATAATGAACGCCCGCGAGCGTCGCCGTGCCATCATGGCCGTGCTCGAGCGAGCCAAGGGACCCGTATCGGGCAGCGCGCTTGCCCACGAGGTGGGTGTGAGCCGCCAGGTCGTGGTGCAGGACATCGCCCTGCTGCGCGCCGATGGGCACGATATCGTGGCGACCAATCGCGGCTACGTGCTGCAGGAGGCCGCGAGTAGCCCCGCCGTGCCCACGCGTCTTGTTAAGGTGCGCCACAGTGTGGAGCAGGCGGGCGACGAGCTCACGAGTATCGTCGACGCGGGTGGCGCCGTGCTCAACGTGATCGTCAACCATCGTGTGTACGGCAAGATCACGGCCGACCTGGACATCCGCAACCGTCGCGATGTTGAGCGCTATCTGCGCGATATCGAGAGCGGCAAGAGTTTCCCGCTACTAACGGTGACGAGCGGCTATCACTTCCATCGCATCGCGGCGGAGGACGAGCAAACCCTCGACGAGATCGAGGCTATGCTCAAGGAGAAAGGCTACCTTGCAGACCTGATGCCCTACGAAGACGATCTCTCTTAGCCGACGCTGCAAACGCCCCATTTGGACAATCTGGCCTTCAATCGTCGGTCGCGTACCAGAGTACGCTTCCCTCCTCTTTCAGGCCACCTTGCCTCAAATGGGGCGTTTTCGCTGGCGCGAGTTCAACCAACGGCGGTGCCAAATTAGTTATCCGCACAAAAAAAGGAGGCCTCCGCGGCGATGCGGAAGCCTCCTTTTTTGTGCACGGTGTACTTTTGAGTGTGCAAGTGGGGGAGTTGTTACTCCTCGACGATCTCGGTGATCGCGCCAGCGGGGCAAGCGTCCTGGCAAGCGCCACAGGCGACGCAGGAGTCCTCGTCAGCGACGGTAGCGACGTCCTGGAGCTCCAGAACGCCAGCGGGGCAGGAGTCGACGCAAACGCCACAAGCGATGCACTCGTCGGCATCAATTACGGGATGAGCCATGGTAGTTTCCTCTCTGTTGACCGACGCTACAGGCGATGCGCGCCGGTTTGATTCGGGCAAAAACATACCACGGGAGCGACCGTTTGCAATACCCTCTGGCTGGCATCTTCATACCGTTCGCCGAGTATGCCAAGGTTTACTAAAAAACGCGCAGGTGGGGCCGTTGAGCTGCATAAATGTTAGCTAAAGGTGACTTGAAATATAGGGCGATTGAGCGTGCTTGCGGAAACCGCATCCCATTATTTTGTCGAAAAACAGGTTGCAGTTTCCGGTTAGGCCCGCTAGCGGAAAATGCGAGCCGGTATCAGCTCTCAAAACGGGATACGGTTTCCGGTTGAGCCTTCAGACGGAAACTGCGACCCGGAATCCACGATCAAACCGGGATGAGCTTTCCGCAAGACGGCCCCCAGGCACCCCCGGACGCAAACCTCAGCCATCTCTACATAGATCTCGATAGATCTGCCCAGAACTCAAACAGCGCGTCTACCTGCATATTTGCGAACCTAAACTCTTGGCAATAAGAAATCTTATATGAATTGACTTAGATTTTGTATATTCCGGCCCATAAGGGGATACACTACATCCTGAAAGACAAGCCGAAGCGCCGCGCGACAGACCGTCGAGGCGGCGCGAACGCAAAAGAGAGAGGGAATTTCTAATGAGTAAGATTCTTGGTATCGACCTTGGTACTACTAACTCCGCTATGGCCGTCCTCGAGGGCGGTTCTCCGACCATTATCGTGAACGCCGAAGGCGACCGCACCACCCCGTCCGTTGTTGGCTTCCGTGCCGACGGCGACCGCGTCGTGGGCAAGGCCGCTAAGAACCAGGCTGTCACCAACCCCAAGAACACCGTGTTCTCCATCAAGCGCTTCATGGGCCGCAAGTATTCCGAGTGCACCTCCGAGATCAAGACCGTGCCGTATGAGGTCAAGGAGGGCCAGGGTGGCCGTGCCGTCGTCGACATCGAGGGCAAGGATTACACCGCCGAGCAGGTGAGCGCCATGACGCTCGCCAAGATGAAGGCCGACGCCGAGAAGTATCTGGGCGAGACCGTCACCGACGCCGTCATCACCGTCCCGGCCTACTTCAACGATGCCCAGCGTCAGGCCACCAAGGACGCCGGTAAGATCGCCGGCCTCAACGTCAAGCGTATCGTCAACGAGCCGACCGCTGCTGCTCTGGCCTATGGCCTGGACAAGCAGGGCACCGACCAGCGCATCCTGGTCTTTGACCTGGGCGGCGGTACCTTCGACGTCTCCATCCTCGACCTCGCCGACGGCGTGTTTGAGGTTCTGTCCACCTCGGGCGACAACCACCTGGGCGGCGACGACTGGGATCAGCGCGTCATCGACTGGATGGCCGATAAGTTCCAGCAGGAGAACGGTGTCGACCTGCGTCAGGACCCCATGGCCCTGCAGCGTCTGAAGGAGGCCGCCGAGAACGCCAAGAAGGAGCTCTCCGCCGCCCAGCAGACCACCATCAACCTGCCGTTCATTACCATGAACCAGTCCGGCCCGCTGCACCTCAACTACACGCTGACCCGCGCCGAGTTCGAGAAGATCACCCGTGACCTGCTCGAGCGCTGCAAGCAGCCTGTCACCAACGCCCTGCGCGACGCTAAGCTTAAGCTTTCCGATCTGACCGAGGTCATCCTCGTCGGCGGCTCCACCCGTATGCCCGCCGTCCAGGAGCTCGTCAAGACTATGACCGGCAAGCAGCCCAACATGTCCGTGAACCCCGACGAGGTCGTTGCCGACGGCGCTGCCGTCCAGGGCGGCGTGCTCACCGGCGACGTCGAGGGCATCCTGCTGCTCGACGTTACCCCGCTGTCGCTGGGCGTCGAGACCATGGGCGGCATCATGACCAAGATGATCGACCGCAACACCACGATCCCGACCTCCAAGACCGAGGTCTACTCCACCGCTGCCGACAACCAGACCAGCGTCGAGATCAACGTGCTCCAGGGCGAGCGCGAGCTTGCCCGCGACAACAAGTCGCTCGGTAAGTTCCAGCTGACCGGCATCCCGGCTGCCCGCCGCGGCGTGCCGCAGATCGAGGTCACCTTCGACATCGACGCCAACGGCATCGTCAAGGTCTCCGCTAAGGACAAGGGCACCGGCAAGGAGCAGCAGATCACCATCTCCGGCTCTACCGCGCTTTCCGACGACGAAGTCGATCGCATGGTCAAGGACGCCGAGGCTCATGCCGAGGAGGACAAGAAGCAGAAGGAAGAGGTCGAGGTCCGCAACCAGACCGACAGCCTGTGCTACTCCACCGAGCAGACCCTCAACGAGCTCGGTGACAAGGTTTCCGCCGACGTGAAGTCCAAGGCAGAGGCCGCTATCGCCGACGCCAAGAAGGCGCTCGAGGGCTCTGACGTCGAGGCCATCAAGGCCGCCGGCGAGTCCCTGCAGTCCGTGGCCTACGAGCTGGCTCAGGTTGTCTACGCCGACGCTCAGCAGCAGACCGACGGTGCCGCCGGTGCCCAGCCTGCCGACGATGATGTTGTCGACGCCGACTACGAGGTTGTGGACGACGAGGACAAGTAATCATGTCCGCTCGTAAAGCTCGCACGGAGGCGGCCGCCGTTGGTGCCGCCCCCGTTGACTCTGAGGAGAAGGACGTGAAGATTCCCGTAGAGGCCGCAGACGTTACCGAGGCCAACGAGGCCCCGGCCGCCGAGGCTGCCGAGAACCAAGTAGAGGATTCCAACAAGGAGGCGACGATGACCGAGGACGAGATGGTGGAAGCCGCTATCCGCGCCGGTGAGGAAGCCGCCGACAACGACTTTAAGCTCAAGTTCGAGCAGGCTCAGAAAGAGCTTGCCGACGTGCGCAACGAGCTCGATGCTGCGGCAGAGGCTCAGAAGGCCGCCGAGGACAAGGCAAAGGACGCCACCGAGCGCACCGCCCGTCTGCAGGCCGACTGGGAGAACTTCCGTCGCCGCACCGCCAACGAGCGTATCGCCGAGCGCGAGCGCGCGACCGAGAAGCTCGTCACTGCGCTGCTGCCGGTGGTCGACGATATCGAGCGTGCGATCGACCACGCCCGCAGTCAGGAGCTTGCCGACGACTTTAAGCAGTTCGTCGACGGCGTCGACGCGGTGCATGCCAAGCTGCTCGACGTGTTTGCGCATGAGGGCGTTGAGCCCATCGACCCCAAGGGCGAAGCGTTTGATCCGCTCGAGCATCAGGCTGTGGGTCGCGTCGAGGACGCATCGCAGTACGACGAGACCGTCAACGACGTGTACCAGAAGGGCTACCGCATGGCGGACCGCATCCTGCGTTCCGCGATGGTGACGGTGACCTACGGTGGCGAGAAGCGCCCCGCACCGGAGCCCGAAGCGGCGCCCGAGGATGCTGCGGCCGATACGGCCGAGAGCACCGAGGAGTAATTGAGAAGGGCCCCGGGGCAACACCCGGGGCCCTTTCTGGCCTAGTGCCATATGAAAGCATGAACCGCCGCCCGCTGGGCGACGGATGAAACAGGAGAGGAGCTACGATGGCTGCAGGCAAAACCTTCTATGACATCCTGGGCGTATCCAAGAGCGCCTCCGACAAAGAGATCAAGAGCGCGTTTCGCAAGCTCGCGCAAAAATATCACCCCGATGCCGGCGGTGACGAGGCCAAGTTCAAGGAGATCAGCGAGGCCTACGAGACGCTTTCGGACGAGAAGAAGCGCAAAGAGTACGACCAGATGCTCATGTTTGGCGGCATGCCGGGCGCGGGCGGCGCGTATGGCGGCGGCTACGGTGCCGGCGCGGGTGCCAGCGGCTGGGGCGACATCTTCGACAGCATCTTTAGCGGCAACGGCGCCTGGGGCAGCGATTGGGGCTCGGGCTTTGCCGGGGCTGCGGGCGCTGCCGGTGCCGGCGCGGGTCGCAGCCGTGCTCGCAAGGGCGGCGACCTGTCGCTGACCGTCGATGTGACGGCCGAGGACGCGTTTCGCGGCGTGACGCACAAGGTCACCTATCGCATTCCCTCGACAGGCGAGCAGCAGACCATTACGGTCTCGGTGCCCGCGGGCGCGGTCGACGGCGGCAAGCTACGCTACAAGCGTCGCGGCGAGTATGGCGTTGCGGGTGGCGAGCGCGGCGACCTGGTCGTGACCACGCATGTGGAGGAGCACCCGCTGTTCAAGCGCAAAGGCGCCGACGTGACCATGGAGGTACCGGTCTCGGTCTACGAGGCGGCGCTCGGCTGCACGGTGGACGTGCCCACACCCGGCGGTGCGACGGTCCGTTTGAAAGTGCCCGCGGGTACTCAGACGGGCAAGAAGTTCCGCTTTAAGGAGATGGGAGCGCCCGACGTTAAGCACCGTGCCCGTACGGGCGCGCTGCTCGTCGAGATCAAGGTGCAGGTCCCCACGAACCTATCCGATGACGAGCGCGATGCCATGACCAAGCTGCGCGAGGCCGACACGCGCGACTATCGCGAGAAGGTCAACCGTTACAAGGCGACGTACTAGGAAGGTCGCGGCGCGCGCCCGCGCCCGCGGGCTTATGATGGACGATAGCGAGACGGAAAGGGGTCAGGTAGCATGGCCGAGGACAATAGGAACAAACCGCTGTACATGATCAGCGTGGCGGCCGAGTTGACCGGCATGCATCCGCAGACTCTGCGCGTCTACGAGTCTAAGGGCCTGGTGAACCCCCAGCGCTCGGGCGGTAACACGCGCCTGTATTCGCGTGCCGATATCGAGCGTCTGGAGCTCATCAACCAGCTGACTGACGAGGGTATCAACCTTGCCGGCGTGGTGCGCATTCTCGATATGAAGGAGCGTGCCGAGGAGCGCGAGCGCGAGAACGAGAAGCTCCGCGCTCGCGTGCGCCAGCTCGAGGATGAGCTGCACGAGTACAAGATGCAGAAGAAGATCACCGCCCTGGCCCCGCGCGATGGCTCGGTTAACCCCGAGCAAGTCATGCGCAAGCTACTGGGCGCCGGCGGAGATCTCTAGGTTCCGCCGTTCTGACGAACGGCGGACCAGTTGACGCTGCGCGCCGTCCAGAGCGACAATTTGTCATTCAAAGGGCAAGGCATGACCAGAAGGTCTATGCCTTGCCTTTTTCATGCCAACTTGTTCGCTCTGGACGGCGCTCGCTGTCCGTCCTCTGCCTGCGGCGTTGCCTTGCTCCGGATGCGGTAGGGTAGTCATTGGGGACGTTCTTAAATGACTAGTCGAAAGGGACGCTCTTGCACAAAATCTTCCGGCCCTCGACCGGCACGTCCTTTACTTTACCTAGATAAAGTGAACGTGCAGATTCGTAACCCACTCGCAACCGTTCTATGGCACGATATTGAACGAATTTATGCTATGCGCCCAAATCTTTTGGGCAGAGTGGGAGACAGTATGGTCAAGCTGTACGAGGACGGCATCTACCTGCGCGGCGGCAGCGAGGTCGTGCCTGCGGCCGAGGCTGCCGAGCGCGGCATTACGCAGGCGCCCGAGGATGCCAAACGCGGAACCATCGCGTATTCGATCCTCCAGGCACACAATACGTCCGGCGACCCCGAGGCGCTCAAGATTCGCTTCGACGCCATGGCGAGCCACGACATCACCTTTGTCGGCATCATCCAGACGGCGCGTGCCTCGGGCATGGAGCAGTTCCCGCTGCCCTACGTGCTCACCAACTGCCATAACTCGCTGTGCGCCGTGGGCGGCACCATCAACGAGGACGACCACGTCTTTGGCCTCTCCGCGGCCAAGAAGTACGGCGGCATCTTCGTCCCGCCGCACATCGCCGTTATCCACTCCTTTATGCGTGAGAACTTTGCCGGTTGCGGCAAGATGATCCTGGGTTCCGACTCGCACACCCGCTACGGCGCCCTAGGCACCATGGCCGTGGGTGAGGGCGGCGGCGAGCTGGCCAAGCAGTTGCTGCGCGACACCTACGATGTCGCCTATCCCGGCGTCGTTGCCATCTACCTCACGGGTGCCCCGCGCCCCGGCGTCGGCCCGCACGACGTGGCGCTCGCCATCATCCGCGCCGTCTTTGCCAAGGGCTACGTTAAGAACAAGGTCATGGAGTTCGTGGGTCCCGGCATCTCGAGCATGACGACCGACTACCGCAACGGCGTCGACGTCATGACCACCGAGACCACCTGCCTGTCGAGCATCTGGGCCACCGACGAGGACACGCACGCATTCCTGACCATGCACGGCCGCGGCGACGACTACCGCGAGCTCAAGCCCGCCGATGTCGCCTACTACGACGGCTGCGTCGAGGTCGACTTGTCGAGCATCAAGCCCATGATCGCGCTGCCGTTCCATCCTTCCAACGGCTTTGAGATCGACGAGCTCAACGAGAACCTCGAGGACATCCTGCACGAGGTGGAGCTCGAGGCCGCCAAGATCGGCGAGGGCAAGACGCACTTTAGCCTGCTCGACAAGATCGTCGACGGCAAGCTGCACGTGCAGCAGGGTGTTATCGCCGGCTGCTCGGGCGGCAACTACGACTCTGTGGTCCAGGCTGCCCGCGTGCTCAAGGGCGCCAACACCGGCTGCGGCGAGTTCTCGCTGTCGGTCTATCCCACGAGCCAGCCCGTGGCGCTCGAGCTTACACGCCGCGGCTATATCTACGACCTTATGGAGGCTGGCGCGATTGTGCGCACGGCGTTCTGCGGCCCGTGCTTTGGTGCCGGCGACACGCCTGCCAACAACGGCCTTTCGATCCGCCACACCACGCGCAACTTCCCCAACCGCGAGGGTTCCAAGCCGGGCAATGGCCAGCTGAGTGCCGTGGCCCTGATGGACGCCCGCTCCATTGCGGCGACGGCTGCCAACGGCGGCGTCCTGACGCCGGCGACCGATCTGCCCGAGGAGACTTGGGACGAGGCCTGCGAGTACACCTTCGACGACGCTCCCTACAAGAAGCGCGTGTACTGGGGCTTTGGCAAGGCGGAGCCTGCCGACGAGCTGGTCGAAGGCCCCAACATCAAGCCGTGGCCCGCGATGGAACCCCTCGGTGACGACATCCTGCTCAAGGTGTGTTCTAAGATCATGGACCCGGTTACCACGACTGACGAGCTCATTCCTTCGGGCGAGACGAGCTCCTTCCGCTCCAACCCGCTGGGTCTGGCCGAGTTTACGCTCAGCCGCCGCGATCCGGCCTACGTGGGTCGCTCCAAGGAGGTCGACGCGGTGGAAAAGCGCCGCGTTGCCGGCGAGGCGGCAGGCGACTTGGCGGCGCTCGATGCCGAGCTTGCCGGCGTGTTTGAGGCACTGGCCGGCGCGGGCGTCGCGGCCGATGCCAAGGCGACCGAGTACGGCTCCATGCTCTATGCCAAGAAGCCCGGTGACGGTTCTGCCCGCGAGCAGGCCGCGAGCTGCCAGCGCGTAATTGGCGGCCTGGCCAACATCGTCCACGAGTACGCCACCAAGCGCTATCGCTCCAACGTGATGAACTGGGGCATGGTGCCCTTCCAGATGGAGGCCGAGCCCAACTTTGAGGTGGGCGATTACGTCTTTGTGCCGGGTATCCGCGCCGCGCTCGATGGCGACCTAAAGGACATCGCCGCCTACGTGGTGCGTGCCGATGGTGCGGTCGAGCAGATTGAGCTCTATATTGCCGATATGACGGCAGAGGAGCGTGCCATCGTCAAGGCCGGCTGTCTGATCAACTACAACAAGTTCAAGGCCGCTGCCGAGTAACGCACATACTTGTCCGCCCCGGTTATACCTTTCCCTGCCGCTCACGCGCTTCGCGAGGGTCGCGTCAGAGAAAGGTATAACCGGGGCTACTTGTTAAGTGCTGCTCGTTGGGTCTTGAGGGCGCTAAAATCGAGGTTGCAACTCTCCTCTATGGGGGAGTGCGCCTTTGTTCATATGCTATCTAGAATTGACAGTATGAAGTTGGCGCTTTAAAGTGAGCTCAAAACACTCTCGTTTGTGGAGTTGAAGATGAAGCGTTGCACTTCTGTTTTGTTGCTGTTGGTGGCTTGCGTCGTCGCTGCTGCGGGCGTGGTCCTATTTGGCTCGCTTATCTTCTATGGGCCGAGTGGGGTTGAGCAGACGGTTGAGATGGCGTCCCTTGTTGCATCGATGCCCGGGCAAATGATTTCGGACGTTACAAAGCCCGATGAGATAACGCTCGATATCGAGGAAACGCCGGGCATTCTAAGCATAAGCAACTACCCCATGATTGAACTTGGCTCGTCTCGCTATACCAAGGACGAGAAGTTGTCCCGACAGGCGCTGGATTTGCTAAACGGGCGTTCGTTCAAACGCTGGGACGGTTGGGATGCCTATGAGCGCCGACGTGGTTCTGTGAACGGTGGCTACTATACAACGCTGAAGTTGTATTCATCTGATGGCAAACTGATGCGCACCGTTAACTACAATCCGGAATACGCAAAAGCCGGAGGTGGGGACGGCGTCTATATCCAAGATGGCGGCGTGACCTACATTCTTGAAGGCGACCAGCAGCAGGTGATCGATTTTTTGGATTGTTGCGTGATGGACGCGTACGACCAGACCTGCCTGCCCGACCCGCAGACTGCACGCGATGGTGGATCTGCTCGTACATGGCTATTCGAGGATGAGATGCCCTGGACCGCCGAATCGGGAAGCACGGGCTCGGCAAAAGAGTAGAGAACGCGACCACCACAAAGGTGCCCCTTTGCGGTGGTTTTCAGTCTGTCTCGATCTGTAACATCTGGGCCGTTAAAAGTGGGCTTGGTGTTGCAGATTTAGATTATCGATTCGGGTGTCTTCTGTTTATCTCGATCTGTAACAGGTGGACCCTTATTTGCCGAGTAGTTGTTACAGATTTAGATAAACGGGCGCCGCTGAGCATTTCATCTCAATCTGTAACATCTGGGGTCAAAAACGGCCGCTAGATGTTACAGATCGAGACAGATGAGCGCCGGAGTCGAAAATCACCACAAAGGTGCCTGTCCCCTTTGTGGTGGTGGGGGGCGGGCTCGATGTTATTGTGATTGCTGGGCAGCATTTTAATGAATGTCTCTACAGGATTTCATCTGGGGTGGCGGGTTTGGTTGTTTTGGGGATGCCGAGTTTGGATGACGCGAAATCGTCAACATTGTCCTTAATTCCGTCTTTGGTGTAGACAGTGACCATATAGGTGCTGTGTCCGAATTCGCCCTTGTCGCGTGTTGCCCAGGCATCCCAGTAGGCGGCCCCGTTTCGCCCTTTGATTTTTCCGACACGGCGGAGTTCTGTTCGCTTTAATTTCCGGTTGCTATAGATGGTTCGACCGGCTTCCGCGGTGAGCCCGCACTGTCCAAGCAGCTTGTCGAGGACTTGGTTCATGTGGCGCTCATCGGTGTTTGGTGCGTAGTCGTAGGCGAGGGTGATGGAGTCGAGTGGCTGGTCGTCGATCAGATAGTTTAGCGCCTGAGGTTCAAGGCAGAAATAGGGGGAGCATCCGTCGACCTTGCCGAGCAACGGTAACTTGGACTGCCAACTTCCGGTGGGAATTGCATATTCGTAGAACACGCCACGGCAGACAAAGGAGAGCGAGGTGGCACGCGAGCCGGCGTCGACCATCCCGCACAAATCGAAGGGCGAGGCGATACCGAGAGAAAAGGGCGTGATGACGATAAGGAAGAGCATCACGATGGGTACGGCGAGAATGGCGATGACGTTGCGACCGGTGGAATGAGACGGCTTCATATGATCTCCCCGAAACAAAAAGCTGTTGAGGATAGATAGAAATAGATAAATTCAGATAACAAATTAAGTTTAATCTCATGGCGTGAGATTGTCGACCGTTAGCGTCGAAACCCACCACAAAGGTGCCTGTCTCCTTTGTGGTGGTGGGGAGCGAGCGGCTTCTTTTGGTGATAGTGTTAGCTGACGGTATCATTAGGGCAAATGACGCAGATCTGCATTGCGAGGTGTTTTGCTGTGAGTCGCTCTGCCCGTATTGGATTGATTGCTCTGGCGCTTGCGATCGCCGTGGTTGGTGTGGGCGCTGTCGGTATGGCATTTCTACCTGCTGCGGTGACGGAGCCGGTGGTCAAGCCTGTGACTCAATCTGTCGAACTTCTGACCGGCGACGACAAGCCCGAGACCATTACCGTTGATTTTGATGAGCAGCCGGCTGTGCTGGGTATTAGCAATTATCCGCGTATTCAGCTTGGGGCCATGCGCTATACCACGGATACAAGCCTGATCGATAGGGCGTCTGAGCTACTCAAGGGCAAAACACTTAAGCGTTGGTACGGATATGCGTCCTATCGGGCAAAAGCGAACGACATGGTTGGCGGATGCCACTCTTCCATCGAGCTGGACACTGCAAACGGCGCAAAGTTATGTGATGTCTCGTACGATCCGGGCTACGAGGGCAATGAGGGTCCGGGCATCTACATCATGGACGGCGATGTCGCCTATGTCATGGAGGGCGACCAGACCGAGCTCAACGATTTTATGGGTCAGTGTATCCAAGATGCCTATAAACAGACCTGCTTGCCTGACCCGCAGACTGCACGCGATAGTGGGTCTGCCCGTACATGGCTGTTCGAGGATGAGATGCCCTGGACCGTCGAATCGGGAAGTACGGGTTCGGCGAAGGAGTAGAGACCGCGACCACCACAAAGGTGCCTGCCCTCTTTGTGGTGGTTTTCGGTCTGTCTCGATCTGTAACATCTTGGCCGCTAAAAGTGGGCCTGGTGTTACAGATTTAGATTTTTGATCCGGGTGTTTTCTGTTCGTCTCGATTTGTAACAGATAGAGCTCTATTTGCTGACTAGATGTTACAGATTGAGATAGTAAGGGGACGAGGCCGTAGCGGGTGAGCGCACCTGCTTCCTATCTTTCAATCACTCAGAAAATCTTATATATAGAGACTTAGATTTGTGTATAAGAACGCGCAAAGCTGGCAACAATACTTCTCGAACAACGTGAAGCCGCCCCGTAGGGCGGCCGCCCCAAGAGAGGTGATTCCATGAGAATCGATAAGCTAGCAATGACGTCGCGCGAGGCGCTGCAGACCGCCATGAGCACGGCTGCCGACGCGCAGGCCGGCGCGGTGGAGCCGATCCACCTGCTGTCTGCCCTGCTCGGCGCCGGCGAGCGTAACATCTCCGTGATCATCGAGCGCATCGGCGCCGATCCCGCTCAGCTCGCGCGTTCCACGCAGGATGCCATCGACCACGCGCCCAAGGTTTCGGGCGAGGGCCAGCAGATGGGTCTTTCCAACGAGCTCGTTCGCGTCATCGAGAAGGCTGAGAAGAAGGCCACCAAGATGGGCGACAGCTTTGTGGTGACCGAGCATCTGCTCATGGCGCTTGCCGAGGACAAGGGCGAGGCGGGTCGCGTGCTGCGCGACGCCGGCGTCACCAAGGAGCGCATCGAGCAGGTCTACGAGGAGCTGCGTGGCGATGACCGCGTGACGTCTGCCGAGGACAAGACTCAGTTTGAGGCGTTGGAGCAGTACGGTCGCAACATCTGCGATCTGGCCCGCGCCGGCAAGCTCGACCCGGTCATCGGCCGTACCGACGAGATCCGTCGTACTATTCAGGTCCTGTCCCGCCGCACCAAGAACAATCCCGTGCTCATCGGCGAGCCGGGCGTCGGCAAGACGGCCATCGTCGAGGGTATCGCCCAGCGTATCGTGGCCGGCGACGTGCCGAGTACCCTGCGCGACCGCGACCTCATCGAGCTCGATATGAGCGCGCTGGTCGCCGGCGCCAAGTACCGCGGCGAGTTCGAGGACCGCTTGAAGGCCGTGCTCAAAGAAGTGCAAAAATCCGAGGGCAAGGTCATCCTGTTCATCGATGAGCTCCACACCATCGTGGGCGCGGGTGCCACCGAGGGCTCTATGGACGCCGGCAACATCCTGAAGCCGGCGCTTGCCCGTGGCGACTTGCACGCGATCGGCGCGACCACGCTCGACGAGTACCGCAAGTACATTGAGAAGGACGCGGCGCTCGCCCGTCGTTTCCAGACCGTGATGGTGAGCGAGCCCACCGTCGAGGACACCATCTCGATCCTGCGTGGCCTCAAGGAAAAGTACGAGATCTTCCACGGCGTGCACATCACCGATAGCGCGCTCGTGGCCGCCGCCGACCTCTCCGATCGCTACATTGCCGATCGCTTCCTGCCCGACAAGGCCATCGACTTGGTCGATGAGGCCGCAAGCCGCCTGCGCATGGAGCTCGACAGCATGCCAGTCGAGATCGACGCCACCATGCGTCAGCTCACCCAGCTGCAGATCGAGGAGCAGGCGCTCATGAAGGAGACCGACGACGCCTCCAAGGAGCGTCTGGAGGCCCTGCGCCAAGAGATTGCCGAGGTCCAGGAAAAGCTCAACGTGCAAAAGGCCGGCTGGCTCAACCAAAAGAACGCCATCGACCACGTGCAGGAGCTTAAGGGCCAGCTTGACGAGGCCAAGAGCGAAGAGGAGCGTGCAACGCGCAACGGCGACCTGGGCCGTGCGTCCGAGCTGCGCTTCTCCGTGATTCCGGGCCTGCAGCAGCAGATTCAGGATTCCGAGGCTGCGCTCGAGGCACAAAAGCAGCAGGACGGCGAGGGCCTCAACGAGCAGGTGACCTCCGACGAGATCGCCGAGGTCGTGAGTGCCTGGACCGGCGTGCCCGTGTCCAAGATGATGCAGGGCGAGCTCGACAAGCTCAAGGGCCTGGAGGGCGAGCTGCATAAGCGCGTCATCGGTCAGGACGAGGCCGTCTCCGCCGTTGCCGCGGCCGTGCGCCGCAGCCGTGCGGGTCTCTCCGATCCGGACAAGCCCATCGGCAGCTTCTTCTTCCTGGGCCCCACCGGTGTAGGCAAGACCGAGCTCGCCAAGGCGCTGGCCGAGTGCCTGTTCGATGACGAGCGCGCGCTCGTGCGTATCGACATGTCCGAATACATGGAGAAGTTCAGCGTCCAGCGTCTGATCGGTGCGCCCCCCGGATACGTGGGCTACGACGAGGGCGGCCAGCTCACCGAGGCCGTGCGCCGTCGCCCGTACTCCGTAATCTTGCTCGACGAGATGGAGAAGGCTCATCCTGATGTCTTCAACGTGCTGTTGCAGGTGCTCGACGACGGCCGTCTGACCGATGGCCAGGGTCGTCAGGTGTCCTTCAAGAACACGATCATCATCATGACGTCTAACGTGGGTTCCAAGGCTATCGCCGATCTGTCCGGTAAGGACGAGGAGGAGATGCGCCATCAGGTCGACGCTGCCATGGCTCAGACCTTCCGCCCCGAGTTCCTCAACCGTATCGACGATATCGTGGTGTTCCATCCGCTCGGTATGGCGCAGATCGAGAAGATCGTCGACATCCAGCTCGCCGACGTCCGCGCGCGTCTGGCCAAGGAGCGCATGACGCTTGCCATCACCCCGGCGGCCAAGCAGATGCTCGCCGTGGGCGGCCTGGACCCGGTCTTTGGCGCCCGTCCGCTCAAGCGTCTGGTTCAGCGCGAGGTCGTGGATGCCATCGCCGCCGCTATCATCGACGGCACGGTGCGCGAGGGCGATCAGGTGACGGTCGATGCCGACAAGGACGGCGGCTTTACCGTCGTGTGCGACAACACGCCGGCGGCCACCTACGAGGTCCCCGACGCCGAATAGATTTATGGGACATGCCTTAAAATCTGCCAGCCGTCTCTAAACGCCAAAGGCGGCGGATCCAATTGGGTCCGCCGCCCTTATTCGTGCGACAATCGATAATGTTGAACGGATGCGATGCAAGGAGCTATGCAGATGAAAGACGAGATCAAGACAAGTGCGCCGGCGACCGATGCCGCACCCGCCGCACCCAAGCCTGTGCCTAAGCCGGCACCCAAGCCGCGCGACCCCTACATCCGTGCCGAGAACGAGGACGATGACGGCTACGATCCCTACAGCGATCGCCGCCCCGAGCGCGAGCCGCTGTTCGAAGCCGACCCGTGGCGCTAAGTGCCACCCAAAAGGCCACCAATAAGTTGCGGTGAAATAGGGACTGTTTTGCGGTTTGACCAGCAAAAACAGCCCTATTTCACCGCAACTGCGTTAGGGATTTTTCTACAGGGGGAGGGTAGTCAAAAAAGTCCCGTCCCAAATCGACTGTCCAGGGAGTCGCATTCGAGCTTGGTTGTCCTCTCAGCCACTCGGCATCCTTCGAGCAGTAATAGTGAAAAAACTTGCTTAAGTGTTAATCAAGTCAGATATAATCTTGCTCTCTAATTAATCAAGAATCACTATAATTTTGATTAGCTAGAGAGCAAGATTGGAGAATAATGGCATTCAACGACTTGATCGCCCAGAAAATAAAGGACTTTGAACAGCAGGGGGTTCCGCAGGTCTTTGAGCGAGACCTTGATCTAGGAAACCCACAGGAGCCAAAGCGCGACAACATCGTAAATGTGATTGTGGGGGCCCGCCGTTGTGGAAAGACGTATCGCCTGTATCAGGAGATGTGGCGGCTTCAGAACCGGGGCGTCGAGCTTGACCGGATGCTTTACTTCAATTTTGAGGATGAGCGCTTGCGCCCGTATGAGCCATCGCTGCTGGCGGACGTGCTCGACACGTTCTATGCGCTGTATCCTGTTGCTCGAACCGAGGGCGCTTACATTTTCTTTGACGAGATCCAGGAAATTCCCGAATGGGGTGCGTTTCTGCGGCGTGTAGTCGATACGGAGAAAGCGACCGTCTATGTGACGGGATCTTCTTCTAAGATGCTGTCCTCAGAACTTAAGAGCGAGTTCAGGGGTCGTTCTCTTGTGCGAGAGCTTTTTCCGTTGAGTTTTTCGGAATACGTTCGATATAAGACGGGGAGCGTTCTCGAGTCAGATGCGACCTTTTCCCCGAGCGATGCAGCGCTGCTTCGACATCATCTGATCGGGTATCTTGAACGAGGGGGATTCATCGCGACACTTGAGCAGACGCCTGCAGACGCGATTCAGCTGCTACAGGAATATGCTTCGCGAACGGTCGCCATGGACGTCGTTGAACGTTACGACGTCAAGAACCCTCGCCTGGCATCGCTGTTCTTGACGCGGTGTATGGCATCTTCGGGACGAGAGCTGTCAGTGAACAAAGTGTACAACGAGTTCAAGAGCAGACAGATACCCGTCAGTCGTAATTCGCTCAGCGACTTACTTGAGTATTATGAGGACGCCTACCTGTTATTTTCTGTGCCGGAGTTCACGCGTTCACTGGCAAATAACATGCGGTCTGCGTCTAAGGTCTACGCTGTCGACCCTGCGATGTTTGGAGCATTCTCTCCCGCATCGGCATTGGACCAGGGCCAGAGGCTCGAGACCGCAGTGTTCAATGCGCTAAGAAGAAAGACTCCCGCGGTGAGGACCGGCTCGGTCTGCCGCCTGCTAATCAAAGAGAAGAGCAAAAGCCATGAGGTGGACTTTGTGGCTGGGGACGCACTTCTCATGCGGGCTTATAGCCTGATTCAGGTGAGTGTGGATATGGCAAGTGAGAAAACGCGCGAGCGCGAAATTGCCGCGCTTGATGCCTCGATGGCCCAGTTCGATCTTGGCGAGTCGGCAATCGTTACCATGGATGAGCAGGCCGATATTCCATGCGAACACGGTGTGGTACACGTTGTGCCCGCATGGAAGTGGCTCCTTGCCTAATCATCTACGGATCTGTGGGGCCAGGACCTCCTGGCCCCTTTATCACGGTTGGGGAGCACCATGATGCGCCCGGCTAGTCTTGGGCTTTGATGCTCGGCATCAGAATCTGGGCGAGGTAGTCGCATTCGAGCTTGGTGGCGGCGTCGGCCTTGCCGTCTTTGCCGACCAGCACGTTCTTGATCTGGCTATAGGTGTAGCGGTTGCCGGTCGTGAGCTCGACAAGCTCAATCGCCGTATCCATGGGGTAGGTCGACACGGGGTCTTGCGTCCGTCCGTTGATGGTCTGGGGCACCACGTACGGATAGACGGGGCCGCTGGCGTAGACGGTGTAGCCGTTGCCGAGGTTTGCCGCACCCAAAACCGCATCGCCCTCATCGGGCGTAAAGCTCTCGCCGTCGCGCACTGCGACAAGCGTCACGATTGGCGTATTGGCGTCATCGCCCAGATAGATGCACAGCGTGCTGCCATTTTGCCAGGTAGCAACCTTACCGTACCACTCGACGGGGATATCGAGCTGATACAGATCCGTCGCCTTATGCCGAGCATCGGCATCGCGCGCGGCCTGCGCTTCGCTCGCGCTCACAGCGTTGGCGGCGGCATCACGGCGAGCGGTTGCCGCCTGCTGAAGTATCTTGGCGGCCGCGGCAGAGCTACAACCGCCCTCCTCGGCATATTTGGCTGCTGCATCGATCTGGTCGTCGGTCACCGTGTCTGCCGAAGGTACCTTAAGCTTAAAGGATGCCTGAGCGCTCAGGTCCTGCCCGTCGCTCTTTACGCTGACCTGCGCCTTGGTGGTCGGCACGGTGTAAATGGTACCGTCGGCTGCGATGGGGGACCCAGCGATGGAGAGCGTATAGTCACCGGGCAGCAGCTTGATGCCGCGACCGTGCTCGTCAACGTAGAGTGTTTCGCTCACAGAAGAGCCGTCGGAGTCCTGGCCGCTCACCTGCACGGGGATCTTTGAGCCGGTGGAGCAGTCGAGCCCCGCGGCATGTACGCCAATTTGCACCGACATCATGGTATGGGCGTTTGCGGCAACCACGGCGGCCTGCTCTTGTTGGTATCCGTTCCAAGCCGCATAGCCCGCGCCGCCGGCGACGAGCGCGACGGCAACAACGCCTGCCACCATCAGGTTGCGTCGCTGGGGCGACATCTTGCGGTGACGGGCCTCGGCCTCATGTGCCGAGGGAACGGACGGCAGGGGAATATCGCCCATGGCGATGGTCTCGTCCACGGCAGGCGCGGAGCCCAGGCCGGGAAGCTCGCGGGTGAGCGAGTCGTCGGCAGGCAAGCTGCCAAGCAGGACGGTCTCTTCTCCCGAGTCGGATTCCGGCTGGTCGTCGCCCTTGCTATCGTCCTCTTCGGCCTCGGCCTCGGCCTCGGCTTCGTCCTCGTCAGGAACGTCTTTGGCGTCGCTGCTTTCGTGCTCAGTGTCTTCGTGCGCCTCGTCCTGCGCGTCGACGGCCGAATCGCTCAACGAGAGCTCGTCTAGCGCAATCCAGTCAAGGCTCTCCAGGGCCTCGGCACAAGCTTGTGCATCCTGGGCCGCATCCTCGCGGCCACGCGTCTCATCGCTCATATATCCCCCAATGCAATATCGGCTCAACACTGTACCCAAAAATGGAGCCATATAAAGCGCATACGAAATATAAGATCCGATTTAACCTGAGCGCATCCTGGGCCGCATCCTCGCGGCAACAAAAAGCCCCCGGAAAGCGGACAAATCGCTTTCCGGGGGCATGCAATACGTTGCATTGCGCGGAGCCGGCCAGGCGGCTTCACGTTCAAGCGATGTTTGCGTCAGGCGCGTTACTCGGCGTGCGCGTAATCCACCTTGGCGCGGCGAGCGGTAGCCTTCTCCCAATCGCTGGTGCCCTCGAAGACATCCTGCTTGTAGGGGTTGCGGCCGAGCTTCTTGGCACGGTAGGCGATGTAGATGATCGCGGCGACGTTGGCGACCAGTGCGGCGATCGAGACCGCGGTAGCGGCGCCGGGGTCGAGCGTGGAGTGGGTCACAAAGATGGACTCCTCCTGGAAGTACGGGAACACCTGGGCAAACATGCACCAAATGGCCAGCGTAAAGGCGCGGTTCTGGATCCAGCCGCCCTTGTTCCAGATAAAGGCGGCGACGGTGGGCGCCAGCAGCAGCGCAAAGCCGCAGAACCAGGAGTGGGTGGGCAGGCAGTTGTAGGTGTAGCAGAAGTTCCAGATATCGTAGGCGATGATGTAGACCCAGGTCATGTCGGGCCACAGCATGTCGGTCTGATCCTCGGAGGCGTAGACGCTCCACCAACCGGTCATGCAGAAGATGTTGATGATACCGGCGATGCCGTTGAACACGTTATTCCAGCCGGCCAGCTGCGTAGCACCTTCGGAGGTGACCCAGGTGGGCTCGCCCAGGACAAAGAAGTGATAGGCGCTCTCAAAGTCGGACACGACGGCGATCATGATGTTGATGGCGACGATCACAAACGGCCACGCGCGGAACCAATGCGCCTTGCCGATTTTGCCCCACTGGTACTTAATGGCGATGAAGCCCCAGCAACCGGCCAGCGCCGCGTATACCTTGGCGTAGTGGAACCAGCTGTTTTGGTACACATGGGTGGGGTTGGTGAGCGCCCACTCGGCGCCCTGTGAGACGCCGATAGCGATAGCGACGCAGTAGATGGTCATGGCCAGCGGAGCCACGCCAAAGATGATTGCCGCGCCCAGCTTGGTGCGACGGCCGACCTCGTTGAGCACGATCAGGCCAATAAAGACCATGGCCCAGCCGGCCCAGTGGATAAGGGTATCGCTACCCCAAACATCGAACAGCATGCTGCTCTCCTTTCACACGCCCGCGGCCCCTCTTCTGATCGCGGGCAGTTTGGCCAAATGTCGTCAGTTCTGGGGCTTGCGCTCCGAATACTTGGCGGTATAGCCCTCGATGTGGAGTGTCGAGGCGATGATTTCCTTGACCGTCTCGTCGGGCACATCGGGGTGCGTGCGGATATACATCAAAAGACCCATGATGAGGGTGTAGAACGTCTCGTAGACATGATCGATGCGTAGCTCATGATGGGCGACAAAATCCACCACGGTGGTGTCGCAGATATACTGCGCCACGCGCTGGACCACATTGTGCAAAAAGCCGCCGTAGAGCGCGCCGCTGTTGGAGGTCAGAGTGTGCGGCAGTTCGTGGCCGCTGGCGACCAGGCGCTTAAAGAGCGGGGCGACGGTGTCGAGCGCGCCCTCGATATCACCGACGGTGCGGTTGGCATTCCACTGCTCGAGCTCGGAGATAAAACCGTCGATTGTCTCGTCCATGACGGCGGTGACGGCGGCGTCCATGTCGGCGAAGTAGTGGTAGAACAATGAACGCGTGCAGCCGGCTCGCTTGGTCACGGCCGATACCGATAGGTGGGACACGCCCAGCTCGGAGCTTACGGTGCGCACGGCATCGAGGATCTCGCGACGGCGTTCGTCGCCCGTCAGGCGCTTTGCCGCGCTATCGGATGCGGGGACGGCATCGACCACAGAGGTACCTGCTGTGTTGTTGCCCATGTTTTGCCGCCTTTCATCCTCTTTTGCCTGACCGTTCGCCTAACAGTCTTGAATATTGTTGACGGTTCGTCAATACTATTTTTGACACAATGTCAACAATGGCGGGTGAACGGCATGGGGGCATGCCCGGCCTGCAAAAAAGAGGGGCGCCGCGGTCCCGCCGGGCTGTGGCAAGAGAAGGGACAACCATGATTCTCAACGGACCGGGGATTAGCTACACCGAGCCCGACATCGGTTCGGAGTTCGTGGCGCCGCTGCCGGAGCATCCGCGCGAGGCCATCGTCAAGCTGTGCGAGCACTGCACCAACCGTCTGCTGCATCGCGATGAGCTGCTGGGCTACGAGTACTGGTCGTTTGCCGAGGCCGCGACTGACGAGCAGGCCGAAGTGCTCTGCAAGATGAAGATGCGCCGTCCCTATACGCTGCCCGAGATGGTCAAGCTCACCGGCATGCCCGAAGCCGATATCGAGAAGATGCTCGACGACATGAGCTACACGGGTCTGCTCGAGTACAACTGGGAAAACCCCGAGCGCGCCAAGCAGTGGGTGCTGCCCATGCTGGTGCCGGGTTCCGCCGAGTTCCTCAACATGCGCGTGAGCCAGCTCGAGGAGCACCCGGTCTATGCCAAGTTCTTTGAGCAGGCGTCCAAGGGACCGCTGTCCAAGGCCACGCCGATGGTGCCGCCCGGAGGCGCCGGCATCGGCATGCACGTCATTCCGGTCGAGAAGGCCATCGACGCCGCGAGCACCTCGGTGCCGATCGAGCATATCGAGCACTGGCTCGACAAATACGAGGGTAAGTATGCCGCCAGCACCTGCAGCTGCCGCGCGAGCCGTCGCGTGATGGGTGAGGGCTGCGCCGATGACCCGGCCGATTGGTGCATCGCCGTGGGCGATATGGCCGATTACGTGGTTGAGACCGACCGCGGCCATTATGTAACGCGCGACGAGGTCTACGACATCCTGCGCCAGGCCGAGGACAACGGCTTTGTGCACCAGATCACCAATATCGACGGCGAGAACAAGATCTTCGCCATCTGCAACTGCAACGTCAACGTGTGCTACGCCCTGCGCACCTCGCAGCTGTTCAACACGCCCAACCTGTCGCGCTCGGCCTATGTCGCCAAGGTCGAGAAGGACAAGTGCGTGGCCTGCGGTCGCTGCGTTGAGGTGTGTCCGGCCGGCGCCGCCAAGCTGGGCCAGAAGCTCTGCAGCAAAAAGGCCGGCGGACAGGTGCCCGAGTATCCGCGCCAGGAGCTGCCCGATGCCACCAAGTGGGACCACACCAAGTGGTCGCCCAACTACCGCAACGACAACCGCATCGAGACGCATGAGTCCGGCACCGCTCCCTGCAAGACGGCCTGCCCAGCGCACGTTGCTGTTCAGGGCTATTTGAAGCTCGCGGCTCAGGGTCGCTATGACGAGGCCCTAGCACTCATTAAGCGCGAGAACCCACTGCCCGCTATCTGCGGCCGTGTGTGCAACCGCCGCTGTGAGGATGCCTGCACCCGCGGCCGTGTGGACGCCGCCGTGGCCATCGACGAAGTCAAGAAGTTTATCGCCCAGCGCGATCTGGATGCCGCGACCCGCTATGTCCCACCTGTGGTGACCCCGACGCGTGCCGGCGGCTTTGACCAGAAGATCGCCATCATCGGTGCCGGTCCGGCCGGTCTGTCCTGCGCCTTCTATCTGGCCGAGAAGGGTTACAAGCCCGTCGTGTTCGAGAAAAACGAGCGCCCGGGCGGCATGCTCACCTACGGTATTCCCAGCTTTAAGCTGCAGAAGGATGTTATCGAGGCCGAGGTCGAGGTCATTCGCCTGATGGGTGCCGAGTTCCGCTACGGCGTGGAAGTCGGTCGCGACGTGACGCTCGACGAGCTGCGCGCGCAGGGCTTTAAGGCCTTCTACGTTGCCATTGGCTGCCAGGGCGGCCGCCTTGCCGGTATTCCGGGTGAGGATGCCGAGGACGTGGCCCTGGCCGTCGACTTTTTGCGCGAGGTCAACAGTGGCAAGATCGACGCGCTGCCCGGCCGCACCATCGTGGTGGGCGGCGGCAACGTGGCCATCGATGTCGCACGCAACGCCTGCCGTCTGGGTTCCGAGCACGCTGAGATGTTCTGCCTGGAGAGCGAGGCTCAGATGCCCGCCAGCGAGGAGGAGCGTCGCGAGGCCGTTGAGGACGGCGCGCACATCAGTTGCGGTTGGGGCCCCAAGGAGGTCCATCTGGACGAGGCCGGCCGTGTGTGCGGCATCACCTTTAAGCGCTGCACGCGCGTCTACGATGACGAGGGCCGTTTTGCGCCCGAGTACGACGAGAACGACCTGCGCCGCGTCGATGCCGACCGCGTGGTCATGTCCATCGGCCAGTCCATCGTGTGGGGCGACCTGCTGGCTGGCTCCAAGGTGGAGCTTGGCCGTGGTCAGGGCGCCCTTGCCGATCCCCAGACCTACCAGACCGCCGAACCCGACATCTTTGTGGGCGGCGACGTCTATACCGGCCCCAGCTTTGCCATCGATGCCATCGCCGCCGGTCACGAGGCCGCCGTGTCCATCCATCGCTTTGTGCAGCCGGGCTCCACGCTCACCATCGGCCGCAACCAGCGCCGCTATACCGCGCTCGACCGCGACGACGTTGTTCTCGAGGGCTACGACAACGCGAGCCGCGAGGTTGCGCATGTGGACCGCGAGCGCGAGAAGGCTGCGCCGTTTAGCGAGTATGTTGAGACCTTTACCGAGGAACAGGTGCGCGCCGAGACCGCCCGCTGCCTGGGCTGCGGCGCCTCGATTGTCGATCCCAACAAGTGCATCGGCTGCGGCCTGTGCACCACCAAGTGCGCGTTCGACGCCATCCATCTAGATCGCGACCGCCCCGAGTGCTCCACGATGGTCAAATACGAGCAAAAGCTCCCGAGCCTGGGCAAGTATGCTTTAAAGCGTGCAATCAAAATCAAGTTCGGTCGTAAATAGGTAACCATGGCGGGTAAGGGGACGGCGCAGACTAGATTTCGCCGTCCCCTTGCTTTGAGTTTGCATCGCATCAACCGTTGTTGAAAGGTTTCTACCTTGCATGAATTGGGAATCGTGTATCACATCATTCGCGATGTCGAGAATGTGGCGCGCGCTCATGGCGTGCGTCGCGTTTCGAGCGTGACGTTGCTGCTGGGCGAGGTCTCGGGCGTCGTTCCCGACTTGCTGCTCGACGCTTGGCGCTGGGCAGCAGATAAAAAGCCTATCGCGCAGGGCGCGGAGCTTATCGTGGAGCCTGTCGAAGCCGTGACGCATTGCGAGGCGTGCGGCTGCGACTACGCGACGGTCGAGCACGGCAAGACCTGTCCCCATTGCGGTAGCGGCGAGACCTATTTGCTGCAGGGCCAAGAGGTAATGATCAAACAGATCGAGACCCCCGACGAGGACCCGGCAGACGCTGCTCCTGACGGCCTCTCCGACGCCCCCGATGCCGTCGACGCCGCCAACCCCCTCCACATCGCCTAACATCTAATGTCTACATGGGCTAGAGTTCTAAACATATTTGCTTCGGTTAGTCAAGTCATGTCTGTTTAAACAAAATGGTGGCACGCAGACGCATTGGGATTCACCTAAAAGCGGTCTTAACGAACGGTGCACCTTTATATGTCTTTGAAAACAATCAGCAAATCACGTTTTAGCAGGCAATGAGCTATAAGCCAGCAACGTAATCAATTTGTAACAAACATAGACGTTTAAACAAATAATCCAACCTTTTGCGATTTTAGCTATAATTCCACAATCCAAACAGGTATACTCCTTTCATGTCGTGTAGGAAATACGTAGACAAAAAGGAGGTTATGTGATGGTAAGTATTGTTCTTGCTAGCCACGGGGACTTGGCAGCTGGAATCAAGCAGACGGGCTCGATGGTCTTTGGCGATCAGCCGTCTGTTGCCGTGGTCTCGCTCGAGCCGAGCATGGGCCCCGACGATTTCCGTGCCAAGGTCGAGGAAGCAGTCGCTTCCTTCGAGGACCAGGAGCAGGTGCTCTTCCTCGTTGATCTGTGGGGCGGCACGCCGTTCAACCAGATCAGCGGGCTCATCGAGGGCCACGATTCCTGGGCTATCGTCACCGGTGTCAACCTGCCTATGCTCATCGAGGCATATTCGCAGCGCTTTGACGCAAAGAACACTGCACATGCGATCGCAAAACATCTCGTGACTGAGGCTAAGGCTGGCGTGCGCGTCAAGCCCGAGTCTCTGGAGCCCGAGGAGAAGAAGCCGGCTGCGGCCGCCGCTGCTCCTGCAGGCGCCATCCCTCCGGGAACGGTCATCGGCGACGGGCACATCAAGATTGCCCACGTCCGTATCGACACCCGTCTGCTTCATGGTCAGGTGGCCACCACGTGGACCAAGCAGATCAACCCCAACCGCATCATCGTGGTTTCCGACGGCGTCGCTCACGACGAGCTCCGCAAGACCATGATCGAGCAGGCTGCCCCTCCGGGAGTCCATGCCAACGTCGTTCCCATCAAGAAGATGGCCGAGGTCGTCAAGGACACGCGCTTTGGTGACACCAAGGCCATGCTGCTCTTCGAGAACCCGCAGGATCTGCTCAAGGCCATCGAGGCCGGCGTCGACATCAAGGAAGTCAACATCGGTTCCATGGCTCACTCCAAGGGCAAGGTCGTCGTCACCAACGCCGTCGCTATGGGCGATGACGACGTCAAGACTCTCGAGGCCCTCAAGGCCAAGGGCGTCAAGTTCGAGGTCCGCAAGGTTCCTTCGGATTCCTCCGAGGATCTCGACGCCATGTTGAAGAAAGCTAAGGCCGAACTGGCCGCTCAAGCATAGTAAAGGAGGGTCCGATACATGTCTGCAATCACTATTCTGCTTGTTGCGATTGTCGCGTTGCTTGCCGGTATGGAAGGCATTCTGGATGAGTTCCAGTTCCATCAGCCGCTCGTGGCATGCACGCTTATCGGTCTCGTAACCGGTCACCTTCAGGAGGGCATCCTCCTGGGCGGTTCGCTCCAGATGATGGCCCTTGGCTGGGCTAACGTCGGCGCCGCTGTCGCGCCTGACGCCGCTCTGGCCTCGGTCGCTTCTTCGATCATCATGGTGCTCGCTCTCAACGGTGGCGCCACCGATTCGGCCAAGGCCGTTACCGCCGCCATCGCCGTCGCCGTCCCGCTGTCGGTCGCTGGTCTGTTCCTGACCATGATCTGCCGTACCCTGGCTACCGCTATCGCTCACGCCATGGACGGTTGCGCCGAGAAGGGCGACTTCTCCGGCATCGAGCGCTGGCAGTACGCTGCCATCCTCATGCAGGGCCTTCGTATCGCCATCCCGGCAGTACTTCTGTGCATCATCCCGGCCGAGGCTGTTACCAACGCGCTTAACGCTATGCCCGACTGGCTGTCCGGCGGCATGGCTGTCGGCGGCGGCATGGTCGCTTCCGTCGGTTACGCCATGGTTATCAACATGATGGCCACCAAGGAGACCTGGCCGTTCTTCATCCTCGGCTTTGTCCTTGCTGCCATCCCTCAGCTCACGCTGATCGCCCTTGGCCTCATCGGCATCTCCCTTGCCCTCATCTACCTTGGCCTTAAGGATCTGGCCAAGCAGGGTGGCGGCATGGGCGGCGGCTCCGGTGACCCGCTCGGCGACATTCTGAACGATTACGAGTAGGAGGGGAGTGATACATATGGCAGAGAACAAGATTCAGCTCACCAAGGCTGACCGCAAGAAGGTTTGCTTCCGTCATCAGTTCCTTCAGGGCTCGTGGAACTACGAGCGTATGCAGAACGGCGGCTGGTGCTTCGCAATGATCCCTGCGATCAAGAAGCTCTACACCAGCAAGGATGACCAGATTGCCGCTCTTAAGCGCCACCTGGAGTTCTATAACACCCACCCCTATGTTTCCGCCCCCGTCATTGGCGTTACCCTCGCTCTCGAGGAGGAGCGCGCCAACGGTGCCCCGATTGACGACGTCGCCATTCAGGGCGTCAAGGTCGGTATGATGGGCCCGCTCGCCGGCGTCGGCGACCCCGCCTTCTGGTTCACCCTTCGCCCGATTCTGGGCGCTCTGGGCGCTTCCCTGGCCCTGTCCGGCAGCATCGCCGGTCCGCTGCTGTTCTTCTTCGCGTGGAACATCATCCGTTACGCCTTCCTGTGGTACACGCAGGAGTTTGGCTACAAGGTCGGCTCCTCCATCGCCAAGGACCTCTCCGGCGGTCTGATGGGCAAGGTCACCGAGGGTGCATCCATCCTGGGTATGTTCATCATCGGCGCCCTGGTCGAGCGCTGGGTGTCCATCTCCTTCACCCCGGTCGTCTCCAAGGTCACGCAGTCTGCTGGCGCCTTTATCGACTGGGCTAACCTGCCCTCCGGTTCTGAGGGTGTCAAGGAAGCACTGACGATGTATAACTCCATCGGTGCTAACGCCCTTGATCAGGTGAAGGTCACCACGCTTCAGGCCAACCTCGATCAGCTCATCCCCGGCCTTGCCGCCGTGTGCCTGACCCTGCTGGTCTGCAAGCTCCTCAAGAAGAAGGTCAGCCCGATCGTCATCATCCTGGCTCTCTTCGCCATCGGCATCATCGGTCGCGTCTGCGGCTTCATGTAAGCACGTTTCGGCTTAAGACCGAGAATTGCTAGGCAAGGGCTTTTGAGCCATTGAAACGGACCGCACCCGGTGGGTACACTGGATGCGGTCCGATTGTTTTATTTGGAGGGCGAGGCGCGCATGGCGCAATCTCAGAACAGCACGGTCGATCTGGCAACGCCGGCAACCTGCCTGATGGGGCTTACCAGCCACGGCAACGTGATGGTGGGCAATAAGGCGTTCGAGTATTACAACGAGCGCAATCCCGAGGATTATATTCAAATCCCGTGGGATGAGGTCGACTATATTGCCGCCGAGGTTTTACGCGGCACCAAGAAGATCACGCGTTTTGCCATCTTCACCAAGGACAACGGTCACTTTACGTTTTCGACGCGCGACGACAAAGAGACGCTTCGTGCTGTCCGCAAGTACGTCGACGAGGATAAGCTTGTGCGTTCGCCCGACTTTATCGATGTGACGGCCAAGGGCGCCAAGAGCATCCCCTCCGTTATCAAAAACCTCTTCCACAAAGGTAACTAGCTCCTCATAAGTTGCGGTGAAATAGTTCCTAAATACGGCTTTAGATGCTTCAGACAGGAACTATTCCACCGCAACTTCGAAGTCTAGTCATGCGACGTATTGCGATGCAGTAAATCTGCTACACTAGTACAACATGCCTCCGTAGCTCAGGGGATAGAGCACCGCTCTCCTAAAGCGGGTGTCGACGGTTCGAATCCGCCCGGGGGCACCAGAGAAATAGCAGGTCAGACGGTATAAATCGTCTGACCTGTTTCTGTATGGATAGGGGTAAAACCCGCCTGAGGGGTGAAAAAGGGGTGAAAGTTCATTCTATGGGGAAAACATCGCGACTTCATATTTCACCCCAGAGTTTCACCCTCAGGGCCGGTTTTCAACCCTTCCCACAGCCTACGGGCTGGATGTGGGACCCTCCGGCTATGGAAAGCGTTGAAAACCTAGGCTGTCGTTGCCGTAGGGCAAGCCAGTTTCCGGCAGCCCTTTGATACCTTTTGATTGCTATTGAAGCCCTGTTGGACATTAGATGACGTTGGAAGTCTGTCCTTTCGTTCTAATTCGATTTGTGCTCTGTCTTATTTGACAAAGAGGTCAGAGTTGAAGAACTCTTTCAGGGAAACGCCGAGCCCTTGTGCAATCCGGTCGATATTTTCAATTGATATGTTCCGCTTGCCGGTTTCGACCTCAGCGAAGTATGTTCGGGACATTTCGATAGAGTACGCAATAGTTTCCTGGCTATAGCCGAGTTCGTTTCTCAACTCTTTTATTCTCAGCCCGACCCTCATCTTTATATCTAACTGAGTTATTGGCACCTCCTAATAGGTTGTGCCAATGATTCGTTTCGGTTCTATATGAGTCACACCTATATAAGTGACAATTTGGAATACAATGCCGCTAAGTTAGACCTCTGATAATTGAACTGGAGTTTGCCGATGGATGAGTACGGCTCTCGGGAAATTAAACGATCGGATTCGACGAAGGAGGAGAATGCTAAGAAGCCGCTCGTGCTCTTCGGGCGCGAGTTCTCCCGTAAGCAGGTCTGCGCGGCTGGTGCGGGAATCCTCTGTGCGGCGCTTCTCATCGGCGGCGGTGGGTATGCCATCACACATGCCGGGTGGACGGGCAAAGCGAACGCCCCTGCGGTGCCCCAGTCAAAGGACGATGAGGAGCAGGACATGGTGCTTTCCCTTGAGGTGAAGGCTGACGGCTGGGATACGGAAACCTCCACGCCCGTCATCGCCCATATCGAGGATGAGGACGGGAAAGTAGACTTCTACACCGCCATCGCTGCGAACAAGCAGGTGACCGTGAGGGTCGGCAAGTCCGGTACCTATACCGTCACATTCATTTCACCGGTGAACGCCGACGGTTCCATCTATAAGGTGTCATCGAAGAAGGTTACCGCCGGGAAGGCCGATAAGAAGACGGCCAGCACGGGTGTGACTTTCGATAAGGTGGATGCGGACAAGGTGACGAAAGATGACTTGACAGCCATTGCCAAGGACGTTGCGGAAGCCGTGAAGAAGGGCGATTCCACCCTGACCGGGGACAAGGGCGCTGAGGTCGTGAAGAAGTTCGAGGACAACATCAAGAAGAACCCGAACGCCGATACCGATGCCGTCGAGAAGGAGACCGAGAAGGCTCAGGAGTCCGCCAAGGAAGAGAAGTCCGACGCGAAGACCCCGGAAACTTCCGACAGCAAGAAGAGCGATTCAGGCTCATCCAACGGCTCCAAGAAGGATAACGGGAACAGTGGTTCCGACAACAAGTCAGACAGCAAGCCGAGTGGAAGCAACAACAGCTCCAATTCCGGCAGCTCCTCAAAGAAGGATGACACCCCGGCGCATCAGCACAACTGGGTTGCCCAGACAAAAACCGTCCATCACGACGCTCAGTACAAGACCGTCCACCACGACGCGGTGACGCATCAGGTATGGCATGACGCGGTGACGGAGGAACACTATATCTGCAATCAGTGTGGTGCGGATATCACGTCTGACCCTTGGGGGCATATTAACAACTCTCTTATGAATGGTGGTAATTGCGGAAGCTATCACTCTACCTATGTGACTGTAAAGCAGGGGTATTATGAAACCGTGACCGACAAAGCGGCATATGACGAGCAGGTGCAGGTTAGTGCGGCATGGGATGAAACCGTGACCACCGGTTATAAGTGCTCTTCCTGCGGTGCCACGAAGTAACTTGAAAGAGCAAGGCAATCGTCTATTCAGGCAAGGAAAGCCCCGACCAAATGGCCGGAGCTTTCTTAATGTTCATCGATCGGCCTTGCGGCCGATGGGTCCCGCCCATAAGCGGGACCCCCGCGACGCGTGGCGTCGCTCTCGCTACGGCTTCCTGCAACGCTCCCAAGGATCGCGTTTCCGTCCGCCTCCGCTCACACCGGCCCCGCCCGCCGGGTCGCCGAGCACCGTCGTGCGACGCTCCCCATGGGTCGCGTCTCCTCGGCGTCGGCTCAACCGGCGCTCACCTGCCCGGGCTCGCGTTGCCTCGGCAACCGGCTCGCTCCGTGCAGGCAAGATATGGATTCCGTTGCACGGAATCATCTTGCCGCCTGCGGCGGAGGGCGAACCGCTCCGAAGTCGCTCCCGCCAATAATAAGCTGGGACGCTTGTTGCGTCCCGGCCCAAGCGCTCAGTCCCCTCGCCCGTTCTGGTTCTCCCACGACTTGCGCTCAAGTTCCCAGAACGCCCTCATCGCCGTCGCGATCCCGCGCAGCGTGAAGCGGACGACGAGGCCGGTTGAGCGGTCGACCGCGAAGCCGAGCCTGCCGCCGTTGACTTTCCGCACGGCCCCGAGGGCCTTCGAGAAGAAGCGGTACTGGAGGCTCCCGCCCTTCGACCTCGCGAGCTCGATGCCATCTCGCCTGAGCCGCCGGTCGAGCTCGGCCATGCGGTCGGGGCAGTCCCTCATTCGTCCGACCTCCTCGACGCGACGGGCGACCGCCACGCGGACGCGGGCGTTCTCGGAGCGCTCGGCCTGCCCCTTGCGGGCCATGTCGCGTTCCTCCCTGCCCGGCTGTCTCGCGTGGACGCGCGAGTTGGCCTTGCCGCGCTCAAGCTGTTTGAGCCCATACCTTTCGTCCAAGGTGCGAACGGTTTTCACGCGTGCGGCAGCGGCTTTGCGTGCGGGGCCCTCGTCGAGCCTCCTGCCTGTCTCAAGGTCGCTGCGGTTGATGCCGAGGTGCACGGCATAGCGGTCGGTGTCATCGGAGCGGCAGCGCTCGCGATGCAGAACTATGACGACCTCTTGGTTCGGATAGCGCTCGGCCACGTAGTCGCGTGCGTATCGCATGCACATCTCCGGCGTCATCTTCCCGCCGTTGAGGTCGCACTCGTCGGGGAGGAAACCAAGTATCTGATGCTGCATGTAGGTGCACTTCGCCCCCGCCTTCCCCGGCTTGTCATGCCCCATGGCCTTCCTCGTGTCTGCCATCTCTTGGAACCAGCGCTCTTTACTGATGATGTTCTGCGTGTCGTGCGCGAGAGCTTTGTCCCTGTCCCATGAGAGATAGTCCTTGAGGCGGGAGAGGTGCTTCTCGCTGCACACGCTTGTCTGTTTAATCGCTGTCATGGGTCCTCCCTAGTCGAGCGAAAGGCCGCTGAATTTGCCGGTCGGCTGGATCTCGGCTTTCTTCTTCGGCTCGGGCCACTTGGGGCACCAGAGGCCGACGCGTTCGCCCATCTTCTCGGCAGCGGCCTCGTCCAGTTGCTTTTGATAGGCACGGCGCTTCTCCGCCTCGTGCTCCGGAGTCCCGAGGTCGAAGTGCTCCTTCGTGGGCGTCTTGGTGCAATCGGCGACGGGTGAGCGGAAGACCCCGGCCCGCTCGGCGGGTATTCCGTTATCCGCGTGCTTGACGACGATTATCCCGTCCCTGTCCGGGGCCATGTCGCGCCATTCCCACGCGTGTATCACGTCGTCTGCGCTCTCGCTGTAGGAGGTCGATGCCGACGAACCCGACGCCGCCTTGCTGCTGCTCGTGCCCTGCGTGTGGCGGGTGGTCTTGCCGATGAGCTCCGTGAAGTATCGGCGGTCTTCCTCCTCGGCGAGCTTCATGGCGACTTTTACGCCGCAGTTCGCGAGAATCTTCCTCCGTCCGTCCCTCTCTCCGTATTTATTAAGCTGGGATATATCTTGCGTTGCCCCCGTCCAGTAAATCTGGAACGACCTTCCAAGCGAAAGGAGGGCGGGCAGGCATTCGATGCGGGGCAGGTTGCCCCATTCGTCGCCGAGAATCTGGACGGGGCGCGGAAGTCTTCCGCCGTTGGAATCGGCGACGATTTGGACGGATTCCCAGAGCTGGGAGAGGAATATCGCCGCTATGCAGTTGTATGGCGAGCCCTCGTCGAGCATATGGAGGAATACGGCGCTCTTGGTTTCAAGAACCGCGCGAGGGTCGATGTCGGACCCGGACGTCATCCATGCGACTGGGGCCGACGAGAACGGGCGCAGCGCCACCTTGAGCGTCGAGAGGATGCTTCTGAGCTCGTTGCCGCCCGAGGAGACGAACTGCGAGGCTCTGTTTTTAGCGGGGTGTCTGCTTGGTAGGGCGCGGAAAACGCTCTTGAGTGGCTCGGCCGGGTCGTCACCCTCTGCCTCGGTGCCACGGTCCAGCACCTCGCAGACGGTCGCAAGGTGCTTTGCTTCCTTGGGGCATTCATCGGACATGGAGACCAGCAAGACGAGGGCAGACAGGAGGCCCCGCGCGGATGCGGTCCAGTGCGAGCCCTTGCCGTTCTCGTCATCCTGCACCACGAGCTCCGCAATGGTGTCAGCCGCCTGCTCGGCTTCTTGGTCGCGGCTTTCGGCGTGGAGGTCGATGACCTGCTTGAGCGGGTTGAACCTCTGGCCTCGATAAGGTCGCTGCGTGTCGAGCAGGAGGACGTTGTAGCCGCGTCGGGCCAGCTCGTCACCCGTGAGCTCTATGAGCTCGTTCTTGACGTCGGAGACGACGAGGGTCGCGGGCTCGGAGCCGTTTGCGCCGTCGCCGTACGAGAGCAAATCGATTGAGGGCAGGTAGAGGAAGCGGGACTTGCCAGAGCCAGTGGACCCGGAAACATAGACCATCTTCTTTGGCTCGAAGAGGTAGCAGGGTTTGCCGAGCCATCTGGTGAACCCGTAGACGAACCCGCGTGAAGAGGGGTTAGCCGAGCCGTCCCATGTAATCGAACCTTTCACCGCATTGCGGCCCGTCTTGATGCAAGCATTGCCGAGCACGCCGCCATCGTCGGCACGCGAGTTGAGGGCGCTCGAATAGGCAACGAGGGAGCAGATGCAGAGCGTGAGGAGGAAGGTGAGGACGGTCCCCGTGATATGGGCGATGAATGCGCCCGAGAGCCACCAGCCGAGAACCGTGGCCGCATCGAGCGCAGAGGGGAGGGCTGACGCGTCGGGCATGATCCCGGAGGCAATATCGCCGATAGGGGCGGCAAGGATTGGGCAGACGAGGAATGCAATGAAGACGGATGATATGAGGGCGGTGAACATCTTGCTTTTCATAGCCGCTCCTTTGCTTTCGACAGAAGGGTTGAGAGTTCGGAAGCTGTGCTCGATATCAACTGGACGGCGTTTTCAAGCTGGACGGCCGTTTGCCGGTCGATGCCATAGGCGTTTATGGAGCGCATAGCTTGGTTGAGGTTGTTGCCCTGCCGCTTCATCTCGACGAGCATTTGCCGGAGGGTCGACTCGTCGGCGACCTTGACGGGCTTCTCGCCGATTCGGAGGGCGGCCTCGCGCAAAAACGTTGATGGGGGCATGCCGAAAGAGGAAGAGCGGGCCACGATTTCGGCCCGCTCTCCATCGGTCATACGAACGTTGATATGCGCGGTCCTGCTAGTGCCGCGCATCGCCTAGCCCCTATCGAGGAAGGTAGCGTGGGCTCCGTCGAAGTCGAGCCGAGCTTCGCCTAACGTGCCGTAGCGATTCTTGAGGGCAACGAGCTTGAGCGGGGTGCCGCTCGCGGGGGCCTCAAAAGGGAAGTCGGGTTTTCCGTCATCGTCGGCAAGAAAAAGAACGGAGTCGAAGCTGTACTCGACCGTCGAAGAGCCGCCGAACATGCCGAGGTTGGGCTTGCTCGACTTGCCAGACTTGTAGGACTCGCGCGTGGTCGAGCTCAGGGCGATGACTGGCGAGCCGTAGAGGTTTGATATTTCGCGCAAGCCCTTTACGCACGCTGTGATTGCCAAGCGCTCGTCGATGAACTGCTGTCCCGCCGTGATACCGCAGGCGAGGAGTTGGAGATAGTCGATGAAAACGATAGGGGCCTCGTTGCGCTCACGTGCTATCAGCCCAACGAGGTTCGAGAGTTCAACGGTGTTCAACGGGCCGGTAATACAGAGATTCGGGGCGATACAGCTGCGATACATGTCGAGAGCAGCCTCGAAGGCCTCGTGCTTGGGATGGTCTGCCGCCGCCGCGTCCGCGACCTCGGAAAGGGCAAGCTTGCCTCCGCTGAGTCGTGCAAGGCTCTTCTCCAAGAGCTTATGCGCGGGAAGCTCGGCGGAGACATAGATTACTGGGTGACTGTCGTTCGCAAGCTTGTCGGCCTCCTGCAAGGCCAAGGTCGTCTTGCCCCTGCCGGGACCGGTGCCGATGGCATAATTGAGCCCGGGATGGACTCCGCCGAGGATGTCGTTAAGGGCCTTGAGCCCGAAGAGGGCGATAGGTTGGTCACCCCTAAGGGCGCTGAGGTGCTCATCGAGCCTATCGGATTCGAAAACGAGAGGGTTGGGGGCCGGGCACTGCATTACTCGTTCGCCTCTTCAGCCAAAGTCCTGAAATAGGCGATGAGGTCTTCTTCCATGACAAAATACTGGTTGGCGATGCGGAAGCAATGGTGCGTCGACTTCATGAGCTTAATGGCGCTCGACTGGCCAATGCCGGTGAGAATCTGAACATCGAGACGGCTCAAGATACGCTTGGGACCAGTGCGACGAAGGTTGATGCCTGCGGAAATGGCGTCAACCTTGGGGTCATCTGCAAGATGCATGATAAACTCCTTGTTTGGGGTGCTCGGCTCCTCTTCGAGGTTTGGCGACTAAGAGAGGGGAGTCGGGTGCCGTTTTTTATTACCAGTCGGAACAAACCTCTTCAAGAAGACTGCTCCATTTGCGACGCAACTCCGGGGTATCCGGGAGTACGTGCTGGTTGCCGCAGTCTGCGGCAGAGGTCGTGACGCTCTCTTCGAGCGCGGAGAAGGCGTCGGCGAGATAGGCGCATGTCGCGTTCAGCTGGCCGATTTCGTCAAAATATTCGATGGCGAAGCGCACGAGCGCCACAACGGGGGCGCGGTTATAGTTGGTGGACGCCTCGTCCATCAGGGCGCGGCCGTACTTCACCGCCCTGTCGGTCTCGTAATCGACAAAGGGGTCTGAGGGATCGCGCGGAACCTTGTGCTCCATAAAGTCAATGACGGAATCAAAGCAGCGGCGAAGGTGCGGCATGTCCATCGCGCCGGTAAAGAGCGCGGTCTCACAACGCCTCTCGTGGATTAGCTCGAAACCGAACTCGACAATGGGCTTATAGCCGCCGTGGGCGACGGTTCCCGTCGCGCCAGTGACGTTCGAACGCAGAACGTCCGAGACGCTCGCAAACAGACCACCACCGCTGTAGACGTCGAGCATCCTGTCCCTCGGAAATGCCGGGGAGGGAAGCACCTCGTCAAAGACAAGGCCGATAATGGCTTTTGACTCATCGGTCGCTCGAAGGTAAGCCTCGTCGGAGACCATCTGTGAGAAGGGGGTCTTGAGGTTTTCGGGTATGCGGATACGCTTCTCGGCCTTCTTCTTATAGACCATTTTATTCACCTCCAATCGTTTGTCTGCAATCATCATACCATCAGACGGCGCATGTAGCCCTAGTAGTAGCCCACCGTATGAAGAGATAGTGAACATCGAGGTAAACTAGCCATTACTTAGATGACAGCAATTCAAAGACTTCTGCTGCGTTTCGGTCATTGGCCCTGATTGCATGGGTGTAGAAATTAGCCGTTGTGCTTGCGGAGGCATGGCCCATTCGCGCCTGAACGGTCTTTAAATCGACGTTGCTCGCCACGAGAGCGGTCGCGGCGGTGTGACGGAGGCCATGGGGAACAAGTCCTGAGTAACCAGTGCCGCGCGTATGAAGCTTGCCGTCTCGCATGAACTGCTTCGTCACATCGCTATAAGTCCCATAGCCGTTATCGACGCAGAAGTCCCTAAACCATCGAGAGTAGTTGTGCCCGCTTGGTCTGGTGATGCTTATGCTGCGGAAACCGTCGGCATCCTTTCCAACGCTGAATGCGTGGACGATGGGGTCGGTATCCTTTTGTTCCAACCCGCGACGTCTGAATATGTCGCGCTGCATAGTCTTCCACTTGTCTAAATACTCGGCCAGAGCTTTGTCTATGGAGAGAATGCGTCTGCTCATCTCCGATTTCGGGGGCCTCAAGGTCTTGTCGCTGGTGTACTGCCGGACGATTCGGAGCTCCATGGCTTCGGGGTCGTAATCGAGCCAGCTGAGCCCTAAAGCCTCGCCTTTCCTCAGCCCGAGGTGAAATATAAGCATGGTGCAGACGGTCATGGGCCCCATCGGCTCGGAAAGCAAGCACTCAGTGAATCTTGGGAGCTCATCGGGAGGGAGAAAGTTTCGTGCTCGCAGGTCCGGTTTCGGCAGCTTTATGCCGATGCAAGGATTGCGGCCAATCAGTTCGTTCTCAAGGGCATCTTGCATGACCTGCTTAAGCTTGACGTGAATGCGACGGATCTCGGCGTCGGTGAACCTTCCATTTGAACGGGCCTCAGCGTAGGCGCGTTTAACATCGTCGGGCCTCAGGTCGGCTAGGGGCACGTCTTCGAACAGTTCGCGTATGTGTCGCACGTCGTATCCCTCTCGCTCATATGAGAGAGGGGAGCCGAATGAGCTCTCTCGGAGCACGTGGAAGGATTCGGCATATGCCGCTACGGTGCTCGGAGCATCTCTAGATGGTTCATAGCTCTCAAGTTCCTCGCGGTACTCGTTGAGAGCGTTTGCGACTTCGCTAGGCCAGTTCTTCGGGTTCTTGCTCTTGCAATGGATGGTCCTCTTGGGTGTTTTGAGATACTTAACTTTGCTGCCGTTCTTTCCGGAGTTCGGGTCTCTCCCAAGAGAGAAGTAAATCTTGAATGAGCCGGGCTTTCCCTTGATGGGCTCAGATGTTCCCTTTGCGGTTGGTTTGATTCTGGTTTCCAAAAGTGTCCTCCAAGGGGATTACGTTAGGCTCGGGGCCGGGGCTTTGAGGGCCTCGGCCCCGAGCCTAACGTAAACTTTTCACCCCTGCAAGCCGTAAGCGCAACTGCTAGGGGTGAAAAAGAGGTGAAATAGAATTCTAATAAGAACCAGCAGAAACTCAAAAACAGCTAATCTACCTGCGAATATATATAATAGGGCAAAATTGCATTTGCCCAGGTAAGGTAAATGACCATGACCTCCTAAAGCGGGTGTCGACGGTTCGAATCCGCCCGGGGGCACCAGAGGAATATCGAGCCCGGTACCGCTACGGTGCCGGGCTCTTCTGGTCTAAGGGCAGGATTCGAGCCGTCAACACCCGCGTCACCAATTTCCCCGCGGGGGGGAGTTTTCGAATCCGCCCGGGGGCACCAGAGGAATATCGAGCCCGGTACCGTTACGGTGCCGGGCTCTTTTGGTTTAAGGCATGCCGTAGTATTCGCTGCTTCAGATAAAGAAAGCGCCCGCTTGCTGGGGGAGCAAGCGGGCGCCTGTGAGCGAATATGTTTGCGGCGAAAGCCGCGATGAGCGGTGGGGTGGCGACTAGTTGGTCGTACCGGAATCGTCGCCCGTGCTCGTGCCCGAGCCCGAGCCCGAGCCCGAACCAGAAAGTGCGACCGTCAGCGTAATCGTGCTGTCGGTGGACTGCTTTCCAGTGGGGGAGACGCCCGTAACGGTGGCATCCTCGTTACCGCTTACGGGATTGCCGTTCTGGTCACAGAAGCCAATGTTATAGAAACCGGCGTTGTTGAGCGCGGTAACGGCGGCGGAAATGCTCTTGCCGTACAGGTTGCCCGGGACGGTGGCCTTGCCGGACTTCTTGGCGATGACGACGGTAATCGTGGCGCCGGGCTTCTGCTTGCCGCTGGGGTTCCAGCTGATCACGGTGCCCTCGGTAACCGAGTCGTTCTCCTGGTAGCTCACGTCGACACCAAAGCCTGCCATATCGAGGGCGTTGCGCGCCTGGGCCTCGGTCATGTCGGTCAGGTCGGGGACGGACGTGGTATCCGGGCCGCTCGAGACCTTGTACGAGATGGTCGTGCCCTTCGCGACTTCCTTACCGGCTTCGGTGCCCTGCTCAAAGACCTGGCCCTCATCAGCCTCGTTGGCCTCCTCGGAGGCGTTGCCCTTCAGGCCAACGCTTGCCAGTGCGGCTTCTGCTTGGTCCTTGGTCAGGCCGACAAGTTTGGGAACCTCAACCTTTTCGGAGGGCTTGGGGCCCTTGGAGATTACCAGGTTCACCTTGGTGCCCTTGGCCTTCTTGGTGTTGCCGTTGGGCGTCTGCTCGGCGACCTTGCCCTCGTCGACATCGTCGTTGTAGCTTTGGTCGATGGTGCCGACCTCGAGGCCGGCTTCCTTGATCAGCTCGACGGCAGTCTGCTGGTCCTTGCCCAGCACATCGGGCACGGTGACCTGCTCGCCGCCAAAGAGTCCTGTGGCAAAGGCCACCACGATGCCGATGACGGCAACGGCTGCCACCACGGCGGCGATGATCTTGTTCTTGTTGGATTTGGGCTTTTCGACCTCGTAGGAGCCGGTGGAGCCCGAAACCGAGCTGCGGGCGGTATTTTGGCCGCTCACGCCCGAGACGGGACGCACCATGGCGCGCGTCTGATCGGAAAGCTCGCGAGTCTTGGTGGCGCCCAGCTCACCGAGGGCACCGATGATGCGCGTGGGCTCCGAGACGTTGACGGCACGGCCCGACAGGTAGCTGTTGAGCACCTGACGCAGCTCGTCGGCGGTCTGGAAGCGGTTTGCGGGGTCCTTCTCCATGCACTTGAGTATGATGCGCTCAAGGTCGGCGTCGACACCGGAGTTGATCTGGCTCGGCGGAATAGGCAGCTCGTTGACCTGCTTGAGTGCGACCGAGATAGCGTCGTCACCGTCAAAGGGAACGCGGCCGGTGGCGCACTCATACATCACGACGCCCAGCGAGTAGATATCCGAGGTGGGGCCGAGGTCCTGACCACGGGTCTGCTCGGGGCTGACGTAGTGGGCGGTTCCCAGCACGTTGTTGTCTTGCGTGAGGTGGCTGTTCTTGGCGCGCGCGATGCCAAAGTCCATCACCTTGATGTTGCCGTCGGGCAGCACCATGATGTTCTGCGGCTTAATGTCGCGGTGGATGATCTCGTGCTTGTGGGCGACCGAAAGCGCGGAGCTGATCTGCGAGCCGATCTGGGCGACCTTCTTGGGGTCGAGGGCGCCGTGGCTCTTGATGCCGCTCTTAAGGTCGGTACCGCGCAGGTACTCCATGACGATGTAATAGGTGTCGCCGTCCTTGCCCCAATCGTAGACGCCCACGATATAAGGGGAGGAGAGACCGGCTGCTGCCTGGGCCTCCTGCTTAAAGCGTGCGGCGAAGGTCGCGTCGCCAGCATACTGCGGCAGCATGATCTTGACGGCTACCGTGCGGTCGAGAACCTGGTCCTGTGCACGGTAGACGGTCGCCATGCCGCCTGTTCCCACCTTATCCTTGAGGAGGTATCTTCCCCCGAGGACCCTCTGTTCCATTCCTGCTCCTAACATAACTATTCGCTCAACGATGTGTGTAGTACCTACGATGTGGCCGCTGGGGCCGTGTGACGCGTTGCCGCTAACCCTTAGGCCGCGGCGCGCCTCGGGTGTCCGATTCGATCATGGGCATCACGCTCCCTGTGCGGCAAGCGCCGCGGTCAGGACGATACCGGCGATCTTGGCGGCCTTGACGTCATGCTTGTCGTAATCCTCCAAGGCCACTGAGATGGCGACCGTGGGTGAATCGTAAGGCGCAAAGCCAACGAACATCGAGTTGACGTTGGTGCCGCCAGTCTCGGCCGAGCCGGTCTTGCCGGCGACCTTGACGCCGGGGATTTGGGCATCGGTGCCGGTGCCGGACTGGACGACGGCAAGCATGGCCTGCTTGACCTGGTCGGCCGTGGCGGAGCTGACGGCCTGACCCAGCGAGCGGGACTGCGTGGTCTTGACCACGGTTCCGTCCGGGGCAAGTACCTGGGCTACAAAGTACGGGTCCATGACCACGCCGCTGTTAGCGATGGCGGCGGCAATCACGGCGTTTTGCATGACGGTGGTCTGCGGGCCGGGCGTGTGGTCCATGCCGACAGGCTGGCCGGCGCCGGCCCAGGCGGTCTCCCACTCGGTCATGAGCGACGGGTCGGCCATGATGGAGGCCGCGGAGGTCAGGTCCTGGCCGAGCTTTTGGCCGTAGCCAAAGGCGTTGGCAAACTGCACGAGCGTGTTTGCACCAACTTCGTTTGCCACCTGGCCGAAGACGACGTTGGAGGACACGGCAAAGGCCTGCTGCAGGCTGATGGTGCCGTAGCTCTCGTTGGCATCGTTGGTGACCGGTGCGTTGCCGATGTCCATGGAGCCGGGCGCCTGGTAGGTGCTGGTAAGGCTGGCGGTACCGGTCTCGAGTGCCGCGGAAAGTGTAACGACCTTAAACGTTGAGCCCGGCGTGTACAGCGCGTCCATGGCGCGATTGTACATGGAGCCGTCCTCGCCGCCGCCCGTCTGCAGCAGGGCATCGATGTTGGTGTTGTCGTAGGTGGGCGAGCTGGCACATGCGAGCACCGCGCCGGTACGCGGGTCGATGACCACTACAGCGCCCTTAAAGCCCTTGAGCGCCTGCTCGGCCGCCGTCTGGATACGCGAGTCGATGGTGAGCTTGGCGGTGTTGCCCGGCTGGGTCTGGCCCGCGAGCGACGCGATGGCGTTGTTCCAGCTGGAGTAGTCCTTAGAACCGGTGAGCGTGTCGTTCATGACGCTCTCGATGGCGGTGGTGCCATACTGCTGGCTCACGTAGCCAACCACGTGCGCTGCCAGGTTACCGTTGGGGTAGGAGCGTACGTAGGTGCCGTCCTCCTGCTGCAGCGACTCGGCCAGCGTCACGCCGTCGGACGTGATGATGGAGCCGCGCTGGATGTACTTGGAGCGGGCGATGGTGTGGTTGTTGGTCGGCATGTCCTGATAGTCCTTGGCCTTAATGACCTGGACATAGGTGAGGTTGCCGATAAGGATGGCGAACAGCGCCGTAAAGGCGAGCACCGCACGGGTTAGACGGTTGGCGAGCGCCACGCGGCCGAGCACACCGGATTCAGGTGTGTCGAGCAGGCGACGACGCATGCGTGAGCCGACGGAATGGCTGCCACTGCCGTAGGAAGACGAGGTGGCAAAGCGCGTGCCCGTCGGGGCGGCGGCAGATGCGACCTGATCATCGGTGATGGCGGCCATGGTGCCGGTGCCGGTAAGCTCCGCCTCGCGTCCGGTCGCCTCGTCACCGGCACGTAGCAGGAGCGCGACGATGATAAAGCTTGCCAGCAGCGAGGAGCCGCCCTGGCTCATAAAGGGCAGGGTGACGCCGGTCAGCGGGATCAGGCGGGTTACGCCGCCCACGATCAAGAAGGCCTGGAAGCTGATGGCTGCCGTAAGACCGGTGGCGCTAAAGGCGGCAAGGTCGGACTTTGCGCGGGCAGCTGTGGTCAGGCCGCGAACGGCAAAGAGCATAAACAGGATGAGTACGGCGCCGCCGCCCAAAAGACCCATCTCCTCGCCGATGGCCGAGAAGATAAAGTCGGACTCGACGACAGGGATGTTGTTGGCCATGCCGTTGCCGATGCCAACACCGACCAGGCCGCCATCGGCAAGCGAGAAGAGCGACTGGACGATCTGGTAGCCCTGGCCTTGGGCGTCCTTAAACGGATCGACCCAAACCTGGAAGCGCACCTGAACGTGCGACAGGAACTTGTAGGCGCCCACGGCTCCAACAGCTAAGAGCGCAAGGCCGATAACGACATACGAAAAGCGCCCCGTGGCAACGTAGAGCATCAGCAAGAAGATGGTGTAGAACAGCACGGCCGAACCCAGGTCGCGTTCGAAGACGACGACGAGCAGGCACACACCCCACACGGCAAACAGCGGCAGCAGCAGTCGCAGGCGAGGGATCTTAAAGCCCAGGATCTTGCGGTTGGAGATGGAGAGCAGCTCGCGGTTCTCGGCCAGGTACCCGGCCAGGAACAGCACGATAAAGACCTTGGCGAACTCGCCGGGCTGGATGGTAAAGCCCGCGATGCGAATCCACAGCTTGGAGCCCGAGATCGTGGTGCCGATAAAGATAGGCAGCATCAGCAGAATGATGCCGATGATGCCAAAGGTGTACTTGTAGCGCATGACCACGTCGAGGTTTTTGACTAGTGCAAGCGTTCCCACCATGAGCGCCACCGAGACAAACAGGATGATGAGCTGTGAGATGGCGAGAGCGGGGGCGAGACGCGTCACGAACGTGATGCCGATGCCCGAAAGTATAAATACGATGGGTAGGATGGCGGGGTCGGCACCGGGCGCCAAGATGCGCACGGCAATGTGGGCCGCGGCAAAGGCGGCAAAGAGGCCGATCGGTACGGCGAGCGTCTCAAAGGAGATGGCAGCGCCCGCGGTGAGCACGTACATCGCATACAGCAGGATGACGGGGAACGCCGAGGCGATGAGCAAGAGCAGCTCGGTGTTGCGGCGACTCATAAGTGGCACTCCCTTTCTAATTCTTATCGGAGGCTTCGGCCTCGGCGGACTGTTCGGCGGTTTTCTCGGAATCTGATTCGGAGGTCGATCCCTGATTGGTGTTGTCGCGAATCGTTTGCGCGTCGATCACCTGGCGGGTCTGCTCCTCGTCGATCTGGTGGCGGTACTTGGATATCGTGTCCTGCGCATCGTCGACACTTGTTTGCGGAATGCCCGCCTTGAGGCGGTTTTGCGTGTCTTCGGGCAGGTCGGACAGCTTGATGCTGGTTTCGCTTTCGAGCCAGTGGAGCTTGAGTCCGAGCGGCTTGCCGGGCAGGCCGCGCCAGACGGCGACATTGCCCTGGTAGGTACCCAGGTAGTACGAGCCGGTGACACCCGTGTAGGCCCAGATGCCAGCTGCCAGCACAAAGACGAGGGCCAGAATGGCGGCGATAGTAATGTTGCGGCGACGCACGCGCTGCGCCTCGCGCATAACGCCATCGTCAACCAGGTCAACGACTACTACGGTCACGTTGTCGTGGCCGCCGGCGGCAAGCGCCGCGTCCACTAGGTTGTCGACGCAGATTTGCGCGGTTGAGGACTGCGTGGCGATGTTCTCGATATCGCTATCGGGAATCATGCTCGAAAGTCCGTCGGAGCACAGGATCAGGCGGTCGCCTTCCTCGATATGCAGAGTGAAGTGGTCGGCATACATGGCGGGGTCCGAGCCCAGCGCGCGGGTGATGACCGAACGGTTGGGGTGGACGCGAGCCTCGTCTGCCGTGATCTCGCCGGCGTCCACGAGCTCCTCCACGTAGGAGTGGTCGCGGGTCACGCGGATGAGCGTGCCCTCGTGGAGCAGGTAGGCGCGAGAGTCACCCACGTGGGCGATGGCGAGCGTGTCGTTTTCGATATAGGCGCAAGTGGCTGTGCAGCCCATGCCGGGCTTGCCCAGGCCATTCAGGGCCGCCTCGATTACGGCGGCGTTGGCTGCCTCGACGGCTGCGGCCAGGCGTGCTGCGTCGGCGGACTGTGGGGCCGTCTTGGCAATAGTCTCGACGGCGATGGAAGAGGCTACCTCGCCGGCGGCGTGACCGCCCATGCCGTCGCATACGCAAAAGAGCGGCGACTGCACTAGGTAGGAATCCTCATTGTGCGGGCGCACGCAGCCAACGTCGGAGCGGGCGCCCCACATGAGTTGCGTGGTGGTGCCGGCATCATAGGTCGAGTCGGTCTCGATGCGTTCCTCGGTCAGGGGCTCAAAGCTCATGGTCGACCCGGGGTCTTTGAGCTTGGCCTCAACGGCGGCAACGTCGATCTCTGCTGTGTCACCGGGAGAGACGGTGTCGGTCTCGGCGTTTGATTCGGAATCGCCGTTGTCCGGGGAGCCGGGCTCCTCGGACACGCGGGCGGTCGACTCGTCGTCTTGCGGGCTGACGTCTATAGGCTCGGGCGTCGCAAAGTGCGACAGCGCGGGCGTGCTTTGCGACTGGGCGGCGGGCTCGGCCACGGCATCGGACTCGTTTGCGGGCGCAGACTGTGGGGCCTTGGGTGCAGGGCCGTCCTCGGGGGATGGCCCTGCCTCGGGCGCAACCTCGGATGCCGGGGCTATGGGAAACGCCGGCGCGGCGGGCTCGGGCGCTGCAAACACCGCAGCGCTCTCGTTGATTGCCGCGGCGACGGGTTCTGCAAAGTGAGCCGGCGCCGGGGTTGCTTCGGGCGCTGTGGGCTGTTCCGCAGCATGTGCGCCGATGGGCGCCGCTACGGCATCCTCTTCGTCCTCGTTATCGGCGAGATCCGAAATATCATGCGTTACATGCGAAAGAGACAGGGAGAACACGGTGTCCTCGGGTTCCACGGGTGCGGAGCCCGCCGGAGCGGCGTGGGCCGGCGCAGCTGCGGCGGCAGCCGGTGCCTCGGTCATAGTTGCGGACTTGTTCTCCTCGTCGATCATCGACGGTTCACCTTCATGACCACGTCGCCAATCTGGACTTCGTCGCCCTCACGCAGCGTCGCGGGCTCCACGAGCTGGCGGCCGTTGACGAGCGTGCCGTTAAGCGAGTTGAGGTCCTCGATGATGAGCGCCGGGCCCTGCAGCGAAAAGCGCGCATGCGAGGCCGAGACGAACGGTTCGTTGATGCAGATGTCCGAAGATGGCGAGCGACCGACGATGACGGGGCCGAGCATGTCTACGTGGATGCCGCGGATACCGCGCGGACCCTTGTCCACATCAATCGTCCAGATAGCCGAGTCGCGGCGCTGCCCGCGCACAAGTCCCACGCCGGTCTTCATGACGGCGAACAGGAAGATATAGAGCAGGGCGACCAGGACGATGCGGCCTGCAAAAAGGACGATATCGATGTTCATAAGCGACTATCCCCTAAATTCAAAGGTGCTCAGGCCAAACGTCAGCAGATCGCCGTTGCGCAGCGGGCAGCGCGTAATGCGGCGGTTGTTGACGAGCGTGCCGTTGGTGGAATTGAGGTCCTCGATCGACCAATCCGAGCCCGTAAAGGTGAGCTGGGCGTGGCGGCGCGACACGTTGGGGTCGCGCAGGGCAATGTCGGAAACTGAGCGCTCGCGACCGATGGTTACCTGTGCGGAGGTGATGCTATGGCTCTCGCCGCTCACGACGTCGACGAGCTGGGCGAGCGGGCGCTGCGGGGCGCGAGTGCTCGCCATGTTGGAGGCGATGCCGGCTGCGGCGCCTAGGCCCACGGCGGCACCGGTCGCGGCGGCTCCGCCCATGCCGGCAAGCGCGTCGCGCGAGACGGTCTGCGGCACCGGGATGGGTGCTGCGGCGGGGTCGGGGACGCTAGGCGCGAAGGGGTCTGCCACGGCAAGCGGGTCGGGAGCGGCGGCGCGAGGCGTCGGCTGCTGCTGGGGCATGGCGGCGGGGCGCTGCTGCTGCGGGGCAGCAAACTGCTGCTGGCCGGCGCGCGGGGCGCTGGCGGCACGGCTTGCCGCGGAGTTGTTCTGGCCCAGGCCGTTTTGATAGGCGCGCTCTTCTTCGTACAGGCGGCCGAGCGTGGGGGCATCGACGTTCTCGGCAAAGACCGAGAACTTGCCGGCACGCAGCTGCGGATCGATCATAAAGCGCACGAGGGGCTCGCCGACAAAGACATAGCGGCGCTTTTCGGCCTGTGCCTTCACAAACTCGCGGACTTCGCGCGAAAGCTCGGGGTAGAACGGGGCGAGCATGGGATCGTCGTCGGCGGCGATAAGGATGGTATAGAGTGCCGGCGCCGTGTTGACGCCGTTGATCACCAGAGTCTGATCCTCCATGTCGCGAGCGGCCTGCTTGGCAAGCTTCTTAAAGGAGAACGGGGCACGGGTGGCACCGAAGATGCCGGCCACGTGGTCCTCGAAGATGTTCAGGAAGTTCACGAAAGATCACTCTCCGTATAGGTTCTTTGGTATCCGAGCAAATATAGGCATATCCCAACGATTATAGAGGATAGGATTCCCGCAACCGCCGCCTTGGCGATGACCGCGGCTGCAAGGCTGGCAATTTCCATATGGTGTGCAAGACAGGACGCCGCTGCGCAGCCGATGCCGGTGACAGCGATGGCGGCGATTGCGGCAAGGTTTGAGCCCTGATTGGCACGCTTGGCATGGACATTGAGCAGCGCAGATGACGCCGCGGCAGTTGCCGCGACCAGCACAAAGGCAGCCCAAAGGAGCGGGTCTCCCAGCGCTGCGGCAACGTTACCGAGCCCCAGCACGCCTCCGGCTGAAAGCGCGACCCTGGCCAGACGGGCAAAAAGCGCGCCCATGCCCGTTGCCGCGGCGGCGCTTGCCGGGCCGAGCCAAAATGACGCGACGCCGGCGGCGACCCCAGCTGCCAGGAAGGTATTGCCGGTCAGACAGCCAAGCGCGAGTGCACAGGTGAGCGTGGCGCTCGCGGCAGTCTCGGTGCGACCCCAGGCGATCCACCAACCGGACACGGCGGCGGCAAAGATCACCGCGACGGGCAGCATCGACAGGATGCCCTGTGCCTGCATGGTGGCGTTGGCCATGAGCACCAAAAAGCCCACAGCCGAGATGGCCGAGCCAATCTGGGGGGCCAGGCCAGCCGCCGCTCCGATCGCGATGGCCGCAATGACCAGGCCGGGAAGCGCCGCGACCCCGGCCGTTTGCATCAGCAAAAAGCTAAAGGTGCCGCACGTTAGCGCCGAGATAGTGCGCATGGTGTAGTCGCGCGTATGGCTCCAGCGCGTGCCCGCCCAGCCGAGTGCGGGGTCGACCTCGATGGCGTCGTCCTCGTAGTGCGACGGCTCGATATCGTCGAGCTCCTGCTCGTCATCCGAAAGTTCGCCAACCATTTGCTCTAGGCTGCGACGGCCCTCGCGCACGCTGCCCAGACCGGCAAGGAGCTGGTCGCAAAATGCCTCGATGCTGTTGGGGCGGTCCTGCGGCATGGGGGAGAGCGCGCTCATGAGCGCGGCCTCGGCTCCCGGGGGGAAGTGTGGTATCAGCTCGCTGGGATAGGTGGCGCCGCCGATGATGCGGCCGAGCGAGTCGGCGGGCGTGGCCGCCATAAAGGGAGCGCTGCCGCACAGGCCCTCGTAGATCACACAGGCGAGGGCAAAGACATCGGCGCGCTCGTCGACCGTGCCGGTCTCGATATCGAGCTGCTCGGGCGGCATGTAGCCGATGGTGCCGCCGCGTGAGCCGCCAAAGCCACCGGCAGACGACAGTCGCGCCATGCCAAAGTCGGTGAGCTTTACATTGCCCGAGTGGTCGATGAGCACGTTGGCGGGCTTAATGTCCAGGTGGAGTACGCCATTACTATGGGCGAAGGTGAGCGCCTGGCCCAAGGCATCGGCAATGGCCGCGGCCTCGTCAAAGGTAAGGGAGTGGCCGTCTACGCGATGCAAAAACTCGGCCAGCGACATGCCATCGACATATTCCATGACCAGGTAGGCATAGGCTGTGTCGTGCGTAAAGTCGATGACCTGCACGATATTGGGATGTTGAAGCATGGCGGCAGTGTGCGCCTCGCGCAGGACATCCATGATGTCGCTGGCGGGCATGCCGGCACCGTTGATAAGGGGGATGCGTTTAATGGCGACGCGGCGGCGCAGGTGCGTGTCGCGGCAGATCTCGATGGAGCCAAAACCGCCGGTCGCAAGTGTCTCGAGCGGCTGGTACCGCTTGAGCAGCTCGCGAGAGCTGGTGCCCTCCAAAGGAACGTCCGGCGAGAACCGGGCGGTATGTTGCGAGAAAAGCGGCATGGCCAACCCTCGTGCGTTTAAAGTTCGTTTGCGAGCGGCGGGCGCGGGGCCGAGCCGTTCGCGGTGGCATAGATGCTGCTAGTGTAGCACGCTCGGGTGCATGGGGAGGATAGCGGGATGCGAGGCTGCCTGTCTGGCTTGGCCTTAGCGCTTCTTCTTGTTCTTCTTCTGCTTGCGCTGCTTGCCCTTGTTGTCCTGGGGCTTGTCGGCCTTGTTGCCCTGCTTGGCCTCGGCGGCGGCCTTCTCGGCCTTCATTTTCTTGCGTTTGGTCTCGATGCGGAGTTTTTTGTTGATGCGGGTCTTGAGGAAGGGACCGAACTGCTCGGCATCGCCGCGGACGAAGGTGTCCTTAGGGATCGTCACGCCCTGGTCGGCGAACATGGCTACAAAGATGCGCTCGCCGTCGAGCACGTGGTCGAGCTTTTCAAACGGGAAGAACTGCGACTTGCCGCTCTTGCCCCAAACCATCAGGCCATCCTCGTTGGCGGCGACGCGGCGATAGCGGCCACCCATGGACTCGTCGGCCTCAACGGCGTCGATAAAGTCACGGGCGAGGGTGTGGTGCAGGTTTTTGCTCCACCAGGCCAAAAAGGTGCCGAATATGATCAGCACGACGCCAAACTTGATCCAGCTGCCGCCGGCCACCAACATGCCGATGCCGATGAGCGCGGCAATTGCCGCGGCGACATACAGCGAGCCGCGACGCCTGGGCGAGGCGACCAGGCGCGCAAAGTCGGTGACCAGGTCGTTTTCGTACTGGTACTCGTTGAGGTACAGGATGCCGTCATCGGCCGCGGCCTGCTTCTCGAGCGCGACCTCGACCTGGTCGGCTGCTTCGGAGGGAACGAGGTTGCTCTCTGCGTCTGCCATGCTCTTTGGACTCCTATCGCGGCGGGCTCGCCGTACGGGTTATTATGAATGCAGTATGCCGTGCGACCGCATGGCCGTCGCGGCAACAAGACTCAGTATACCCGGGGGAGCACCCATGGAATCGTTGTACCGAAAGTATCGCCCGCTCACCTTCGACTCCGTGGTGGGCCAGCAGCATATCGTCTCGACGCTCGAGCACGCCATCACCGAGGGGCGCCTGTCCCACGCCTACCTGTTCTGCGGACCGCGCGGCACGGGCAAGACCACCATGGCGCGCATTCTGGCCAAGGCGCTGCTGTGTCGCAATGCCGAGGCGGCGCGCGCCGAGGGTGCAAGCGGCTGCATGCCCGACGGTACTTGCGAGGAGTGCGAGCTCATTGCCGAGGGTAACCACCCCGATGTCTACGAGCTCGATGCCGCCTCCCGCACGGGCGTGGACAATGTGCGCGAGGAAATCATCAACTCCGTCAACTTTGCCCCGGTGCGCGGCAAGTACAAGATTTATATCATCGACGAGGTCCACATGCTCACGACGGCGGCGTTCAACGCGCTGCTCAAGACGCTTGAGGAGCCGCCGGCACACGTGATCTTTGTGCTGTGCACCACCGACCCGCAAAAGATTCTGGAGACCATTCTCTCACGCTGCCAGCGCTTCGATTTCCACCGCATCGGCAACGAGGATATCGAGCATCGCCTGTCTTACGTGTGCGAGCAGGAGGGCTTCGATTACGACGACGAGGCACTCGCCATTGTGGCGCGCCATGCCAAGGGCGGTATGCGCGACGCGCTTTCCACGCTGGAGCAGCTGAGCGTCTTTGGCAACGGTTCTGTGCATGCGGACGACGCCCGCTCGCTTTTGGGCGAGGTTTCGGACCAGATTCTGGGCGAGTTTTCCCGCGCCATTGCCGATCGCGATGTTGCCGAGCTCTATGGACTGATCCGTGCGCAGGTCGAGGAAGGAAACGACCTGCTGGAGCTGACGCGCGACCTGGTGGCGCACGTGCGCGACGTGTATGTTGCCTGCGTTGCCGGTGCCCGTGCCGAGTTGTTTGAGGGCGGTGCCGAGCAGGCCGAGGCGCTTGCTGCCGAGGCCGCTGCCTTTGGCGAGCATCCTGCCGACCGCCTGGCCCGTGTGCTGACGGTGCTCGACGATGCCGCACTGGAGATGAGGGGCGCGAGCGACGTGCGCCTGGTGCTCGAGATTGCCTGCACGCGTCTGGCGCGTCCCGAGGCTGATTTAACGATTGAGGCATTGGCCGAGCGCGTGGCTCGCTTGGAGGCCATGGTTGCCAATGCCGCCGTTCCGGCGAGCGTGGCTGCTGCTCAGGCCGCCGCGCCTGCAGCATCCGTACCCGCTGCTGCCCAGCAGCCGACGCTCATTTCGGGCGCCCGTGCTGCCGCTCCGGCGGCATCCGCTGTCCCCGCTGCTACGTCCGCGCGCCAGGGCGGTATGCCTTGGGACCGTGGTGCTGCCGCTCCGGCGGCTCAGCCTGCGCCCCGTTCTGCGTCCGTGTCAGCTTCCAAGCCTGCAGCGCCTGCACCTCAGCCTGCGCCGACTCCGACGCCTCAGCCCGTTGCGGCCCCCGCGCCTGCCACCGCTCCGGCACCTAAGCCCCAGTCCAACAATGCCGCCCAGGTTGCCGCCGCCGGTGCTGCCGAGACCCCCGCGGTTGAGGACGCCGGCGAGCTCCAGCGCAAATGGGCCGAGGTCGTCGAGCGCGTCAAGGCTCGTCAGGCCTCCTACGCAGGGCTTTTGCTCAACGCTCGCGCCACGGCCGACGACGGCTCCAAGCTCACGGTCTCGTTCCCCGCGGGTTCGACTTTTGCCATTAAGATGCTCGGTCGCGCCGATACGCAGTCGGTGGTCCTGCCGACGGTCTGCGCGGTCTTCGGTCGTCGTACCGTCGACTATGTCCTGGATGGGGGTGGCACGCCGGCTCCTCAACATGAGGAGCATTCTCCATCTGCACGGGCTGCGGCATCTGCGGACCCGCAACCCGTGTCCTCGGTGCCCCCTGCATCCTCGAGCGCCAGCGCGACGCAGCCAAAAGCGGCGCCGGTAGCGGCACCGACCCCGTCGGCGCCTGAACCCGCTGCGCCCAAACCGGCTGCTCCGATCCCCGCGCCCAAGTCCGCTGCCGCGCCTGCGCCCAAGTCATCCGACCTGGCCAAGGCCCCTTGGCTGCGCTCCGACAACCCTGCCGGTGCTCCTGCCACGGGCAAGCTCCCGACCGAGCCCGCGCCCCGAGCGCCCGAGCGCGCGTCCGTCCCCATGGCTCAGCCGCCTGCGCAGGCTGCGCCATGGGAATCCGAGCAGGTGCCCTACGACGATGCTATGGTCGGTGGTTTTGCTGCCGATGCCGGCGGGGACGATCTGCCCCCGTTCGACGTGCCGGGTGCGGCGTCCGCGCCCAAGCCCGCTGCAACTGCCCCCAAAGAGGAGGACGCTCCTGCAGCCCCCTGGGAGTCCAACCCCGGCGCCGGCAGTCCCTTCGGCCATCAGGGCGCAGCCCCGAGCATCCCGCAGACCGAGGACGAGGCCAAGGCCCTCATCCGCAGCGTCTTTGGCCAGGCCACCATCTTCAAGCCGGTGGAGTAGCTGCGCAGGCGGGTATACTGCTCAAGAAGAGGACCCCTTGTCCGGGCGCATCTGTATTTCGGACATGTGTAGTGTGGTGCCGCGTATGTCGCATTTGAGCAGACAGGTGCGTGACGGTCGGCCTAGGATGCTGAGGTCGATACGATACGTCGCATGGCTGTCCGTGTACTCGACTTGCTCGGCGTTAATGGTTGCTCCGATTGCCAAATAAACGCCTAGCTCGGCATCGACAATCTTGAAGTCCTTTATCTTGACCTTGAACTCTTGATAGAGGGACGGGCTGTTGTAGTAGACGGTTCGGGTTCCGTCGGTGCACTCATCGGTCGTCTCCCATTTGACGACGGGCTGGTCCGAGCTGGCTATCAGCAGTTCTGCTCCAAAAGCTATGGCATGGGTGATGACAACCAGCAATGCCCAGCCGACAAAGAGATAGAGAACCACATATGCAACGGGGTGTTTTGAGCGGATGTTTTGGAGCGCGTTGGGGGCATTCATGGGGCACCTCCAAATTACTATCTATGGCAATCAAATTATACCCTGCCGCCATGTGCGCCGCCTCGAGCAGCGGTTCGGCATTTAGCTATTTAGTGGCGCACATGAAATGCCGGATTCGGCTCTACTAGATTGAGTGTGCGATATTATGCAACCTTGCATAATTCGACCTTGCATAATCTTTGAGTGCGGTTTGTATTGGAGGACATGTATATCGACTGAGGTAACACGTCCGCCCCGCTCTCTCGCCGCGCGCCGTGGTACGATTTTTGAGTTTGAAAGTCCCGCCGTGCTCCGGCTGCCCTTGCAGCTCGGCGTGCGGCCGCACGTAAAGGAGCCATCATGGCCGGTATGAACATGCAGCAGATGATGAAGCAGGCTCGCAAGATGCAGGAGCAGCTTGCCGCCGCGCAGGAGAACCTCAAGTCCCAGACCGTCGACGCCTCTGCCGGCGGCGGCATGGTCAAGGTGACCGTTAACGGCGAGATGGAGCTCGTCAACCTCACCATCGATCCCGATGCGCTCGATCCCGAGGACGTCGATATGCTGCAGGATATGATCATGGCTGCCGTCAACGAGGCCGTCCGCGGCGTCAACGAGCTCGCCAACAAGCAGATGGGCGCCATCACCGGCGGCCTCAACATCCCGGGCATGCCGTTCTAAGACACGCATATATATGAGTGCCAACCACAGTCTGCAAAAACTGCTCGATGAGCTGGGCCGTCTGCCGGGCATTGGTCCCAAGTCGGCCCAGCGCATCGCCTATTACCTGTTGGAGGCCGACGCCGAGGAGGCGCGCCGCCTGGCCGAGGCCATCCTGGAGGTCAAGCAGGAGGTCCACTTTTGCAGCCGCTGCTTTAACTACGCCACGGCCGACGAGTGCTCCATCTGCCAGGACCCGATGCGCGATACCACTCGCATTTGCGTGGTGGGCGAGCCGCGCGATGTCCAGGCGATCGAGCGCACGGGCAGCTACCACGGCCTCTACCACGTATTGGGCGGCGTGATCAGTCCCATGGACAAGATTGGCCCCGAGCAGCTGCACATTCGAGAGCTGCTGGCACGCTTGGGCCACGAGGACATCCACGAGGTCATCATCGCCACCAACCCCAATATTGAGGGCGAGACCACGGCGAGCTATCTGGCCCGTACCATCAAGCCGTTGGGCGTCGAGGTGTCGCGTCTGGCAAGCGGCCTTCCCGTGGGCGGCGACTTGGAGTATGCCGACGAGCTTACGCTTGGCCGCGCCATCGAGGCCCGCCGCGCGATTTAGGTGGCGAGCCTGCTCCTGCCGTATGTTTTCCTCGCGACGCACGGGGTAGTCATAATTTCCCCGTGCGACTGTGAGTTTGTTGTGCAACAAAGATGCTTCGTATCCGCTTATCGCATGGATGCTTCCGCTCGCATCCTTAATTTGTCCATTCGTTGCGCAACCTTTTTGGTTCGCTGATACACTCAAATATGGATTCGAATGAATGCGCCGCTCCCGAGCGGCGTGTTTTTGTTGGAGGAGAACGCATGCGGCCCGGTGGCACTCAGACAAAGCGCGGCGCCGCGGTGCGCATACGACGCCGACTGGGCTTGGCGCCGCGGGCGTACGCACTGCTATCGTGCTCGCTGGTGCTGGTCATAGCTGGCGTTTCTGCCTATGGCATGACCGTGCCGTCCATGATGCAGGCGCATGCCGCACGCGAACCGCGCGTGGGGCATGAGGTCAAAAGCGATCTGGGCACCACGACTGGATATGCTTGGGCAAGTGTGGTCGGGCATATTGTGTTTGGCACCGACGATGCGGACGGCGCCGAGGCCCCGGACAACGAAGTCACGCTTGCCAATGGCAAAACCATCGTGCTCACCAACACCAAGATCATCGATCGGTTGTCCAACAATAGCGTGGCGGCAACGGTGAATAAGGTCGAGCAGCAAAAGGAGCAGGACGCCCAGCAGTCCGGAAAGCCCGGTAGCTCGGATACTTCTGGCTCCGGCTCGAATTCGTCGAGTTCGAGCGGCGGCTCTGGGTCGGGCTCCTCTACCGGAGGGTCTGGAAATGGCGGCTCGACGGGCGGCAACACTGACAACGATGCAAACTCCGGTGGCCTTTCCGCTGCTGAGGAAGAGAGCATTCACAGTTGGCTTGTGACCAAGTACAACATGCTCGACGGCTACGTTTCTCGTGCCAATGACGTGGTCTCGACCTATAACTCTACGGGAGATCCCAGGCCGTGCGACAGCCTGGTCGGGGAGATGTTTGTCATTCGAGCCGAGTTCGGTCGTCAGACATTCTCGCCCCGGTCAAAGTGGTATCAGCAGTATGCCAATCTGTGGGGCTGTTACACCAACCTATGTCAATGGGTCGGCCATTACGGCGATGATGACGTCGCGCTCGGTAACTTCAACAATAACGTGGCGGCGCTTGCCCTATGATGACCGATCTTGTATCCACCACACCACAATCACTCGGTCGCGATCCCATGGTCGGCCTGCGCCTGGCGCGTGTCGACGGGTTTGAGCCGGCCATTGCGCTCGGTCAGGACGAACTGCCTACCTATCTGCGTCGTTTTACGATGCTGTTTGCCGACGATGCCACCATGCGCCATGGCGGTATCGGCCGCGTGACGCGTGCCGTCAACGCCCAAGGCGAGGCCGTGGCACTCAAGCAGCTCATCTTGCCGACGCGCGATGAGTTCGACGACGATGCCGCTCACGAGGCGCTGGTCGCCAAGTTCAAGGCGGCGTTTCGCGAGGAATACGAATGCCATCGCGCCCTTTCGGGCCTTAAGGGCTTTCCCCGCCTCTATGGCTGGGGCGAGGTCGACGGTGTGCCTGCAATTGTCATGGAATGGGTCGAGGGCGAGACGCTTGCCCGCTTGCGTTCGCGACTCGCCGTGGACGATGCCGGACGCCTATCGCCGCTTGTGGCGGCGCGCTTGGGGCGCGACCTGTTCGACCTGCTCTGCCGCATGAGCCTGGTGGGGGAGGGCTTTGTCCATCGCGATATCTCGCCCGCTAATATTATGGTGCGTACGGCGCGTTTACCGCTTGACCGGCAGCTTGCCGAGGGCACCTTTGACCTGTGCCTGATCGACTTTGGCTCGTCGCTGGCGCTCGAGCCTGCGTCGGCCGTGGCCGGTACCGGCGGCAAGGCATCCTTTACCGAGCGCTATGCCACGCTGCGTCGCGCGACGGTGGCCTACGCTCCGCCCGAGATGCTCACCGACGATATTCCCGACCTGCGCGCTTTGCGTATGTCGCCGGCGATCGACGTCTATGCCGCGGCAAGCACGGTTTACGAGCTCATTGCCGGCGTCGCGCCATACGAAGCTGCGCCGAGCACTTCGGGCACCTCGGGTTCGCGCAAAAAGACGCGCGACATCGCCAGCCCCTACCGTCTCAAGATGGACACGCTGCCCGACTATCCCATTGGTGCCCATGCGCCCGGTTGCGATTTGACTCAGCTGCTTCGTCGTGAGCCCGATGTGGCGCTCGCCGCGGCCGAGCAGGCCCAGCAGTTGGGGCTTGAGCCGGATTCCGAGGAGCTACGCGATGCGCTGGCGTTTGTCGATGCCCAGCTGTTCGACGTGGTGATGGCCTGTCTGTCCAGCCATCAAAAAGATCGTCCCGAGCCGGCGGCGGTCGAGGCGGCGCTCTCGGCGTTTTGTGACCACTATGCACAAAATGTCGGTCGTTCGCTCCGCGGCGAGCCGCTCACGCCGTGCCCCATGGATGCGTCCGGCCGCGCGGTTCGTCGCGCGCTGATGGTCGGCGCGACGGTCGTCTGTGGCGTGGTTTGGGCTGTGATCGTGGTTTCGGCCGCGCTGCTGGCGTCGGGCGCTCGCGTGACGGCGACTTTGGGATCGCTCGTGTGGTCTGGGTCGCTACCGGGTATTATTGCCGCACTGGCGTTGGCGCTGCCAGGCATAGCCGGCGTTGCCGCGGGGGCGCTTGCGCGCGATCGGCGCTCGGGCTTCCTGCAGGGTGTGCTTGCGCTTTCTGCCTGCGAGGTTCCGGTGCTGGTTGTGGCTGCATGTAGCGTATTTTCCCAACGCGCCGTGATGGGCGGCCTTGTTGCCGCTCTGGTTGCAACCTATACGCTTACGTGGTTTTTGCTTGCGATGGGCTTTGCCTTTGAACTTCCCGTTTCGGCACCGCGACGCACAAAAGCCCAGATGGCGACTCCGCTTGCCGGTGGAGCCGCAGCTGCCCGTACTTTTGGCGGACCTGTCGAAGTATCGTCCGATTCTATTTCTACGACTAAGGAGGCCTAGGTCATGGCATCTCAAGTTGAGCTCACCCCATGCGGGGCCATGTTTGACATCTTTAAGCGCGCGGCGCATCTGAGCCATATCGAGCTGTGCGGCTTGGTGCTTTCGTCCCGTCCGCTCGCCGACGGCCGCAGCCCGCAGAGCCGAGCCGCCGATCGCTCTTGGGTTTCCCGCTTTATCGTTCGCGCGCCGGTCGGCACGCTTCAGCATCGCTACTTTGCCGAATACGGTACCTCGGCTGCGCGTATTATGTCGCAACTGGCCCTGCGCCAGCGCAATCCCATGGACTCCACGGCTGTGATCAATATGGTGTGCGGTCCTGCAGGTGAACCGATGGTACGCGCGCTCGAAGAGTGCCACCAGGACACGAATCTCTATCGCAACGCGCTCGATCGCCTGTCCCAGGCGGCGGAACTCATGCCCGTCGAGCGCGCCGAGGCCGTGCTGGTGCTGTTTGTCGCCGTCGGTTGTTCGGCGGATGTGCGGTCCTCGGTGAACTATGCCATCGACTACGCGCACGCGACCTGTGGCGGAGGAACATCCACGCCGCGTTCGCTTGGCATGTCGATGACCGCGGGCGAACGCGAACCCGCCCCGGCGCACCCCTTGGGCTTGCTGCGCGTACAAAACAGTTTTGTCGTGAGCGCCCCGCGCTGGATTCAGCCGAGCGAGCAGGGTGTTGAGATTGGCGCGCTGGCCACTGGCGAGGGCGATATTACCGACGTCGGCGACGATGTCTCGGCCCGCCATGCCCATATCTGGTGCGATGCTCAAAATATCTGGCACGTCGAGGACTTGTCGTCCACCAACGGAACCGTGGTGGTAAACGGGGCCACGCGCGTCTGCATTCAGGTCGAGCCCGGCCGTTCCGCCCAACTCAATCCCGGCGACGAGCTCAAGCTCGGCGAATCCACTACCTACGCCATCCTCTTCGGTGCTCTCTAGCCGGCAGATAGGGACGTTTCTTTTCTGCCGGCACTTGGGGACACTCCTCGGCGCGCCAGAGCCAGTCGCCCGGGGATGGAGGGGCCATTTTGGCCCTTGGCGGTCAGTCGGGGCGAAACTAGAAGATCTTTCCGATTCGCGGCTGTTCATGCTTGTAGAGCATCTAAAACAATAGGATGTTATTCTGGAATATGCCGGGTGCGTGAACTTGCCTGTCTTAGCCTTAATAAGGTATAGGGGAGTTTGGCTCAGGGGTTCCGTCTTGTTCTTCAGCGCAGTATTGTGGGACAGATTTGCTGAGATTGGCGCCTTACACCGCAGAGCGCACGGAAGGCTCTCGATTTGTGTTCTGGCCCCAGAATACAGGGCCTGATACTTACCAACTGTGGCATGGATGTAACATCTGTAGAAATCAACCCTTTTGTTGTCGACCTTTGTAAGAAAAACACTGCCATCAACTCTTTGGATGACGAAACTAGGGTGCTTGAGGGGAGCCTTTACTCCCCTCTGAGAGATGACTCATGTTTTTCGCTTGTCGTTGTGAATCCTCCGTTACTGCCGATTCCGGATGAGATTCCTTATCCCTTCGTTTGAGATGGAGGACAATCGGGTCTGGATAAAACACTTCGTATTCTTAAGGGTGGCGATACGCATTTAGAGAAAAACGGTAAATACTGCTAATAGGGGTGACGACGATGGTGCAGGGGCGACCCGCGATGCTCTCATCAATACGTCGGATACTTGGGAAATCAGGTCTAGATGCATGTATGATGATGCTGTGTGGCTATTCAATTAATCCGCGTTCCGAATGGGTGCAGGGTATAGCTGCGACATCGTATGCTTTTGACCCGGCGCGATACTCAGATATTTCTGAGGCGGTTGACGAAGTTTATACGCACTATGCCGCGCAAGGCGTTTCGGAAGTTTGCACATCTACGTTACGGGCTTAGGTTTCTTCAAGCGAGCAGGCCGGTTGCGTTATTTCGAGCGATTTTTCTAGTCTAGACGACAAAAGGCAAAGGATTTGATGGGTATAAAACGCGGACGTTTGTGGGCGGATGCTCAAATCTATTGTGGCAATCGGGCGGTTGAAAAAGATATTTCAACCGCCCGATTGCCAGGTTCGTCGGAGGAGATGTCCGATTCCGACTCTCTTGTAGGAAGAGCTTGAGATCGTATTGGCCCAAGGCAATCTTAAAGCAGTCTCATTGGCAAATCTTCGCTCCTGTTGTGTTGAGGTGTAAGGTATCAGTGATTGATGTTTTGTGGCGGGTAGATTGGGGCCTTCCTTGATTCGATGCGTTCTCTCGAGGTTCATCAGAGCAAAAGGGGCTTTCGTCTTCATTGCTATCACGGTGATTGGAACCGCTCTCTCCTATGCCATGCCATACGTGAACGGGAAATTCTTAGATTTTCTTCTCGGTAACCGCAGCGAAAGAGACGCCGTACTCTTCGCGCTCCTGGTTGCGTCAATAGGAGTTTTCTCCACCCTCTTTACTTATTTTGCAGGAACACTTTCCATTCGCATAACCACGAGACTTTCCTTTGATCTTCTCAGGGAGGCCGTCTTGCGTTTTGAAAGAGACGATTACTTGGTGAGTCGGACCATCGATCCAGCCTATACAACGCAACGGATTATTTCCGACTCCAGCGTGGTCTCATCCTTCGTTTTGGCGAATTTTATCAGTGCGCCGCTGTCCATTGTAGCCATTCCCATCGTATTGCTTATCATATGGTCAATTGATTCAACTCTCGCGGTGTTTTCCATCATTCTCCTCATCGTGTATTTCTGTGTAATTACTGGGTTGAGGAAACTTTTGTATAGGGTCACGTATGAGAAGAAAGAGGCGGACAGCGCCTTTTACGCCGCAATTGCATCGCAGCTTAATCAGATTCTCAACATTCAACTGACATCTTCGTACGGCAAGAGCGAACAAGCGCTCGACGCTGGGTTTAAGAGCTATTTTCCCAAAGTTTTGCGCTCCGGAAAGCTATCATATTCTCTGACATCGCTCGATGGTCTTTTCGCAGCGTTGTTTCAAGCGGTGATACTTGTTGTTTCCGGAGTACGAATCATTAACGGAACTATGTCAATAGGCGAGTACACTATCATCGGTACATACTTCGCGGTTCTCTTTAAGACTTTGAAAAGTATGATGTCATTGTTCAAATCCTATCAAGATGCCAAAGCATCATGGGATAGGACGGCTATCGCGACGAGAGAAAAGGAGAGATCGGGGTGGAATCGGACCGATTTAGCTAAACTCGATGAAATAAATGACATTTCGGTATCTGATTTGGAATTCTCGGTTGCCCTTCCAGACGGATCTGTCCGAGAGGTCCTCGGCGGGTTTTCTTTCAAGTTTTCCGGTCCTGGTACATATTGCATAGTTGGGGAAAACGGAAGAGGCAAGACGTCACTTCTTTACTTGATGCTCGGGCTATACTCATCGAAAGGCAAAGTAAAATACAACGGCGTGCCAATCGAAGAATGCGACTTGGATTACATGCGTGCGAGAGAGATATCGTGCTGCCCACAGTCGTGCTTCGCGCCGGACGAAACGGTGAAAGAGCTGTTAGAGTATTTCGACACACCCTTTTCTTCCTATCACCGGGGTGTAGATGGCCTACTTTCGCTGGAAAACAGCGTGAAGGAGTTGCTCGGGAAACGTTGCTCCGCGCTTTCGGGCGGTGAGCTGCGCCGAGTGTACTTATGGTCGGCGATTTCACGCAAGTCGTCAGTTTTGGTACTCGACGAGCCCACGACTGGGTTAGACGCTGTAAGCCGCGCCGAGCTTGCGGCCTATGTTAAGCGCAACAAGCAAAGCCAGCTGATCATCGTTGTCTCTCACGATGACGAGATGGTCGGCGCGGTAGAAGGGGTAGTGGATTTAGGCAGGATCGCGTCGAAAATGTTGGTGTAAGGGTGACGCTCTAGCGCCCGTTTAACGAAGAACGGCCTTCGTCCTAGAATCTGA
>NZ_WQPK01000040.1 GCF_018785265.1 Collinsella aerofaciens | reverse complement strand
AAACCACCACAAAGGTGCCTGTGAACTGCGCCCCGAAACTTGGACTGAATAAATAGCGACTACGCCGCAAGGGCCTGGTTCCGGAACTCCTCCGGCGTCAGGCCCTTCAATCTTACCTGCCTGCGCCGCGTGTTCCAATGGGCTATGTACTCCTCCAGGTCGCGCTTGAAGTCCCCGAAGCTGCCCCACTCCCTGCCGCGGTAGAACTCGTCCTTCACGTGACCGAAGAGCTGCTCGGTGGCGGCGTTGTCGATGCAGTTCCCCTTGCGCGACATGCTCTGGGTGATGCCCGCCCCCTCCAGCCTGGAGGTGTAGGACTCGTGCTGGTACTGCCAGCCCATGTCCGAGTGCATGGTCGGGGCCGCCCCGTCGGGCAGGGCCTCGAGGAGCCGGTCGAGCATGCGGCGCTGCTGGGCGAGGTCCGGCGAGGTCGATATGTCGCTCGCCACGATCTCCTTCGTGCAGAAGTCGAGCACCGGGGCCCAGTAGGCCTTGGCGCCGGCCACCTTGAACTCGGTGACGTCGGTGCCGAGCTTCTGCCACGGCCCGTCGGCGCCGAAGTCGCGGGCGATGACGTTCCCGAAGGTCCGCCCGACCTCGCCCCTGTAGGAGCTGTACCGGCGGCGGGAGCCGCGGCGGCGTATCCCGCACCGGATGCCCATCTCGCGCATCATCTTGAGCACGGTCTTGTCGGCCACGACCGCGCCCAGCTCGGCGCGCAGGCACATGGCTATCTGCCGGTGCCCGCAGCCGTTGGCGGTGCGCGAGAATATCTCGGCCGCGGCGTCGCGCAGCTCGGGCCTGGTCGGCCTCCGCGGGTGCGCCAGCGCGTAGTAGTAGGTCGACCTCCTGAGCCCCGAGCACTCCAGCAGGTGGCGCAGGGAGTGCCCCTCCGCGCGCAGCGCCCTCACCGCCTCGGCCGCCGCCCTGGTCAGAGCCCGTCCCGCTCGACCAGGGCGCGCAATTTTTTTAGGTAGGCGACCTCGGCCTCGAGCCTGCGGCAGCGCTCCTCGAGCTCCTGCTCGCGGGTGCGGGCCCGGGGTTTCGACCTCGACCCCCTCGGCCTGCCCTTCGGGCGGGGCCGCAGCGCCTCGGCGCCGCCCTCGCGGTAGAGCCTGCACCAGCGCTCCAGCGGGGACTTCGACCTGATCCCGAACTCGGCCATGGCGTCGGTCTTCGCCATCCCGCCGTCGACCACGGCCGACGCCGCGGCGACCCTCTGCTCGAATGTGTACCTGGATTGTTTCCCGCCCATGGACAGCAGCGCCTCGCTTCCGAACGCCCGGTATACCCACTGCCATTCTCTCACGGTCTCGCGGGGGACGGACAGGGCCTCGGCCGCCGGCTTGCAGCCGACGCCGGCGTCGAAGAGCCCGACGGCCCGCCTCCTGGACTCCAGGTCGTGCTTCACCCTGAGGTCTATACTCATGGAAAACCTCCCATTTCCCGATGTCCAAGAAATGGGAGGCAGTTCAC
>NZ_WQPK01000039.1 GCF_018785265.1 Collinsella aerofaciens | reverse complement strand
GGTAGCGCACAGAGATGTGGTGTAAGAGGCGGGGCATGCCCCGCCTCCGCCCTTTCTTGAAAGGGAGGGGACACCGCCTAGAATTCGTCGTTGGAGTAATGAAGGTGACGAATGGAAGGAAAGGCGATGCCCCAAGAAGAGAGTGTACTGCGCCTCGGCCGCGACGAGGCCCTCGAGGCGGCGAGGCTTTGGCGGGAGTGCGGCGACGCGCGCGAGTTCGCGTGCAGGGTGCTGGGCGGCGTGATGAACGCGCTGATGGACTCCGAGGCCCAGCAGATGTGCGGCGCGAGCCGCAACGAGCGCAGCGACGGCAGGGAGAACAGCCGCAACGGCTACCGCCCCAGGTCGCTCAAGACCGCCGTGGGCGACGTGGAGCTCGAGATACCCAAGCTCAGGCACGGCACCTACTACCCCGAGGGCATGCTCGCGCGATGGTCGCGCGTCGACACCTCGGTGGCCGCCCTCGTGCAGGAGATGTACGTGTGCGGCGTGTCCACCCGCAAGGTCGAGCGCGTGGCGTCCAGGCTGGGCATATCCTCGCTGTCGAGCTCGGAGGTCTCGAGCCTCTGCTCCGACCTCGACGCCGAGGTGGCGGAGTTCCGCCGCCGCGACCTTTCGGGCACGCCGTGCTGCTACCTGTGGCTCGACGCCACCTACATGAGCTGCAGGGTCGGCTCGTCGGTCGTCTCGCAGGGCGTCGTGACCGCGATCGGGCTGGGCGCCGACGGGCGCAAGCACTTCCTGGGCTGCGACGTGGTCGACACCGAGAGCGAGGACTCCTGGGCGGCATTCCTCGGCGGGCTGCGCGAGCGCGGGCTGGCCGGCGTCCGCCTCGTGGTCTCCGACAGCCACGCCGGGCTCGTGGCCGCCGTCTCGCGCCTGTTCCAGGGCTGCGCCTGGCAGCGCTGCGTGACGCACCTGCAGCGCAACCTCCAGAGCGCCTGCTCGGGCAGGCCCGAGGACTCCAAGGCGGCCGTCAGGGACCTCGTGCACGCCGCGGTCTACCAGGACGACCCCGACCTCGCGCGCTGCGTGTGGGCCGAGGCGGCGCCCTGGGTGGCGTCGGTGTCCGCCAGGGCCGGCGAGGTCTTCGAGCAGGCCGAGGACTCCGCGCTGGCGTTCACGGCCTTCCCCAGGGCGCACTGGGCCAAGCTCCGCACCAACAACGTCCAGGAGCGCGCCAACCGCGAGATCAAGCGCCGCTACAGGGTCGTGCAGTCCTTCCCCTCGAGGGAGTCGATGCTGCGCCTGACGTGCGCGAGCCTCATGGAGACCGAGGGACAGTGGTCCCAGCAGCGCGTGTTCTCCGAGGCCTCGGCCGCCGAGGGCTTCGCCGGGCCCGCGGACAGGCCGGCCCCGACAGAGGGGAGGCGCCGCGCGCTCGGGCGGCGCGCCAGGGAGATAGTGGACGAGATAGTCGAGAAGCGCGGCCTCAAGAAGGAGTAACATCGGGGCTTGCAGCGACGGACCTCAGGACACTCTTACACCACGTCTGCGCGCGCCACC
>NZ_WQPK01000038.1 GCF_018785265.1 Collinsella aerofaciens | reverse complement strand
CCTTGCACCTGCCGTCTATCGACCAGGTAGTCTACCTGGGCCCTTACCGGAAGGAGAACTAATCCCTGGAACGGCTTCCCGCTTAGATGCCTTCAGCGGTTATCCGCGCCGCACGCGGCTACCCGGCCGTGCCGTTGGTCGACAACCGGTTCACCGGAGGTGCGTCCACCCCGGTCCTCTCGTACTGGGGGCAGCCTCCATCGATTCTCCTGCGCCCACGGAGGATAGGGACCGAACTGTCTCACGACGTTCTGAACCCAGCTCGCGTACCGCTTTAAACGGCGAACAGCCGTACCCTTGGGACCTGCTCCAGCCCCAGGATGCGATGAGCCGACATCGAGGTGCCAAACCTTGCCGTCGATGTGGACTCTTGGGCAAGATCAGCCTGTTATCCCCGGAGTACCTTTTATCCGTTGAGCGACGGCCCACCCACTCGGGGCCGCCGGATCACTAGAGCCTGCTTTCGCACCTGCTCGGCTTGTGGGCCTCGCAGTCAAGCCCGCTTGTACTCTTGCATTCAAAAGGACGGTTGCCGACCGTCCCGAGCGGACCTTCGCGCGCCTCCGTTACCCTTTAGGAGGCGACCGCCCCAGTCAAACTGCCCGCCTGGCACGGTCCCCGAGCCGGTTGACGGCCTCGGGTTAGGACGCCGGTCGCGCGAGGGCAGTATTCCAAGGGCGGCTCCCCGGGGGCTGGCGCCTCCGGATCGATGCCTCCTGCCTATCCTCTACACGCGGGACCAGCGGCCAATGCCAAGCTGCAGTGAAGGTTCACGGGGTCTTTCCGTCCTTCCGCGGGTAAGTCGCATCTTCACGACCAGTGCAATTTCACCGGGTCCATGGTCGAGACAGCGCCCAAGTCGTTGCGCCTTTCGTGCAGGTCGGAACTTACCCGACAAGGAATTTCGCTACCTTAGGACCGTTATAGTTACGGCCGCCGTTTACCGGGGCTTGGCTTCGGGGCTTCGCCGAAATGGCTAACTCCTCCGCGTGACCTTCCGGCACCGGGCAGGCGTCAGACCCTATACGTCGCCTTGCGGCTTCTGCAGAGTCCTGTGTTTTTGGTAAACAGTCGCTTGGGCCTCTCCACTGCGGCCCGCCTCCGCTCCCCGGGCAAGCCGGTTCACGTACGCGCGGGCACCCCTTCTCCCGAAGTTACGGGGCCATTGTGCCGAGTTCCTTGACCATGGTTGACCCGATCGCCTCGGTATGTTCTACCCACCCACCTGTGTCGGTTTGCGGTACGGGCGCGCACGCGCCTGCCTAGGGGTTTTTCTAGGGACCTCGGGCTCACTCGCTTCGCTTAAGTGCTTCGTCCGGAGCCTCGCCCTTCGTGCGGACCGGATTTCCCTGGTCCGCGGGCCGCGCTCCATCACGGGGACGTCCAGAACCCCGCCGAGCCACCCCCATCCGTCGCCCCGTCGGTCGTAGCGCCGCGTGCGCGGTGCAGGAATGTCTGCCTGCTGCGCGTCGGCTACGCCTCCCGGCCTCGCCTTAGCCCCCGACTGACCCTGGGAGGATTAGCCTTGCCCAGGAAACCTCGGGTTCACGGCGGACGAGTTACTCTCTCGTCTCTCGCTACTCATGCCAGCATTCTCACTCCCATGCGCTCCACCGTCGGTCGCCCTCCGGCTTCTCCGCCCATGGGAAGCTCCCCTACCGATTCTAATGAATTAAAATCCCGCCGCTTCGGTGTCCAGCTTAGCCCCGTGTATTGTCGGCGCATGTCCACTCGACCAGTGAGCTGTTACGCACTCTTTGAATGCATGGCTGCTTCTAAGCCAACATCCTGGTTGTCTGGGCGGACGCACATCCTTTGCCACTCGGCTGGAACTTGGGGACCTTAGCGGGCGGTCCGGGCTGTTTCCCTCTCGAGCACACAGCTTAGCCCACATGCTCTGACTGCCGCGCTCTGGGCCGCCGGCATTCGGAGTTCGGTTGGATTCGGTAGGCGGCGAAGCCCCCTCGTCCATCCGGTGCTCTACCTCCGGCGGTGAACGCGCGACGCTAGCCCTAAAGCTATTTCGGGGAGAACGAGATATCTCCGGGTTTGATTGGCCTTTCACCCCTATCCGCAGGTCATCGCCGCCGTTTTCAACCGACGTGCGTTCGGCCCTCCACGGGGTCTTACCCCCGCTTCAGCCTGCCCACGGATAGCTCACCCGGCTTCGCGTCCGCGGCGCGGGACTCAAGTCGCCCTGTTAAGGCTCGCTTTCGCTCCGGCTCCCTTTCGGTTAACCTCGCCCCGCGCCAGCGACTCGCTGGCTCATTCTACAAAAGGCACGCCGTCACACCATAAAGGTGCTCCGACTGCTCGTGGGCGCACGGTTTCAGGTACTGTTTCACTCCCCTCCCGGGGTGCTTTTCACCTTTCCCTCACGGTACTGGTGCGCTATCGGTCACAGGGTAGTACTCAGGCTTGGATGGTGGTCCACCCAGGTTCGGACCGGGTTTCACGTGCCCGGCCCTACTCAGGGACCGCGTCGCGCCGTCCGGTCTGGGTTCGCGTACGGGGCTGTCACCCGCTGCGGCCGGCCCTCCCATGCCGTTCCGCTCCCCAGCCGGACCTGCGCCCGGGGGCGGCAGCCCCCGGATGCGCGGCCCTGCAACCCCGTCGGCGGAACCCCTGCCGGGTATGCCCGCTCGACGGTTTGGCCATCGGTCCCCTTTCGCTCGCCGCTACTCGGGGAGTCTCGAGATTGATTTCCTCTCCTCCGGGTACTTAGATGTTTCAGTTCCCCGGGTTGTCCTCCCCACCCTTATGTGTTCGGGGTGGGGATATCCACACTGCTGTGGATGGGTTCGCCCATTCGGAGACCCCCGGGTCGAAGGATGTGTGCTCCTCGCCGGGGATTATCGCAGCTTGCCGCGTCCTTCATCGGCTCCCTGTGCCAAGGCATCCGCCGTGCGCCCGTGGTATCTTGCGGGACCGCTCTCGGGCCCGCGGGATATCCACGTGTCGCTAAT